>JAPOOG010000096.1 GCA_026713545.1 Bryobacterales bacterium
GAAGTCGAGCGGCTCTTCCGTCGGCTCAAGGGCTTCCGGCGCATCTTCTCGCGGTTCGATAAACTCGATGTGATGTTCCTCGCTTTCCTTCACTTCGCTCTGATTGTCGAGGCCTTGCGTTAGTGTTAACAGGACCTAGTCAAGTCTCGAACGGCTTTTTATGAAATACGGTATTTTTCGACCGCATCCTCGTCCAGCGTGATGCCGAGGCCGGGTTTGGCCGGCACCTCGTAGAAGCCTTCCCGCATCTCGAAGGGTTCGGCGACGAAGTCATCCTCGAGCATGTGCGTGACGCTGATGGTGTACTCGATGCCCGGGAACGCCGCGGCTTGATGCGCCTGGAAAACCTGATTGATGCCGCAACGCGTGCTGTGCTCGACCCAAAGGGGAATCCCGGTCACCTCGGCCATCAGCGCGCGCTGCACCAGCGTCCGTCCCATCGGGAAACCGACGACGATCGCGTCCAGCAAACCTTCGCGAATATAGGGCATCGGGTCTGGAGGCATGTGCTCCGTCACGTCGAGCCCCACCTTCCCCTTCAGTTGGCGGTACCCCTCCAGCAGCTCGCGGCGGATCGGCGACTCGATGGCGAAGTAGTTGTGCAGCTTCTTCAAACGCTCCGTAATGTGGAGCGTCCGCCCCACCGATCCCCACCAGGCGTTGGCGTCCACCCAGACGCGGAAGTCATTCGAGACGGCGCCGCAAATCGCCTCCGCCTGCTCGATCGGATCTTCCCACGGGCGAGCTTTGACCTTGTGGACCCTATAGCCGCGGCTCTCCGCAAGTTTCGCTTCCGAGGCCATCAGCTCGGGCTTGAAGCACTGGCTCCACCAGGTCTGGATGATCCGCTTCTTCGGGTTGCCCGCGAACAGCCGGGATACCGGCAGCTCCAGCGCCTGCCCGACAATGTCGCACACCGGAACCAGCAGGCCCCGAATCGAGTCGACGAACAGATATTCCCAGGGTGAGCGCCCGACCATCTTGCCGGCGAGGGCCTTCGTCCCCGCCGGGCTCAGCATCGAGTCGCCGATGCCGACGAGCCCCGAATCCGTCTTCAGCTTGACGAGGACGGGCTCGTGGTGCGTCTGGAAGCGGTTCTGGAGAAACCAACTGCGCTGCCACGCCTCACGGACGCGGATATCCATCGGCACCCGCAGCGGAACGACCTCGTAGCCGCTGATCCGGATGGACGCGGCATCCCGCGGGGCCGCCGTCAGCAGTCCGGCCGCCGAAGCCGCCACGCCGCCCGTTCCCAGCGACTGAAGAAGTTCCCTACGGTTCGGAATCGTCAACGCCGTCCTGTTTCTTTCGTCATTACGCACTTAACAAGCTGATTGATGTCGATCACACGACAGGAAAGCACACGAATCACGGCCTTTCCGACTCACAGCTTTGAGGCTAGCTGTGAGTCTGGAGCCGCGTAGTCGCCTCCCGAGCCAATTGTTCCGCCCGCGCAACAGCGCCCTGGGTCTCTTGTCGGTAATGGTGCAGCGCTTCCTCTTGTCCTTGCCCTTCAAGCACCGTGGCCACGTTGAAATGAGCGACAGCGTTCTGATAGCCCGCGTGCTTAGCGGAAACTAAAATGGGACATCCTCTTCTGAGATCCCCATCGATTCAAGCTCGACCAGCCCGAACGTGTTGGGGGCAGGCCGAGTGAATATCTCGTTTTTGCGAACATAGGCCGCCAATGCACCGCTGACACTGAGCCGGTTCTGACGGGAGACTTCTTTGCCCATCACCCCCAAGAGGTCGTCAATGTGCAGGGCTTCACCACGCTTGAGGATCGCGGCTCTGGCCAGGGCCGCGTTGCCACTTGGGCGAAGCACTGCGTCGGCGCCGCCAGTATTGACCCCGTCACGCGGCAGGACCTTAAGCGCGTCTTCGAGGGCTGTAATATAGATCTCCGCCTCCCGCTCCTTAGCCCTGAGATCGGCTAGCTCGCGGCGCTTTCTCTCGATCTTCTTTTCCAACTCTGATCGCGCACTCACTTTCGTCTCCTGTTCTCCCAAGAATAGCATCTTGATGTAACTGAAGCAAGTTGATGCAAGAGCACCGAGAAGCACTTGCGCAATATGACTGCTAGAATAACTTCCATAGCGATAGGCGAAGCCGTTCAGGCCCGCCCTGCCGTGAAGTCGCAGGTGGTCAGCAAGTGCCTAATTATCAAAAGTTTGTCGAAGATCTTGAAAGCGTCAAGCAGCTCTCCCCGAAGGGCACTGAATTCTGGTGGGGGCGCGATGTAGTCCGTTTCCTGAACTACAAGTCCTGGGAAAACTTCGATGCGACCGTCCAGAGAGCAGTAACCGCATGTGAGAACTCCGGGCAGCCCCCGTTGAACCATTTCCATGCCGTCATGAAAATGGTCGATATCGGAAGCGGTGCTAAGCGTGAGAGGGCAGACTGGGCGCTAACGCGGTATGCATGCTATTTGATCGCCATGAATGGCGACACCTCCAAGCCAGAAGTTGCCCATGCTCAAACCTACTTCGCCGTTCAAACTCGTAAACAGGAGTTGAGACAAGAGCTGGAAGGCGCGCGCCAGAGACTCGAACTTCGAGGTCGCATGACCGAAGCAAACAAAGAGCTTGCCGGGGCAGCGAAAGATTCTGGTGTTAAGAAGTTCCCTGCCTTCCAGAGCGCAGGCTACAAGGGGCTCTACGGCGGTCTCACTATGAGCGAGATCAAGCAGACGAAGGGCTTGGGCCTGCGAGAGAATGTTCTCGACCGTATGGGCAGCAGCGAACTCGCTGCAAACTACTTCAGGGCAACACAGGCCAAAGACAAGCTGGAGCGGGAACAAGTTCAAGGCGACCACCAAGGCTCAGCAGACCCATCACGACGTAGGCAAAACTGTCCGGGCCACGATCAAAGACCTGGGTGGAACCATGCCAGAGGATCTCCTTGCAGAGCCCCCCATCAAAGAGATTCAGTCGAAGGTCAACCAGTTGGAAAGGCTGCTTCCGGAGAAGAACTAGCTGGTCTTTCTCGGACACCCGCCAGCCGCTCTACCCGCGTGGCGACGCGAAGTGTGTGATAAGGCCGTCAGGCCGAGACACGAATCACGGCTTTTTTCTATCCGCGGCGGTATCTTTCCACGGCGTCGTCGTCGAAGTGCACGCCTAGGCCCGCCTTCGTCGGGACTTCGTAGCGGCCGTCCTGCATCTCGAAGGGCTCGCGCATCAAGTCGTCCTGGATCACGTGGGTGATGCTGATCGCGTATTCGATCCCCGGAAAAGCCGCGGTCTGATGCGCCTGGAACACCTGAGCGACGCCGGTGATGATGCTGTGCTCGATCCAGAGCGGGACGCCGGTCACCTCCGCCGTCAAGGCGCGCTTCATCGTCGTCCTGCCGATCGGGCCGCCCACGACAAGAGCGTCCAGCAGGCCCTCGCGGATGAAGGGCATCGGGTCTGAGGGCAAATGCTCGGCGACTTTCATGGGCAGGCGCCCCTTGATCTGCCGGTAATGTTCGATGCTCGCCCGGTGACAAGGCGACTCGATCGCGAAGTACTGCTGGAAAGTGTTCAGCCGGTTCGTCATCTCGACGGCGCGGCCCACCGACCCCAGAGTCCAGTTCGCATCCGCCCAGATGCTGAAGTCCGGGGGGACGACCGCGGTGATCGCTTCGGCCTGCTCGATCGGGTCCTCGAACGGCCGCACCTTCACCTTGTGAACCCGGTACCCCAGATCCGCGCCCAGCTTCGCCTCCGAGGCCATCACGTCCGGAGGCAAGCATTGGCTCCACCAGGTCTGAACGATGCGCTTCCTGGGACTGGTCCCGAAGAGCCGCGAGACGGGCAGGCCCGCCGCTTGGCCGAGCAGGTCGTACACCGCCATCAGCACGCCGCCCAGGCTGTCATCCAACAGGAACTCCCAAGGCGAACGCCCCACGAGCCGTTTGCAGACCGCCTCCGCACGGGGCACGCTGCCCAAGGAATCCTCGACGTTCAGCAAAGCGTCGCCTACGCCCTCCAACCCTTCGTCGGTATAGAGCTTCACCAACGTCGAATCGTAGTAGTCGCGGAAGATGCCCTGCTTCCGATAGGCCGCCGCGAACACGTCATGAATCCGCTCGTGCATCGGCACCCGCACCGGGACGATTTCGTAACGGGTGATGCGTTGCGCCGATCCCGAAGCCGGTGTCGCCGCCAGGGCCTGCCCCAGCGCCGCCCTCACGGACGCCAGTCCGCTGATGGAAGCCAATGCCCGCAGCGCGTCGCGTCGAGTGAACCTTCTCATGGTCTAAAAGAATGACGGCTCTCTGCCGCACTGTCAATCAGCGAGACGATCGCAGTCATTAGAGCCCGGCAAGTTCAGGCAACCACGCAGAGCATCCGCCCGCGCCAAGCGTCAGGAGACACGAATCACGGCCTTCATGAATTCGCTTACCATAGCGTTAGCGCAGCGAGGAAAGCCGGGTGGCTGCCGGCCGGCGGCGCTTCCGCCGTGCGCGCAACTCGACATGACCCCGATGAACCGCTGGACCCGACTGCGGGTCGGTTGTGCTTTCGCCGCCGCGCTGGCGTGGGTGATCGCGTGGGCGTTTCGAGCCGAGCCGGTCCGGGCGGCGGAGGCCAGTCCAAGCGCGCTCAAGACTTCGTTCGAACAGCACATGGAGCCGTTCTTGAAGAAGAACTGCTACCTGTGCCACAACACCGACACCGCTGTCTCGGGAGTCCGGCTCGACCAGCTTGACGGATCGTTCGAGGAGCGGCGCCTCCGTTTGTGGGAGCTGATTCGAAAGCAGATCGGCAACAAGGTCATGCCGCCCGAGGGCGCGCGGCAACCAGACGGCCCCGAACGGCAGGCGGCGCTGGACTGGATCATCGGGGCGCTGGATGTTGCTCGCTCGCGTCCAACGCCAAAGAACGGCAACGCGCGGCGCCTTACGGTGCCGCAATACCGCAATACCCTGCGCGAGCTGCTGCTGCTGGACGATGACGTGACGGACACGCTCCCTCCCGACGCCGTCTCCGAGGATGGCTTCGTGAACAGCGCGGAGACACTGGATTTTTCGCCGTTGCAGATGGAGGCGTACCTCGAGATCGCCGCGGATGCGTTGAGCCGATCGATCGTAGACCCCGACTCGAAGCCTTCGATCCAGAACTTCCGCGTCGACCTGGGCAGGTCGATCAATCCCGACCCTCTCCCCGGCAAGCTCATTCTGGGAGCGAACAGCCACCTGCTGAACATCGAAGACTACGTCGTGACCCAGCTCACGCCGAGCAAGCCGTTCGCTTTCGAGCCGTTCCGCATGCGGACCAGGTACCGCTTCATCGAAGGCTACCAGGGGAACGACACGGTTCGCGGCTGGAGGGACTTCGACAGCATCTATCACGCGGTGTTCGCGGGCATGCGCGGCAGCCGCGGATATCCAAAGGGAAGCCCGTACAGCACCGTGCCCGAGGGTCTGCTGTTGCGGCCCGCGAAACCCACCGACGAGATCTTCCAAAGCGAGGGCACCTACGGGCCGAAGGCGAATTTCAAGATCTCGGTGCGGGAGCTTCCCGACTACGGACGCTATCGCGTGACCGTCACGGCCGCCAGGTACGACGACGGGCTTCTGCTCGACCCCGGCGAACCGGCCCGCGATCCCGGCTCCCCGGCGGCCCTCGTGATTCGCGACCCAGGCAGGCCGCAAACCGTGACGATCGACAAGGGCGGCCTCTTCCAGGTCGACCTCTACGAAGCGGAGCGGCGCAGTCCGCCGCGTCCCGCCGCCCCATCGCGACTCACCGAGGGGCTAGCCGGGCCGTGGCCGGGCGACGGCGGCGAGCACTGCCGCTTGGAAGGCGACGCCCGATACGTCGATTCCCCATTCGGAAAGGCCGTATCGCTCGACGGGGATGGAGACACGGCGGTGATCCCCCGCAGCGAAGCGATGGACGTGGGCGAAGGCGACTTCACGGTTGCGGCCTGGCTCCACCCGAGACAGCTCCGGGGGGCCGGTATCGTCGCACTCGGAGCCCGCCAGTGGACGCATGGCTGGTACCTGGAAACCATTGGCGGACAAGGGGCATTTCGGATCGAGACGACTCGCCCCGACAAGGAATCCAACGGCAGCGTGACCTCTCCGAAGGGCGTGATTCGCAAAGATGCCTGGCAGCATGTCGCGGCTGTCGTGAAGCGTGGGGAGGAGCAAACAAGGCTCTACGTCAACGGCTATCTAGTTGCCAGCGGAACGGTCGGCCCCGAGAACCTGGACAACCCGGGCATGGATCTCCATCTCGGGCAACTCCCGGGTGGAAATCATTTCCACGGCGAACTGGACGAAGTGCGTTTGTACCGGCGGGCCCTGGATGAATCCGAGTTGCAAGCACTGGTGGAACCCGGGCGGGAGCTTGCCGAACCTCCCCCTGAGGAGCCTCAAGAGGTGACGCTGAAATTGGCTGAGCGGGAATACTCGGCCAAGCTGGAGCAACCGGCATTCCTCGCCGTGAGGCTGGGCGCGGGGTCGCTGAAGGTCGAAACCACGCACACCGGCGTGAAGGGCTTGAGCCGGATCGTGCTGACTCCGCTTTCCGATGACCTCGAACTCTCACGGCGCTTCGTGGCCTTCGAGAAGCGCTTTCCGCGGCTCGGCGTGCACCTGGGGCTGCGCCGAGACTGCGGCAGCACCTTCGCTCCGGTCGGCGCCCCGCAAACGGTTCGCAGCGGCGAGCTCGCGCGCTACGTGTTCGAGGGCGCCATCCGCGACTATCCCAGCCCCGACGTCGAGAAGGACAACGTCAATTATCTAGCGGGCATTCGCGAGATCGCGGTTCGCAGCGAATACACCGACGGCCGCGACATGCCGCGCCTGATTGTCCGGTCGGTGGAGTTCGAAGGGCCGCTGTACAAAAACTGGCCGCCCCGGCCGCATCGGAGCATCTTCATCGACTCGGACCGCAAGGCCGACTCTACGGGCTACGCGCGGGAGATCCTGAGCGCTTTCGCTACGAGGGCCTACCGCCGCCCGGTCACGGCCTCCGAAAAAGCGACTCTCATGGCGGTGTTCAGGCAATCGCTCGACGCCGGACGTGGTTTCCGCGGGAGCATCGCGGACTCGTTGCAGGTTGTGCTGACATCGCCGCAATTCCTGTTTCTGGTCGAGAGGAGCGCCACGCCGGAACCGGAGCCGATCGAAGACCTCGAGCTGGCCTCGAAGCTCGCCTATTTTCTGTGGAACGGCCCTCCGGACCTCACGACGATGGAGCTTGCCGCCGGCGGCAAGCTCCGGAACCGGCTGGATGGCGAGGCCGATCGGATGATACGGGATGCGCGATTCTCCCGATTTGTCCGGGAGTTCGTCTCCCAGTGGCTCAGCCTGGACAAGTTCGATGTGCTCGAGCCGGACAGCGAGATGTTCCCGAAGCTCACGCGCGACACGCGGGCGCAGTTAAGGAAGGAGCCGGCCGAATTCATTGAATACCTGTTTCGGAACAACCTGCCGGTGCGCCACCTGGTCGATTCCGACATCCTGATGGCGAACGAGGTTGTCGCCGGCTACTACGGCCTGGGCGGCCAGACCGACAGCGGGTTCGAGTTCGTCCCCATCCGCCATCGCCGTATCGAACTCGGCGGCGTGCTGACGCAAGCGGCGATCATGGCGGGACTGTCGGACGGCCGCGAATCGAACCCCGTCAAGCGCGGGGCGTGGCTGGCGAGGAAGATCATCGCCGAGCCGCCCGACCCTCCGCCTCCCAATATCCCGGACCTGGCCGAGGACACCGAGGGGTTGCCGCTGCGCGAGCGGCTCGCCCGGCATCGGGACCAGCCCGGTTGCGCCCAGTGCCATGCCAAGATCGATCCCTGGGGAGTGCCGTTCGAAGAGCTCGACGCGGGCGGGCGGCTTAAGGCGTCGAGCGTGGACGCGCGGTCCACCCTGCCCGACGGCACGGAAGTAACGGGCGTGAACGATCTGAAGCGGTATCTCAGCCAGGACCGGATCGACCAGGTGGCGTTCAGCGTCCTGAAGCATCTCGCGACCTACGCGAACGGTCGAAGCCTCTCGTACAATGAGCTAAACTATCTCAAGCAGGACGGAGCAAAGCTGAGGCCGGACGGCTACCGGATGCAGGACATGATCCGGTATGTCGTCAGCAACAAGCTTTTCCTCGAGAAATAGAAGCGAGCAAACGCTGACAGCGGAGAAACCGATGAGCAACTCATGGAAGATCGACCGGCGTGCTTTCCTGCAGGGGGCGGGAGGCGCCGCGCTGGCGCTGCCGGTGCTCGACGCCATGGGCGCCGAGGTGATCGAGCCGCCGCCGTGCCGTTTCTGCGCGCTGTACACGGCGAACGGCATGTCGCTGCCGAAAGCGGAGAACGGCCTCGATGAATGGAGTTGGTTTCCCACCGCCGAGCGCGAAGGGGAGTTCGTTTTCGGGCGGTCCACCGAACCGCTGAGCCCCTTCCGCAAGCAGCTCAGCTTCATGGGCGGGCTGTATCACCCCAGCGGTCCGAAGGCGGACCCGCACACCTGCTCCGACATGTGGCTCACGGGAGCT
Source organism: Bryobacterales bacterium (assembly GCA_026713545.1). Lineage (GTDB taxonomy): Bacteria > Acidobacteriota > Terriglobia > Bryobacterales > UBA6623 > JAPPLB01. Next base: position 8,490 of record JAPOOG010000096.1, read on the forward strand.
CCTCTGCACAACCCGAAACCGGGAACCTACAACACGGTCGCGCTCGACCAGGTCGTCGCCCTGCACACCAAACAATACTGCCGGCAGCCGTCGCTGGTGCTGTCGATCGATGCCGGGACGGGCTTCCTTTCCCGGACGGGAACGATTTCCTACAACCTGGAAGGCAGGCCGATCCCGGCTGAGAACAACCCCCGCCGCGTGTTCGACCGGCTGTTCCGCGGCGACCGCGCGTCGCTCGAGTCGCAACGCGACAAGCTAAAAAGCCGAATCAAGCTGGTTGACGCGGTGTCGAAAAACGCCCGCTCGCTTGACCGGCAGCTCGGCAAATCCGACCGGCAACGGATGGACCAGTACCTGACCTCTCTGAACGAAGTCGAGTCGAGGCTGATCGCGTCGGAACGCTGGATCGACATCCCGCTCAAGAAGCAGGACTATTCGCATCTGAATCTCGATGCCACGTCGGAGGGAGAGCCCGCCGACTACTACCGGACGATGTTCGACCTGATCGCGCTGGCGTTCGACGCGGACATCACCCGCTCGGTGTCTTTCATGCTCAACCGCGAGGACGGCATGGGCATCAGCGACACGTTTCCGCTCAAGCTCGGCCTGACGAGCACTCACCACCAGCTCTCGCATGCGACCGACAAGGACGGGCAGTGGCAATTCGCCAAGTACGACCTGTTCCTGAGCCAGCAGTTGGCTCACTTCTTCGATCGGATGTCCGGCTACCAGGACCGCAACGGTAGCGTCCTCGACAACACGATCGTGCTGTTCGGAAGCGGTGCAAGCACAACGCACTACCCCCGGAACCTGCCGACGCTGGTCGCGGGCGGCGCCAACATGGGCCTGCAGCACGGAACCTACTGGCGTAACGACGAGACGCGGATGTCCAACATGTACCTGAGCATCCTGCGATCCCTCGGCATCGAGCAGGAACGTTTCGCCGACAGCAGCGGCACGCTGAGCGATTCGATCTTCAGCCGCGCCTAGCCGGCGGGGCCGCGGCGCATTAGGCCACCGTGGAGAGCGGGAGAATCATACTCACCCCGAAGAGCATTGTCGACCGCGACATTGCCGAGGGTCTCGAAGGCTTCAAGAAGGGCCGTTCCATCGGTCCGTTCGAAACCGCTGATGCCGCCGTCAATGCGCTTCGCCGGACGACCGGACACGAGGGATGAAAGTTGCGTTTTCAAACCGTTTCGTCCGCCAGTACGGGAAGCTTCCGGCGGCATTTCAGGCACGCTTCGACAAACAACTCGGTTTTCTACTTTCCAACTTCCGGCATCCCTCGCTCCGGGCCAAGAAATACGACGAAGCCGCGAATATACGGCAGGCCCGCGTCTGCGACCAGTACGGCTTCTATTTTCAGATCCACGGCGACACCTATCGGATTCCGAGCATCACAAGCCACCCCAAATAAGCTTCCCGGATCGTTCGCTCATCGAGTTGACGGCTTGATGGTCTTGATTATTTTCGGCCTCCACCGCTCGCCGGTAGCCGGCATGTCTCATCAACTGGCGAGGCGAAGTACCTGGCTGCTGCATCCAGGTGGGAGAGGAGCATGAGGACGAGGCGCGAGCTGCGTCGCACGGGGGGAAAGAGGCCTAGGGCCGCAGATTCCACCGTAAGAAAGAGAATACGCTGGCGGCTTACGCCCCGGGGAAGCTCATCCGGAAAGCGCGTGAATCACAGCCTTTAAGGGTTTCCCCGAAGCACGAAACAAGAATCACCGCTTTGAGGCTAGCGCTGGGTCTGTAGCCGCAGGATCGCCTCCCGGGCCAACTGTTCCGCCCGCGCATCGGCGCCCTGGGTCGCTTGCTGGTAATGGTGCAGCGCTTGCTCGGCATGCCCTTGCCCTTCAAGCACGGCGGCCAGATTGAAATGCGCGACAGCGTTCCCTGGCTGGAACTCGAGCGCCTGGCGGTAGGCCTCGACGGCCTCATCGATCCGACCGAGACTCGCCAGCGTCACCCCCAGCATGACATGGGCCTTGGCATATTCCGGGTTCAGCTCGACGGCCAGCCGGTACGCGCCCAAGGCTTCGGAAGTCTGACCGCGCACGCTGAGCGACTCACCCAGCCTCAGATGCGCTTCCTCGGCCCCCGCCGCCACGGTGGCCAGCGCCCGATGCATCGTCAGATCGTCGTTCGGACGCTGCGTTTCCAGGCTGCCCACCAGCACGAGAAACGCCATTACATAGCCCGCCTGGTAGAGGCCTTTCTTGTAACTCGGCAGCAGACGCCGCGCCCAGGTCCGCAATGTTTGCGCGGATGACTTCACCAGGCCCGGTTCTCCGACGCTGATGTTGATGTTCAGCGGCTCGCGCGTGTCCTTCTCCCGCACTTTCCAAATAAATCCGTCGAAGTAGTAGTGAAGGATCGTCGAAGCTCCAATAAAGGAGCCCAGGAGCGTCCTGACGGTTCCGCCGTCGAGGAAATTCTTCAGGTAGTCCATCCCTCCATAGGCGAAGATCAGCGAGGAATAGAGGATCGTCAGGCCAACCCTGGGACGAAAGAGAAAACGAACGAACCTCGTTACCTCGCCTCCCCTTTCGACGCGGCTACGGTTGAAGGCCCAGACGATGCCGTAATACTGCAGGCAATGGAACCCTGACCAGACCGCGAACCCGACCACGAAGTCATGGTTGTAGATGTAGAGGTAGTAGGTGGCGCTCATGAAAAACGCCAGCGCCGCCAGCTTGCGGATGTTGTGACGACCCTGCCTCCACAGGTACACCGTGTAGCCGACATAGGCGGCCGCGCTCACCAGGGCCACCAGGTAGATCAGGTTCTGGAGAAATGTGAAGAGCCCCATCGGCAGCACGGGGATTCCGCTCTGGTAGGCCAGGTACAGGAGGTTGTTCCGGTAGTGCGGGCTGGCGATGATGAGCGCCAGATAGCCGGAGATCGAAAAAAACCAATCCAAGCGCGCCGTGAGCGTCCCGATCTCCCGCTGCTTGGCGTCATAGATCCGCATGAAGCCGTAGTGCTGCATCAACACATGCCAGATATCCCAGGTAAAGCCGAGCATCAGGATGCCATGCAGGCCCCGGTCTTCAAACCAATAGGCCGCCGCGAAAAAGAGCGGCGGCGCCAACAGGAAGCGCCACTTGTAACGCCGAAAGAGCTCGCGGTCGCCATAGGCCCTGACGAAACCGGGGAAGTGATGACCGAAGGTCAGGAAGGCCAGCAGGAAGACCGCATACTCGCCGGAGTCCCAAAACAGGCTCAGCGGGAACAGGACTGCGATGCTGACGACCGGCGCTCCGATGAAAAGTACGGAGTCCCAGAAGGGAGATATGATCCAGCCCGACGCCGCGGGCCGTGCATGGGCGACCGGCGCTCCCGTAGACACCAGCGCGGGAGCGGCCCTTGCGCCGTTCCCGCGCGCGGAGGACGCTTGGTTCCGCCTACGCTTCCTGATCCCGCGGCTTGCCATTGCGGACGTTCCAGTCCGACCCCTTGCGGGCTGAAACGAGTGCTCGCGGCTGCACCCGGAGCATCGTCTCGTGCATCAATGTAGCTATCGTATCACCCCACCCCCACCAAAACAGCTTGAGGGGGAAGCAGCTTCGCAAAGAGGGCTGAACAAGCGGGACATCGCGAAGCGCCTGACCCGCACCTCACTGATCCGCTTGCTGCGTACCAAGCAGGAGCCTTAGCGCCTGAAAGGGAATTATCGGCCCATGGCGGAGTGATCCCGAATCCTGGCACAGCCAAGACGATTCCGTCTGGCAAGATTTGTCGTAACCTTTGGGTTCCAGAGGTCTATCTTCCAGAGAAGGATAGCGAGGGGGCTTCATCTCCTCTGTAGCGGGCTATCGATATTCACGGGCAAACCTGCAACCTCCGGAACCCACGGCGGCATCTCAAAATGTCGATCACCGCAGGAGGACGGTCCTGATGCAAATCGAACGCGTTGAGGTATTTGTCGTGGCGCCGAAAGTTCAGCGCTTTACGTGGTCGCACGACCTGCATGAACAGTACATGACAAATACGGTGGTGCGGATCACGACGGATGACGGCAACGAGGGGGTGGGCGGCGTATCGAATTACACCTCCTACGATTACGATCGCTACACCTGCGAGACCCTGCGGCACATGATCCCCGCACTCATCGGCCAGGACGCGCTGGCGCGGGAGAAGATATGGCGAGGCCTGTGGCCGCGGGTCTTTCCCCTTCCGCCGCAAGCCCTGGCTGTCATCGATGTCGCGTTGTGGGATTTGATGGGCAAGATCGCCGGACAGCCCCTCTATCAGCTCTGGGGCGGGGCGACGGACCGAATCCTGTCGTATGCCAGCACGCCGATGCTGGACGATGTCGCGTCGTATCTGCGCTTTGTTGAAGAGATGATCAGCCTGGGCTTTCGCGCGGTGAAGTTCCACTGCTGGTGCTTGCCGGGAAAGGACCTCGAACTGGCCCGCGCGGCGCACCGGGAATTCCGAGACAATGCCGCATTCATGCTGGACGTGGAAAACAACTACGACCTGGAGAGCGCCCTGCGAGTGGGAGAGGAGTTGCACGACTTGGGATTCACGTGGTTCGAGGCGCCTCTGCCGGACTACGACCTGCCCGGCTATCGCGAGCTGACCAAGAGCGTTGACGTACCCATTGTTCCATCAGGCAACTGGATTCAAGACCAGACGGCCTTCCAGCACGCGTTGGAGACCAAGTCCTGGTCGAGGGCGCGGACCGACGTCACCGTCTGCGGCGGGTTCACACCGGCCCGGAAGTACCTTTCGATGGTGGAATCCGTGGGCATGCGGTGCGAGATCATGTCCTGGGGCAACACGCTGGTCTCAAGCGCCAATCTCCACCTGATGATGGCGACGGGACTGAGTACGTATTTCGAACAAGCCGTGCCTTGGGAACCATACGAGTACGGGATGCACGACGTGATCCGGACCCAGGCGGACGGCCATGTCGCCGCGCCTTCAGGGCCTGGCCTGGGTGTGGAAATCGACTGGGATGCCATGGAGGCGGCGACGATTCATCGGCTCGATACCAGATCGTTGTCGTAGCGCAGAGTGATTCATGAGCAACCCTCTTGAGAGTGTCAGCTACCAAGAGCCGCGCGGATTCGGACACCCTTGCGGAATTGGTGCACTGCAATGCAGTCGGAGAGGGACGGTTCACCGCCGCAGGCTTGGAAGTGAACCGCGGCGCCCGCTCCACGCATCTCGAGGCAGAAGACACGGACCGTTCAAAGTCCCAGCACCTTCTTCGCCTCCAGCGGGTAGTCGGTGGCGATGGCATCAGCCCCGGCTGCGTGCGCCGCCTTCCAGCGCTCCGGCTCGTTCTGGCGGATGTAGATCAACATCCGTTTTCGACCCTCACGAGCTTTCTTGAAGTCGCCGCTGATCGGCAGGTACGGCTCACGCGCGGTCAACCAGATGTAGTCCAGATAGGTCGTCCGAAGAGCGGTCTCGACGTGGTACTTCGTATTGCCGTTTCTGCCCACCGGAAACCGCGCGTTCGCCTGCTTGAAGCGCTCGGTAGAACGCGCGTCCATCCCGAAACTGAAGACCCGCTCGATCATCCCGAAGCGTTCGGCCAAGCGAACGATCTTCTCCTCGATCCGTGGCGAGATCTTCTTCATGTTGATCGCAATGAACGTGTCCTCGTTCTTGTCCCGGCGCGAGATCATATCGAAAACCTCGCCGAGCGTCGGCACTTTTTCCGACTTGAACTTCGGGTCGTACCACGATCCCGCGTCGAGAGCCTTGATCTCACGCAGCGTCATGTTCATAACCGAGCCGCTGCCGTTCGTGGTGCGGTCGACGGTCTCATCGTGAATCACGACCGGGACACCGTCCTTTGTCAGGTAGACATCGAGCTCGATACTGAGCCCCGCGTCCACGCAGGCTTTGAACCCGGCCATCGTATTCTCGGGATACTTCGTAACCATGCCCCGGTGGCCGTAGATCTTGAACGAATCCGCCGCCGCCAGCATCGAAGCGAGCAGCATAAGGACGGGGAGCATCAACACGAATCGAGACCGTTTCGACATGCGAACATTATATTCGGAGTGGAATGCGGAGCGTTGACCAGCAGAGCGCCGCGGCCGCCGCCCACAGCGGCATGCTCGTCCCCGAGATGGTCGACATCCCCGCCGGCATGTATCTGATGGGCCAGGACGACGGCCGGGATGAAGAGCAACCCGCGCATCAGGTGCGCGTTCCGATCATGCAGATTGGCCGGTTCCAAGTGACCAACGAGCAATACGACACCTTTTGCCGGGCAACCGGACAATCCGGAACCCGCTTCCGCCACCAGGAAGGATTCGGCGATCCTCGACAACCCGTCACCGGACCGAGCTGGTTCGACGCTGCCGCCTATTGCGAGTGGCTTGCTTTCGAGACGGGCCGAGCGTTCTGTCTGCCGACCGAAGCGCAGTGGGAATGGGCGGCCCGCGGCGGCTTGACAGGCAAGCTCTACCCGTGGGGCGACGAGCCCGTCACCGAGCGCGAGAACTACGCGCGGCGCTGGAGAAGCGGTCCGGAGCCGGTCGGCACATCAGCCCCGAACGGCTACGGCCTATATGACATGTGCGAGAACGTGCACGAGTGGTGTTCGGACTGGTTCGACCCGGAATACTACAGGTTCTCGCCGGTCAATAACCCGAAAGGCCCATCGGAGCGGTTGCGCAAGGCCTCGCGCGGCGGCGCCTGGCGGCATCACATCAAAATCACCCGTTGCGCCGCGCGCAGCAGCATCCCTCCTCACCTGGAATACGCCGACTACGGTTTCCGCGTGGCGTGCATGTAGAGCGCCGGCTGTAAACCGGCGACGCCGCGGTCTTTCGGGAAGTACGGCCGCGCCAGCCGCTGGTAGTGGATGTTTTGCAGGATCGCGGTCGTCGGGCCCGGCGTATCCAGAACGATCGCTTCCGAGAACCGGCCGCCGTAGCCGATTCGATAGTTCATCGGGTTCTTGACGACGATGAACTTCGCCGCGCGGGTGTCCATGCTCATCGACGCGTATTGCTCATCGGCCCAGTCGTAGGTGGGATGGGTCGAGATCAGGATTTCGACCGAGCCGGCGCGCAGTTTGGCTGAAGGCCCCATCTCGCCGGACTGCCCTTCCCAGATGCCGCCGGTGTAGATAAAGCGTCCCTCGGTCAACTTCTCGACCACGCCGGACACTTCCATCGGCGATCCCCAGCGCGGATCGACCTTGTGACCCAGCTGGAGCGTGACCGCTGCGCCCGGGCCCGCCTGATGACAAATCGCCGCAGCCTCGGGATCAACCACCATCGCCAACGAACTCTCATCGAGCCGCGCATCGAGAAGCGCTTTGAGCGCGAACACGCTGTCGCCCGCCGCCCCGCCGCCGACGCAGTCGGAAAGCTCGAGCAGCAGGACCGGACCTCCCGCTGCCCGCTGCCCCCGCTCAATCGCATCCCTCGGCTTGCAGCCTGTCGTTTCCAGATCCGACCGCCGCTCCCATAGCATCGAAGCGATCTCGTTGGCGAGTCTCGCCGCCGTCTCCGGCTCGCCGTCGGTGATCACCAAACCACCACCGCCCATGTCCGGCAGGTCCAAATGAGGATGGACCAGCAAGGCGCTCGTCGACAGGACGCCGCCTCGCCTCTCCAGCAACTTCGCGAATGTCATGATCTCGGCGAAGGCCCCCGGCGGGTCGGTATTGCCCTTGAACCCGCTCACCAACACCGGCGCCTTGGCCATTGCCATCACCGGACGAACCTTGCCATCCACGATATCCGCCAATAGATTCGCCCCGCGCTCGCCCGTGGTGAACGTATCTCGATGCGGATACGTCTCCCAGGCCAGCAAGGCATCGCTGTTCTCGACCATCAGCCGTGTCACGTGAGCGTGGCAGTCGAGGGTCGCAACGACGGGCACATCGGTCCCGACGACCTCACAAACCGCTTGCAGGAGATCGCCCTCCAAGTCACCGATCCGTTCGACTCCGGCCGACCCATGCAGCGGCGCCAGAACGCCCCCGACCGGGAGCGCGGCCTTCAGGCGTTCGATGAACTCGTCCTTCAGCGTGAGGTAGCACCGCTCAGTCAGAATCCCACCCGGATAGGCGCTCGCCACAAGCAGCGGCACGGTCTCGACCCCGCGCGCATCGAGCGCCCGCAACGCTCCGCCCACAACCCCGTCACGGATATCAAGCACCTCCGCACCCCGGCGCAGCTCGGTGCGTTCGAAATCCGCCAGCGTCGTGTTCACGCCGGCGAGATGGTTCGACTCGGTGAAGATATTGCCGAGTGCAACGCGAGGTTTCATCGATCGCTACCGTGTGACATACAGTTCGGCGCCGGTTGTCTGCAAGTGACGAATCTGCTGCACGACGGCCGAATACTTCAGAAGGTCCGCCTGGCGTTCCATTTCCTGCACCATCTTGAACGGAAGCTTGACGCTGTAGACGTCGGACTTTTCCCCGTACGCGTAGCGGGCATACGACGGCGACTGCTGCTCGACAAGGGCCAGCAACTTGTCCCAGAAGTTGGCGCGTTGGAGCAGGCGTTTCCGGCGCGCAAAGTCGGCTCGGATCTCGACACTCCCACGGCGCCCCCGCAGAATGATCGTGTGGCACCGTGCCGCTTCGAAAGGCCGCTCGGGACGAGGATCCGGGAATCGTTCAAACAGCGCCGCCAACTCCCCGGTATCGGCATCGAATGCTTCCCAGCGGTAGCGCGAAGGGCCACTCACGAACGACCCTCTCCCGAGGATCGCGGCAACGCGTTCCGCATCCTTGCCGGTAACCACCAGGATGCGCTCGATCAAGTCAACGATCGAAAGCTCTTCGCGCGCAACCGGCGTCAGCTTGATGAACCCGGCTGCTTCTGAACTGATCTTTGCCGGAACGACGTCGGGAAGGGGCAACGGGGATTTTTTCTTCGCTGGCAAGGGTTCACATTCGAGTTAAGTTCACGCTGCGATCCTTGTCCTGCCTGTCAGTCTGGGCGGAGCCTCGCCTGACTACTCCACGAAGCCGAGCTCGCGCAGCTTCTCGCCCAACTCCGGTTCTTCGAAAAACGGGAAGGGTTCCTTTACGCGGCCATCCTCGATCGCCACGGCATAAGGCGGGTCCTTGAAGGGGAACGCTTCCTTGAGGACATCGAGGTCCATCGTAAGTCGCACGTCCTTGAGTCCGGTATCCTCGATAAACCCGATCGCGAGGTCCTTCTCTTCCGTCGGAACGCCCACGAACGGCGCTTGCCAGGTGTGTTGCGCCAGGGCGATGCCCGCGTCAAGACAATGCAGACACATCGGGTTGAAAAAATAAACGAATACCTTGCCCTCACGCAATGAGAATTCCTGATCGCCAACCGTCACCACGGCCGGCGCCTCGATGAGCGGTCGTGGCCCGAGTTTGTCCACGGCAAGCGCTGCCAGGGTTACGGCAGTGATGCCCGCCACGGCGAGCCCCGCAGCGCGGATCTTCTTCAGCGGCGGAGCCAACCAGGCGGCGACGATCGACAACACGAGCATCACACCGTCGCTCCAGAAGAACTCCGGACCCACCGCTCGCTCCACCCAAGGGAAACAACTGCAGTCGGCTCCGCGCAGCGTCTCGTAGTTAAACGCGAAATAGCCCATGAAGATGACCAGCAGCAGCGAGGAGAAGATGCCGCCAAGCCGACGCCAGGAGGGGACCAGAAGAAGAACTCCCGCCGTCAAGTCACCCATGATCACGAGCACGGCGCCGACCAGGCTGAGCGAGACCGGCACCAGAATCTGAGTCAGCATGAGCTGAAACTCGCTGACAATCGTCAGCTTGTAGATGCCGGCTACAAGCCATGGAACGACCATCAACAGGGCAGCGGCGACCCCTAGATGCCGTATCCAGGAGGCGGGAGAGGCAGGCGCCGTCTCATGCACAGAAGCGTCCGCCGTCTGATCCGATTCGAAAGCCATGCCTGTCGGACGGCTCAAGCACAGATCGGCGAGCCAATGTTCCAGTATAGGTGAACGCCCATCATCGACTTGGACGAACGCGTGTCCGGAGTCTTCACTTGGCCCCGCGAACACAAAGCGCTAAGATTCAGTGTCAACATTGCAATGACGGAGGAGCCATGAGCTTCACCTACGACCAACTCAAACACAGGAAGATCTCGGATCTGCGCGAAATCGCGGCGGACCTCGATCACGAAGCGATCCAGGGCTACACGCAACTCCGCAAGGATCAACTGGTAAAGGCCCTCTGCACGGCGCTGGGGATCGAAGCACACGAACATCATGAGGTGAAAGGGCTGGACAAGAGCGCGATCAAGAAACAGATCCGCGAGTTAAAAGTGCAGCGGGACACCGCCCTGGTAGAGCATGACCACAAGGAACTCAAGGTTATCCGGCGCAAGATCCACCGCCTGAAACGGTCCCTTCACCGGGCAACGGTATAACCAACGTCAACCCAAGTCGCTCCACGGCGCGATGATACAATGCGCGGGAGCACTGGCTATGTTTACCTGGGAATGCCCCGGTTGCGGCAAGGAACTCGACGTCGATGCCCGGCATTGCCCCCAATGCGGCAAGCAATTCGACGAGGCGGAAGAAGCTGACAGCATCATCCCCGCCGCCGGTTCTGCAACGAGACTTGAGCCGCCACTAGCCCCCAAGCCGACACCGCCGCCGGTCGCGTCAAAACCGCCCAGCCCGGAGCCTGATCCGTTAGAAGCCACACAACCGATCACAGCGCCGGCGTGGACTGTGCCGCCCGCACCGCCCTCCCCGGAGCCCCGGAGCGTGAGCGCGGTTCGCGAGCAACCAAGCATCGCGCCAATCCCGGAGCTGAAACCTCCGCCACAGCCAGCCGGATCTCCTTCGGCTTACGTTATCCAAGGCAAACATCTCGCCTTGGCAGGCGTCGTGTTGCTGGTGGCGATGGGAGGAGCGGCCTTCCTGGCCCGGCCGGACCTGTTTCAAGTCAAGTCGCCATTGAATCTCGAAGAAGTGCCCTTGACCGATTCGGTCGGGTTCAGCACAGCGGCGTTCGGCGACCTGCAAGTGGCCGGCGTTCGTGCGCTATACGCGGACGACCTGAAACCCAAGGTGCGCTTCGTCGTGATCAACCACGGCGATACGCCGCAGGCGAATCTGCGTATCCAGGCCCACCTCAGCCCGAAGAACGCACCGCTCAACGCCCCTCCGCTCGCCAGCTTCGCCATCGCTCTGGAAGAGGAACTTGCGCCTCGGGAGTCCCGCGATCTGGAAGCTGACCTGTTGGCTCTCGGTACGTTGGCGGCGTTTCCGCCGTGGAAAGAGCTTCGTATCGAGCTGGAAGTGGAGTAACGCCTACCTGCACTCGGGAATTTCGGTAATCAAGAATCCAAGGAGCACCTATCCAATGACCCGTAACGCTTTGATCTGCATCTTCTCTCTTGCCTTGACGACGGTCCTGGCTCAACACGCCTCGGCTCAGGGCGTTCGCTACTGGACGGACGCTGAGATGAAAGCCTATGCCAAGAGCATGTCGCCGAAAATCAACGAAGGGCGGTACGCGTTGGAACGTCTCGGCGACTGGGGCAGCCACTACGCGCTCATGGTTCATCGCGAAGGCGACGGCCCGTCCGAGGTGCACGACATTCACACCGACTTTTACGTCGTCCAAAACGGTGAAGGCACCTTGATCGTTGGTGGCGAGATTGTGGGCGGCAAGACCACGGCCCCGGGCGAGATCCGCGGCAAGTCGGTCAAGGGCGGCAAGAGGCATCCGCTCAAACCGGGCGACATCGTGAACATCCCGCCGAAGACGACTCATCAGGTGGTCGTCGAAGACGGCAAGACCATCACCTACCTCATCCTCAAGGTGAAGGCGCAATAGGTCGTGTCGAAGACGTCCTCAGCGCGCTGATCGGATTGCGGAGCCGGCCGTCAAGGCGCGGGAGTTGATCGTCAGGCCCCTCGCATCTCCCTCAGCGGCTCAACGCGGCAGTGCTTGCCAACCATCACGAGCGCTGAGAGGATAGCCGGCATGCTCACTCGCCTCCAACTCAGCCCGGCGCCTCCGTTCGACTTTCGAGGCACGGCGCATTCCCATGGGTGGGTAGTCCTCGCTCCCAACGAGTGGGACCGCGACGCAGGCATCCTGCGGCGTGTCGAAAGGCTTTGCAGCGGCAGGGTTGTCAGCCTGTGCATCCAGGGAGGAGGGACACTTCGCAAAGCGATCATCGACATCGAAGTCGAACACTCAGGGAGACTCTCCTGTCCCGACTGCCAGGAAATCGAACGCTCCGTGAGCCGCATGTTTCGGCTCGATGAAGACCTGCGGCGTTTCCATACCCTCTGCCGCAAGCGCGGCGCGCCATGGAGCGCCGCGACCCGCGGGTTGGGAAGATTGCTCCGCTCGCCCGGCTTTTTCGAGGACATCGTCAAGACCATCTGCACAACCAACATTCAATGGGGTGGCACGAAAAGGATAGTGGCCGGGCTTGTGGAGGAATTCGGCGAGAGCCAGCCTGGCCGGCCGGAAAGGAAAGCCTTCCCGACTACGGAAGCGATCGCCGAAGTCGATCGAAACGAGTTTGTCTCCCGTGTCCGCATGGGTTACCGGGCGCCTTACATCCACGAACTCGCCACGCGCATCGAGAACCGTGAACTCGACCTCGAATCCTTGCAAGACGCCAGCGTCACTACCGCTACGGTGAAGAAGCGACTGCTCGCTATCAAAGGCATCGGGCCTTACGCCGCTGCGTCGTTATTGATGCTCCTCGGGAGATACGACGACCTGCCGGTCGATTCGGTCTACCGGGACTTCGTCGGAAAGAAATATTTTCCGGGCCGCAAACCCAGCGACGAGCAAATACGCGGTGTCTACGAAGACTGGGCCGAATGGAAATGCCTGGCCTACTGGTTCGATCTGTGGACTTCCCGCTAGTTTTTTCTTCGCTGCCAAGGTTCACATTCGAGTCAAGTTGACGAGGCGATCCGTTGTCCTGCTTGTCGGTCTAAGGACTTCCTCGCTAGAAATGCCTTCAGGATGGCCACGTCAGGCGGCACGGTACGGTGACCAGGGCCGTAGTAATCCCTCGACAGCAGGCCGAAACACTCACGAGAAGTGTCTCGATAGCCCTTGAAATCAGGGCAACCCAAGCAAGGGCACAACACCAAGCAGCCCAAGGGTGAGCCCGAACAACACGGTTGGACCGGATTTCACTTGAGTTAAGATGAGGACTCTTTTTTTCGGGGAGATGTAACCAAGGTGTCGAATCCTCTCAAACCTCGTAGCCAAACGATTACCGACGGCCGCGACCGTGCACCGGCGCGGTCGATGCTGAAGGCGATCGGTTTCAACGACGATGATCTCGCCAAGCCGATCGTCGGCATCGCAAACACCTGGATCGAGACGATGCCCTGCAACTTCAATCTTCGTGAGTTGGCGGTGAAGGTAAAAGAAGGCGTCCGCGCCGCCGGCGGCACGCCGATGGAGTTCAACACGATCGCCATCAGCGATGGCGTCACCATGGGTACGGAAGGCATGAAGGCGTCGCTCGTCAGCCGTGAGCTGATCGCTGATTCGATCGAGCTGACTTCGCGGGGATACCTGTTCGACGCCGTCATCGCGCTCGTAGCTTGTGACAAGACGATTCCCGGCGGCGCGATGGCTCTTGCCCGGCTCGACGTTCCGTCCGTGCTGCTCTACGGCGGGTCGATCCTGCCCGGGCGGTTCCAGGGGCGCGACGTTACGATCCAGGATGTCTTCGAAGCCGTCGGAAGGCATGCCGCGGGCAAGATGAGCGACGCCGAGTTGAAACAGCTCGAGGACGTCGCCTGTCCCGGCGCGGGGGCATGCGGCGGACAATACACCGCCAACACCATGGCTACCGTTATGGAAACCATCGGACTTTCACCCATCGGGAGCGCCAGTGTTCCAGCCGTCGACCCCGCCAAGGCTGATATCGGATTCGAAGCCGGACGGATCGTGATCGACGCACTCAAGAACGACCGTCGGCCCCACCAGATCCTGACCCGGCAAGCATTCGAGAACGCAATTGCAAGCGTGGCCGCGACGGGAGGCTCGACCAACGCCGTCCTTCACCTGATTGCGATCGCCCGCGACGCCGGGATCGAGCTCACCGTCGACGACTTCGACGAAATCAGCGAGCGCACACCTCTGCTGGTCGACCTGAAGCCGGGCGGACAGTTCGTCGCAGCGGATGTTCACAAAGCGGGCGGCATTCAACTGATCGTCAAACGTCTGGTGGAAGGCGGCTATTGCGACGGCTCCCAGTTGACTGTCACAGGCCAAACTCTCGCGGAAGCCTGTTCCACGGCGAAGGAAACCGTGGGGCAGAAAGTCATCCACGCCCTGGATAATCCCATCAAGTCGACCGGCGGTCTGGTGATCCTGAAGGGCAACCTGGCGCCCGAAGGTTGTGTCGTGAAAGTCGCGGGCCACGAACGCAATCACCATCGCGGTCCGGCACGTGTCTTCGATCGAGAAGAAGCGGCCATGCAATCCGTAACCGAAGGCCGCGTTCAGTCCGGCGACGTGGTCGTGGTGCGCTATGAAGGTCCGGCCGGCGGCCCAGGGATGCGCGAGATGCTCGGTGTGACTGCGGCCATCGTCGGCAAGGGACTCGGCGACAGCGTGGCGCTCATGACCGACGGACGATTCAGCGGCGCCACACGCGGTCTCATGGTCGGGCACGTGGCGCCGGAAGCGGCGCGGGGCGGCCCGATCGCGGCTCTCGAGGAAGGCGACATGATCGTCTTCGACATCGACAAAAGGCGTCTCGACGTCGAGCTCGATGACGAGACGATTCAACAGCGATTGGCCTCGTGGTCGAAACCCGAGCCGCGATATACGTCAGGAGTCTACTCGAAGTACGCGGCGCTGGTCTCCTCCGCATCTCAGGGCGCCGTTACGAGCGTTTCCTAGTTTTTTTCTTCGCTGCCAAGGTTCACATTCGAGTCAAGTTGACGCGGCGATCCGTTGTCCTGCTTGTCGGTCTGAGGACATCCTCGCTAGTTTTCCTGCGGGGCGGGAGGTCGGTTCGTCCTGCCTTTTCCTCAGACGATCCGGCATGAAAGTGATGCCCCCTCGCCGGGCGGATTCGAGACTGTCTGAAAACCAGAAAAAACTCCGTATCACTCATATTCCACGGGATGGCTGCCTGGTGTTCCCAGTCTCCCCCGGTTGACAAGCCCTCGTTAGGGCGCTAGCCTCAGCACTTCGCTCGGCTCGCGAGGGCCAACCAGCATTCGACTTTCTGAACGAACGAGGAGCACATCATGGATGGCGTTTCGGGTTTCTATGCGTTGATCGCAGTCTTGCCGATCTTGGCCGTGATGTTCTTCCTCGTCGTGCTGCGCTGGCCCGCCATTCGGGCCATGCCGGTGGCGTACGCGATGACGTTGCTGTTCGCGTTGTGGCTTTGGCAGGTGTCTCCCGTACACGCGCTAGCGGCGAGTTTGCGGGGCGGCATCATTGCACTGTCACTGCTCTGGATCATCTTCGGTGCGATCGTTCTGCTTTTCACACTGCGGGAGAGTGGAGCGGCGGCGACGATCCGGCGCGGTTTCACGGATATCTCTCGCGACCGGCGCGTGCAGGTGATCATCGTCGCATGGTTGTTCGGCTCTTTTATCGAAGGCGCTTCGGGATTCGGCACACCCGCTGCCGTGGCCGCGCCGCTGTTGCTTTCGTTGGGTTTTCCCGCTCTCGCGGCCGTAATGACGACGCTCATCATTCAGAGCACGTCAGTCAGCTTCGGTGCGGTAGGAACTCCGATCTTGGTCGGGATGGCCGAGTCATTGAACGTGCCCGAGGTAGAAGGCGCGATCGCCGAAGCCGGCATGTCGTACACGGAATTCATCTATCAGATCGGAGTATTCACAGCCATCCCCCACGCCATCGTCGGGACGTTAATCCCGCTGATCATCGTCGGCATGATGACGCGATTCTTCGGAGCGAACAAATCGTTCCGGGAAGGACTGGCGGCGTGGAAGTTCGCTTTGTTTGCGGGACTGAGCTTCACCGTTCCGTATTGCGCCGTGGCCCTCTTGCTCGGACCGGAGTTCCCTTCCCTTGTCGGCGGCCTGATCGCTTTGGCGATTGTCGTGACGGCGGCGCGAAAGCGGCTGTTCGTCCCCGAAGGAGCGCCTTGGGACTTCCCTTCTTCCGACAAGTGGCCATCAGAGTGGAGCGGTGTGTTCAGCGGGAAAACGGGCGAAGAACGTCATGGCATGACGCTGATTCGGGCCTGGTCACCGTACGTCATCGTCGCCGCTCTGCTGGTTGTGACCCGCCTGCCCTTCCTGCCGTTCAAGGCGTGGCTGGCGTCCGTGCAGTTGACCTGGTCGAACATCCTGGGCACGGAACTATCCCAGGGCGTTCAGCCGCTCTATCTTCCGGGTACGATCTTCATGGCTGTTTCACTGCTGACTGCCCTGCTGCACGGCATGAAAGGAAACGAAGTGAAGAAAGCGTGGTCGGACTCGGCGAACATGCTCGCGATGCCGGCCCTTGCCTTGCTCTTCGCGGTGGCCCTGGTGCGTGTCTTTATCGACTCCGGCACTAACGAATCGGGCCTTGTCAGCATGCCACTCGTTCTCGCCGAATACGTCGCATACATCGCCGGCGGCACGTGGCCTTTCTTCGCACCATTCATCGGAGCTCTGGGAGCCTTCGTTGCCGGAAGCAACACCGTCAGCGACCTGATGTTCAGCCTGTTCCAGTACGGCGTAGCCGACCGCATCGGCGCATCGCATCTGGTCGTACTGGGCTTGCAAGCCCTCGGTGGTGCGGCCGGCAATATGATCACCGTCCATAACGTCGTCGCTGCCAGCGCCACCGTCGGTCTCGTCGGCCGCGAGGGATTGTTGATCAGTCGGACGATCATGCCCATGACGTATTACGTCGTCTTTGCGGGCTCACTCGGCCTGTTGTTTGCCTACGTCTTTTTTCAAGGAACGTTCTAGCCTGCATGCTGAGGGACAACGGCAACCCCATGCCGATCTGAGGATCGAGCGGCCGGTTTGATGAGGTGCGTAGATGCTTGCGTGCGACAGATGTAATAAAAGCGAAAAGCAGCTCAGGTGCCAGACTCCCATCGGAAGCCCACTCGCAGCAACCGTGGATTCCCGATGGTCGGCGTGGGCACGAAGCCCACAATGAAGGTGCGGTCGAGCAGGTTCTCGGCGGCCAAAAACGCCGCGACCCCGTGTGCCAGCCGGCGTTTGACCATGACCTGAACCGTCGCGAAGCCAGGTAGAAGAAAGCGATTCACATCATCTTCGAACTGGGCGTCATAGGATCGAACGCCTGCGCTCATCAGCGTCTTTCCAGAGGAATAGAGCAACTGGAAGGAACCCTGATGGCGTGGCACTTGCGGCATCCACCGATTGTTGAGCTGCGAGTCGACATAGAGATAAGCCGCCTCGGTGCGAATCGGCCCGAAGACCTTCTGCAATTCGATTTCGACACCATTTCCGGACGCCTCACCGAGATTCATGCGTTGCCTCAAGATCGGCGGTTCGAGCCTGATCGTCGCATTGCCGATCAAGTCTTCGATCTGCTGGTGAAAGAACGTGGTACGCAACAGAACCCCATCGAGACGCCAATCCATCCCGGCGTCGAAAGCGGTCATGGTCTCCGGCGAAAGCATCGGGTTTTGCAGCGTCGTGATGTTACCCACGCGGAACTGACGAAAGAACTCGTTCAGCGTTGGGGACCGAAAGCTGCGGAACGCCGAAACTCGCCAGCGCCTCGGCCCTTCGGAAAAAGCGATGCCCCCGCGTGGACTCCAAAAGTCGTTACCACGATCCGTGAAGTCGTGCCGCAGCCCTCCGTACACATGGGCTTTCTGTCCGAGGTCCGCATCAGCCTGCACAAAGAGACCCTGTTGCCAGAGCTTGCCGCCCGGCCTGCGCTGAAAGCCGCTGAAGACAACCGTATCGCGGCTCATGCCGCTTGCCCGATGCGTATCGGCGCCCAATATCAAGTTCCAGGTATTTTGCGAGCGGCTCCACACCACGGATCCGCCCGAATCCTCCGAGGTCACTCGCTGCAACAGCGTCAGAGCTTCCTCGTCACGCGCCGCACTAACCCGGGAAAAGGTACTCCGCAACGTTCCGCGCAAGTGATATCCGGTTATCGACAACCCCTCCCGCTGATAGTGGGCGCCGACGGTTCCCAGCGAGCTCGAGTTGTTGCGAAGGGATGTCCCGTTGACGCGCTGCTCGGCGACAATGTTCGAGCGCACTGTCAGTTGATCCTGATTACGAAAGTAATCGAGCCGAGCGTCACCGGTTATGAAATCAACGTCTGCCTTGCGGTCGATTGAGCCGCGCAAGTCCTCGGGAACAATGAAGAAGCCATCGGATCTCAAGCCACGGAGAGAGCCAGAAAAACCCACTGGTCCCCACAGGTCCGAGTAGCCTCCGCGCACGTCTGCAATCCCCACATCACCTGCTTCGAAAGCCCCTGTGAAATGGCGGGCCTCCGGTGTCGACGTACGTAGCGAAACCACTCCTCCCATCGCCCGGTCGCCATAGGCGCTGGTCGAAGCACCCCGCGAAATCTCGACCGCCTCTATGGTGTCCGGATTGAAGCGTGACCAGTAAACCCAACCTCCAAAAGGATCGTTGGCCGGCAATCCATCCAACAAGACCAGTGTGCGGCTGGCCGCACTGCTGCCGATGCCTCGTAGCGAGATGCCTTGCGTGGTGGGGTGTGAGGCCAGGCTCGAGCTACGCCGGAACAGCGAAAAACCTGGTACATCCCGAAGCCGGTCATCGAGATTTACGCCGGGGCGTGACAGAATCACATCATCGGACAAGTCCGTGATGTAAGCCGATGCGGGGGATTCAAGCTTCTCCCTGACGGTAATGGAGGTCTTGATGGGCTCAACCTGAGGTGGCTCTGAGGCACTCGAAGGGGCCTGTTGCGCCCGGGCACACACCACAGACGCAAAGAGTATGAAGACCCATAGCCTCATAGATTCTCAAACAGGACATAGCGTCCCTGTGTCGATTGTAACGCGGGGTGTTGCGAAGCCTCCGATGCAAAAACGTAGCGATGCCCCCAAGGTTGAGTAAATGGGTGTCCGGTCGAGATAGCGTCGCCCTGGGGTTGAGGGAGAAGCTTGACCATGGCCAACTGCCTCAGCACTTCGTAGACCGCCGACGAGTGGGGCGGTGCGGTGATCATCACATCATCGCAGGAAAACCGGATTTCCGCCTGCATGTGATGCAGGCGCCATACCAGCGCGGCACATAGCTGAACGCCTCGTTCAAACAGCAGCTCGGGGACCGTTCCTCCGGACACCCTTGCATCGAACACGACCTCAGCGTAACGTCGGTCTTCCCGTGTGAATTCCCTGACCATCAAATCGGTCGAACGGGCCGTCGCTTTCCAATCGACAAAACGCGCCCCGTCGTCTGCCGTCGCCGTTCGGATTCGATAGAGATCCTGACTGTCGCCCCGCTCCGGAGCTTGCCAGGCCTTGGCAGCCGGTTCGATCAACTCTTCGACTAGGGCCGATGAATCTACGGAAGGGTAAACATACACCTGCTTCGTCAATCGCAGACGTGCCCTTCTTTCGACAAAGCTGAAAGGGAACTTCGAGCGCAGCCGGAAATCGCCTTGCTGGAAGTGACCTCGGTGCAGGAACGTGGCCGGCACGGAGATGTGAGACTCCCCACGGCCAGTGATCATGGGACAGTAGACTTCTTTCATCTGCAGGTGGCATCTGCCGGATGCGGACGGCGCAACACCGAACCAAATCGAGAAAGAAGGCATCCAACGTTTGAGATTCCGCAGTGTGGCTTGGGCGGCGGTCGGTTGCCCCGCGAAGAGATGAGTTGGAAATGCAAGTGTCAATTGCAAACCCGATAGTCCCAGCCGCGACACGAGTCCGGCGATGACCATTGCCGCAAGCATGCAGCTCAGAATCAGGTAAATCAGGTTGTTCCCCGACATGAGCGCCACCATAGCTACAACAATCACTGCGACAACAAAAAACAGACCCTGACGCGTCAGGCCGATGCGCCAAGGCATGCGTAAACCCTTGGCGCGGACCCAACGCACGAACAGAGGTGCGCACCAATAAACGACGGCGCCGCAGAACATCAGCGCTAAACCCGCGAGGGCCAAGCTTACGTCGGACTTGCCGACCATAAATGCCCAGCGCGCCGCGAGCGTCAGGGCAAGTGCGGTGAGGAGTAGGGCCACCGACTGCAGCAGTTGTCGATTCACTGGATTGATGGGCATGGCAGAAGCCGAAATCGCGGTCATTGTAACAACGCCGATAAGACCGTCCGGGCAATCCCTGATCCCAGCGAAAGTGTGCTTTGACCGACTATTTTCGAGGGGTGCTCATCAGGGGGTGTTTTTATGCGGCCCCACCTCGCGAGCGATGGAAGCACGCTGGCACAGCAGTCCGGACACGGCCGAATACGCCCCCGCTGGGGTGTTGCTTTGCAGGCAGACCGGTTGGAGTGATACCGGACGTTGATCCGCATGGCGAGCCATGCCGCCAACGTCAATGACTCAGTGATGGGCGTCCGTCTCCCGAGCCGCCGCGGGGGCCTCATGCCTGGGGAGTAACGCAATCGCAGCGGCTCCCAGCGCGGCCATGCCGAAGACGGCCCACAGGGCGGAACTGTAGCCGCCCCAAAGCGTCCGGAGCTCAGTCACGAGCTTGGGGAACCAAAACTGCCCGATGGTGTCCGTCGGCAGGATAGCGGACATCGCCTTGCCCAGGGTAGCCAGACCGAACTGATCGGCGGCCATCAGCGGGATGAGCATGTAGTCCGCGCCCATGGCGAAGCCGAATACCACCGCGAACACATAAACGAAATTGGGTTGAGCCGGCGTAACCAGGAACAGCAGCGGAATCGCCGCCGCGACAACTGCGTAGGTCACGAGCATGACGTATTTGCGGGGGAACTTGTCGGCCAGGTAGCCGGCTAGCAGCCGGCCGCCGATGCTTGAAAGCAGGTAGAAAATCGAAGCCTTGCTCCACAGTAGGTCACGTGCCGACTGCTCGACGAAGCCTTGCTCCTCAAAGACGAACTTCATGAGGAAGTTGACCGCGGCGATCGAGCCGATCGATGCCGCGCTGCCGAACAGGAGGAACCAGAAGGCCGGCCGGCCGGTGAGGTAACCGAAGGTCTTCGGTTGTTCTACGGGCACTGCTTCGGGGATCTGAGAAGGTGCGGTTTCGTCGCCGTCAGGTAGTTGGCCGACGTCTTTCGGCTTGTCCTTGATTGAGAAAATCGCCAGCGGCGATGCGAGGAGAAGAAGGAATCCCATCAGCTTCAAGGCTTCGGTGTAATCCATTTGTCCGGCCAGGCTGGGGGCCAGTTTACTGCCCATCGCGCCGACAATGGCTACGCCGACATAGGTAATGCCCATGGCGCGGCCGCGCTTTAGCTTGTACCAGTTCGAAATGATGATCTGGTGCGGAATAGGCCCGGAGAGGAAGTAGCCGAGCATGTAGAGGCACCACGCACCGTAGTACTCGTAGGTGTTGCCCGACAATCGGCCAAACCATTGAAAGGCACCGAACGTCATGGCCGTACCGACAATGATCAGTAGCCGCGGGCTGACCCGTGGCACGATGACCGGGCCGGCCATGATCGTCAGGAGGACGGCGACGGGCGCACCGGTGGTCACGAGTTCTTGCGTCCACCCGTGGCCGTCGCGGAAGTAGTCGAAGAAGAAGGCGATGTTGTAGTACGGGAAGCCGGTCGAGAGACCGAATGTCACGAAACATGTCGCGATCTGCCGTGGGCCGCTGAAAGGCGTAGCACGCTTCGGGGCCCGCAAGAAGTAGGCTCCGACTCCGATGAACGCGAGCAGCAGTATGAAGACGTTCGGAGCCACGAAGGTGTAGGCTACGATTCCGACGAACGGAAACAGCAGTATGAAGACGGTCCAGAGGACTTTGCGCCCGATCCGCAGGTTCGGGTTTTCAATGCAATCCGCTATCGCCCAAACCAACAGGAAAATCTGCAGAAGAGCGCCGGCAAACAAGAGAATCATTGACATGCTTTGTATCCTCGGGATAGTCCTGGGTAGAGCCTGACAAAGGCCCAAGTGTACACGATCAGGCCTGATGTGAGACGGCTCGGACGGTTGTCGCAGGGGCGGGCCAGTGTCGGCCGCCTTGTTTACACCACTCCGAGTTCTCCATGATACGCTACACGCGAGGTACGAACCGATGAGTCATGGATCGAGAATGCCCGCAGCAATCGCCGTTTTGACGGCTTTCTTCGCACTTACGGCGGCTCCTTTACCGGATGAGCTGATTCAGACGATTCGCAAGCACGCCTGGGCCCACAAGAATGACGAGGCAACGGCCGTGTTGGAGAGCGCCAGGAAGACCAGCGATACCTCCTCACCGAAATGGCTGGCGGCCGTGTCGTGGTTGGCTCGCGGTTCGAGCTTCGTCAAGAACTGGGACCGTGCCGAGAAGTACGGAACAGAAGCCTACGAAGGGAGCCTAGCGCTTCTGAATACCCGGTCGGTGGACGCGGACAGGAACATCGAGACCGCTTTGGGCGCAGGGATCGAAGTCCTGGCCCACACCTACGACGCCCTTGGACGGCGTTCCGAGGCTGTCGTGTTTTTGCAAGAGCAGCGGAATAAATATGCCGGGACTTCGGTTGAGACCCGCATTCAGAAAAACCTTCTTCTATTGAGCCTGGAGGGCAAGTCAATGCCTGCCCTGGATGCGCCTGAACACGTGGGCAGCGCCACGCTCGACCCCGCCTCGCTGCAAGGCAAGGTTGCGCTGTTCTACTTCTGGGCTCACTGGTGCGGTGATTGCATGGAGCAGAAGCCGGTTCTCGAATCGCTGCACCGCAAATATGCGGACCGAGGGCTAGTGATCGTGGGTCCGACGCGGCTGTACGGCTACGTGAAGCGTGGCCGCAAGGCGACACCGGCCGAGGAATTGGGCTACCTCCGCGGCAGCTTCAATGACCAGCATCCGTTGCCGGCTTGGATGTCGACCCCTGTGAGCGCACAGAACTTCGTGAAGTTCGGAGTGAGTACGACGCCAACACTGGTGTTAGTGGATCGAAGCGGCGTGGTGAGACTGTACCACCCGGGGCAGTTGCCTTACGAAGAGCTGGCCTCCCGGATCGAGAGTCTTCTCGGCTAGCAGGTTGCCCTATTTGATGCCGGGCAACTGTGCTCAAGGCGACCGTCTTTACCAGCAAAGAGTCGAGTCGCGCGGCTTTAGCGAGCAATATGGAAATCTCGTGTTTGGGTTGATGGATGTTTCGATTGTCGCCCTTGTGGCGAGGCATCGAGCCACAGGCATGCTGACTCTCGGTGAAAAGCAATTTCGGGATGCCCGGCGACTGCGGGCAGCTCCTTCATTCTGCTGCCCGCCTGGTGCTTCATCAGGCCAACCGCGCTGACCCGCGTCTCCTAAAAACCACCCGTATATTCTGGCGCCATGCCACACCCACGCCGATACGCTCAACATCAATGACGGGTGAAAAGTACTTCAAGATCGTCTCCGTAGTCGGGTGGAAGTCCATCGCCGGGGAAACGAGAATCAACCGTGGCGCTCGTTCGGGCAGCATCATATCGGGGAAGTAGCCGCGAGCCTGAAACTCGTCACGGTCGAGGTTCCATTTGACCCGCATCCAATAATCGAGAGCTTGCAGCGGGAGATGCACATCCTCGGAGGCCTTGAGCTCGATGACGGCCAACCGGCCCTGGCGGTCGGACGCGAGCAGGTCGATGATGCCGCGGTCGGGTCCCGCAACAGAAGGGACCTGGCCATAAAGCGGCTCGGACAGAAGGTTGCTGTCGATCAGGTCGAGCCGACGTCGGACTTGTGATTCGAGCCACGTTTCGGGATGGCGTCGATAGAGGGGGTTCTGCTTGTCCTGTGCGTCGGGAGAGCGATACCGGGCGAGCTCTCGCGCCAGTCGAAGAACCGGTGCGATTCCTTGCGGTCCGACGGGCGTCGGATTCTCAAGGCCGTACGTAAGAGAACCTCGCCCCGCTGTGGCGAAAGTGGCGCCTCGGACTCGAAGCGACAACAGTCCGTCGGCACGCCGAACCGTCTCGACACCGGGAATGATCCGGAGACTCTGCAACCATGCCGCGACGTGTTCCTCGGTAGCGGCCTCCGACAGGCATGGTCGCAACTCGGTGGCGAGATTGCCGTAGTCCTGCTTGTCGAATCGACGGATACGCCCGGTACGGTCGTATTCGATGAGTTCGGACTGGAGAACATGGGGATTCAGCCACGCGAGCCGGTTGGCGGTAGAGTGCGCACGGCCTCTGGGAACGAAGATCTTCAGTCCTGCGAAGACGTAGTCGGTCTCCCGAGAACGCAGGTGGTCAAACCAGATGAGTCCAAAACTGAGGATTTGATCGGTTGCAGAGGGACTGAGGTCGGGAGGCGCAGCGATAAGGGTCCACATTTCGCGCCCGCGGTGGAGTGCTCCGCGAACATAGCTGGGCGAGAGCGTATGTTCCAAATCGGGGGCGGAACTGAAGTGTGAGAGAGTCCGGTCGCGGTACTCCCGGAAGAGAATCCGGCGCAGAAACTCGCGGAACCGGGCATGTCCGGCCTCTCGCTGGACGCGGCCGATTTGAGTGCCTTCGTCGACCAGAGCAAGCCGAATGTCGGTTCTTCCGAACGAGTTGGCAAGCAGATCGAGGCGGTCCTTTTTTTCGGACTTGATCTCAACAACGCGGCGGACCAGGTTTCCTTCCTCGCCCCAAGCGTGCAGGACGCATCCAGAGCCACGCGGTTCCAGGTCATACCTCCCCTCGACCAAGGGGATGGGCTCTTCTCCCGACTCGATCAAGACTGGTCGGCGACAGCTTGCGAGAAACCGCCTTATTACTGTGATGAGGTCTGATGAAGGGGCTTGCCGCTGGAGTTGCGCTTTTCTAGCCACGAAACACTTGTTCCTGAAACAGAAGGGAAGAGACACCTCCAAGACAAGCTCGGAGTCCCGGAAAGAACACGCGCAGGATAACCTGCATTGCTCACCACGTGGTGAGCAATGCAGGCTAAGAAACCGGCGGCCCTCGGTGGGTTATTCTAACGTCGAGATTCAAGAGGGCGCAAAAAAGTCCCGGTGGCCCCTCAGCGGGGCTTGCAGTGAGATTTCCGGTCCGGTCATAGGCAACCGCCCAAGGTGTTTCAGCTCGGGTGGGTGCCGGGTCCTTCGTGTGCTGCGATACTGGAGGGTCCTTTCATGGCGCTTGATCCGTTTGCTTTTGTCCCGCTTCCCAAGGAGCGGTCGCACGTCAAGCCGCGGCTGCGCGGGTTCACGATGATGATCGATTGGGGACTCGGGATGGCTCGGCAAAGGGACATCCTCGAGATTGCGGGTCAGTATGTCGACCTCGCGAAAATTGCCACCGGCACATCAAGGCTCTACCAAGAACATCTGATTGGGGCCAAGCTCGAACTCTATAAAAAACACGGCGTACGGCCGTTCCTCGGCGGGCAGTTCCAGGAGTACGTGTTCGCCACACAAGGGGTTGGTGCGCTGCCAGTGTTCTTCGATGAGGCGAAGCGTTTGGGGTTCGAGGTGATCGAAGTATCGGACAATTGCATCCCGCTTTCGCCGCCGGAGCGCCGAGAGCAAATCAAGCTGGCCCGTGACAAGGGGTTGACCGTGTTCGGCGAAGTGGGGTCGAAAACAGAAAAGAACGCAGTGGCGGGGTTGGTCCTGCAAGCGCGGGACTGTTTTGACGCCGGCGCCGAGTTGCTCCTGATCGAGGGCGCCGAGTTGATCGAGAACGGCACGATCAATACGGAATTGCTGCATGCCTGCCGCAATGACTTGGATCGGGACCGTGTGCTGTTTGAATTGCCGGGGCCGTGGATCAGCGGGGTGTCGTTGTCAGAGATCCATGACATCAAGAAATTGCTGGTGCGGGAGTTCGGCGCGGACGTAAACATCGCGAACGTCATGCCGGACGACCTCATCGAGACGGAGGCGTTGCGCGTGGGGCTGGGGGTTGTTGGACCTGCACGGAAGGCGGACTAGATTTTTTGTTCCAGGTAGACGTTGACATTTGAGTCAAATTCTCACGGCGGTCAGTTGCCATGCTTGGTCTGAGACGGAGTCTCGCTAGATGAAGTCAGCCGAGAGGAGTGTGAGCGAGCCAATGGGTCGGCACTCGGGTGTGCAACCGTGGCTCGGTATCTTGATGGCGGCATTACTCGGACTCGGCTGCGGAGCCTTTGAGCGGAGGACCGATACCCGTTTGATCACCTTGGCGGGAGCAGGGCCTCAGGGACGGTACTTCAAGGAGGTTTCCATTCTGTCGAAGGTGTTGACAGAGAGGATGCCGGGGGTAATCTCGAACGGAGTGATCGGCAAGGGGATGTCGGTCGGCAACGTCAAGCGCGTTGCAGCCGGAAGAATCGACGGTGGCCGATGCTTTCGCTTTGATCTCGAGAATGCATACCGCCGTGAGGCTCATTTCGCACAGAAGGAACCGATCATGGTTGACTACGACAACGCCAAGGTCTGGATGAAACTCGGCACACACCTTTTCCGGGTCGTGGCCGTGGCGGATATCAAGCGCTATTCGGATCTGGTCGGCCGCAGCGTCGTGATCGGCGGTCGCGGCACCGGCGAGGAAGTGATCGCGGAGCGCATCTTCAAGTATTTCGGCGTAACTCGGGAAAACACGGAGTTCCTCTACATCGAGCGCACAGATGGACAGAACGCGTTGGCGAACCGGCAGATCGATGCCATCGCGTTCGCCTATTCGCGGAATAACCGAGGTCACTTGTCACCGATCTTCGCGGCGCGGGAGATCGGCGAGGAGATTGATTTCGTCGAGCCCGAACAGGAAGGTTTGGAGAAGCTGCTGGCATCCGAGTCCGCGTTTGTACTGGACGAGCTGGGCGAGCCCGTTTTCGGGCGGCCCAGCCTTCGGGGCATCGGTTTTCACCAATGTCTTCTCGTTCGCGGCGACCTTCCCGACGATCTCGTCTACGGGATGACGAAGACCTTGTTCGAAAACTGGGACAAGGTCGAGGAGTCTCTACCCTGGTGGCAAGAAGAAGGGGAAGCGGATCTCGAGTCAGTGGCGGAAATGAAGCCGTTACCTTATCATCCGGGGGCGGAGCGCTACTACCGTGAGCGCGGCGTTTGGGACAAGTGGTAGCGGAGACTGCGCTTGGCGCTGCTGATGCGATCGCCCCATCATCACCTTTTCTCTCGCACACACGCCTCTAAGACGAGCTGTATCCGCGTTTACTTTGCCCTCGCTCTCTGATAGTCTCACCCATCGTGTCGCGACCGGTCTCGTGTGGGCCGGCAGCGCGCTTGCGCTTTACACGGGTGCGACGGGGCCGTTTCACGCGCCGATCCAACGCGGGCTGTTTCTACTCGTGGTGCTGCCGCTGGTTTTCTTGCAGACGCCGTCGGGCTGGACCCGAAGCAAGTCTGGAGAAGCATCGTTGGGACTCGGGCTGAGTTTACTGAGCCTGGTCGTCATGGCGTGGACGCTGCTCGACTATGAGCGTCTTTACTCGGAGCCCTTCATCAGCGGATTCGACACGGCAGTCGGGGCGGTCGGGCTGCTGTTGATTGTCGAAGCCGTGCGGAGGACGGTCGGGTGGGCGGTCGCCGTTGTACTCTTGCTCTTCCTGGCGTACGGGCTATTCGGTCCGTGGGTGCCCGGCATGATGCTGCGGCATGGAGGACTGAGCCCCGCTGACCTGGTGAGCATCATTTTCTACGGGACGTTCGGGGTGTTCGGGACACCGCTCGGTGTATGCGCGACGTTCATTGTGGTGATCATTCTGCTGGGATCGTTCCTGACGGTGACAGGCGGCGCAGAAATGTTCATGAACATCGGCAAGGTGGCTGCGGGGCGATTCGTCGGAGGTCCGGCGAAGATCGCGGTCGTCAGCTCGTCGCTGATGGGGATGATCACGGGAGCGACGGTAGCGAACGTAGCGACAACCGGGGCGGTGACGATCCCGATGATGAAGCGGTCCGGCTATGAGCCGCGCTTCGCGGCGGCCGTCGAGGCCTTGGCGTCGTCGGGAGGCCAGTTGATGCCGCCGATCATGGGCGCCGCGGCGTTTGTGATGATCGACTACCTGAACATTTCGTACACCGAATTGATGGTGAACGCGATCGTGCCGGCGCTGCTCTACTTCTTCGCGGTGCTGATGATCGTGCACTTCCGTTCGGTGAAGGACGGCGTGCGGCCGATCACGGGCGATGAGATCCCGAGCATGCGCGGAGAGTTGACGCAGCGGGGAAACATGCTGCTGCCGATCATGGTGTTGATCGTGCTCCTGTCGCTGCAATTCAGTGTGATGTATGCGGCATTTCTCTCTGTGGCATGCGCCATGGCGGTTAGCTTCTTGCGACCGAACACTCGCCTGACCGGCAGTGGATTCGACCGGGCGTTTCAGGGCGCGATGCGCGGCATGTTGACACTGACGCCGATTTGCGCCGGCGCCGGAATCATCATCGGCGTCATGACGGCGACCGGATTGAATCTCAAGATCACTTATTTGATCGAAGGCGTCTCACAGGGGAATCTCTTTGTAACGCTGCTGATGACCATGGTGGCCTGCATCGTTCTGGGGATGGGGCTTCCGACGGTCGCCGCCTACGTCGTGCTGGCGACATTGATTCCGACAACGTTGACCAACCTCGGGGTGCCGGCGGTCGCCGCGCATCTGTTCCTGTTCTATTTCGCCATCCTGTCGGCGATTACGCCCCCGGTATCGACCGGAGCTTACGTCGCGGCCGGAATCGCGGGCACGGATCCGATACGGACGGGATTCAAGGCGATTGAGCTGGGATTGATCAGTTTTCTGCTGCCGTTCGCCTTCGTCTATGAGCCTGCATTGCTTCTGATGGGCGCCTGGCAGGACGTTCTGCTGTACGCGGGGACCTGCGCGCTGGGGATCTTCTTCTGGGCGATTGCACTGGAGGGCTACTTCCGCTCTCCCGTCCCGACGGTGGCGCGCGGCGCGCTGTTCACGGCCGGGGTGATGTTGATCTGGCCGGATATCTGGGCCTCGCTTGGAGGCTGTGTCGTCGGAGCCTCGACGCTGATGATGCTGCGGCGGGCCGTGGTCAGGGTGTGAGTCCCATCCGTTCGAATAGGCCGTAGTCCGGTGGAACGCCGTTGCCGAGCGCAGCCGGGCGAATTCCGGTTGGACCTTGGACCATGGGACGAAGATACCCCGTGTCTCCATCCCTTCCCGCAGTGCAGTTCAGCCGGCCTGCCGGAACCCCGATTCACCTCACCGGGCAGCACGCTTACTCGTCCTCCAATATTTTCGCTCCCAGCGCGCCCCCCGCGGCGCTGAATCCCACGGTAAACACCAGCGTCACGATCAGGCTTATCAGCAAAAGAAAGCCCAAGACAACCGGATTGTCGATCAGTTGCAGTATCTGCCGCTTCACCTCTTCCTGTGCAGGCGTCTGTTCGATCTGTTGCCGGAACAAATCGCTAAAGGCGCCCTGACCCGCGAACAGCATGTTCACGGAGCTGATCACGAGCGAAATGGCGAACGTCAGGATGCCGGTCAACACTCCTAGGCGGCCTCCTTGAGACGGCTTCGGTTTCGCGCCCGTCTTGCGGCGATAGATGTAAACCGAGAGAAAGCCGCACGCCGGGTACCAGATGAAAGACAACAGGTAGAGGAACGGCATGTTGGACAGGAAAGCCGCCAGCAGGGCTCCGAAATAGCTGGAGCGAAGCGCGTCGGAGTTGCCGAGGCCGATCGGCTTCTCGCGCTTCTCATCCGGGGCTTGCTGCCGGCGAGCCCGCTCTAGGGCTTCTTGTGCCTGCGTCCGTTCCGCTTGCTCCGCTTCCTCGCTGAGTGGCCGTCCGCACATCGGACAGAACTGTGAACCATCCGGAAACGCCGCGCCGCAAGTGCAGGTCGAGTTCATGCAATCGCCCCAATACAAGGACGGTCTACTGTAACAGGTCTGTCCTCGCCGGTTCCTTGTCCGTCAACAGAACTCAACCGGTCAATCTGCCGATGGCGAAAGGGATGGAACGCAGCATGAAGAACAGCGTCTCCGGTTTGGCTTTCGGACACCAACAACGGCCCGCGGGCCTCTTCCGCCACAAAACCGCTGAACAGTACGGAGCAGGTCCGGCGCACGATCACCTCACAACAAAAACTACGAAAAGGCCGGCAGCCCGGTCACCTGCTGGCCCATGACCAGGGTGTGAATGTTGTGCGTACCTTCATAGGTTTTGACCGTCTCGAGATTCGCCATATGGCGGAAGACGGAGTACTCATCCGTGATTCCGTTGGCGCCCAGCAGGTCGCGAGCCCTCCTCGCCACTTCGAGGGCCATCCAGGCGTTGTTCCGCTTCAGCATCGAAATATGAAAGAACTTGAGAAGTCCCTTCGACTTGAGCCGGGCGGCGTGAAACGCCAGCAACTGCGCCTTGCTGATCTCAGTGACCATCCATGCCAGCTCGCTCTGCACAAGCTGGTGCGAGGCCAACGAACGGTCGCCGAACTGCTTCCGCAACAGCGTGTATTGCCGCGCCGTTTCATAGCAATCCATCGCAGCGCCGATACATCCCCAGCCGATCCCGTAGCGCGCCTGCGACAGGCAAGCGAGCGCCGTTTTCAAACCCAGGGCTCCCGGCAGCGCATTCTCCGCGGGAATGCGGCAATCCGTGAAAGCCAGGCTCGAAGTCACTGAAGCCCGCATCGACCACTTGCCGTGAATATCCGCCGTCGTGAATCCCGGCGTGCCCTTCTCGACGAGGAAGCCCCGGATCTGTTCATCCTCGCGAGCCCACACCAGCGCGACATCCGCCAGCGTTCCGTTCGTGATCCACGTTTTTTCGCCGTTCAACACAAACGAGTCGCCGTCACGAACCGCCTGCGTGCGCATTCCGGACGGATTCGATCCAAAGTCGGGTTCAGTCAGGCCGAAGCATCCGATCCTCCTGCCGGCCCGCAACTCCGGCAACCAGAGGGCCTTCTGCGCTCTGCTGCCGTATTCGAGGATCGGCCACATCACCAGCGCACTCTGCACAGACACGAAACTCCGGACCCCGCTGTCTCCCCGCTCCAACTCCTGCATCAACAGGCCGTACTCGACATCCTCCATGCCCGCGCAACCGTATCCTTCAAGGTTTGCGCCGAGGAAACCCAACTCACCCAGCTCCGGAATCAAATGTAACGGGAAGCGCGCTTCGCGGAAGCACTCCCTGATGACGGGCAGGATGCGGTCATCCACAAACTGCCGGGCCGTTCGGCGGACGAGCTTTTCCTCCTCGGAGAGCAGACAGTCCAAGTCGATGAAGTCCACGCCTCGAAAGGAAAACATCAGGTCGGCACCAAGCTAGTTTTTCCTCCGCCCGTATGCGGATCATTCAAGCTGAAAACATCCGGGCCGATGTCAACGCCGCTTGAGCAGGCGGATGTTTCAGGTCAGTAGAACGGACGGGACACTCCATCGTAGCGTGCCCTACGCAAATCCGACATTGGGCCAACCCAGTGAACGGTAAACAAGTAACAGGTCTGTCGTTTCAAGCGGCTAAGTAGTTCTACGAATAGCCGACGTACATTCAGCCTCATTGATCTGACTTTGCCGGAGGCAAGAAGAGCGGCGACTGGAGGCCGCCAATGCGCTTGCCATCGCAGGAAACCTGTTCCCACAGGAGGCGGAGCCCAAGCCCTCTTCCGGGAAGAGGACTCAAGTGGTTGCCGCGTCCGCGGCAAGGGCGTTCTTCAGCGCGGTCTTCATGGCTTGCTCGCACTCGGGGAAAGCGATCCAACCGTAGTGGTCGTTGTAGCCTTCGGCAGCGTCCTTCGCGGAGGGGATGTAGCCGGGCGCGCACTCGCCGTACCCCATCACCATGACGAAGGAGTCGGGGCGCATT
This sequence comes from Bryobacterales bacterium, assembly GCA_026713545.1. GTDB lineage: Bacteria > Acidobacteriota > Terriglobia > Bryobacterales > UBA6623 > JAPPLB01. The sequence continues at coordinate 40,299 of JAPOOG010000096.1, forward strand.
TCCTGAGCCCAGAGTTGATACTGGACGAATGATTCGGCCGGCATGAGAACGAGTTGGGCCGGGCCGAAATCGATGGCGGGCACGTCGATCGAATGACCGGCGTCATAGCGCTCGCGCCAGCTAAGCCCCAGGGCGGCCGTGAGGCGGGGGCGCTCTCCGGCCGCGTCGTCGGCGATGGTCCTGCGGTATTCCTCGAGCCGGTAGCCGGGCGATTGACGGGGCTCCATGCGCAGAGGAATGTTGCGGAACCCGACGGCTTCGAGCGGCCGGGTCCCGGTTGCATCCCAGGCCTCGGCCATGGCCTTGTGGAGGCGGTCGGCGAAGATCGGGCGGTTCGCCTTACTGCCGTCGTTGTACTTGCCCACGGTGAGGTCGCCGCTGCAACCGGAGACGTAGATCTGCTTGACACCGGGCGTGTCCTGCTGCCGGCGGCGGCGGGCCATGCCGACGAAGTCCGCCGAGATGTCGCCGTCGCCGTAATAGCTCATCGGATGCGTCGCATAGCAACTGAGCGCCGCCACGGCTTCCTCACCGGACCAGAAGCTGATGGTCTTCACATAGGGGTCGACGAGGCCTTCAGGCAGCGCGCGGACGGCCGGATCGCGGGTCGTGCTGCCGCGGCCCCACGAAACCGGGCCTTCCGCGGTGACGTAGCGGCGGCTCGAGGCGAGTCGATCGGCCTTGGCTTGACCGAGTCCGATGCGGTCGATCGGCCGCCGGTCGGCGAGGCTTTCGCGAACGGAAGTGGCGACGCGCTCGATCATGCGGTCTTCGAATTCGACGTCGCAGAGCGCACCGGGCAAATCGTGCTTCTCGAAATAGCTCTGCGCGACGCGGTCCGTGTAAGGAGCGTCGTGTTGGTGAAGGCAGGTGACCAGCACACGCTCCTTGGCCGTGCCGGCGGCCGCGGCGAGTTTCTCGCGCCAGCCTTCGTAGGACTCATTACGGATTTCACACCAGTCGACGGCACAGAGAACCATGGGCTGTTCGGGGCCGTGCAGGACAAAGCCATGCGCGAACAGCGGGTCGACAATCGAGCGCGAAACGCGGTAGGCCAGCAGGGGGTGACCGGCGGCCGGCGGCGTGACGTCGGCCTGAAACAGAGACAACGAGAAAGCCGGCGCTTGCGGGCCGCCGCACGAGGGAAGAGCCAAGCCGGCAAGGGCTGTGGAAGAAAGAAAGTCGCGGCGTGTCGGGCGGTGGGTTGTCATGGCCGTCCTCAGTGCTGGTCAGTAAGCCAATCGAGGATGCGCTCCATCAACTCTTTGGCTTGCGGGGTCTTGAAGATGTGCTGCGCGTGGGAGGAGCCGTCAAGGACGACCCATTTCTTGGGCTCGCTCGCTTGATCGAATTGCCGGCGGCGTGCCGGAAGATGGTCTCCTTTGGTGGTGATGAAGAGCTTGTCGCCTCGCATCGCGGCGGGATCGTCGATGGGCGAGTGCGCCAGCAGGACGAGCCGGTCGATGGAGCCGGGTTCGGCCTCGGCGGCGGCTCTTGCCGCGGCGCCTCCGCCCATGCTGCCGCCGACAACCGAGACACGTTCACAGCCCGTCTCCTCGAGGTACTCGACCGCGCCGAGGATGTCGAGGTAAAGAGCCCGCCTCAGGCTGCCCGGCTTGGAATCGCCGTAGCCCCGGAAATCGATCGCCAGAACTCGCAGGCCGGCTCGCACCAGACGCGTTGCCTGCTCGTCCCAGCTCTCTTTGTCGAAGACGGCTCCGTGGGCCAGCACGACCCCATGCGCCCCCCCGCCATAGAGGTTGGCGTGGATTTTGCCGCCGTCGCTCGTGTCGAAGGAGACCTTGCGGAAGGCGGCGTCGGCAGGTGAAGCGGCCGACGGCAGCACCGAGAAGAGCAGGACGAGTACCGTCACGGACACGGAAGCCATTGTAGGCCACGGGAAGACGGTTCTCGTCAGAAGCCATGCAGGCAGCTCCGGACGAGCCGCTTGCACGCGGCAGAAACTGCTGTCGAGGCAATACAGAACGTTCCCCTTTCTCAGCATGGGTTCCTCTTGCGTTGGTCGCAGCCCAAGGAGCCCAGAGGGCGGCGGGAACTTCGGCGGACGGCGCGCAGACACCGGCTCCGGGGGGCCGAAGAATAGCGGGAAATGCCGGGAAATAGTGGGAAGAAAAATCGTTATCCGTCGGAAAAAAAAACCAGAATATCCCGGAATGGTCCCGTCAACATGCACAGCGAAGTCGTTATATTGCGGCGGGGGCGGCGGTAAAGTCCGTGTTTCGTGTCTCGTGTCTCGTGAAAAACATAAAGGCCGAGTTGCTGATGCGGACGGTGTACGGACAGCGGCTCGGGGCACCCCTTGCCGCTCGATGCCGCGCAATGCCACGCGAACGGGTGCAGAGAAGCAGTGACCGTGCGACGATTTTTCGTGACGCGACATTTTTCTCCGCCCTGGCGCACCCATGGCGACCCGAACGGCGATAAAGTCCGTGTTTCGTGTTTCGTGTCTCGTGAAAAACCTTACCGGCCGTGTTGCCGGCGCGGCGGACGGCCGCCGCCCCAGCGAACACCGCGCCGAGGGCAAGTCGATCCGGATGATTCCCGACATCCTGTCCTCATGCTAGGCAGGCCGGGGCGGAAAAAAAAGACTGAAGGGCTTCAGTCCAACATGTTCTGCTTGTCTCGCCAGGGGAACTTCTCTCATTGCGCCGACACGAGCCAGAAAACGCTTGACAGAGCCGTCCTTTTACGTTACAATATGTAGCGTTATGAACCGTAACACCTGGAACGATCTCAGTGGACTCGAAGAGCTCGTGATGAGCCTTGTGTGGTCCAGAGGTTCGGTGACAGCCGAGAACGTTCGGACTTCCCTGGCCGCCCGGCACCCGATGAAAGACTCCACCGTCCGGACGGTCCTTCGACGCTTGGAGAGCAAAGGCTATTTGACGCACACCGTGGAGGGCCGCACGTACCTCTATCGTCCCCTCGATCCTGGTGAAAACGTTGCTGCTCAAGCCGTCCGCAGAATCGTCGACCGATTCTGCAACGGCTCCATCGAGCAGCTCCTCATCGGGATGGTCGACAACGACGTCATCGAAGGCAAGGAACTCGAAAGATTGGCCAGACGAATCGCAGCAACCCGCGAGACGAAGAGGAGAAAACCATGATGGGCGCAACCGCCGTCGAATTCGGAAAGGTCGTCTTTGACGTACTCTTCCTGTCTTCCTTACGCGCAATGGCGCTCATCTTGCCTGTTTGGCTGGCTCTGTCTTTGATCCGTCCGCGCCGGCCGGCGCTGGAGCACGGAGTCTGGACAGCAGTGCTGTGCGGGATGCTCCTGTTGCCGGTGCTGGACTTATCAGGCAGGCTGCCGGGAACCTCTTCAAGTGTGATCGTCGAGACGACGGTTTCCGTCCCGGTGATGCCGGCATGGTCGGACGCAGCCGTTTCCCCCTTGACGACCGCTATCGGTTCTTCCGTTGACTGGCGGGGGTTAGCGGGTCTGCTATCGCTCTTGGTGACGTCGATTCTCCTCTTGCGATCCATGACTGCATGGCGGCGAGTTCTTCAGTTGACGGCTCGGGCGGACGCCATTGCCGAACCCGCTTCACAAGAGTTGCTACCGAGTTCGCTCAAGGCGGCCAAGCTCGGCCACGCACCCAAACTGGTGTCGAGTCCGGAGGTCAGGACACCGGTGGTTTTCGGATTCATTCGGCCTGTCATCATCCTGCCCGCTACATGGCCGGAATGGGGCAAGGAAAAACTGCACGCGGTGCTTTTGCACGAACTGGCGCACATTGCTCGCCGGGACGGATGGATTCTGGCAGTGGCGGCTTTGAACGACGCCGTATTCTGGTTTCATCCGCTCGCCGGCCGGGTGAACCGTCGCCTGAGGGAGCTGGCTGAGACGGCATGTGACGATCATGTCATCCTGGTTACGCGGGACCCTGGAGGATATGCCGAGACGTTGATCGAGATGGCTGCGGAAGGCCAGGAGGAAGGAGTGCTTCCGGCCGCAACGCCTGCGATGGCCCACACTCCTCGCATAACCCGAAGAATCGAACGAATCCTGCGAAAGCCGGGATTCCATTCCGGGATATTGCGTGGAACGGTGCGCCATCGGCTGACCGCGGCAGGCTTGACCGCGGCCGTTCTGCTCTCGCTCGTTTCGACCACACTCGGCCAATCGAGCGGGGTCACTCTTTCCGGCTCCGTCGAAGACGCCAGCGGAGCGAGGGTCCCCAAGGCCATTGTTCTCATCGTGGACTCTGCCGGCGGCAACACCGAGGCGACCACCACGAGTGCGGACGGCTCCTACCGAATCCACGGTCTCTCGGCAGCATCCGCCTACCGAGTCGAGGTTCGCGCCAGGGGTTTCGCGACCCACGAGCAGAAGGTAGACCTCACTGTCGACAAACACCTCGACATCACCCTGGAGGTCAGTCCAGTCGAGGAGATGGTCGTGATCTCGGGAAGCAGGCCGCCCGTCGAGGCCGGGACATTCAATATGTCGAGGTTTCGAGTCGGCGGCAACGTCGAGAAGGCGAAGCTCATTCACCACGTGCCCCCGGTCTACGGTATGGATGTCCAACGAGAAGGCGTGGAAGGCACCGTGCTGCTCGAGGCGGTGATCAGCAAGCAGGGAGAACCCATGGGCCTCAAGCCGATCAACACCGTCATCGACCGGCGATTGGTGACAGCGGCAATGGACGCAGTACGGAAATGGCGATACAAACCCATGCTACTGAACGGCCAACCCATCGAGGCTGCGACGACGATCAGCGTGGCGTTTCAGTTGCCATAGGAGAATATTGGCGAGAAGCTCCGGCTCCGATTCTGCGAGCTCGGGATCATCGAGCACTGCCATTTCCCGGAAGACATCAGACCATCCTCACCACTCAGGCAGTCTGTTACGATAGGCTTTCATGGCGGAGCAGGAGACTCCCAAGATTCCTGACCGGCTCTTTTTTCGCATCGGGGACGTGAGTCAGCTTACCGGTATCGAGGCTTTCGTTCTGCGGTTCTGGGAAGGGGAGTTCCCCGCTCTCTCTCCGAAGAAGACCTCGAGCGGTCAACGCCAGTATCGCCGCAAAGACGTAGAAACGGTGCTCGAAATCAAGCGCCTGCTCTACGACGAGGGCTACACGATAGCCGGGGCCCGCAAAGCGATGCGAGGCCGACCGAAGCAGAAGAAGAACGCTGCCGAGAGCGGCGAGCAATCTGAGCAGCTTTTCTCCTCTCCGAAAGCCAATGCCGCTTCTCCGGACCTGAGCGGCATCAAGCAAGAGTTGCGCGAGATCCTGGCCCTCCTGAACAGACGCTGAGCCAACCTTCCCGATGGTCCGTATTCTGCTGACAAACGACGATGGTGTCGGCGCGCTCGGGTTGCAGGTTCTCGAAGAAGCGCTCGCCGACGTGGGGGAAATCCACGTCGCCGCTCCGTTGAATGAGCAGAGCGGAACAAGCCGGTCGATCACCTTGCGACGGCCCCTGCGTTTTGAAAAGAAGGGCGTCCGGCGCTACGCCGTGGAAGGCACCCCGGCGGACACGGTGATGATGGCGGTGAACCAAATCCTGGACTTCCGGCCGGATCTGGTGGTGTCCGGCATCAATGCCGGATCGAACCTCGGCGAGAACATCTATTATTCGGGCACCGTAGCGGCAGCGGCGGAAGCGGCCAAGTACTGCATTCCGGCGATTGCTCTTTCGGTGAACGCACGCAAGAACATCGATTATTCGCAGGCTGCCGAGCTGGCCCCGCGTATCGCGTTACAGGCGTTGGAAACGGGGATGCCTGCCGGGGTCGCCCTCAACGTGAACGTCCCTCATCCCTGGAAAGAGGGAATCGAGATTACGCGCCAGAGCCGGAAGATTTCCCGAAAACTGATGATCGAAGTGCTTGATCCACATGGCAGGCCGTATTACTGGATGCATGAGGAAGTTCCGTTGGCCGATGCCGAGCCGGGCAGCGACTACGCGGCGATCCGCGACGGCAAGGTTTCGATTACACCGATCCGGTTCGACCATACCGAGGAAATGTTGATCGAGCCGTTGCGGCAATCCTGGGAGAGGATCATGGCTCCTGATCTGTGACAGCCGGACTGGCCGCTCGTTGGACAATTCCATCTACGAGTTCGCCGGGGAATCCGCGCATCGGGCAGAGAAGACCGTAACGTTTCTCGCAACATTCTTGCCATCCGGCTATCTGGCATAGTCGAAGGCGGATCTTCCCCCCATCCCTCCCGCCGTTCTTCGCCCACTCGGCCCGGTGAATCGGGGTATGATGGTGCTGGAGAGGCGCACAGTAAAAACCCGAACAAAGTGAAGGACGCGCTTACCGGCTTCTCTGAGAGAAATCCCTTGCGAAAAGTGCAAAGGCGATCCGCCACCTGAACGTCAAGACGGGATCGCGCCAGAGCGGGCAATCGGCGCATGCGAAAGCCGACTACATCCAGCACGGAGGGAACACCGCCTGCGATGTTACGAGCTAGAGCGGGCGCGTTTCCGGGGCAAAGTGGCTCCCTGTGAATTGGATCAAGACCAGAAACGCCTCTGGGAGTGCGTGAGAGAATGAGACCGGCACTGGGGGAAGCATGAACGGAGAGATCATCGCCATCGTGACGGTGGGGGTTGCCCTCGCAGGACTGCTGGTCGGGTTGTTCGCCTGGCTGCGGCAGGACATGACCCATCTTCGGACGGAGTTGCGGGACGACATCAGGCAGTTGGCCGATCGGGTCGGACGGCTCGAGGAACGGGTAGCACGGATTGAACACAGCCAAGCCAAGCTGGAGGGCCTGCTGGAAGGGTTGCGGGAAGCTATCACCGGGCGTGTCCCCAACTAAGGCATGTAACAGGAGGAACCTCCGAGCAAAGCCAAAGCCATCGGCTGTCTGCTCGCCTTCATCGGGTTTTTCCTTTGCGTGCTTTATCAGATTGTTCAGCAGTGGGAGATCATCGTCGGCTTCGTGGTGCTCGTGGGGCTTGTTCTGTTTTAGCCGTGGATGATTGGACGAAGAGCGGAGACGGATTGGCGTTGGTCGGGGCTATTGAAGCGTACCTCGACGCGGGTTTCGTGGACGCGGCTGATGACGCTGTGCAGTTTGCTCCGGGCGAAGCCCAGAGGGTGCATGGCTACTCGGGGGTAGCCGGGACAACCGGTTTCGGTCGCTCACCGTTGATGACCCAGCCGTGGAGCCAGCGGATTTTCCGCAGCAACAGGTCACGCCGGTTGAGGGGGCGACGCAGGCCGTGGGGTTCGTCAGGATAGATGATGAACTCCACCGGCACCTCGTTCTTGAGCAGAGCGGTATAGAGGTGGCGCGCCTGCATGACGGGGACGCGAATGTCGGCGTCGCCGTGCCAGATGAGCGTGGGCGTCTCGATGTTGTCCGCGTAGGTCAGGGGAGAGGAACGCTGATAGACAACGATGTCCTTGCCGAGATAGCTTTCGAAGCGCTCGGGGACATCAGTGGTTCGCAGAAAGCTCGGAACGTCGGTAACGGCGGCTCCGACGACCGCGGCCTTGAAACGGCCGGTCTGACCGATGGTCCACGACGTCATGTAGCCGCCGTAGCTTGACCCGGAGATGCCGAGGCGGTCGGGGTCGGCGAGTCCGATCTTGATCAGGTGGTCGACGCCACTGATGACGTCCTGATAGTCGCCGATGCCCCAGGAGCCGAGGTTCGCCCGAAGAAACTTTTCGCCGTAATGTCCGCTGCCCCGAAAGTTGGGTCGATAGACCGCCCAGCCGCGCATCGCGAAGATGCGGTACTCGCCGTTCACGAACAGATTCGACATGACGGAGTGCGGCCCGCCGTGCGGGACGACCAGCAGCGGATAGCGACGGCCCTGGCGATACTGATGCGGCCAGTGCACCAGTCCTTCGATTTCCATGCCGTCGAAGCTCTTCCAACGAACGACCTCGGTGCGGATCTCGGGCCACGATTTGATCTGTGGGTTGACCTCGGTGAGCCGCTTCGGCTTCATATCATCCAAGCGGGCAAAGTAGACATCCGGCGGCTCCGCGGCATTCTGGCGGATGAAGGCGATCGAGTCACTGTCGGCGGCGACGCTGAGTCCGCTCAGGAAGTCATCACCGTTGGTGAGGGCTTCGACTTTGGCCGTTTCAATATCGACGGAATAGATCTGCGAGGCAGTGTGGTCGCCCGCGATGAAGAGGATGCGTTTGCTGTCGGAGGTCCAGAAGAACGTCTTGATCTTCTCATCGAAGTCGGGAGTGATCTTGCGGCGTTCGAGCGTGGACGGATGGACGAGATACAGATAGGAGACGGTCACCCAGTCGTAACGCTCCGTCGAGATGAAAGCGACGTGATTGCCATCGGGCGACCAAACCGGGTGGGCATCCATACCCTCGCGCTCGACGAGACGCCGCGGTGCATGGCCGCGGTGCGTGACCGAAACCAGGTCGCCATGGAGATGCCCGCCGGCCTTGGCGTGAGGACGCTTGGTGAAGACGAGGCGTTCGCCGTCGGGTGACCAGGAGAAAGTGTCGGGGAACCACTGCTCGTAGCCGCAGACGCTGTAACTGGCGGGCGTGATCGTATTGGAGGTTCTGGTTTCGAGATCGATGATCGCCAACTGATTCATCGGGAGGTTGTTGCCATCGACGACGACCGGCATCAACGGATGGGGCGCCTTGGTGAAGAATCTCAGGTCGGCCGCATGAGCTTGCCGGAACAGGAACGCGATACGCTTCGAGTCGGGCCCCCAGCGAAAGCGATCGATATAGCCGGGATGGTCTGTCCATTGCTCGGGAGAACCGCCGGCGGACTGGATAACCCAGACTTGACGGCGGCCGCTGGCGGAAGAGAAAAAGGCGATCTTCGAACCGTCCGGGGCCCACACCGGACCGCTGCCGGCGGCGAGTTTGCGGTCTTCGCCGGTTCGCGTCGAGACGATGCGGATTTCCGAGCCCAGGCTGTTGCCCTTCGCATCGTGGGGCGTAACGACGTAGGCGACCTCGGACCCGTCGGGGGAGACCGCCGCGCCCCCGACGGAAGTGATCGGCAAGATCTGCTGCAGCACGGTCGATGAGTCATCGCCGGTCTGGGAGAGACCCGCGAGACAGGTCACGAAGACGAGCAGCGTGATACGAACGATGAGTTGCCGGCGCATCTTTTCACCCATGGCCGGCCTTCTTTTCTCGCCATGTGGCGAGAAAAGAAGGCCAGAGCCTTAGTGTAAGCGAGCGCTTGCACGACCGGAGTTCGAGGTAGGAGCGACGGCCCGGATGCATCCGTACGCATACGGTGCTCAACACAAGCACCTGCGCCGCTCGGGTTGACCGTCTTCCCTCTCACTGGCGCTGCGGAAGCTCTTCGCGCTAAGGTAGCCTCATTGTTAGCCTGCATTTCTCACCACCCGACGGTCGAAGCACGCGATAGAAAGGCCGTGATCCGTGTTTCGTGACTCGTGATTCGTGATTCGTGAAAAAGCCTAAAGGCCATGTTACTTGCGCCCAGCGGCGCGCGCCTCGTCCTGAAGGCCCTCTCATCCACTTCGCCTCGCCACGTGGTGAGAAAAGCAGCCTATTCCCGTTCCCTACAGGATTTCAGGAAGGTTCAAGACCGTGAAGAAAACCAATCGCAGACGTTTCCTTGCCAAGAGCGCCGCCGTGGCTGCCATGGCCGGCGCAGCAGGCACCGCCGCCGCCCAGTCCAAACCGGAGCGAAAGGTGCTCTGGCGGGGTGAGAGAAAACCCGATAATCCACTCTTCAGCCCGCTCGTCACCTACGGCAACCTGGTATTCGTGGCCGGCAAAGGCTATCACCAGGAAGGCGACATCAAGAAGCACACCGACGAAGTACTCAACAACATCGAGAAAGAACTCGAACGCGCCGGCTCATCGATGAATCAGTGCCTCAAGTGCAATGTCTACTTGCACGATCTGAACGATTACCGCGCCATGAACGAGGTCTTTCGCGGCCGCTTTGGAGACAATCCGCCTGTCCGCACGACCGTAGCAACCTACGGGGGCGTACCCGGAGACTCGCTGGTTGAGATCGACGTCATTGCATACAAATAAAGCTTTGCTCGCGCGATGGGGAACAGCGCCGGTCCTCGGCGCGATCCTCATCTGCGCGGCTCAGGCCGAGCATCTCGGAGAGTTGGCAACCCTCAATGGAGCGGCCGGCCACGAAGAGCAGGTCCGCCGGTACATCGAGAGGCAACTCGGCCGGGGCGCGGAAGTCGACAACACCGGCTCGATCACGAAAACATTCGGCCGGGGCCTGCCGAGGACGCTGATCGCCGCAGGCCTCGACGAGCCGGGCTTTGTCATTTCCGCCATCGCCGATGACGGCTATCTGCGCCTCAAGCGGCTTGCCGAACCGGCGCCTCACTACCAGTTCGAGAGTCTTTTCCAGGCGCAGCATGTCACCGTACGGACAAGAGCAGGAAAAAAGCTCATGGGCGTGGTGGCCGCGCCGTCCGTGCACCTCGACGACGAACGCGGTCCGTCCTCCTCTCGGACCGACAAGGATCTCTACATTGACATCGGCGCCTCGACTGCCGCCGAAGCTCGATCCGCCGGCGTGGACGTGCTCGATCCGGTCACCCTCGACAAAAAGCTGATCCGTTTCCCCGGCGACCGCCGGATCAGCGCCCCCTGGATAGCCAGCCGGGCCGGAGCAGCCTCCCTGCTTCGCCTGGCCGAGCGGCTGAGCGACGATCCGCCCGAGGGGACCGTTACGCTGGCGTTCGTCACGCAGCAGTTCTACTACAACACCGGGCTGCTTCGCGTGCTGCAGCGCAGCGCCGCCGACCGCGTGATCTGGCTTGCGCCGGGGGGCAAATCGCGCTCGCAAATCGCGCCGGCGTCCGGCTGGTCTTCCGAGCTCCAGGACGAACTCTGGCGTCTCGCCTCTGACCACGACCTTGACTTCCAACAAGCAAGTTCGTTCTCCAAGACCTTTGGCCCCTTCCGCACGGAGGAACCTTGGCCGGACGCCGAACAAGCAGCCGTAGTATCCGTGGGCGTCGAACATGCCGGCACGCCCATCGAAACGATTCATTTGTCTGAAGTGAAAAAGACGGCTCGCTTACTTGCAGCGTCCGTGGGCATCACCTGGGCCGAAAAGGAATACGAGCGCATCCGCCGGGGAAAAACTCAGGTGAACCGGCCGGCCGGAGTCGATTCCCTTTCTTCACTCATCCGACAACTGGCCAGCCTGTCCGGCGTCAGCGGTGAGGAATCGGCGGTTCGTGATTGGATTCGACAGAGCCTTCCTGACTGGGCAAAGCAGCAGTCCCGGACCGACGATCACGGCAACCTGATCGTTCCTCTGGGCAAGGATGGACCGCCCGCCGCCATCTTCATCGCTCATATGGATGAAATCGGATTCAGGGTCAAGGGCATTGGACCTGATGGAGTGCTGTCCGTCGAATCCCTGGGAGGGCTCAATGCCTCGCTGTTCGAATGGCGACCGGTGATCGTTCACACCTCGCAGGGACCGCTGGATGCCTGCATGACGATGCGCGGAGCAGTGGATGCCGGCATCCGTTCGGCGGACGAAGCCGAGTCTCTCGGCATCACTGCCGGTGACACCGTCACTGTTCCCAGACGCTGGAGCCGACTTCTGGGGCAGCGCTTCGCAGCAAGCGCCTTGGACGATCGGGTGGGGTGCGGCATCCTTTTGCGGACACTGCAATCGCTATCAGCCGCCGAAGTCCGCAAGCTCGGCAAAGCGCGACCCACCTGGATCGTCTTCAGCGGCAAGGAGGAAATCGGACTCGTCGGCGCCGAAGCCCTCGCCAAAGAGAACCCGCCGCGACGGGTCTACCCCGTGGACAGCTTCGTCACGTCCGATTCGCCGATGGAGAACCAGGCGATGGCTCACGCACCGCTCGGCAGGGGCTTCGTTATCAGGGCGCTCGATACGAGCGGTATCTCAAATCGGGCGGAGGTCGAACGCGTCGCAAGCCTCGCCCGCTCACATGGCATCCCCATTCAATATGGAGTCACTTCCGGCGGCAACGACGGGTCTCGTTTCATACCGTACGGAGCGGTCAACATTCCCCTGAGTTGGCCGCTACGCTACTCCCACACCGGCGGCGAAGTATCGGACCTGCAGGATATCGAAGCTTTGGGGAAGATCGTCGATCTTCTGCTCAGAGAAGAGCTGTTCACACGCTGACCATGCGCCGCGTCCTATCCGCGCCAGTGCTCCGGCCGTTGCAGCCCTTCGGGCAAGCCCGTCAAAGGGTCGCCTTGCGCCGACTCGATCTGCTCCTGCGTCAAGCCTTTGGCGTCTCGAAAATCGGCCCCTTCGACATGCGCACCGGTCAGCATCGCGCCTTCGAGGTTCGCTCCCACCAGACCGGCGCCCTCGAGATTTGCCATGCGCAAACAGGCGCCTCGCAACTCGGCGCGATTCAGCAAAGCCCGCTCGAGACACGCTCCTCCAAGGTCAGCGCCTTCCAACGAGGCGTCTTCGAGATTCGCACCTTCGAGATCGGCCTCCCAAAGATCGGCGCCTTCCAAGTGAGCCTTGTCGAGCCGCGCCCTCTCCAAATGAGCCGAACTGAGGTTAGCTTCCTCCAAATGGGCCTCGTGCAAGTCCGCATCATGTAAATGCGCCCGGCCCAGGTCTGCACTGTCTAATCGCGCTCCCTCCAGCTTGGCGGCATCGAGGTGACCATCGCACAGATCCGCCTGTTCAAGGTGCGCTCCGCCAAGGTCTACGGACCCCAACTCACAGTCGTGCAGGTCCGGTCGACTTTTGGGGTGTGAGTCACGCCACTGATTCCAGGCCGTGACACCTTGCTTCAGGATGCTGAGCTGCTTTCCATTGGCCATTACGTAAGCCCCTTCAAGGAAGGTATCTCCAACCGCCCCCGGCGATGCCGCAGGCGACATCGTTCTGTAACAAAGCCAATTTTATGGCAATACGATGCACAACGGATAGAACAATCACGATTCGTTCCATCAGCCGAACATTTTTGGGCCCGAGTGGAAACGCTTGCCGGTTGCATCGAACGGCGGTGGACCCCTGAAGTGAGACAAGCCGGTAAGCAGGTTTTCCCCATTTGCTGAAAAATGGTGGGCTGGGGAACGGCCCTCATAGTAAACTCTTCGTCGGCTGGCGAAGCGGAGGCGGGCTCTGCTGGAGAGCAACC
>JAPOOG010000126.1 GCA_026713545.1 Bryobacterales bacterium
CCGTGCAACCTCAACGCCCGCGACAACAACGGCGACACGCCCCTCCACTACGCGGCCGGTCAGAGCAACCCCAATCTGACCAGCCGCTTGCTGCAGGCCGGCTCCAGCCCGCACATCCGGAATTGGGACGGTGCTACCCCGATTCATTCCGTTACAGCGCATCCAACACACATCGGCCGCTCACAATCCTCCATCGACACCGTTGACCGCTTGTTGGAGTCCGGAGCCTACCTCAACGCTCAGGACAACCAAGGCAACACCGCCTTGCACTTTCTCGCAGAAGGAAGGATCGCTGATGCCGCACAACTCACCGATGCCTTACTCGAAAGAGGCGCCAGCCCGAACCTCGAAAACGCAGATGGCTTATCGCCTTTCCAAACGGCCGCTGCTGAACGCAGCGGCGTTGAAGCCTCATACGCCCACAGCGTCAAAGAAGTCTTCGATCGCTTCGAATCTCAGATACGCGAGTTTACAGGTGAACAGCAACCCTCCAAGGAACCCTCAGAGCCCTCAACACATGCCCGCGATTTCAACAACGACAGCGACGCCATACGAGAAACCGGCCTTTCCCGCCAAGACCTCGCCTATGACGAGGATATGAACAAGTCACCCGCTCTTCAGCTACACGCTGCAGCCGGCAACCACGAAGAAGTCGAACGCCTTCTCAAACATGGCGCCAATCCCAACGAGCTCGATGCGTACCATCGCTCTCCGCTCCATGAAGCCGTCGATGCCCGTTCCTATGAGACAGTCGATCGCTTGCTCTCAGGTGGCGCAAAACCCGATCAGCAAGAAGCCCTGCTCGGACAGACCCCCCTGCATCGAGCCGCCGAGCGAGTGGAACCGGAAATCATGAATCGGCTGTTGCAGTCCGGAGCCAACCCCAACCTTCGCGATTCCATGGGCGACACCCCCATTCATGCCGTCCTCAGAAGCGAGGTTCGAGATCACGATCAACTTACCGCCGTCAACTCGCTCATCGCTCATGAAGCTCGTCTCGATGCAGCCGATCGTCAAACGGATGCAACCCCGCTTCACCTGACCGTCGCCAACGACAAACCCGAGCTCACCAAGCGCTTGCTCGACGAACAAGCAAACCCGAATATCCGCGACGTGAACGGCTCGACTCCCTTGCACCTGGCCGCCTCCGCCCAATCTCCCGATACCGCCGATCTCTTGCTGAAGTCCGGAGCCGATCCCAACATCGCCAACATGGATCGCATGACGCCGCTTCACGTCTCGACCTTCTGCGGTGCGCATGAAACAACAGATCGATTGATCCAGAGAGGCGCCAACGTTCACGCTCAGGACCAGAACGGCGCAACCCCGCTTCATAACGCCGCTACAGCCAATTGCACCAAGTCCATCGACCACCTTCTCAAAGCAGGAGCCGATCCTCGCGCCCACGTTCCCGACAAATTGGGCACCCCTGCAGAAACCGCACAGGAGTACGGCAATACCGAAGCATCCGCCAGACTCTCACAAGCGGAAATCGCTCGCGATACCGCCACGCGCTCGATCGGCCAGCGCCTCTTTCGTCATGTAGCCGACCGCATTCCGCTACGCAAAGACACTCAACAATCCCGTACCATCACCGACCCCGAATCTCACCACCCCAAGGAGAAAACCATGCCGCAGGAACACTGGATGAACAGCAAGAGCGCACGACAATTCACAGGTGATGTTGCCAATCGCCTCGCCGGCCAGATCGAGAAAGGCAAGTCGCACATTCAGGAAGGATTCGACAAGCCCAAGGCTGCAAACCTGCAGCCCTTCAATCCTGCAACCGGAAAACGGTTCAAAGGACTCAACGCGGTCCAACTCAAGTCCGTTGCCAAGGAGAAAGGCTACAGCGATCCCCGCTGGATGAGCTTCCGCACCGCCAACCGCGTCGGCGCCAAGATCAAGAAAGGCGAGCGCGGCACCCGCGTCGAATACCTTGCCAAGACCACGCAGAACAAAGACTCTCAATCCAAAGATGCCCAAAGCCGATCAGCTCCCAATGCCGCCGCGGCCGGCAACAAGGAGAAGGAGCAGCCTCAGCTCACCCATCGCACCTATGTCGTATTCAACGCCCAGCAGATCGAGCGGCTTCCTTCCTTGGAACTGCAACTCCCCAAGGAGCCTCAACAGCACGAAATCTGCGAACGCGCCGAGCGCATGATCCAGGAGGCCGGCGTGAAGATCGATGAACCGCAAGGCGGCCAGAACTACTCCAACTACGACAAGGACCGCGACACCATCGAGCTTCCCAATATCGAGAAGTTCAAGACCCCCGAGCACTACTACGGCCAGGCCGCCAAAGAGATGGTGAACCGCGAGCACAGCCAGCAACAGAAGACCCGTACCGAACCCCGCAGCGAAGCTCAGCAATACCACGATCTTTCCCGCCGCGAAATGCGCACCGAAATGGCTACCCAAACCGTTTGCTCCCAGCTCAATCTTCCCAAGCAGCCCGCCGGCGACAAATGCCAAAAGCAGTGGACGGAAACCCTCCGCACCAACCCCAACGAGCTGCGCTACGCCGCACGCGACGCCGATCGCATGGCCGACAAGGTGCTCCAACACGACCGTCCGCAACTGCGCTTGCAAACCGAGCCCTCTCGCGCGGCCGTTGCCGCTCCGCCCACCCCCGAACGAATTCATGAAACCCAGCGCTCTCTTCAGCAACAGCAACAGCCGGAACGCCAGATGGCGCAATCCATGAGCCGATGACAGCATCCTCAGAATCACCCGCAACGTGGCGGATCGTACCTCCAACAGCCACCCCTCACCGTCGATGATCTGACCCATCGAAAACGATCCGCCACGTTACATCTCCATCAACAGCATCAACCCCTTCCTTCCATCTCCAAGCGCAAGCGCGCGCCGTGTGGTCGATCCGATCTTCAGCCTTCCTCTCCCCTGTACTGCCTTCCGCTCCGATGGGTTCTCCGCTTTCCGCCATCAATGTTGAGCGGAAAGCTCCCAACCCATCCCATTCCGAGGAGATCTACATCAATCATGAAACAGCGCAAGCGAATCGGAAGCGCCCGTCAATTCGCCGAGAAGACAGCCGAGAAGATGATCGAGAAACTCAAGAAGGGAGTTTCGCCCTGGCAGAAGGGATGGGACAAACCGCGAGGCTCAGAGCTTCCTCCGTTGAATCCCGTCACCGGTACGCGCTATCGAGGACTGAACTTTCTCATCCTGGTTTCCGCGGCCGATGATCGCGGCTATGGTGATCACCGCTGGACCACCTATCGCGGCGCCAAGAGAATCGGCGCCCACATTCGCAAAGGCGAGACAGGCACAGCCGTCGAGTTCTGGAAGTTTCCCACTAAGGAACAGGAAGCGGCATTCAACGACGCGGTCCAGTCCGGCAGCGAACCCCAGCAACTCAAGATCATTCATCGCACCTACACCGTGTTCAACGCCTAGCAGATCGAGGGGATGCCCTCGCTCGAAAGCGAGCTCACGAAGATGAACGAGTGGGAACCCTCCAAGCGCGCCGATGCCTTGCTGCAGGCATCCGGAGCGAGAATCGAACACCGAGGCGGCAACCGCGCTTTCTACCGCCGATCCGAAGACTTGATCGTGTTGCCCAAACAGGATCAGTTCCGCTCCCCCGAAGCCTACTACTCGACCGCGCTGCACGAGCTCGGCCACTGGACCGGACACGAAAGCCGCCTCGATCGATCGGAACTGATGAAGGGAAACTTCGGCTCTCCCGAGTACGCCAAGGAAGAGCTCCGCGCGGAAATGACATCGCTGACCGTCAACGGAATGTTGGGTCTTCCTCACGATCCGAACTCCCACGCATCCTACGTCGCTTCCTGGATCAAAGTCCTCGAAGACAACCCCAACGAGCTTCGCCATGCAGCTCGCGACGCCGGCAAAATGTCGGATTACATCCTCCAGTTCGACCGCTATGAGGAGCGCCAGGCCGAAACAAAGCCCCGCGAAGCGGGCAATTCATCGTCGTTTTCCGGTTAGTCGCCCGACCTGGCGCACCTGCTTCAGCAACCCCACCGTATAGAAGACCGGTTTCGCCCTTTTTTCGCTGCGTTAATCCTGTTACGTTGAAAAACCCTAACGTAACAGTCCAACGTAACAGCATCGCCTTTCGCAACTTGCAGTTTCTCAAGCAGTTAAGCGGTTTGACTCACCCTTCCTGTGCCGTGCGGGGAAGGGTGAGTGTGCCTGTAGCGACCCCCCCTTTTCGTGACCGGTACGGCACGGGCCTCGTCCCTGCGGGCCGAGGTTCGGGGGGTCGCTACAGGCTGCATCGATCCCTGCGGGAAGGCTGGGGCGCTTCGCGCTGAAAAATTCCCCTTCTCAGGCCCTTCTCTCCGATCGCGCTGAAACCCTTTCGCCATCCTGCTGAACCCACCCCTTCGACGCACACTTTTCAGCACTTCTCGGATTTTCCCTTCATCAATTTTCAGTACCCCCCCACCCGAATCCTGCTGAATGCCTACTTTTTCAGCCTGATGCTGCTCCGTAAAGCCCTGCAGTGAGCTGAAACCGGCTCAAACCTTCTCTTCGACCCCGCTTACTCATCCCTGCCTTTCTCACTCTTCCTCTCGCTTCTTTTCTCTCGTCAGGGTTCTCCGCTTTCCGCCTGAGAGCAATGAGCGGAAAGCTCCAAACCCTTACCGGCAAGAGGACTTCAATGGCACTTTCGGATTACCGCTACCGCGATGACGGCCGTCCCCGTATCATTCACTTCTCGGGAGGCCGCACATCCGCCTATCTCCTTTCCCACACACTCGCTGCCTACGGCGGCTCTCTCCCCGATCATGTCCGCGTCGCCTTCTGCAACACCGGCAAGGAACGCGAGGAAACCCTCGTCTTCATCCAGCACTGTTCGGAGGAATTCAACGTCGATGTCACCTGGCTGGAATACGACTTCCGGCCCGACGCCCGAGGCGGCCGTCACGATCCCAAGCACGTCCATCGCATCGTCAACTTCGAAAATGCTTCCCGCAACGGCGAACCCTTCGAGGCCATGATCCGGAGCGGCTCCATCCTGCCCACCGTCGCTCTCCGCAAATGCACCAGCGAGCTGAAGGTCCGAACGTCCCAACGCTGGGCGCGGCGTGCGCTGGGATGGAAGAAACACTTCGACGTGCTGGGTATCCGCTACGACGAACCCCGTCGCTGGCGCAAGGCCCTCATGGAGGAATGCAAGACCGAATACCCCCTGGTTTCCGCCAGGGTGACGAAACCGATGGTCGATGCCTTCTGGCAGCGCAGCCCGTTCGATCTCGGCATCCCTTCCCGGCTCGGCAACTGCGACCTTTGCTTCCTCAAAGGCAAGCGCAACCTGATCCGCACCATCAAGCAGGAGCCCGGCCGCGCTCGATGGTGGATCGAACAGGAAGAGCACATTCTCCACGCGCACGGCCGCCGGCTGCGCAACAGCAAAATGGCTCAGTTCTCCCAACGCTATCTCTATTCGGAGCTTCTCGAAGAATCCCTCGTCGATGACCCCCAGCTCGTGCTGATCGACACCGACAGCAACGAAGGGATCGCCTGTTTCTGCGGCGACTAGTTCGCCGCTCTCTCCACTTCATATCAGCCCGCTTCGCTTTACCGATTCGTGATCGCTTGGCATCCTGGAGTCATGAAATTCGTGCTTCCCTGGATTGCCGGTTTTCTGTTCTCTCTCTCTCGCTGGCGCTGGGAACCCTTCCCTGTCTCTGGCACCAATCCCTTCATCGATCTGATCGAGATCAACGATCCCGCTCTCTTCTACCTCATGGTCAGCTGGTACTATCTCGCGCCGCTGGCTGCCACCGGAGTCGGCGGAGCCCTGCTTCTCTCGACCTGGCAAATCTGGTTCGCACGCATCAGCAAAGACCGGGGCGGCCGTGGTTCACTGCCGCGCTGGCCGACTTCCACGAAAGATGAATCCATCTCTCTCGTCATCGGGGAAACCCACCATCCCACCAAGCCCATCGAATCCGACGATCCCGACTGGCTCGTTATCTCGGAGAAGGGCCTCTTCACCGGCCTCGCCGTCGTCGGAGCCGTGGGGACCGGCAAAACCTCCGCTTGCATGCAGCCCTTCGCCGATCAGCTCTTCTCCTGGCAAGCTCACGACACCGACCACAAAGCCGCCGGCCTCGTTCTCGAAGTCAAAGGCGACTTCTGCTACGCCATCCGTGACGTTCTCAAGAAGCACGGCCGTGAAGAGGATTACGTCGAGATCGGACTCAACAGCCACTGGCAATGGAACCCACTCGACGCCAAATGGATGGACACCTACTCTCTCGCCTACACCGTCGCCTCTCTCATGAACCAACTCTTCGGACGCGGCAAAGACCCCTTCTGGCAGCAGGCTTCGACCAACCTCATTCGCAACATCATCGAGCTTTTCCGCATCACCAAGCAGTGGGTCACTTTCAAAGACATCTACAACTGCGCGATCGATCCCGAGCTGCTCGGCAAACTGATCGCCGACGCACGCAAGGCAGCCGCACCCCCCGAGAAGACACAGCCCCGCATCGCCGTACCGTCAGGCGCTTTCATGCCTCACCACGACAAACTCACTAAGTGGAATTGGAAAAAGGAATCCACCAATGAGCAATCAACTCTTCGCAGCCCCGATCTGATTGCAACTCTCTCCGCTCACAACATCGATTACCGAGAAATCCAACCGCCCCCTGCCAAGTCGAATCCCATGTTCGAACACGTCGAGGCCGTCTCGCGCTGGTACGAGTACGACTGGACCAAGATCGATGTCAAGCTGCGCACGTCCATCGTCGAAGGTGTCTCCGTCTTCCTGGGTCTGTTCGACACTCCCGACGTTGCCCGCATCTTCTGCCCCGATAAGGTGGAACACGAACCCATCATCCTCGGCAAGTCCAACAAGCTCGCAGAAAGCGCTTCCACCTTGGATGACCATACGCTTCGACCACTGCCCCCTCTCAACACGCTCATCGAAGAAGGCAAGGTCATTTGCCTGAACATGCCCGCTTCATCCAATGCCGCCCTCGCCCGCGCGATCGGCGTGATGCTCAAGCAGAGCTGGCTGGGATCACTGTTGCTCCGCCCCGCTGAAATGCGTGAATCTCCCGACAAGGTTTTCCGTCCCGCCATTTTCCTGTGCGACGAGTACCAGTCGTTCGCCACCGTTGGGGAGGCCGATCCCAGCGGAGACGAGAAAGCGTTCGGCCTTTCCCGTCAGTCACGCTGCATCCCGATCGTCGCCACCCAATCAATTTCCTCGCTGCGATCCGTTGTCGGCAGCGGCGAAGCCTGGCGCACCCTCTTTCAGAACCTCCGCACCAAAGTCTTCCTCTCACTCAGCGATGATTCCTCCGCCCGCATCGCTTCGGAGATGTGCGGCAAGGTCGAAACGCTCAAGACCACCTTCTCCTTCAATGAATCCACCCCCAAGGCCGGCATCTCGCTGTTCAGCGGGGCGCCCGGTGGCGGCAAGTCCTCTCTCGGAGTCTCCAAGTCCTACACCGATACCATCGAGCCATTGTTTCAGGCCAAGACGTTTGCCGAGCTCGATACCGGCCAGGCCATCGTGCTGCCCTACGACGGCAAGAAGAACCTGTCAGCCCGTCGCTGCTACCTCAAACCCTGGTACTTGCCGCGCAACCTCAACTATTTCCGCCAGCGTGAGAAAGGAATGCTGTGAGCCTCTCACTCGATGAAGTCCTGGCCGCCCTTCCCAAACGGCTTCAGAAAGTCTTCGAGGATTCCTCCGTCACCGAGTTGATGATCAACTCTCCCAGCTCCGTCTGGTTCGAGAAGGATGGATGCCTCTATCCCGTCTACACCGACAAGACCCCCAAGGCCGAGGCTCTCACCGAGCGAATGCTCGATACCACCGTCAAACGCATCGCACGGCCCCTGGGATTCGACGCCGATGCAAAATCCCCCATCGTCGATGCCCGCTTGCCGGACGGCTCGCGCGTCGCCATCGCCTGCCCGCCCATCACCGAGAGCTTCGCTCTCTCGATCCGCCGTTTCGGCAGCCGGCCCTGGACCGCCGAGAAGCTCGTCTCCACCGGTTCGATTCCCTCTCACGTGCTGACTCTCATCAGCAAGGCGCTCAGTGACCGTGAAAATGTCCTGATCTCCGGTGGGACCGGAACCGGCAAGACCACCATGCTCAGCGCGTTCGCTTCGCTCATCAACGAAGAAGAACGCATTGTCTGCATCGAGGACACCCGCGAACTTCACATTCCCGCCCCCAACTGCCTGCGTCTCGAAGCCAAAAGCTCCACCGAAGACGATGATGGTTCCGCCGTCACCATCCGCAATCTTGTCCGCCA
>JAPOOG010000023.1 GCA_026713545.1 Bryobacterales bacterium
AAGTCCGCGCCCCAGTACGAGCTGCGGGTGCGCCGCCACGGAGCGACCGACACCGAGTACGAGGTCTGGCAGGTGCCCTCGGCGGCGACGCCGCAGTTGAAGGCCGCGGTACGCGTGGCGGGCCTGCGGGGCCGCAACCTCGAGCTCGTCGAGCATCGGGTGCTGAGACGCCTTGCCAAGGCCGGAATCCGGCTGAGCCGGGCCGTCGACGAGAGGAGGCGCGGGTACACCGTGACCGAAGACCTCGCCCTGACGCTGGGGCTCATCTTCCGCACACTGGCCCCGATGCGAAGCCGCGAGAAGATGCGCACGGTGATCGAAGGCATCGAGGCGATGGAGCGCGAGGAGGCCGCCTACTGGCTCGGGATGGCGATGCACCGCAGGCACCCGCGTCGGGTGCTGACGGCGCTTCGGATGCTCCTGACCGAGCCGAGAGCGCGGCGGAGAGCTGGAAATTCCATCGGCAAGTCTGTTTCCGATGTCGCCGAGGTCGGAGCTGACGATGGATGAGGTGCAGGCAGCGTTCTACCGACTTCGTTTTCGAGAAGCCTTTCTCGAAAAGACGGGAACCGAGTTCCAGGACTGGTTCGTCCGGTTGGCGGGCTACGCTTTCGGCCCGGATTTCGAGGCTGTGCGTTCATACGGGAAGCACGGTGATTTCAAGTGCGATGGCCGGCGGCTCAGCACCGGCACCATCTTCCAGTGTTACGCGCCGTACCAGCAGACCGCCGCCGAACTGGACAAGAAGATCGACGGCGATTTTCGCGGCGCACGCGAACATTGGGATACCTGGATGAACGAATGGGTGCTGGTGCACAACGACACGCGAGGACTGCCACCATCTTCAACTCAGTTGATCGATCGACTTCGGAAAAGCCACCCGCAGGTCAAGATTGAAGTCTGGAGAGAGCCGACGCTTCAGGAACTCGCCGCCGCACTTCCTCTAAGTGCTCAGCAGGCTCTCTTCGGCTATGCGCCGTCGAAGACTGGCGTGGAGACTCTGATGCTGGAGAATCTGAAGCCTGTCATCGATGCGCTCGAGCGGATGGATGCGGTCCCCGGCGAGGAGCCGTTGACTCCGCCCTCCGTGGACAAACTCGCGCGCAACGCACTCTCCGACGACGCAGCCGCTTTGCTCAAGCTGGGACGACGAAAGGAGGCGATGGTGGAGACGTGGTTCAGCAAGAGTCCCAATGCAGAGCTTGGCGAACGCATTGCCGAGGCGTTCCGTCGTCGCTATGCGGAACTGAAGAAACACGAAAGTTCACCGGATGGGATCTTCACACACCTTCAGCAGTACGCAGGGATGGGCGGAGAGCCGGCGCGACAGAGCGCGGCCTTGGCGGTCCTGTCCTACTTCTTCGAGCGATGCGACATTTTCGAAGATTCGGACGGTGCAAGGTGATTCTGCCCACCAAACACATCCGGCCTGACCGAGCCCTGATCGGCGTCGGTGCTGAAATACTCGGCCTGCTCGTGCAGCCGATGACCGTGTCCAGCCTCTGGGATGCGATCCGATTGCGCCGGTCTGCCGAGACGTCAAGTCCGGCAATCGACTACCGGTGGTTCGTTCTCGCACTGGACATGCTCTATGCGATACGTGCCATAGAGCTCGACCGGGGCATTGTTCGCAAGGCGACGCCATGATTCGAGAATTGAAGAGCGACCTTCAGTCCTTCAAGACCCTGACGTTCGGCCCTGGTCTCAACGTCATTCTCGCGGACAAGAGCCCGGACGCGACCGATCTTCAGTCACGCAACGGTGCCGGCAAGACGAGCCTTGTCGAGCTGGTGCACTTTCTCTTCGGTGCGGATGCGAAGCCGCGAAACATCTTTCGATCGGAGGCGCTGAGCGGATGGACATTCAGTGCCTCGGTTGATATAGGCGAAAGAACCTGTTCGCTCTCTCGTACCGGCAAGAGATCCAACCGAGTGCAGATTGATGGCGACATTGGGGGTTGGCCGGTTGCGGGCCAGCACGAACTTCTCAACTCATCTCATCAGTTCACCAACGACCAGTGGAAGGACGCACTTGGCGCGCTCTGGTTCGGACTGCCGTCCGATACCGCCACCGACCGGTTTCGTCCAACCTTCCGGTCGCTGTTCTCATTCGTCGCAAGGCGGCAGGAGAGCGGCGGCTTTCAACAGCCGATGCAGCATTCCACGATGCAGCAGCGATGGGACCGGCAGGCCACCGTCTGTTACTTGATCGGCCTGGACTCGACCCTCCCCGGTAGATTTCAGGAGCTGCACAATCAGGAGAAGCTCGCGAAGGACCTTCGCAAGGCTGCCACGTCCGGCGAGCTCGGCCGCTTTTTCGGCAGGGCGGCGGAACTGCGGACGCAGCTTACCCTTGCTGATGCCCGGGCTGGCCGCCTGCGAAAGCAGCTCGACGAGTTCCAGGTAGTGTCTGAGTATCGGGAGCTGGAACGTGAAGCGAGCGAGATTACGGGACAGATCAACGAATTGAATGTCGAGAACATCGTCGATCAGGACTTGATTCGAGAGCTGCGGGGGTCGCTGGCGACGGAAGATGCACCGGCCAATCAGGATCTGACGAAGCTGTATGACGAAGTCGGCATCGTGCTTCCGGATTTGCCCCGGCGCGGCATCGAGGAGGTCGAGCGATTTCATCGGACTGTTGTCGAGAATCGGCGCTCGCATCTCGGCTCGGAAATCACGAGTGCGGAACAGCGGATCGTGGCGCGGGACCGGCGCAAGGATGGTCTGGATCAGCGACGTGCACAGATCATGAGCCTGTTGAGATCCGGTGGAGCGCTGGAGCACTACACCGGATTGCGCGAGGAGCTCGGGAGGGCCGAGGCAGAGAGTGAAATGCTCAAGGCAAGGCTCGAGACCGCGGAACGGTTTGAGAGCACCAGGACCGAGCTGAACATGGAACGGGCCAGATTGGTGAAGGCGCTGCAGGACGACATCCACGAACGTGATGACATTGTCCGTGATGCGATTCTGAGCTTCGAAGAGCTGTCCCGGTCGCTCTATGAGCGCGCGGGAAGCCTGACCATCGCAGACACGCCCGGTGGGCCGCAATTCGAGGTGCACATCTCCGGAGAACGCAGCAAGGGAATCACGAACATGCAGATCTTCTGCTTTGACCTGATGCTGACCAGAATCGGCACCCAACGGGGACGGTGGCCAGGCTTTCTGATTCACGACAGCCACCTGTTTGACGGCGTCGACGAACGCCAAGTGGCTAAGGCGCTCCAATTGGGCGCGAAACGTGCCGACGAGGACGGCTTTCAGTACATCGTCACGATGAACTCCGATTCAGTGCCGACGGAAGGGTTCACTGGCGGATTCGAACTTCAGGATCATGTGGTTCCAACCCGGTTGACCGATGCGACGGAGACCGGAGGGCTTTTCGGGTTCAGGTTCTGAGTAGAGATCATTCCATGCGATGTCCGTCCCCCGCAATCCGGTGGCACGGCATTGTATTGTTTGCCGAACAAGACAAACGATCTGCCTTGTGACCAAGAGGTGCGGTCTGCGGATCCCGAGCTTTGTCTGGCCGCGGGCGCTGACGTGCGGCAGGGAAGGAGTGAGTATGCAATCTGAGCAGAGCGTTCCGAGTGTGACGATGCGGCTCTGCCGGTTGACACAGCGTCTCTCGCGGGGGAAAGGCTTGTGAAGCTCAAACTTGTAGAGATCGAGAACTACCGAGCCATCGATGAGCTGCAGTTGCCAATCCACCCGTCGCTCACGGTGCTTCACGGTGACAATGCGCACGGCAAGACCAGTGTACTGAGCGCCATCGCCGCGGGACTGGGAATGATTCCCAGAATGTTGCCCGAAGTTTACGGAATCAATTTCCGCAAGGGAGATCAGCGAGTAAGTCATCGGCCCATGCGGGTCGACTTGACCACCACTGAGGGAGTTGGGTGGCGAAGGGCAACCGCTGATACATCAGGGCGTACACCATTCGGGCGGTTAGGTTTCCGACGAATGGCTATTGTCGAACGAACACTGCGTGAAGAGATTGAAGCCATCGTCAATGCGGAGCGTGAGGGACACGATCCGAAAGATTTGCCCATTATCGCCTTCTACGGCACAGAGCGTGCCGTTTCCGACCGGCTACCGTTCCGGCGTGGCTTCGGCAAGAGCTTTCCCCGCTTCACCGCCTTGGAGGGAGCGCTCTCCGCGCGCGCCAACTTCCGGGATTTTGCGGAATGGTTCTACGCTTGGGAAAACGAAGAGTTGCGGGAACAAAAGGAACGCCGTGACTTCGACTATCGTCTGAAGGAACTGGATGCCGTACGCAGGGCAATCACTTCCATGGTGCCAGGGGCGTCGAAACTCCATATCAAGCATCGCCCTCTTCGCATCATGCTGTCCTTCAAGCCGGATGCTGGGGAGACCGAGACACTCTCACTTGAGCAACTGAGCGGCGGCTATCGAATCGTTCTTGCCGTCGCCGGAGACTTGGCGCGACGCATGGCACACGGTAACCCGCATCTGCCCGATCCGCTTGCGTCGGAAGCGATTGTGCTGATCGACGAAATAGAGCTGCACCTGCATCCATCATGGCAGCAGCGCATCCTGGCGGATCTGACGCGGACGTTCTCGAATGCGCAGTTCATTGTGTCCACCCACAGCCCGCAGGTTCTGACGACCGTCAAACCGGAACATGTCGTGGAGCTTCGGCGGGAACGGGGCGGAATCGTAGCCGAGTCGGCCTCCGCCCCGACCTACGGCGCGGAAGCCGGCGACGTGCTTGCGACGGTGATGGGAGTGGACGAGCGGCCAAGCGGCAACGAGTTCGCGAAGAAGCTGGCGCGTTACACGGATCTCGTTGCAGACGGCAAGGGCGGGTCCCCAAGGGCTGTCAGCCTGCGGCAAGATCTGGACGAGCTGTCGCCGCGCGATCCCGCACTCGACCGGGCCGACATCGAGATCAGGCGGCGCAAGCTGCTCGAGAGCATGGGCAAGTCCCGGTGAAGCGTATCCGGGCGCTGGACGGGCCAACCCCCGGCCTCGTCGACTATCTGGAATGCGACGGCGAGCAGGCAAACTGGAATGGTTTCCGTAGCCATCAGGCTGGCGCGGCTTACCGAGAACTGGTGACCGCCCTCCAGCATGTCCAGCACGGGCTATGCGGATACTGCGAGATCGACATCAAGGAACAGGACAGGCAAGTCGAGCACGTCATTCCTCGAAGTGATCGACCGCATGGTCTGGCTCGCGCCCTCGACGCGACAAACATAGTCGCCTGTTGCAAGGGCGGCACTTGGAGCACTGGTGACGACGTACGGTGGCGAACGCCGGTAAAGCGCAACCGCAGTTGCGGTGAGGCCAAGCAGGACTTGGCAGCCCCCGACTTTGTCGATCCGAGGATGCTGCCCGCGCTGCCGTCTCTGACAAGGGTCCGTTTCGACGGCCAAGTTACAGCCAATGAAGCGGCTTGCGCAAACGCTGCCATTGATGCCGACAGAGTGAACAGAACCATCGACATCCTGGGATTGAACGTCGAGCGCCTGCGGCTCGCTCGGGAGAAGCGTTGGCGTGCTCTCAGCGACAACTGGCGGGAACACTACAACGACCCTCAGGTTATGATGGAAGCCGCCCGTCTGGAACTCTCTCCGGGGGATAATGCCCACCTGCCGAAATTCTTCACGACAAGCCGGTCGTACTTCGCCCCGGTGGCAGAAGAGTCCCGTCAGTTGCAGAAAATTTCCACTGGAGAGTCCGTTCAGCCCGATATTTGAGTGGTTTGCGGTCTTACGTGCCATGTAGCTTAGGTTCACCATCTGTGACGCTAAACCACAGTCTCTTATACCCGGGACTCGAGAACT
>JAPOOG010000167.1 GCA_026713545.1 Bryobacterales bacterium
GGGCTTCGATGATCACATCCCACTCAAAGCCAAACTTGCGGCGAAGGACGGAGGCAAACTCGTTCAGGACCTGAACGCTGATTACGCCGCCGGCGAGAATCGCCCGTCGCACGGCATCGTTTTTGGTCCCGCTGCCCTGGGCGTACATCAGGATGCTCGCGTCAAGGAACGCGATCACCGGGCGTTGACTTCCTCGCGGTCAAACACGTAATCCTCGGGTACGGACCAGGCCCGCGCGCGCATTTCGTTCGATGGCCCGCTGGCGGCGTTCGTCCTTTGCGAGAGCGATGCGCTCCGGCGTGGCGGATACCACCTCGACCTCGTTGCCCGGCATCAGACCGACGTCCTCGACCAGCGTCTTTTCGACCGTCCTACGGTAGGTTTCATGTTCCGGCTTAACGAGAGGGAAACGGCCATCGTGAACCGATCATAATTTGTGACCGGTTCCCAAAGACATCGCGATCCATGCTGCCCGCTCGCGCTGCGGCCTGTGTTCCCGGCCTAACCGAGTCGTGGGCTTGTGTGTCACAACTCTGCTTTCGAGATCGCGGCTATGAAATAAACTTGCGGTAGGGCGTAAGTCCCGTCAGATCAATGCGGGCGCGGGAGTACCGTAACTTGTTGAGTCCCGCAAAATATCATGACACCTTTTGGTAGTTGGTAGCGTCTATATAGGTATGGGCAACCCGAAAGGTGTGAAGCGGGATTTTGAGGCGCTGGAGAAGCGCCGTTTCCAAGCCATGCGGCTCCTCGACCAAGGTCTGAATCAGTCGGAAACGGCTCGGCGGCTGAAGGTAGCGCGGCAAACCGTCAGTGCGTGGCGGCGGCAATACCTGCAACAAGGTGCGGCCGCGCTGCGCCGCGCCGGACGAGCCGGGCGCAAGCCGCTGTTAGACGCCGCACAGCGGCAACGCTTGACGGCGTTGTTACTGGAAGGTCCCGAGGCGCACGGCTTCCCGACGCCGTTGTGGACTTGCCCGCAGGTGGCTCGCCTGATCGGAGACGAGTTCGGGGTCGACTACCACGAAGGGCACGTCTGGAAGGTTCTGCGGGGGCTGGGCTGGAGCCCGCAACGCCCGGTCGGCAAGGCGCGCGAGCGCAACGAAGAGGCGATCCGCACCTGGAAACGCAAGACCTGATCGACATTAAAAAAGCCCGCACCGAAGGCCGCACGCTCCTCTTCATCGACGAAAGCAGACCTTTTCGTTCTCCAAGTCAGAAGCCGCACCGCTGCCGCAGTTGGGCGCCGCGCGGGAAGACGCCCGTACTGCCGTTCAACTTCAACTGGGACAAGCTCTCCGTGTCGGCCGGGCTGACCCTGCGCAACTTCTCCTTCTGAGGTGGCGCTCACGATCAGCGCGGTAGCTCCAAGTCTTTTCTCGGCGAACGGCACGAGCGAGGGCATCGGAGTAGTCTCAGCGCTTCGGGTAGCGGCCGACGGCGTGCGCTCCAACCCTGCGGTGTTCCGCTACGACGCGGCAGCCAAGAGGATGATCGGCGTGCCGCTCGATCCAGGAGCTGAAGGCGACCAAGTGTTCCTGACGTTATTCGGGACGGGAATCCGAGGGCCCGAGGCAGTACGGGCAACGATCGGCGGCAGCGACGTGCCGGTACTGTTCGCGGGAGCGCAGAACGGATGGGCCGGCTTGGATCAGGTCGAGATCGCTCCGCTGCCGCGAAGCCTAGCGGGGATGGGCGAGGTCGACGTGGCCATCACCGCCGCCGGAATCACCTCGAACACCGTGACAATCGTGATGGAGTAAGCGCGGACCCACTCCCGCTAGAGGCGCTTGTGCTACGCTGGCCCCGGTTGCATGAGCATGATCCGATTGCCCGCGGTCGCTTGCCACAAGCCTAGCCGCAGGGGTTTTTTGGCTCGCCGCCATGTGTTCCCGTCCACTCGGCCCGCTCTTCGACGCCATCAGGCACGTCGCCAGATTCATAATCTGGCTGGCGCTTGTGATGGCCATCCAGCTCGTCATCGGCGATGCCTGCCTTTAGGTTGGTCCGGAGAGAGAAGGCCTCAGTGATCGGCACTTTGCTGAGGCCGATGTCGGGCGCGGACTTGTGGTGGCTGTGTCCCAGTGCACGAGCCAGCGCACCGTTCGCTTGCGGTTCCGTGTTGCGCGGACGACTCACGCTGCCCTGGCCCTCGTACCCGACTTCAAACCGTGGTTCATTTCTCTTCTAGAGAAGATCATCCACGGTTACGTTGAGCGCACCTGCGATGCGCTTCATGGCTTTGACCGAACCAGGCTTCTTCCCGTTCTCGATGTCCGACAGATAGGAAGCCACGATCCCGGCGGCAGCGGCAAGCTCGGTGGCCTTCATGCCGCGATAGTCGCGCCACACGCGCACCGGGTGTTCTCCGTCCGCAATGCGCTTCGCCAGTTCAAAAGACACGAGTTCTTGAGCGGGATCTTTCAGAACCCGCTGAATGATGGCGGCATCCATGGCATCTTCGTCAACAGCATCTCGCAACGCCTCGTATTCGGCGCGTGGGACAACGGCATATTCTTCGCCGCCAAGGGTTATGGTTGGGGGTGTGTGAGTGGTCATCAGTATGCTTCTCCACGAGGCACAATAGCGACAATCGTCATCGTTCTGGCTTCTGTGTCGAGCGTGTACAGTACTCGCCAGTCGCCCACCCGGAGCCGGAAGCCATCGGTTGCTTTCAGGGCGACCACGTTATGGTTCGGGGCAAAGGGGTCTGCCGCAAGGCCATCGATTTTCCCAACAATTGCTCTCTCTACATTGCTGGACATACCACGGAGGCGACGCCTGGCATCCTTCGTGATCATGACCTTGAACACAGGAATAGTATAGCTATCAGATAACAAAAGTCGCTGGAAACTTATCTTCTAAAGAACCAACTGTCCATCCCCGGCCCGGCTCGCAGGGCCGTTCCACGCCCCGATGCGACTTGCCCCGGAGGTGATGTCCCGTCAAGCGAATGGATTGACGATTGTCAAATCCGCGATGCGGCGCCCGGCCTGAAGATCTTCCGTCAGCAGGATGCCGCAGCCGGCTTCGAGCGCGGAGGCGACGATCAACGAGTCATAGAAGCTCAAGCCATGGGACCGGGCGAGGCTGAACGCCGCGGCGTGGGTTTCGATGGAGATGGGACGAACCGGATCAAGCGCGGTTTGCAGATCGGCGAGGGCTTCGATGATCACATCCCACTCAAAGCCAAACTTGCGGCGAAGGACGGAGGCAAACTCGTTCAGGACCTGAACGCTGATTACGCCGCCGGCGAGAATCGCCCGTCGCACGGCATCGCTTTTGGTCCCGCTGCCCTGGGCGTACATCAGGATGCTCGCGTCAAGGAACGTTCTCACCGGGCGTTGACTTCCTCGCGGTCAAACACGAAATCCTCTGGCACGGACCAAGCCCGCGCGCGCATTCGTTCGATGGCCCGCTGGCGGCGTTCGTCCTTTGCGAGAGCGATGCGCTCCGGCGCGGCGGATACCACCTCGACCTCGTTGCCCGGCTTCAGGCCAAGGTCCTCGACCAGCGCCTTGGGCAGCCGGACGGCTAGACTGTTGCCCCATTTCGCGACTTTCATGGCACCCCACATGATATCCGGCGATCACATATATCATGATGTCGTGAGGCCGGCGGGCAACCAGCCTGCCTTGAGGATCTCTTCAGGAAGCGCCATCCGTCACGGAGCACTGCCAGCAGCGCCTTCTCGCCCGTCTTCGGGAAGGTTTCATATTCCGGCTGAACGAAGGGGGAAACGGCCATAGTGAACCGATCACCAATAGTGACCGGCTCCCGAAGACATCGCGATCCATGCTGCCCGCTCGCGCTGCGGGCTGTGTTCCAGGCCTAATCGAGTCGCGGGCTTGTGTGCCACAACTCTGTTTTCGAGATCGCGGCTATAAAACAAACTTACGGCATGGCATAAGTCCCTTCAAATCAATGCGGCGCAAGAGTACCATAACTTAGGAGTGGCGGTGGACCCCTGAAGTGAGACAAGCCGGTAAGCAGGTTTTCCCCATTTGCTGAAAAATGGTGGGCTGGGGAACGGCCCTCATAGTAAACTCTTCGTCGGCTGGCGAAGCGGAGGCGGGCTCTGCTGGAGAGCAACCC
>JAPOOG010000022.1 GCA_026713545.1 Bryobacterales bacterium
AGGGAGACTCGTCGTTTACCAGGGTGTCCGGTTCAAAAGCTTCGGCGGCGAAGTGCGTGTATCCCAACGGCGCAATCCTTGCTGCCACCCTTTTGGTGAACTCCCTGTGATGCGGGCGGTCGTGCGCTTCATTGATGATCACGATTCGCGTATCCCCGGCCAGGGCGGCGATTGTACTCATGACGTCGCCATCACCCTCATTCGCCGGTCCACAATGTTCTGCGACAAATCCCCAATCTGCCACTTCGGCGTGGCGATCTTCTCTTCCTGCGGCTGGCAGCCTCTGAATATGAATCCAATCATCGTGGCTAATCGGGTACGAAAACTCGTTGGTGCCAACCCGACGGAAAATCTCGTCGATGTAGTCTGGCCGCACGAGTTGGTCTTCGGACGGGTCAGCGGTGCTTCCCGGTTCCTCAGCCGTACATGAGGCCACGAGGATGACGAGCGCGATGACCTTGCTTGTGCGATTCAATTTCGGTCTCCGACAGTGAGTGTGGCCGACGGCGGTAACATACTGATCGGCTCGGTGCATTCTGCCGAAAGGCTTTCGGCAGAATTGAATATGCCAATCTGGATGGGTTCGTCGTTTCTGCATGCGGCCTCAACACTGTCAAACACCGCCTGCATCCCGCCAAATATTGAAAGTCCGTTGATTCTGTCTACGAGCGGATCACCGGAAAGCGTACCGCACCGATCTCCCGTATCGAGCCGAATGTGATCCTCGAATGTCCAGAAGCCAATTCTTCCGGGCGTACACCGCAAGCGTAGAATGTGGTTGAAAATTGCCGCCCGCGCCCGAGCTTCCCATGTATCGCCGTACTCATACGTCACGCGCACGCCAAGCTCCGACAGCAACCTGTCCCGATCCTGCCAGTCGCTACCGCCCGGACCTTCGATAAGGATCTCGAGTAACTGTTGCGCTTCGATGGCTCCGGTCGCCCCGCCTGCGGCGAGCAGATTCGCCACGCCATATGCCGCGTCATCGGCAGTGAATGTCTCGGCCACGGATGACCAGACCACGCGAAGTCGCTCCCCGGCACCTTGTGCATCCGGAGCGCCGTCCAGCAGCCAATAGACGAGCACGCCGCAATTGTAAGGATCCCTCCCGTTCAGCATGGACGGTTGGGAAATGCCGACGCCTTCTTCCTCAAGGCTAACGATGCACTCGCTTGTGCGCTGCCGGACTTGCGCCCGGAACCAGTCTTCGTCACCCGTTATTCCGTGCAGGCCTGCGTACGCCACCGCAAGGTATTCCGCGAGACCTTCCCACAACCATTCCGGCTCGCCATCGCCCACCTGGAAACTGGAAGAAGTCAGGGCGTGCACCAACTCGTGGTAAATGAACCGTTCGGCATTGCGCTCCCGATCCTCGCTCTCTCCATTCCAGCCGCGCCCGAAGAACCTGAGGAAAAGCTCTCCGCTTTCCGAGACATCCCCGCGCAGGCGAGTGTCATCGCCAACCTCGTCGACGGTGGCAATGACGTGCGCGCGATACACGGATTCGATGCGCAGCAATGACCCCAGCCATTCCACCGCAGGTTCCACGCCCTCGCGCAAGAGTTCCAGAATTCGGCTGGACGATGCGGCATTCGAGACGATGACTCCACCGGCGAACGTCTGAATCAATTCCTCTTTTCCAAAATAGACGTAGTGTCCGCTGTCCACCGGCAGACTTTGAAACGTATTGTCCGCGGTGTCGGCAATGGAGACGAAATTGGAGTAGGCGATGACGTTTCCCGGAATGACCTCGGCGCGTATCGAATCGAGGTCAAGCTCCTCGAGCGTGAGGTAATTGGTGTTGAATACAAAGCTAGCGTCACCGACTGGGCGCAGGGCTGGGAATACGCGGTCAAACCAATCGGCGTCAACATTCACTCCAATGCGAACGTGCTCGAACAATCCGCCATCCACGCGATGCACAGAATCGTTTTCCAGCACGAACTCCGGGTCGAGCACATCCCAACTGCCGTCCCTTATAGCGTTGGCTTGATAATGAAACCGAAACTCTGGTAGCGCGGGCTCGAATTCGTAAGCCAACTCAATGGTTCCTTGCGCCGGGTCGGCAGCCACGAGCACGGTCGCTGAGTTGGCACCGTCCGACTCAGGCGTCGGGAGATCGCTGGATTGGTGGCACGCGGCGGCCAGCAGGAGCAGCACCGTTGCCGATAACAATC
>JAPOOG010000098.1 GCA_026713545.1 Bryobacterales bacterium
CACAGCCGCCCGAGGCACCTGCCGTCGGGGCCGTGTTCAGCGACTACAATCTGAACATCTCGCGCTATGTCAGCACGGCCGAGCCGGAGGTTGCGATCGATCTGTCGGTCACGCATAAGGAGTTGGTCGAGATCGAGAAACAGATTCGGGAGTCAACGGCGATGCACAACGCGTTTCTGAAGGAACTTGGACTATCCCCATTGCCAGCGCCCAAGAAGTAATCGAAGCGATCCCTCCGCCTATGGCTGGCACGGAATGCATGCGCCGCTGAGGGATCACGGCCGGATCATGAAGCACATGTAGATCAACCGCCTGATGCGCGACCAAGCCATGCATCTCCGGTGCCAGCGCCGCCTTGTCGCCACCACCGCCAGCGACCACAACGAATCCCTCTTCTTGGAACGCTCCAGAGAGCTTGAGGTCGATGTCCCGAACCAGCTCTGGGTCGGCAATCTGACCTGATTCGCGAGCAGGCGAGCAACTCCGCGGCTGGGGAGTCCCGGAGGGAAGCCGACATCGTGAATCTGTACGGCCAAGATGCCATTGCCACGGGCGAAGCTCTTCAGAGTCTCATTCCGTACCGACACCTTCAACACTCACTCACCCCCCACGGCCGTCATCTGCGACAACGCCGCGCACTACGGCGCAACGCCCGAGCCCGGCGAGCACGACACCAAGGACATCTGGGACCGCGACGACGCCATCGAGGTGGTGAAGACGACGTTCCGTCTCAACGCAGAGAACGCCGCTCTGGACGGCACCGAGCTCGCGGACGAACGCGAAATCCTGCTCTCGGGCATCGTCAACGCCTTCGACTCCCAGGTGAGACGCCTCGACCGCAGCGTCGATCGGCTCATCCCCAAACGGCAAGACCTCGAACGCCCCAGGACGGCACCGAGATCTACACCCGCGAACTCGAACTGCGCACCGAGTGCGCCCAAAACCCCGGGGACCGGCGCGACGCCTCCGTGGCCCTGCGTGATGCGGTGGCCGAACAGAACCGCGGCCACCGGTGACGCTTGGGTCTGTGACGCCGCAGCCACGTCTCGCAGACCGGCAAGCTGACTTCGGCGGCAATCCACGCCCGTGACTTCCGGCGCGCGAGGAAAGACCGCGAGACCAAGGCGCACCTGCCCAACGGCATACGGTTCGCCATGACCAGGCTACAAGCACGCCACCAACCCCGACGCCAACTTGCGGAGCCTCGACCGCGTCCGCGCCAAGTACTCCCACATAGTGCTGGTGCATGTCGGCGGTGTTGAATCGCATACTGAACCGCGGGCTCGCCGCGTCTCAGCCCGGATTATCTCGTTACGGATTGAGTGGTAAAGCGACCGAATCCGAGACAGTCGGTTTCGTGGGGTGCCGTACATAGCCTCGAGGCTGGCAGAGCCGCGTCTCGAGCAGGAGATGGATTAGCCGTTAGCAGCAGGGACTGCGGGCTGCGGTCGCCGCGCTGTGCCACGGGGAACCGGGCCTGCCCCAGCGCGATTGCGTTCAGGGGACGGGCCCTGTCTAATGGAGGTGGCCCGTGCGAAGTCCACTCGCCGGGCCGTGAACGGTCTACCGGGATCAAAGTCACCGGTCGTGGAGGTGATGCGAACGACATGTTCCGCCCTCGCAAACAGCCGCAGACGAGGCCAACCGCAAGGGGGGCGCGGCAGCAGCACTCATTCGCCGACTTCGGTCTCACCGCCACCGAGTACGAGTTCCTGCGCGTGCTCTCGCTCAACGCGGGACGTGCCGTGACCCACCGAAAGCTGTAACGCTGGGCCCGGACCCGGCACGACGACGCGAATCCGAACCGGGTGCGCACCTTCGTCAGGAGTCTCCGCCGCAAGCTGGGCGACGACGCGGCCGCCCCGGCCTACATCCGCAACGAGCGCGGGGTCGGCTACAGCATGCCCGGACCGGGCGACCGTAGCGGCCCGTAAGGCGGCGCTATTCGACCTGAAAAACCTCCGACTTTTCGTTTCAGGACAACCAGCTCAGGACTTCACCGGTGCTCATGGTGATTCCCCAAACGCGCCGAAACATGAGCATGGCTGCCTCATGGCTGCCGGGGTCGATGGTCGTGCAGGCGTCGTCGACGACGATCACATGGAAGCCCCGGTCCGCTGCATCGAGGGCCGTGGTGAATACGCACATGTCGGAAGCGATCCCGGCGATCACAAGCGTCTCGATCTTCATGTTGCGAAGGTGGAGATCCAACCCTGTCGAGTGGAAAGCGCTGCTGGTGTTCTTGTCGAGAACGAGCTCGCCGGGCCGAGGCTCGAGCCTCGTATCGATTTGATGGTCCGCTGTGCCTGCCGCGGCCAAGTGCCCGGATTGGCCACGCGAGGCGGAGAGCGCGGCCTGCTCACGGCTTCTACGGCGTTCGGCCAGATCCGACCCGTCGGGCAGCAGGTTTCCATGGCGGGTAAAGATCACGCGCCGACCGAGACGGCGGAACTCCGAAAGGAGCGCCCCTGTCCGATCGACTACCTTCTCGACCCGGTTGCGGTATTTGTCAAAGAGCTCGGTATCGTGCAACTTCAAACTGTGCACAAGCGCCCCGCTCGGGGCGATGCAGTAGTTCTGCATGTCAATGACACACAAAGCCGTCTTTTCCTGGTCCAGCGCCAAGTCGAAACTCAGGCAGGAGCCGGGCCATTGCTGGTCGTCCAGGAAACGGATGGTCTTACCGGGCACGGTTCCCTCCCTCCGAGAAGTAAGGCTATCTGGAATCCAAGCCGGTTGGCAAGAGCCGTGTCAGCGCCGGCGACAGAAACGTTGATTCCATGAGTCAAACCTCCCGCGACGGAGGCTCCGTGGGTCGCAGGCCAGCCAGATACTCCGACAGCGGATTCATTGGCCCTGAGCGCGTGTGGTTTTCCTCGGATCACACGTGGATAGCGCTCGAAGCGAGGATATGCGGAAACCGGCCATTCGCCGCCATCCGTGACTCCTGGAGCTTGTCGCGCCGACCATCGCCCTGATACGACAGCGGAACAGTCGCCCAGCTCGAACCGTATAATCGGAACGTTGACTCGCAATCACGCGCATGAGGTGTCTTCCATGAGAGTTTCCGCCGGTCGTCTGTGGGAAGCGTTGCAAGGCGGGCCGATGACTGCCTTGGTCTTGACCATCGCAGTGCTGGCCGCTCCCGCCTTGATCCATGCCCAGGAAATCGATATCCCCTACGAAAAGTTCGTGCTCGACAACGGGCTGACATTGATCGTCCACGAAGACCGGAAGACTCCCGTCGTCGCGGTCAATGTCTGGTACCACGTCGGCTCCAAGAACGAAAAGCCCGGCAAGACCGGCTTCGCGCACCTGTTCGAGCACCTGATGTTCAACGGGACGGAAAACTTCAACGACGACTACTTCAAGGCCCTGGACAAGGTCGGCGCGACCGACGTCAACGGTACGACGAATGCCGATCGCACCAATTATTTTCAGAACGTACCGACACCTGCTCTCGACTTTGTCCTTTGGCTGGAGTCCGACCGCATGGGACACATGCTCGGCGCCGTCAACCAGGAGCGGCTTGACGAGCAGCGCGGGGTCGTCCAGAACGAAAAACGCCAAGGCGAAAACCAACCGTACGGAGTGACCCGTCAGCTCATCACCGAGAACACCTACCCGGCCGGGCACCCTTATTCATGGACGACCATCGGATCGATGGAAGACCTGGACGCGGCGAGCCTGGAGGACGTCCATGAATGGTTCAAGAAATACTATGGCCCTTCCAACGCCGTGATCGCGATCGCCGGTGACATCGACCCGCAGACCGCGAAAACCAAGGTCGAGAAGTATTTCGGAGACATTCCCGGCGGCGAACCCGTCGCGAAAAACCGCGCGTGGATCGCCAAGCGCAGCGGTGTTCACCGCCAGACGGTGCAGGACCGGGTTCCGCAAGCACGTATCTACAAGGTCTGGAACATCCCCGAGATGGGGTCGCCGGAACTGCAGACGCTGGATCTCACCACCGATGTTCTCGGTTACGGCAAGAACTCGCGCCTCTATCGACGCCTCGTCTATCAGGACCAGATCGCTACCAACGTATCGGCGTATATCTATCCACGAGAGATCGGCAGCCAACTGCACATCGTCGCCACGGCTCACCCGGATGCCGAGCTGACAGACGTCGAGAAGGCGCTGGACGAAGAGTTGGCGCGATTCCTCGAGGAAGGTCCCACTGAAGCCGAGTTGTCGCGCATCAAGACCCAATTCCGGGCGCGCTTTATCCGCGGCATCGAGCGCATCGGCGGCTTC
Source organism: Bryobacterales bacterium (assembly GCA_026713545.1). Taxonomy (GTDB): domain Bacteria; phylum Acidobacteriota; class Terriglobia; order Bryobacterales; family UBA6623; genus JAPPLB01. Next base: position 4,258 of record JAPOOG010000098.1, read on the forward strand.
GGCGGCAAGAGCGACATCCTGGCGCAGAACGAAGTGTATGCGGGAACACCCGACTTCTACAAGACCACGCTGCAATGGGTCGCCGGAGAGACGGTCGAGAACATGAGATCCGTCGCGCAAGAATGGCTCTCCGACGGAGTGTATATCCTCGAAGTCCATCCGTTTCCGAAGCTCACTCACAGGCCCGAAGGCGTCGACCGTACGGCGCTACCCGACGTCAGCGGCTTTCCCGACCTCAAACTGCCGGCGATGCAGAAGGCCGAGCTTTCGAACGGCCTGAAGGTCGTCCTGGCCGAGCGGCCCCAGCTCCCTGTCGTTGAGGTGAACCTGATGGTCGACGCCGGATATGCGTCAGACCAGTTCGCCGCGCCCGGCGTCGCCTCGATGACCGCCGACATGTTGGATGAGGGGACCAAGTCCCGCAGTGCGCTCGAAATCAGCGAAGCCCTCGAAACTCTCGGCGCCTCTCTAGGCGCACGCGCCGGCCTGGACACCTCGACCGTCAGCCTGTCCGCGTTGAAAGAAAATCTCAACGCTTCTCTGGACCTGCTCGCGGACGTGATCCTCAATCCGACGTTTCCGGAGAAAGATTTCCAACGGCTCAAGAGGCAGCGGCTGGCCCGCATTCAACAAGAGAAGTCATCGCCCGTCGCGACGGCGCTGCGTTTGCTGCCGGGGTTGATCTACGGAAATGACCACGCCTACGGCAATCCCTTGACCGGCAGCGGTACCGAAGAGTCCGTCAAAGCCATGAAGAGGGAGGATCTCGTCGAGGCCTATCAGCAATGGTTCCAGCCAAAGAACAGCACGATCATCGTCGTCGGCTCCACGACCATGGACGAAATCCTGCCCGCCCTGCAAGAACGCTTCGCGTCCTGGAAAGACAGCATGGCATCGCCAAAGAAGACGCTGGGCCAAGGCGACAGCATCGACAAGTCGAGGCTCTACCTCGTCGACAAGCCGGGAGCGCTGCAGTCGTTCATTCTCGCCGGCGTAACGGCCCCGCCGACCAACAATCCGGAAGAAATCGCCATCGAGACGATGAACAGCGTGCTCGGCGGGAATTTCACTTCCCGCATCAACATGAACCTGCGGGAAGACAAGCACTGGTCCTACGGCGCCCGCAGCATGCTCATGGACGCCCGCGGCCCGAGGCTGTTCTTCGCATATGCGTCGGTGCAGACGGACAAGACAAAAGAGTCGGCACAAGAACTCCAGAGGGAGCTGACTGACATCTTGCATGATCGTCCACCCACGGAAGAAGAGCTGATGCGGTATCAACATCTCCAAACCACCCGTTTGCCGGGACGTTTCGAAACGAATCGTTCGCTGATGAGCGCCCTGCGTGAAATCATCAACTTCGGCCTCCCCGAGGACTACTACGACACCTACGCCGGCAAGCTGGCCGCGCTGGAACTGGATGACATCAAGGCCGCAGCCGAACGCGTCATCAAGCCCAACCGCATGACCTGGATTGTCATCGGAGACCTGGCGAAGGTCGAAGAAGGCCTGAGGCAACTCCAGTTCGACCAAGTCCAAAAGATGGACACCGACGGCAAAGTCCTCGATGAGCAGACGGAAAATCCAAGCAAGACGCAACAACGCGCGGGTAGAAAAGCAGGCTAGATGACGTATCGACTCTTGATCCTGCTCGCATGCAGCATGACGCTCGTCCGGGGAGAAGTCCATCTGGTGATCAACGAGCGCAACCACCATACGTTCGACCGCAACCATCCGGTCGAGGCCCGTATCCGGCCCGGCGACACGATCATCACGAAAACCGTCGACTCGGCCGGCTGGGACTACCAAGGAGTGCGGCGGACGAAAACGCACGGCAATCCATTGACGGGGCCTTTCTACGTGGAGGGAGCCGAGCCGGGCGACGCTCTCGCGGTTCATCTGAAAAAGATTCGCCTGAACCGGAAGTGGGGTTATACGGCGGGACGCATCGCCGGGTATGCCCTCACGAAGGAATATCTCGAAACGAAGCAGTACCCGCCGCTGTATAAAAAGGCTCAGATTCTGGGCGGACCGGAGAATTACCTGGAGGGCCGCACGGACCTGGTTCCGTGGGTGATCGATCCGGAGCGGAACACGGTAAGAATGCGGGAACCGGTCAGCCGCCGGATCCGTATGGAATTCCCGGCGCAGCCGCTGCTCGGCTGCATCGGGGTGCCACCGGCGGGCGACGAGGCTCCGCGGTCGGGTCCGACCGGCAACTGGGGCGGCAACATGGATTACAAGGAGATTCGCGAGGGCGCAACGGTCTATATCCCCGTCTACCACGAAGGCGGCTATCTGATGTTCGGAGACGGCCATGCGGTCCAAGGAGACGGCGAGGCCGTCGGCTCCGGCGTCGAGACGTCGCTGGACGTTGAAGTCGTGGTGGATCTCAAAAAGAACGCCGATCTCACCACGCTGCGAGTGGAGAACGAGGATTACTTGATCAGCATCGGCAACAAGTCAGGGGACACCCTGAACGAGGCATTGAAGATCGCTACGACCGACATGGTGCGCTGGTTGGAAGAAGAATACAAGCTGGAGCCCTGGGCGGCGCATCAGTTGATCGGCTTTCAAGGAGAGTACGATGTCGCAGCGATCGCGGGGACGATCGGCTGCAAGGTTCCCAAAACAGCCCTCGCCCGCCGGCCCTGAGTTACGGGGCGACCCATCCCAGCGTACGGCCGCCTATCTACGGTAGGCTGTTGAGTTTCCCTGCGACATGCCGTGAGCCCAAGCGGACGGGAGGTCCTTATGAGAAAGCTGTTTGTTATCCCAGTCATTGCCGGGTTGCTCTACGCCTGGCTTGCACCGTCCAGCGGCGCGCAACCGAAGCCCCGGAGGATCAATCGCGCCATCGAGATGCTGCAGCAGGACCAGACGATCTATTACTTCACTGAAGGGCGCGGCGGCAGCCAGGGCGGCTACAAGGAAGGGCTCGCGCTCGCGAAGACATGGGCCGAGATGATCATTTACGAGATGGAGTTCGGAGCGTATGACCCGACCGAACTGCGCGAGTTCATGGCGGGACTCGTTGCAGCCGGACCGACTCCAAGCGGGCATCGAACTCCGGCTGTCCAAGTCGTGCTGCCCTTTGGGGGCTACGACGAAGCCACAGTCCGAGCGAACCACTGGATCGTACAACAGGTGTTGGCTGCCGGCGTTCATGGAGTCACGATGAATCATGCACGGACTCCGGGCGCGGTGCGGGCTTTCGTCGAGACAGCGCGGTTCGCGCACCGCAAGGGCCCGGAGCCGATCGGCGAAGGCATGCGCGGCAACGGCGGGCAACTCAATGCGTCGCGCATATGGGGCGTGACTCCGGGCGAGTACATTCGCAAGGCCGACCCCTGGCCGCTCAATCCCGAAGGCGAGTTGTTGCTGGGGCTCAAGATCGAAGACAAGTACGCACTGGATGTCTCCGAGCTCACCGCCAAGACACCCGGTATCGGCTACGCCGAATGGGGGCCGGGAGACATGGGCCTGTCGTTCGGATTCCCCGAGCTGCACGATCCGCCGTATCCCGAAGTCCTGCAGAAAGCCCGCGCCCGCGTGCTGGCGGCGTGCAAGGCGGCAGGCATCGCTTTCCTCGACGTCGTGAAGGAAAACAATGTGGAAGACCGCATCCGCGAAGGGGTGCGGATCGGCGCGGCGAGCAGCAAAGCCATCGCCGACAAAGGACGCACTTTCAGCCGAGGCCGATAGTTCGGTCCCGCGGGCGTCAGGCCCCGAGGCCTTCCAGGAAAAAGCCGGCGAGCTCGTCGGCGTTGCGGCGGTTCGCGGTCTCGTTGACGCGCAGGAGCAGGCGGGTCCAGCCGTTACCGCTTGCGAGCCCCCCGGTTGAGATCGTCACGCCGGCTTTGAGCAGATTGGCGCCGAGCTGCTTGGGGTCGGCCTTCACGTGAAGGGCCACGATGTTCGATCCGTTCGGGATACGCTCGACGCGGAGGCGCGGATGGGCGTCGAGTTTCTTCCAGAGTTTTTCCGTGTTCTCGACAGCGGAGCGGTAACGGTCCTCGAAGCCGTCCATGTAATGCAGCACGACGGAGGCGTACATCCAAGCCTTGGGCAGTGCGCCGCCGAACATCCGGCGCGTATCGACCATCGGCTCGATGTATTTCCCGGGGCCGGCCACGACCGCACCACAGCCGCCGTTGAAGTACTTGTGCAGCGAGACGTAGAGCGTGTCGAACTGGTCGGCGTATTCCTGTACCGAGACGCCTGAATAGGCCGCGGCCAGAAACATCCGCGCACCGTCGAGGTGGGTACGAACGCCTTGCTCGCGGGCATAGGCGCAGATCTTCTTCATCTCGGTGAAATCGAAGACTTCGCCGTCCTTACGCCGCACGGGCGACTCGATCATGATCGATCCGACCGGCTTGTTGCCACGCAGTCCGGCGTTCCACTCGACCTCCTCCCGCACTTCGCCGAGCGTGAACGTCGCGCGGCCCTTGCCCATGGGGATGAGTTCCAGGTTGCTCAGAACCGGCCCGCAGTTGACGGAGTCGGCGTAGTAGTGGCTTTCGCGCGGGACGATGACCTTGGTATCGGGGGCGGTGATATGGCGGACCGCGATCTGATTCGCGAGTGTCCCCGTGCCAAAGAAGATCGCGGCTTCCTTGCCGAGCTTTTCGGCGAACCTGGCTTCCAGTTCGTCGATCGGGCCGCCGACCGAGTAGCGGTCGAGCTCGATCTCGTTCTCTTCGGTGACCTGCTGCAGCACGGCGGCCCATTCCCGCGGTTTGAGAGGGATGCCGTCTCCGGTGAAGTAGACGTGGCGGTCGGCGCCGAGGTCGAGCTTCGCGTTGGCTGCTGACCCGGCAGATGCTGAGCCGGCGAGCGTAGATGCGGCGCCCGCTGCGAGGAAGGTTCTGCGTGACTGCATGGTTGGAGTTCTCCTGAGGAGTTCAGACACCGCTCATCGTGAAAAACGCCGGCGGCCTTGAGTGGAGGTCACTATTCCGGAATGGGCTTGGCTCGTTCCATGATCCAGGGGGCGAGTTCGCCCCCTGCTCCGAAGGCGCGGCCGTGGTAGTTGAACTCTTCCCCGTACTGGAAGCCGTGCTTCCGTCCGATGGTTTCGGCCAACTCTCTGACAAAGGCGCGGATGAGCTTGCGAGTGGAGGATTCGTTAATCTCGTCGAGCAGCGCCGTGGGCTTGCCGGCCATGTGGAGGCGCGCCTTGGTGTGCACGGCGTAGCGATGGTTTCGGTTCCGCAAGGCCTGGATCACGGCCACCTTCTTGTTGAAGTTCTTCGTGATGTCAACCGGCATGAACTTCGCCGCCCGGTGACCGCCTTCGCCGGGACGGTACGGACGATACGTTGCGTAGTAGTAAGTTTCACGCATGCCGTGACCCAGCAAGCCGGCCTTGGTCGCCTCGGGGAGGGAGTAGCCGCCATTGCTGTAATTGGTCTCTTCCGCTCCGCGGGCCACGAAGAACTGATCCCAATCCGGCTCGTAGTTGATGTAGGGATCGGGCAAGAAGATCTTTTCGGGTTTCCAGTGGCGAACCATGATCGAGATGTGGTTGCGCATCTCGTTGGTCGAGATCACTCCGAGTTCCCCGCTCTTGTCGTTGATGTTGACCATGTCCGTGACGCCCAGCATGCGGGCGGCCTTCTCGGCTTCCTCGACATTGGCGAGTCGCGTTTGCGCCGGCCCGAGATCGACCGAGTCCTTCTCGTCATTGCCGATTTGAACGACATAGACCTTGAAGCCCTCGTCGATGAAATTGGCGAGCGTGCCGCCGCAGGCAAACAGATAGTCGCCGCTGCCGGCGGTGACGACGAGGATCGCCTTGGTGCGTTGAGCCGTCAGCGCCAGCGGCAGTCCGAGCGCCAAGAGGGCGAATACAAGCAGTCGTCGAGTCAAAATCAACATTGGGCGCCTCGCAAGATGCGGTCATTGTATCACTGCACAGGGGGACGTGAATCGGCTTACAGAGATTCACAAAGCGGGTGTTATCCTGACGCAGGACCGGGCAACGGAAAGAAATCGGGACTTGTCGAGCGCATCACCGCCAAAAACCCTGGCGCGTTGCTCCGCGGCCGCCGGTTCCCGGAACAGGCCCTCAAGTGCCGGTCTGTGAAAGACGAAATCCGCGTGAACCTGCTCGCGCGCCATCAAAAAGGCAAACCGATCTTTCCCGGTGTCATCGGACACGACGACTCCGTCATCCCGCAAATCGTCAACGCCCTTCGCCTCGCCGCGTGGTGAGACATGCAGGCTAAAACAGGCTCGCTCGTGACTGTGAAAGCGCCCCGGACCCTGCAACTTCCTGGTGTTTTTCTCCTGTATCCAACTGTGGAGCCGCAACGCAAAGTCCTTGAGGCTTCAGATCGGTATCCTCAACGCCACCGACCGACTCGAGATGGTTCCCATTGCCGGCATCTACTCGAGAGCCGCCCTGACATCCACCCGAATGTTGGCTGTCAGGCTGCGCGCCTGGCTGGAGAGCCGCCTTCACGCTGACGATAATATAGGCCAAAGCGACTGAGTCACGGGCTCAGGTTCGCTTCGACAGGGGGGATACATGATCGAGTCGTTTCATCGTTGGCTGATCGAGTCGGGCCTGACGGAAGGAGCTGCCGTATTCGTCCTCGAAGCCGTCGAGGTCCTTGCGGTCGTCCTGCTCGCTCTTGCCGCCAACAAGATCACGAAGAGCATCGTTCTGCGCCTGGTTCACCGAGTGGCCGCTCACACCCAGACCCACTGGGACGACGTGATGGCAAGGCGGCGCGTATTCCACCGTATCTCCCATCTCGCGCCCGCCCTGGTGATCTACGGCCTGGCCCCCGTGGTCTTCATGACACCTCAGTTGGTCGAGCTGGCGAGGCGGGGGGCGCAGGTTTACATGCTGCTGGTCGGGCTGCTGGCCGTTGACGCGCTATTGAGCTCGGCCAATGACATCTATCAGGATTTCGAAGTCTCCCGCCGAATCCCGATCGTGGGCTATCTGCAAGTCATCAAGATCCTGCTGAGCATCACGGTCGCCATCTTCTGCCTCTCCGTCATCATCGACGAGTCGGTCGTTGCATTGTTCGCCGGGCTCGGCGCACTGACCGCCGTCATTCTCCTGATCTTCAAGGATTCGATTCTGGGGCTTGTCACCGGCATCCAACTCGTGGCCAATGACATGGTGCGTCCGGGCGACTGGATCGAGATGCCCAAGTACGGCGCCGACGGGGACGTAATGGAAATCACGCTCAATACCGTCAAGGTCCAGAACTTCGACAAGACCATCACGACGATTCCCACCTACGCCCTCATCTCCGATTCCTTCAAGAAC
>JAPOOG010000061.1 GCA_026713545.1 Bryobacterales bacterium
TAAGAACTCTGGCAGGGGATCAGGAAGTCCCGCCAGTGCTTTTCGAGTGAACGTCATGTCCTTGGTTGGAACACGTTCAACCCGCGGGGCCGCACTAGCAGTCCCTGGCCCCGTTTTTGTCAAGCCCGCTACATAATTCCCAATGAGACTGAGCGCTGCCAAAGTTCAGGTACGCGAAAGCGAAGAGCGCGACACAAGAGGCGAGACGTTGCATGGCCACCCATGATTGTCGGAGGTCTTGCGGTGTCCTGCGGCGCCGCGGCTCGAGCCTTTCCGTATGCCTTTGAGCGACACGAAGACCTCCAGCGTCAGTGCCGTCAGCCGGGTTGCAGTACAGCCCCGTCAGGCGAACAAGTTCGTTGCCCACGACAGCCTCGGTCTTCAAGCCCCAGCGGTCAGCTTGCCGTCACGCAGTGCGAGAACGGGAACGAGTTTTTCCGACGCTTCTCGAACTTCTCTACTGGAATCAATCAGAGGAAACTTGCCCTTGACAAGGTCGAACACGGTGATATCGGCGATCCTGCCGGGCGCGATCGACCCCAAGCGACGTTCCCAATGAATCGCACGGGCGGGTTCGATGGTTGCCAGCTCGATCACTTTTTGCAAGGAAAGCCCCAGCATCAGCATCTTCGACATGGTGGTCGGGAGATCGAACACGGGCCCCATCGTGCTGTAGGAATGGATGTCGCTGCTAATAGAGGAGGGAGGCAGGCCCTCCTTCAGAGCCTGCTCCATGGCGGCAAAAGAGAACCCCCCGTTACCATGGCCAATATCGAATCGGACGCCGCGTTCCGCGGCGAGCTTGATGTAGCCAGGCACACGGCCGTCGGGGCCGATGACGCCTCCCTCCGTGCGGAAGGAGTGCGTCATCATATCGCCGGGCCGCAGCTCTTCCACCAGGTATTCGAGGGGCGTTTCGTGACGCCCGACGTGCATCATGATCGGCTTGCCGATCTTGTCGGCCACGGCACGTGTCCTGCGGACGGCTTCGAGTTCGTTCGGACCGGCCAGCGACCCACTGCATCGCACTTTGACTCCGACGATCAGATCGGCATGTTTCATCGCAGCTTCCACGGCAGCGGCCACATCGACCATACGCATATCCGTCAGTTCGCCGGGTCTCGCAATGAGTCCGATCCGAGAGATGTTCAGAAAGGCCAGAACCCGTGTTTTTGCAGGATTGACGATGTAGCGGCGGAACCCTTCGAAACTATCGGCTCCGGACGTGCCGGCATCGACGGCCGTGGTTACGCCGCGTCCCAAACAGAATCGATCCAGGTCTACGCCCCAATGTGAAACGCCCTGGAACCCGTGTACGTGGAGGTCGATGAGGCCGGGAGTGACCAGGCTGCCGGGGACGTTGATGACCCGTCTCGCTCGTTCGGGGTCAATCCGGGGTGAAATCGCCGCGATCTTGCCATCTGAGACCGCCACGTCGGCGATGCGATCCAGCGACTGCGACGGGTCGATGACCCGGCCGCCGCGCACGATCAAATCGAACTTGTCAGCGGCTGCTTGCTGGCCGGCGATATTCTGCGCTGCCAGAGGGGCCATGCAGGCCGCCCCGCACATTCGGATGAACTGTCTACGCTTCATCATTCCTCTCTGTCGATGAGCCCTAGGCATAGCCTGCATATCTCACCATCTGACGGCCGAAGCACGCAATAAGACCGCCATGACTTCGTTGCGCTTGCTTGCCGTGCTCGATGTAAGATCAAGTACACCTGCGCACGGCAAGCGGCGCGCGCCTCGTCCTGACGGCCCTCTCACGCACTTCGTCTCCGCACGTGGTGAGATATGCAAGCTAGATCACCAACTCGGCCAGGTAGATCGCCGTGATCGGTTTCCCGGCTTCTTTTTCGTGAGTCGAGTAGTAGGATACCCAGCCGCGTGTCGAGCTTAATGCCACGAACCCCGGATAGGAGTTATCTCCGTCGCTGGGCAATTCGACAAGATCTTCAAGGCCGTCATGGACAAGCTGTGAGAGGACTGTTCGCGGACCTGCCTCGGTATGCTTGCGGCCTCCAACAAGATATTGATTGCCCCACTTGGCCACCAGGGGTCCACCGATGTAGCGGCCCAGATCAGACCGCTTCCACTCTTGATAAGGGGACGCCGAGCGCAACAATTGGGCGTTGCGGCCCGCACCGGTACGGGCGACGGCGACAATCGCGCCGTCGGGCTCGAACAGGAATGCCGTTTCATTCCCGTAAGTCTCCTGAAACAGGCCGACCTTGCGCCAACGAATTCCGTCGTCGCTTTCGAGCAATGCCGATTCGGTGACAGGGTCCCTCTCCTCACGGGTTCGGGTCTCGGGAAATCCGCGCTTGCGGCGTCCGCCCAGATATGCCATGCCGCCGAACGCCGCTGCCCTCCAAATGTAGTGGCCGTAGGTGCCTTCGAGAATTTCGGGGCCGTGCCAGAGGCTGCCGTCCCCGGTCCAGGCACCGTAGCCCAGGTGCTGGTTCATGTCGTAGTGCTCGGGAGAAGTATCGCCACAGTACCAGGTCCCGGTGTAGACGAAGAGCTTGTCCTTGTAAATCAGGAAGTGGGGGTCTCGCGTGTCTCTCTTGGCGACACGGAAGCGGTATACCTGACGCCACTCCCGGCCGTCGCTGCTCGAGAGCACCAGGATCGACGAGGTGGGATGCACCATGTGCCCGTCAGGGCAACTTCGAAAAGTGAGGTAGTAGACGCCCTTGTAGAGAATCAGATCGGTAAAGGCGTTGTGCTCGCCGTTGTGGAAGACACGCCGCACCGAGTCGACTCTCATCCCGGACAGGGAAACGTCGGCAGCCTTGGCAGTGGGTGGACGCCGCAGAAGCGGCGTGGCCGCCAGAGTGAACAACATGCTCCGTCGGTCGTAAATATTCATGTAACCTCCTATTCCTCAAAACGAGGCAACCGCTTCGCGGCGTGACGCGACAGCGATCGATCAGACATCGCTATGGCAGGCCGTGCGACGAATGCGCCGCGGAACGTTCCCGCCTGCGTCTCGATATCCGGTACTACCAGAAATTCTACGGCTGCGGCACACGCACGTCGAAACCTTTCAGTTGTTCCACCACGAAGGCATGCGCCTCCTCCAACGTCTTGAAAGGGCTATGGGAATGCCTCTCGATATCAAAGCTCATATCCGCCGGCCCCCAGGAGATCCAATCCACGCCCGGTTTGACGATTTTTCTGACATTGAGCGCCGCTCGAAGAGTCTCGATCTGGAAACCTAACATGCCGGTACCGTTCCACCACTTGGCATATTTCAGACGGTCCACAGGCGGCTTCTGTCCATATCGATAGTCCCCACCCCAGCTCCGGTTGCCGAAAGGAGCGTAATAGAAGCTGTCGATGGCTTCATCCGCGGTCTCGGCCTCTTCGACGAAGGGAACGAGGATGGCCAGGACCCCAAGATCGGCATAGCGACCCGTCATGTACGCCCATCGAGCATGGGGTATGCGGAGCTGCACGCCGGCTCCGAGCTCTTCCGTCAGCTTGCAGAACCTGGCCAGATCCCTTTCGTCCGGCAGGGGCCTGTGCTGACCGTCCACGCTGAAGAGGTCCACCTTGCCGTTTTCACTGATGATCCGCTCGATCTCTTCACGGGTGGACTCGACAGGCACAGTGGCCGTTCGGATCGGTTCGCCCTTATGCATTTTCTCCTTCAGCGATCCGGGCAACGGTTTGATTTGACTTCGGCTCGGGGTTTGACTGAAGGCGGGGGGAGCCGCCGCTCCGATGCCGAGCGCTGCCATCGTGTTGAAAATTCGACGGTTCATGGCGAATCACCCCCCGGATTCCGGTTCCAAGCTATCACAATCGGGGAGTATTGTTCCTTATGACCACCTGGAACGGCGTGATTTTCCGAATTGGTGTGATAAGCCCACTATCCCGCATTTCTCACCACCCGACGGCAGAATCACACGATACGACCGCCCTGACTTGGTTGCGCCGGCTTGCCGTGCGCGATGGGGATAAGCCGTGTTTCGTGTCTCGTGACCCGCACAACATTCGCCTCGCCCCATGGTGAGAAATACAGGGCATGATTCCCTCCTCGCTGTCATCATGCTAGGCAGGCCGGGGCAACAAAAACAAGACTGAAGGGCTTCAGTACCAAAGGCTGGACAAGCCGTGATCCGTGTTTCGTGTCTCGTGATCCGCAGGGGCTTCGCCTCGTCATGGGAGGAGACATGCAGGCTATCGGGTTATGCGCCCGAAATGGCGGCATCAACAAGCCGCGGACCGGACGCCCGAGCAGACGCACCCTGCGCACCCCTGACGATCCTGCTTCCTGTCAGTGTCCTGGCTTCAGCCCCCAACTGGTAGACTACTACCGACTTGCCGGGATCCAGACTTGCCCGGTGATCTGAATACACCCATGGAGGTGGCTGGGATGACGGCCTGGGTCTGGCCGAGACGTTTTGGCTGTGTGCTGATTGCAGTTCTCCTCGGATACTCGGCGCCACTGCTGGGGGCTGACGGACCGCAATTCGAAACAGGCGTGGTCAAGAAATCCGAAGGCAGTCGTTTCTATCACAACGCCTACCCGACGGTTGCCCGGCTTACGAGCGGCCGCTTGATGGCGTTATTCGGAGCCTATTCGCCCGATCAAAGCAGCGCTCTGGTCGCAGCAGCTCTCTCCGACGACGGGGGCCTCACCTGGTCCAGCCCCAGGGAGATTATCGACAACCCCGGACTCTGGGACGGTGATCCCAACATCATCGTCGACGGCTCGCGCACTTTCGTCTATTGCACGACACGCACCGTCGAACTCGAAACCATCGACCGGAGCACGGTGTTCATGGTCAAGACCGACGACGACGGTGAAAGTTGGTCGGAACCCGTCGAAATCTCCATGCCAAAGAAGTACGTAGCCGGCAAGCAGCACAAAGGCATGCGTCTGGGTGACGGTACGCTGCTGATGGGCTACTCGTGGGACCTGTGGGCCGAGAAGGGCACGCCGGCGCGCACCGAAGGCGAGATGAATATCGCGTCCGGCATCCTGAGATCCACCGACGGCATCCACTGGACTCCCTTCGGCGAACTGCATGTTTGGATTCCGAAGATGACCCCGTACTCTACCAACGGTCTCGACGAACCCTCCATCGTAGAGTTGGCGGACGGAGAGATTCTGCTGGTGATGCGGAACGGATCAAGCCGTCACTACGAGAGTCGAAGCAGCGACGGCGGTCTCACCTGGGCTCCGCCACGCCCCAGCTCGCTGACAGGCCACAATACGCCCACGGGATTGTGGCGGTTGGATCGAAGCAAAGAGATCATCGCCATCTGGAACAACTCTCCCGTATACCGCCGGCCCTTGAGCGTGGCGATCTCGTCCGATGGCGGCCACAACTGGAGCATCCCGCGGAACGTCGCCGAGTCGGACGGGCCACAGGTATCTTATCCCAGCATTACGCAAGCGGCGGACGGCACCATAGTCGCCCTCTGGCAACAACAGCTTCACCAAGGAGGCCGCGACATCCGCTGGGCGCGCTTCAATCGGCAGTGGGTGCTGGGGGAGCAATAGCCCGCCTTTCTCACCACCCGACGGTCGAAGCACGCGATACGACCTCCAGGACTCCGTTGCACTTGCTTGCCGTGCTCGACGTACGGTCAACCAGGACGAAGCCGCCAGCCGTAGGCTGCGCAATCACTCTTCCCGACGGTTACCTCGAACGGATCGGGAAGGCGCGTCCCACGATATAGGCCAAGCGTGCCTCGGCGGTCTTTGCATCCAAAACCGCCCGCTGCGATGCCGCCTCGGAATCCGCCAGCATGCTCTCGACCTGACTGAGCTCGACCAGGCTGCCAAGCTGTTGCCGGTAGCGGGCGCGAGCCAGACGCACCGCCTCCCGAGACGCGTCCTGCCGTTGTTCCGCCAGGGGGACGGACCGAACCGCCTGTTCCAGACCCTGGTGAGCAAGCCGGGTCTGCAGCCGCACGCTAAGCTGCAGATCCTCGATCTCATGGTCAAGCAGGCGTACACGGGCTTCGGCCTCTTCGATGGCGCCTTCCATCTTGCCGAACGTGAAAAGCGGAAGGGAGAGGCCTGTTCCTATGGCAAGCAGGTTACTGATGGTCAAAGGGTTGAATCGCGCCCAGCCTCCACTCAAGAACATCGAGAGCATCGGCTTCCGGCGGCTGCGGGCGAGACTTACGGTTTCGACACCGGCTTCGCGACGAGCCGCAAGGGCGTTCAGTTCCGGCCGGTTGGCGAGCCCCTCGGTGATCAAAGAGTCCAGCGGCTCGATCTCCGGTAGCGTCAGATCGGGATCGGCCAGATCGTAGTTTCGAGCGTCCAAATCGCCAAGCGCACTTGCCAGCCGGGCTTGGGCTCCCTCCACCGCCGTTCGCGCCTCCAACTCCATCAGGAGCGCCTCGGAGAGATCCGCCTCCGCGAGGCTGAGGTCGACTTTCGAGCGAATCTGACCTTCGTAGAAAGCTCTGGCTTGCCGGACGGTCAACTCGCGGCCGGCGGTAGACTTTTGGGCGGCATGCAAGGTGCGCTTCGCCCGAATCACTTCATAGAACAAAACGACCGTATCCAAGGCCACTGACGCTTGCGTTGCTTCCAGGTCCGCTTCCAAGGCCTGGATGCGCCTGCGCGCAATGCCGACACTGTGCTTCGTGCGCCCGAAGTCGAGTCCGGGATGATAGAAGTTGACAGCATCCGCAAAGTTCCGGTGAAACGGCGAGTTCGGCAGCCCGACGGGTTGCAGGCCGTTCAGCGCGCCGGAAAGACCGGCCTTTGCGAGGCCGCTGTTGTTGATCTGCGGATAGTAGTCCGACCGCGCCTGCCGCAGGCGTGCTTGCGCCACCTCGATCGACGCCTGCGCCGATTTGACATGCGGGCTCACGTCCAAGGCCCGAGCTACCGCCTGCTCCAGGTTCATCGAAGCAGACATCTGGGCACCGGCCAACAAAGCCAGCAAAGGGATGGCCCAAGGCAGCCGGGATTTCTTGACGAGTGTGGGAAGCATCGACTCTCACCTCCGAACAATTTGCGCGCCGCCGCTCAGTGGAATACCTGAGGAGACGACGACTTCGTCCGAGTCGCTCAGACCTTTCAGAACCTGGACCCAGCCGGGGGACTCGAGGCCTGTTTCGACGCTTCGGCGGTGCGCGACGCCGCCGCTCACGACAAAGACCGTCGTGTTTCCAGCCTGACCCGAAATGGCAGTGACGGGCACGGTCAAAGCGCCTTCGAAACGCCGCAGCTCAATCTCCACACGGGCCGTCATCCCCGGCCGCAATCGGAACCGCGGATTCGACAAGTCGAACTCAACTCGCATCGTGCGCGTGGCCGGATCGAGCACGGTGCTCGTACGAGAAACACGAGCCTTCCTGTCTTCGCCGGCCAAACTCTCGATGCGAACATTAGCTGCTGTCCCGCGGCCCACGTGAGGCGCACTCCGTTCGGGAACGTCGACGACCAAGCGGACGCGGTCCAGGCGGGCCAGCGAAACCAGGGGCGCCGCCTGAGTCCGAGACGACACCGCGGCCTGAACCAGGGCGCCGGGATCGACAAAGCGCTCCGTCACGACGCCGTTCAGCGGCGCCGCGATGCGGGCGTAATCCATAAGCCGCACGAAGGTTTCCAGCTCGGCGCGGGCCGTCGCGACCGCGGCTTCGGCGACGTGGACGGTGGCCTCGGCCATGCTTAGTCTGCTCTCGGCGACACTGAAGGCCGCTCGCGCCTGATCCACGTCTTGTTGCGGAAGGACGTCGGCATCGCGTTCGCGGATCGCGCTCAGCCGCTTGAAGTTGACTTCCTCGAACTCACGTTCCGCCTGGAACTGCGCGACGCTCGCCTGCGCTTGTTCGACCTCCGCTTCCGCACGTAACAGTACGGCTCTCTTTTCCGCCAGCCCGGCCGTCATCTCGGGAACTTCAATCTCCGCCAAAAGCTGTCCCTCGCGAACGCGGTCACCGATATCGACGGATAGAGTCTTCAGATAGCCGGTCACCTTGGCATACAGAGTGACTTGGGCATCGGGGACGATCGAGCCGGCCAGAGTAATGCGGTCCGAGATGTCACGCCGGCCGGGTTTGGCCACGGTCACGGAGATGGGCACGGCCGAAGTTTCTTCCGTACCGGAGGCCGGCGCGGCTTCAGATGTCGCCCTTGAATCACAGGACATCAGAAGCAGAGCGGCGCCCAGCACAAGCCCGATCAGTATGGCGATGCGGAGGATCATCGTTTGAATTCCCGGTAGAGCAACGGTGTCGCGACGAGCGTGAACACGGTCGACGAGGCCAATCCTCCTATGACGGCGCGGGCCAGCGGCATGATCGGTTCCGCCGGGTTCAGCGCCGGCGGCAACAGCGCCAGCAGAGCCGTACCCGTCGTCATCAAGATCGGGCGCATCCGAATCCGCGCCGCTTCCAGGGCCGCTTCGGAAGCGCTCCGTCCCTCCGCCCTCAGACGGTTCGCAAACTCGACCAGCAAGGTGCTCGTCGAAGCGGCGATCCCGATCATGAAGATCGCGCCCATGAACGACTGAATGTTCAACGTCGTGTCCGTCAACCACAAGATCCACACCACCCCCAGCAGCCCCAGCGGGATAGCCAGCATGACGATGAACGGGTCGAGGAAGCTTCGGAACAGGGCGACCATGACGAAGTAAACGAGAATGACGGCCATCCCGAAACCGAAAGCCAAACCGCCGAACGACTCGCGCATGGAAGCGACCTCTCCCCGAACGTCCACACGATAGCCCTCGGGCCACTCGCGTCCGGCGAGCTTGTCGTCGATGTCCCGCGCGACAGCCCCGATGTCACGGCCGTCCACATCGGCAAAGATATCCGTGACGCGGCTGATATTGAGGTGGGTGACCTCCGTCGGCGCGCTGGTGCGCTGGATTTCTGCAATGTTGCGAAGCAGAACCGGCTGTCCGTTCGACTGCATCACCGCGGGAGCCGGACGGAACAATCGATCCATCGCCGATGCAGTGCGGTCCTGATCCACGCCGGTGATCGGAATATCGAGCAGCGCATCGATCGAGTCGATGTCCTGCTCGCGATATTGCACTCCGACGAAGTAGTGGTTCCCATTCCGCTCGTCGATCCAGAACGCGGGATCGAAGTTCACGCTCGAATTGAGGCTGGCCACGATGTTCTTTACCGCCTCGTCGGCATTGATCCCCAGCAGAGCCGCCTTGGCGCGATCGATCTCGAGCGAGAGTTGTGGATAGTCGAGCTTCTGCTGGATCCGAACGTCGGCGGCCCCGGGGACCGCTTCAACGAGCGCTTTGATCTCGCGAGCCATCTCCTGCGCCCCCTCGAGCCGGTCCCCGTTCACCTGGATATTGATGGGCGCCGGCAGGCCGAAGTTGATCGCCGAGCTGATGATGCCCCCGGTTTCGAACGAGAATTCGATCATCGGGAACCGCTCGCGCAAGCGCCGGCGCAAACGCCGTACATACTCGAACGACGGCGTTCCATGATCTTCGTGGAGCTGGACCATGAGCGAAGAATCCATCGGGCCGGCGTTGCGCGTGTATGCGGCTGGCCAATCGTAGAGCACGCCGGTGTTGGAGATCAGAATCTGCAGGTCTTCCGGCGCAATCTCCTCCCTGATCGCCGCCTCGACCGCAGCGACTACCTGCTCGGTTCTTTCGATACGGGTGCCGGAAGGAGCCCGCATCTGAATCCGAAACTGCCCCGTATCGAGCCGCGGGAACAGCTCGGTTCCGATCAGCGGATAGATGGGAATCGACAGCAGGACGACGAGGGCAACCGCTCCGAGCGTCACAAAACGGTGGCGCAGCATCCACCCGAGCCCGCGGCCATAGAAATCGCTCAAACGCCGCATCGCGCGATCCGAGAACGATGCCCATCCGGCTTGCCGAGCCTGACCGTCCGACGATGAGCGGAGAAACCTGGCGCAGTAGGCCGGCACAATGGTGAGAGCGACGATGTACGACGCCGCCATCGCGAAAGCGACGCTCAGGGCCAGCGGCGTGAACAGGAACTTCCCGATGCCCGTCAGGGAAACCACCGGCGCGAACACGACGATGGTCACGACCGTCGCAACCAGGATCGGCACGCGCACCTCGTCGGCCGCTATGCGCGCCGCTTCCAGAGGAGTTTTCCCGAGAGCGACATGCCGGTGGGTGTTTTCCAGGACGACGATCGAGTCATCCACCAGCCTCCCCACAGCCAGCGCCAAGCCGCCGAGCGTCATGGCGTTGAGACTGTCGCCGGTAGCGTAAAGACACGTGATAGCGGCGAGCACCGACAGCGGGACAGAGAGCATGATCACGGCCGTCGAGCGCAGGCTGCCGATGAAGAGCCAGATCATCACCGCCGCGAGCAATGCTCCGTACAGGGCTTCCCGCTCCAGGGCGGCGATCGCCTTGCGCACATAGACCGACTGGTCAAGAACCACGTCAAGGTTCACGCCCCTGGGCAGGCGGGATAGGATCGATCCGATGGTCTCCTTGATGCCGTCAACCACCGCGATCGTGTTGGCGCCGGGCTGACGGTAGATCGGGATGTAGACCTGCCTCCGGCCGTTGACCCGGACGATGTTCGACTGGATCTGGTGGGTGTCTTCGACCCGGCCCACGTCGCGAATGTAGACCGTCGCGCCACCGTCGTCGACGCGAATGGGGAACTGGTTCATCTGTTCCACGTGCTGAACCATCCCATCGGCATTGATCTGATAGTCGTATTCGCCGATCTTCGCGTTGCCGGTGGGAATGAATGTGTTGAAGTCCTTCAGAGTCTTCACCACATCCATCGGCGAGAGGTTTCGGGCGGTGAGCTTGTCGCGATCGACATAAGCCAGAATGCGCCGGATGCGGCCACCGTAGACGGCGGGGGCGATCACGCCGCTGATTCCCTGCAAGCGGTTCCGCAACTCGAAGTAGGCGATGTCGTAGAGTTCCGTCTCATCGAACGTGGGACTGCTCACGCTCACCAGGCAGAGCGGCATGCTTGCAGTCGGATCAAACGGCATGATCATCGGCGGAATCGTTCCCGGCGGCAGGTAATACATGTCGGCGATGGCCAACGATGACACCTGCGACATGGCCGTATTCGGATCGATGTCCGGGCGGAAGTAGTCCCGCACGATGCTTACGCCGTTCATCGAGCGCGCTTCCTGGCGGGAGATGCCGTTCGATTGACCGGTCCACCGCTCCAGCCGGCTGGTGATGTCTTTCTCCATCACCTCGGCCGGCATGCCGGGATACAACGTCAGCACCTGCACCGCCGGGGTCGTGAACGTCGGGAGCACGTCCGTCGGGATGCGGCTCGCCGCCACGCCGCCCAACAGCACCACCGTCAAAGCGGCTACGACTACGGCATGCGGGTTCCTGAGTGAGCCACGGACCATGAAGACCCACCAATCTTACCCTGCATTTCTCCCCACATGGCGAGGCGAAGTGAGTGAAATGGCAGTCAGGACGAGGCGCGAGCCACCGGACGCGGTGTCATCAGCAGTGGGTTCCGGGGAAGCAACAGGTCGCAGCCGGCCGGTCCGCCGTTCCGGCCGGCTGCGGGGTTGCTACACTGTAACGCGCTCTTAGCGGCGCTTCCCGGCTTTGACTTCTCCCGACAGTGCCACCCACACGGCGCACCCGACCCGCGCCCGCCACACTTTCCTCTTCCTGGGTTTTCTGGTTTCGTTCATCACCTACCTCGACCGGGTTTGCATCTCGGCCGCGGCGCCCGACATGAGGGGCGAGCTGGGCCTGTCGCAAATGGAGATGGGCTGGGTTTTTGCCGCCTTCGCGGCTGCCTACGGCATCTTCGAGATTCCCATGGGCTGGCTGGGCGACAAGTACGGACAGCGAAAGCTGTTGACTCGCATCGTCGCAAGCTGGTCGGTCTTCACCGCGTTGACGGGCATGGTGAGCAACTACATCCTGCTTCTGGTGACCCGGTTTGCGTTCGGAGCGGCGGAGGCCGGCGCGTTCCCGACGCTGGCGCGGGCGCTGGCGCGCTGGTTTCCGCAGTCGGACCGCGGGCGTGTGAACGGGTACATGTGGATGGGGGCGCGGGGGGGCGCCGCCCTGGCGCCGCCCATTGCCGCCTGGTTCATCGTTTCGCTCGGCTGGCGCGAGACCTTTTACCTCTTCGGGAGCGTCGGCGTGATCTGGTGCTTTTTCTTCTGGCGCTGGTATCACGACAACCCCGCAGACCACCCAAGCGTGAATGCGGCGGAGTTGGCATACATCCAGGCAGGGACGGTGCAGAGCAAGCCCATGGCGAAAGTGCCCTGGGCGAGGGTGTTCCGGAGCGGCACTTTGTGGGCGCTGTTCGTGATGTACTTCTGCTCGGCCTATGGCTCCTTCTTCTTCGTGACCTGGATGCCCACCTACCTGATTGAGGAGCACGGACTGACTCTCGAGCGCTCCGGGTGGTTGGCGGGGCTGCCGATGGGCATCGGCGCGCTGGCTTGCCTGGTGGGCGGGACCTTCTCGGACTGGCTGATCCGCCGACTCGGCAGCCTCAAATGGGGCCGCCGCATCGTAGGGGTCGGAGGATACGGGCTGGCCGCCGTGGGCTTCGGGGTGGCGGCGCAAGCGCGTGATCCCTTCAGCGCGGTGCTATGGCTTTCGTTCGCGCAAGGCGTGCAAGACCTCGCCCTGCCCGTAGCCTGGGCGACCTGCGTGGACGTCGGCGGCCGGCTCGGCGGTACGGCCACGGGATTCATGAACACGGCGTCGAGCATGTCGGCGATGGTCTCACCGGTCATTGCCGCCTGGCTGCGCCAAACCTACGGCTCTTTCACGGTGATGTTCTCTTCGTGTATCGTGATCTATCTCATCGCCTCGGTGATGTGGATGATCCTCGACCCGAGCAGCAGCATCAAGGTGCCGGAAGAGGAAGAGCCCGCGTCGTAGAGGCGAGCGCATGCGCCCCCTCTACTCTCTTCATAGCGAGACTACCCATGCCTGATCAAGAAAAGAAGTCCTACCTCTACCACCATCACACTTGGCCTGAACTGAAAGAGCGGGTCGCCGAACAGCCGGTCGTCGTGCTGCCGATCGGGTCCGTCGAGGATCACGGCTACCACATGCCGCTCGACGTCGACAACTTCCTGATCGGCTCGATCTCCGAGGAGGCGGCGAAGCGGGCCGACGGCGACATTCTGCTGATGCCGCTCATCCCCTACGGCTTCGAGACGCACCACATGGACTTCCCCGGCACGATCGACATCAAGCAGGAGCACCTGTTGAACTTCGTGCTCGACGTGACCCTGAGCGTTGCGCACCATGGGTTCCAGCGCATCCTGATCGCGGACGGTCACGGCTCGAACATGCCGATTCTGGAATTGGCGGCGCGGCGCACCATCCTCGAGTCGGACGCCTTGTGCGCGACGTTCATCTGGCCGTCGCTGAACATTCCCGAGATCAACGAGCACCGCGAGTCCGACAAGCAGGGCATGGCGCACGCCGGCGAATTGGAGACGTCCGTCTACCTGCACCTGGCGCCGGAGCGCGTGCAGATGGACAAGGCCGTCAAGGACATCAACATGCCGGCTTCCGACTTCATCTGGATGGATCTGCTCAGCGGCTCGCCAGTGCGCTGCATGGACGAGTGGACGAGGTTTTCGAAGAGCGGGGTCTACGGCGACGCCACGATTGCCACGGCGGAAAAGGGCGAGAAGTTCTTCGAAGCCGCGGTGAACCACTTCGTGAAGCTGGTGCGGGAGTTCAAGAACCGGCCCCGCGGCGAACGGACCGACTACCACAAGGAACCCTGGGACAAGCATTACCGATCGCTGAAGGAAACGGGCAAGCCGGAGTAAGGTCCGCCAGGGGCCAAGGAATTGCGGGCAGTGGCCCGCAGCCGTCTTCGACTGGATGCGCGAGTCGCAACCCTAGAACGTGGTGTAGATGAAGGGAGCCAGGGCCGAGCCCTGGACGTAGACCAGCAGCGCGCCCAGGAGCACCAGCACCACCACGATCGGCAAGAGCCAGAGCTTCTTGTTTTCTTTCAGGAAGACGGCGAACTCAACCAGCAGAGACAAGCGGTTCATGAAAAGCTCTTGCTACTCCCCAGAGGAGATGACCGTTCCCGATCCTAGCATGAGC
This sequence comes from Bryobacterales bacterium, assembly GCA_026713545.1. GTDB lineage: Bacteria > Acidobacteriota > Terriglobia > Bryobacterales > UBA6623 > JAPPLB01. Next base: position 14,043 of record JAPOOG010000061.1, read on the forward strand.
CGCGCCGCACTGAAACTCGATCTCCCGCTTCCGAGACCGCGACCCGCAGGGGGCCGGGTGGCCTTCGTTGATGCAGGTCAGCTTCCCGCGCCCTCCGGCATCACGGGCTTGCGCGGATCGATGCCCAACCAGAACAGCGAACCGATCAGGTAGACGGCGGCCACGCCGTACAGGGGCACGTCCCAACCCCATGCGTCGATCGCCCAGCCGATGGCGGCGGACGCAATGGCTCCTCCGATCTGTCCGGCCATGTTCATCAACCCGCTGACGGAACCCACGTAATCGCGGCCCACATCCAGGCACACCGCCCAGGAGTTCGGCAGTGCGAATTGAATGGCGGCGTAGCCCAGCGTCAGCAGCACCATCGCGCTCATCACGTCCTCGACGGTGAGCGCGATGAGGATGCACGCCGCGCTCACGATGCCCGAGCTGAGGCCGACGGAGCGGCGCGCCGCGGTGAGTCCGATCTTTTTGACGAGCAGATCGACCGTGTGCCCGCCGGCGTAGTTGCACAAGGCGCTCATGAGAAAAGGCATGGCCACGTAGGGCGCGAAGTCCGTGAGTCCCTTCGACTCGACCAGGTAGCTGGGCAGCCAGAAGATGTACCAGTACGAACCGTAGACGGTGATGTGGTACATGGCGATGATCGCCCACATGTTCCGGCTGTAGAACAAGGGCAGCAGGTTGCCGTGCGGAGCGGCTGCGGCCGGCGGTCCGATCCGCACGAGCTCCGCCGCGTTCACGCCTTTCTTCCCGGCCGGGTTGTCGCGGAACCAGCCATACCAGGCAACCGCCCAAATCACGCCGATGACGCTGAAGATGTAGAAGACCGCCCGCCAGTCGTAGTGCTTCAGGATCGGTTGGACGAAAAACGGCGTCAGGGCGCCGCCCAGGCTCGCGGCCATCCAGACGACTCCCTGAGCACGCCCTCGTTCATCGGTGGGGAACCATCGGCGGATGACGCAAGTCGCGTTGGGATAGGCCCCCGCCTGCAGCGCGCCGAAGACGCCGCGCACCGCCAGCAGCCAGAAATAGCGGCTGACGACCCCGGTGAGAGCGGTCAGCACCGACCACCACACGACGAGATGGGTCAGGACGCGGCGAGGCCCGAAGCGGTCCCCGAGCCACCCCATGGGGATTTCGAAGAGACCGTACGTCAGGATGAAGACGCTGAAAACGAAGCCCATCTCGGTGTTCGTCAGCCCCAGTTCCTCGGCCATGGGAGTCTTCACGTTTCCGATCACGACGCGGTCGAGGTACGTCATGAGAGAGAACAGGAACAGGGCTGTCAGCACGGCCCAACGCATTCGAGAAGCTTTCATGGACCTGCGATTATGTCAGAACAAGCCGCGGCACGGCGGATCGAGCCGGCCGCTGTCGAAGCCGCGGACCACGAACGCGGGGCCGCCCGACGGGTCTGCCGTTCGGCTGGGCCAGGAATGCCGGCCCGCACCTGCTATTCTTCTGGGCATGTTCTGGAGCAGCCGGACGTTGTTTCGCCGCAGCCGCTTCCCGGCGCTGACCGGTTTGTGTTGCATGCTCTCGGGAGTCGTTGCCTCTCCCGCGTGGCCGCAAGCGGCATCGACGGAAGCCCACTCCTACGCCGCCGGCTACAAGGACTTCCTCTCGGCGGCCCGGACCGAGGTCACATTCGTCGAGGAATCGATCCGGATGGCGGAGCGGAACGGTTTTCGGGAGTTCACCGACGAGGCGGAGCTGAGTCCCGGCGCGAAGTTCTATCGCAACAACCGCGACCGGGCGCTGTTCCTGTTCGTCGTGGGGCAGCAGCCTTTCCGTGAAGGGTTCCGCGTCGCGGCGGCTCACATCGATTCTCCTCACCTCGACCTGAAAGCACGGCCGATCAAGACGTCCGGCGCGTTCGTACAGTTGCAAACGATGCCGCACGGAGGCATCAAGAACTACCAGTGGGTGAATCTGCCGCTGGCGCTCGTGGGACGCGTATTCAAGAAAGACGGCGAGATGGTCCCGATCTCGATCGGTTTGCGTCCCGCCGATCCGGTGTTCGTGATTGCCGATCTGGCGCCCCACGTAGACGTGTCCCAGCGAAGCCGGAGAAGCCGGGAAGTCGTGAGGGGAGAAGAGCTGGACGCGCTCGCCTATTCGCGGCAAGACGAGGCATCGTCGAATGCCGCCGACAATGCCAAGACCCACCTCAGGGAGGTCTACGGGGTCGAGGAAGAAGACCTCGTCAGCGCCGAGCTGAACTTCGTCCCGGCGCTCGCCCCGCGCGACGTCGGTTTCGACGGCGAGCTGCTGGCGGCCTACGGCCAGGATGACCGTTCGAGCGCCTACGCGGCCTTGCTGGCGCTGATCGATTCGGCGCCGCCGCGTTACACCAGCCTGGTGTTTCTGGCCGATAACGAGGAAAGCGGCAGCAACAACAACACCGGAGCCCGCTCCAGCGCGCTGAACGACCTGCTCGCCGACCTGATCTACCGCCAGGAGGGCGACGGCTACCGCGATGTGATGACGCGCCGGGCGCGCGGCAAGACCATCGCGCTTTCCGGCGACGCCAATCCGGGGGTGAATCCGCTGTCGGCTTCGGCTCTGGAAAAGGAGAACGCGGCGAAGGTCGGCAAGGGGGTGAACTTCAAGGCGTATGGACGCGGCAACAGCCCCAACGCCGAAACGACCGCGCGGTTCCGGAACATCTTCGACGACGAGGGGGTCCCGTGGCAGGTGATGTCCTACAAGGTCGGCGCGGGCGGCGGCGGAACGCTCGGCCACTTCCTCTCCGACGACAACATGGAGGTCATCGACATCGGCATTCCGATCCTGTCCCTGCACTCACCCTACGAAGTCGCCTCGAAGTCGGACCTCTACTCGCTCTACCGCGCGATGCGAGCATTCTTCGAGAAACTCGACGAAGCGCCCGAGTGATATCCAGCAGCCCGTGGCAAAAGGGCGTTACGCGCCCCGGGGCGGATTGCGTAACGCATGGCCGTCCCGGGAACGCAGTGACAAACTCCCCGCGCAACCGAGCGGAAGCGACAGAACCGGGACACTGTCGGGAGATTCACCACGCCTTCCTCAGATTCTCCAGCCCCTTGAGGTAGTCCTCGGTTTCGAGATTGCTCCGCACTCCATACTCAGCCAGCACGTTGATCATTTCCCCAAGCGTCAGGTCCGCAAGTTCAGCGGCCAAGCCGAGGGAGGCTTTTCCTTCCCTGTAGCGCTCCACGGCCAGCATGAGCCGGCCCTTGTTGACGAGTTCCCGCACCGCCTTGGAAACGTCCCCGTGCTCTTCGTTGGACAGCTTTTTGAGAAAGTCGTAGTTCTCTTCGTCCATCCTTATGCTCATCGTCTTGGTCATTTCGTTGCCTCCAGCCTTCGCCGTACGTCGTCGACAATCTCTGCTCGGTAACGGCCGTACTTTCGCAAGATTTCGAGTTTCCTCAAGGCTTCCTCTCCAGAAACCAGCTCTTTCTCCCGCATCCTTAGCAAAATTCCGAGGGCACCTATGAACGGCAGCTTGAGAATCTTGCACGCGTAGACGCCGTTGCGATCCTCAATGGCAATCAGGCGCGCGTTGCTCTCCTGCGTAAGGGCAATCGCCTGCGCCTCACCGACTCCCAGGCTGAATTCTCTGCGGAGCTGCACAAAAGCCTTGTGGCTTCTCAACGTACGAACCTCGATGTACTTTTCCGCTATCAGTCGCGCAATGAGCCAGGCATCAAAAGAGGCTTTTTTCTCGCAGCATTCAGTCTGCACGGCCAGGGGAATCACGACCGGCTCGGGAAACGAGCCCAGGAACCGCTCAAGTAGTTCGGCCTTGGCCAGCAGGATGAGAGGTGATGCATCGAACACAACCATTATTACATATTATTACATACGTAAGCAAAACCGTTTTCGAGTTTGCGTCAAGAAAGAAGTCGACGACCGGATGCAATTTCAAATCGGCGCGAGGAGCCGATCCGGGAACGGATTGCACCAAGTAGCGTTTGTGCCAGCATAGCGCCGGCGATGCGCCATGGCAGGCGGGTCATAAGGCTGGCAAGCTCGGCGTGTGAAGCACACTCAGGGTTCGTTAACATCTTCGACCGGAATTCGGATTTTCATTCGTTCCAGTCCGCGACGAAGATATTGAACTCGTAGCGGCCGGTGGCCTTCCAGTCGGAGGTAAAGACCAGCTTCCCGCCGTCGGGCGAGAACTCGGGGAATGAGGTGAACCCTCCGAAGTCCGTCACCTGTCGCAGGTTCGAGCCGTCCAGGTCCATCAGGAAGAGCTCGAAACGGCGGCTGTCGCAATCGTGCCGGTTGGACGAAAAAATGATCTGCCGGCCGTCCGGAGTGAACTGCGGGGCGAAGCTGGCGCAGCCGAAATCCGAGATCCGTTTCGCGTTGCCGCCGTCGGAGTCCGCCACGAAGATCTCCATCCTCATCGGAGCGGTCAGGTCTTGCGCCAGAAGGTCCTTGTACTTCCGGATGTTCTCCTCGCCGGTGGGATGATGGGCGCGCCACACCATCTTCCTGCCGTCGGGTGAGAGGAAAGCGCCGCCGTCGTAGCCGAGGCTGCGAGTGAGTTGGCGCTTGCCGGCGCCGTCCGGCGACATCGACCACAACTCCAGATCGCCCGAGGCCTTCGAGGTGTAGATGATCCGCTTCGTCTTCCAGTTGACGGTCCCTTCGGTGTCGTACCCATCGGCCGTCGTCAGCTTCCGCAAGCCTTTCCCGTCCCGCCCCACGACGAAGATGTCGTAGGTGGGATACACCGCCCAGACGTAGCCCTTCGAGCGGTCCGGCCGCGGCGGACAGGCATCGCCGCCCTCATGGGTCGAGCCGAACAGGATCTCGCCGCCGCCGGGCAGGAAGTAGCCGCAGGTCGTCGCTCCCTTGCCGGTCGAGACCATCCGGACGCCGCTGCCGTCGCTCTTCATCACGTAGATCTGGTCACAGCGATGCTCGCCTCGCGTCGACTGAAACACCAGCTCCTCGCCGTCGGGCGACCAGTAGGCCTCGGCGTTCTGGCCCCCGGAGGTAAGTTGCCGGATGTTCGCAAGGTAGCGGCTGCTCTGCGCGGGGAGCAGAACGCAGCCCAACAGCAGGAAGATTCCGGGACGGATCATCAAAGATAAAGTCATGGTTAACAGCCCGCGGCAAAAGACCCGCTACATTCAAACGGCGATGCATCCCGGCTTAACTGCGTTGCTCCTCGGCCGTATGTGTCCAATATGCTTCCTCGCCGCGCCTTGTCAGCCGGGCGCAGGGCCGTTCCCGGTGCTGCGCGGGATTTCACCACGGACTGTTCAGGCTCTCGATTATAGACGATGGAGGGCGAAACGGATCTTTTCCACCGATGAGCAAGATATCGTGCTAAGCTATTCATGATGTGCAAGATGTTGCGCTGACATGCCTTTACAAGATGCATGATCAGGGATAGGATATTCACACGGGGCGGCCTGATCGATCCGCCCTCTTCCCTTCCCCCGCCATCCCCGGCAAGGAGGAAGGTTCCTGTCCGGGACGGGGGACCCGCGCCGTCCCGGACCCGAAAGGGTTCGCTCTCTTGCTGAAACTGAAGAAGATCGAGCTGGTCGGGTTCAAGTCGTTCTGTGACCGCCAGGAACTGCCGTTCAATGGCGGCGGCGTCTCCGCCGTCGTAGGCCCGAACGGCTGCGGCAAGTCGAACATCAGCGACTCGATCAGTTGGGTGCTGGGTGAGCGCTCGGCGAAGTCGCTGCGGGGCAGCCGCATGCAGGACGTGATCTTCAACGGGTCGCGCGACCGCAAACCGTCGGGCATGGCGTCGGTGAGTCTCACGCTCCTGGACCCCGAGGCTCATCTCAAGCCCAGGACGGCTCTGGCGGCCAACGGGTCCAACGGGGCAAGCCGCGTGAACGGCGCGCCCCACGGCAGGTCCGCCGAGTTCACCATCACGCGCAAGCTTTTCCGGTCGGGAGAGAGCCAGTACCTGATCAACGGCAAGCTCTGCCGGCTGCGCGACATCCAGGACATCTTTCTCGGAACCGGCCTCGGCCCCGAACACTACGCCATTATCGAGCAAGGCCGCATCGGTCAGATCCTCAGCTCGCGTCCGCTCGACCGCCGTTCGATCATCGAAGAGGCCGCGGGCATCACCAAGTTCAAGTCCCGCAAACGGCTGTCGGAATTCAAGCTCGAAAGCGCAAAGCAAAACCTGCACCGCGTCAACGACATTCTGCAGGAAGTCGCGCGGCAGATGAATTCGCTCAAGCGGCAAGCTTCGCGCGCCCGGCGCTTCGAGGAACTCAAGCAGCAACGCGACGAGAACCTTTCCGTTCTGATGGCGGCGCGCTACCACGACCTGCACCGCCGAGTCCAGCTCGGCGAAAGGGAGCTGGCGGCCGCCGATAACGAGCAGCGGCAACGAAGCGCGCGGGTCGAGGAACTCGAGGAAGCCCTCCGAACGAGCCGTGAGCAGCGGCAAGCCGCGGAGGAAGAACTCGAACAGCAGCGAACGGAACTCTCGCGCCTGACCGTCGAGATCGAACGCACCCGGTCCCGCGCCACCGAGCAGGCGCGCACCGTCGTAGAGACCGGACAGCGCATGGAGCAGAACAAGGCCGAGATCGTCCGGCTCGACCAGCGTCTCGCCACATTCGACGAACAGTTCGGCGTCGAGCAATCCGCGTTGGAGCAAGTCACCGGAGAGGTGCGGGATCTCCGTGGCAAACTCCAGGACAAGAGCGATCAGGTTCGGAAACAGCAATCGCTCCTGGGCGAGGCCGAGCAACAGCGGGAAGAAAAGCGGCGGCTTGTTCTCAACCTGTTGGGCCGAACCTCCGCACACAGGAACGAGTTGGCCAAGATCGACGAATTTCAAGCCGGAACCCAACGCCAGCTCACGCGCGTCGAGGAAGAGAAGGCCGCGGCGGATTCCGAGCTGGCCCAACTCCGCCAGAAGCGGGACGAAATCCGGCAAACCATCGAGAGCCGCCAAGCGGAGCTTGACGATTTGAGCGAGCGGCGCGCGAATATTCTGACCGCGATCGCGAACCTGAAAACCAGCATCGAAGCGCGACGCGACGAAGCCGAGCGGCTTCGCGACGAACTCTCCCGGTTGCGCGCCCGCCGCCAATCGCTCGATGAGATCCTCTCGCATCACGCCTACACGACGGAAACCGTCAAGAATCTCTTCGGCCTCATCGAAAAACAGCCTGCCGGCAACTTCCGGCCCATCGGCGTGCTGGCCGACTGCATCGAAGTCGATCGCGAATACGAGAAGGCCACGGAAGACTTCCTTCGGGACGAGCTGGAGTTCGTGGTTGTTCAGGACTGGCGAGAGGCAAGGGTTGGACTTGGACTGTTGCGGTCCGATTTGAACGGTTACGCCACGTTCCTCGTGCATCCGGAATCCCCCGTGCTTCCCGAGCCGGCGGCGCTTGGCCCGGAGACCGGCGTCAGTGGGCGTCTCGCGGACCACATCCGACTGACCAACGGCCTCTCCGGTTCGGCATCGACGCTCCTGCCGAACCTGCGTTCCTGCTACCTGGCCGAGGACGACGAGACCGCAAAGCGCCTGGCCGTGCAGTATCCGGACCTGTTCTTCCTCCTGCCCGACGGCGTCTGCTACCACGGCTACACGGTCAGCGGCGGCAAGAAGTCGAGCGCGGGACCACTGGCCCTGAGGCGCGAGCTGCACGGGTTGGGTCCGCGCCTCGCCGAGCGGGAGCAACAACTCGAGACGACCACGGCCGCCCTGGCACGAGAGCAGAGCGAGCTTGCCGCGAAGAACACGGAGCTGGAATCGATCCAGTCCGGATTGCAAAGCGCCGAGAAAGAAGTCCTCGCCGTCGAACAAGAAATGCGGCAACTGGGCGGTCAGATCGATCGGGCCGAAAGGGCGATGGCCGTCGCCGAGTCGGATGCGGAGCGATTGCGCCAGGAGCACGACCAGGCACAGGCCCGCCGTGTCGAACAGATGCGGGCCGGCGAGGAAAGCGAGCAACAGCGCATCGCGGCCGAGGCGGCCATCGTCGAGATCACCGGACGGATGGAAGAAGCCCGGCAGGCCGGCGCCGGGCTCGCCGAGGAGCAAACCGTGCTGCGGACCGAGCTGGCCGCGCTGGATGAGCGCCGGAAAGCGGCGCTCATCGCGCTGGAACGGACTCGGGAACAGGCGCGGGAAGAAAGCGAACGGCGGGAGCGCATTGCCCGGCAGGTAGCTGACTGGACCACGGAGCGAGAACGCCTGCTCGCGGAGAATCAGGAACTCGAGACGCGCATCCGGCGGGACACCTCCCGCAAGAGCGAGATGGAAAGCAAGACGACACAGCGCGCCGACGACATCCAGGCGAGCCGCAACGAAGCAGCTTCCATGGAAGACGAGCTGCAACAAGACCGTGAAGAGCTCGAGACGGTTCGAGAACGCCGCTCCGCCGCCGAACTGCGGCTCGTCGAGTTGAACTCCGACGTCAAGCACCAGGACGAAGCCTGCCGGCGCGAGCTGGAGCGTCCGCTCGCCGAGCTCGCGGCGGACTTCGGGGAATGCGCACCGGAGAAGCTGTCCGAAGCCGAAGACTTCCAGCAGCACCTGGAAACGAAGATCCGGAATCTCGGCCCGGTGAACGTGCTTGCCCTGGAGGAATACGAAGAGGCGCAACAACGCCACGAGTTTCTCGACACCCAGCGGCAGGACCTGCTGGACTCGATCCGCGACACGCAGGAAGCGATCAACGAATTCGACACGGTTTCGCGGAAACAGTTCAACGAGGCGTTCGAAGAGATCAACATCAACTTCAGGGGAATGTTCGCCACTCTGTTCGGCGGCGGTGTCGGCGAGATGCGGCTCATCGAGACCGAGGACACGAGTGAGGCGGGCATCGAAATCGTGGCATCGCCCCCCGGGAAGCGGCTCCAGAATGTCGCGCTGCTCTCCGGCGGCGAGAAATCGTTGGCGGCGATCGGGCTGCTGATGGCGATCTTCCAATACAAACCGAGTCCGTTTTGCGTTCTCGACGAGGTCGACGCGGCCCTCGACGACTCCAATATCGTTCGATTCCGGCGGCTGTTGCAGCAGATGGCAGGACAGACGCAGTTCATCCTCATCACCCACGCCAAGACGACGATGGAGGTCGCCCAGACCCTCTACGGCGTCATCATGCAGGAACCGGGTGTGTCGCGGATCGTCTCGGTGAAGATCGGCGAGCACGACGGCGACGCGGCCGCCAACGGCACGCCTCACCCGGCCGGGCGGGGCCGGCGCCTGAGCAGCGCCGCCGATTCCGTGCTGCGGAGTTGAAGACATAAAGGCCGTGTTTCGTGTCTCGTGTTTCGTGAAAACCTTAAAACCCGTTTTTCGTTTTCAGTTTTTCGTGTTTCGTGAAAACCTCGGAACTCGCGCTGGCTTGCGCCGCGCGCCTGGTCAAAGGCCGTGATTCGTGTCTCGTGTCTCGTGTTTCGTGAAAAACCGTTGGCCGGGCTTGCGGTTGCTCTCCCCGGAATCGCCGGAGGGGCGGGGAACCTTGCTTTCGCTTGCGCCACGGATCTTGCATCACTTGCGACGGCTCTTCTCTGCTCATGCTATGTCGGCTGCGCCGGGGAAAAAAAGACTGAAGCCCTTCAGTACCGAGAGGTATCAAATATCGCGTTTCGGGTCTGAAAAAAGCCTTGTTTCGTGTCTCGTGCTTCGTGTCTGGTGAAAACCTTAAAACCCGTTTTTCGTTTTCAGTTTTTCGTGTTTCGTGAAAACCTCGGAACTCGCGCTGGCTTGCGCCGCGCACCTGGTCAAAGGCCGTGATTCGCGATTCGTGACCCGTTCGCCCTTCACCTCGCCACTTGGCGAGACCCGCGGGCCAGGGAAGGTTCCGCGGGGACGTGGTACATCCATGAAGCCGATGCCCCGGTTGCCGCAGTGCGCGGGGGCGCTTGATTCGCA
>JAPOOG010000140.1 GCA_026713545.1 Bryobacterales bacterium
CCGACGTGCCGTCCCAGCCCTACATCTATCGGCCGGTGCGCAAGACGGACTACATCGGGCCGAACGCCACCCGCGACCCGGGTCCGTATCGGATCCGGGCGACGGCCGGCTTCGTGCGGGGGGTGTTGTAAAGGCCGTGATTCGTGTCTCGTGTTTCGTGATGCAAAACAAAAACCGGAGATGCGAAATGCGAGGCGCCAACAGCGGCTTTCAGGGAGGTTCGACGTACGCCAGGCGTTTCGTTCACGAGCGACGCCGGACCCCTTCCCATGGTCTTCCCGAGACCCGAATCATGAGACAGGACTTTTCATCACGTTACACGTAACAAGGAGACTTGCATGACGACGATCACCCTGAAGCACCCCATCACCGCCGACGGCCGCGAGGTCGCCGAGCTGACCCTCCGCCGCCCCAAGGTCCGCGACCTCGAGCGCATGGACAAGGTGGCCGGAGAAATGGCCAAGGCGGTGACGCTGGTCGCCGACCTGGCCGAGATCAGTCCCGATCAGGTCCGCGAGATCGACGCCGAGGACTTCACCGCCGTCGCGGAGCGGCTCGGCGGTTTTTTAGGGGGCGGCCTTCCGGCGTCCGGCAAGCCGTCGGCGACATCGCGGTAGTGTTCCACTGGCCGCTGTCGGAGTTGCGCGAGATGGAGATCGACGAGCTGCTCGAATGGCGCAAGCTGGCGCTCGAACGCGCCAAGGCGCTATTCGGCGGTCCGGCGGGAGGAGCGAGATGAGCGGGCTAGCTCTGGGCGGGGCTGGGATTCCGGGAGAACACCTGGACGATCACGTTCTCGAGGCTGTCGAGACGGCCCTCCATCCGCGCCATGCGCTCGCGCAGGTCGCCTACGTCCCGGCGCAATTCGGTTATGCCGCGCTGGCTGTTCAGGATCAGCCCGCCCAGGGCCACGGCCGATCCGATCACCGCGTAGAACGCGCGGGTCACGCCGTCATCGTATCACGGGGACTGACATATGTCAGTCCCCGGCGGGAGGCTGGCGTTGTGGCTGTTGAGGGGGGGGCGAGCGAAATGAGTGATAACGGCTTCGAGCGCGTGTTGCGCGGCGAAACGACGCTGCCCGAATTCGGCGAGGCCGTCCTCGACAGGCACCGGCGGGGCGAGGGTCCCGCGTCGGACGAGGCCTCGGCGGCCCGATTGCCCGCCGAGTACGTGCGCCACCTGCTCGACAGCGGCCGCTTGAACGACGGCGCCGTCATGGGCTTGGCCCGGTTCGCTGCGCTCCTCGTCAAGGACGGGGAATCATCGCCGTGAAGCCTCTCACGGTTACTCGCGCGCGCGTTCCGCCCGCAGTTCCTCGCGGAGGGCGCGGATCTCGTCGCGGGTTACTCGCTGGGGACGGCTGGTGAGGTTGTCCACGGCGTCGATGACGCTCTTGAAGATGCCGATCACGCCCGCCAGGATGAAGGCGAGCAGCAGTAATCCGATGATGCTGTCCACGATGCCCCCAAGAAGCTCATGCCCGGAAATCATGGCACGAGGAGGGCCGCATGGCCGACCTGAAGACTTCGATCATCATCCAGGCCGTCGACAAGCTCACGGCGCCGGGCCGAGCGGCCCGCGCTAGCTCGACAAGGGGTTTTCGAGTTCGCGCGCCAGGGCATCGAGGTAGGCCGCCAGGGCTGCGAGTCTGCGCGTCAGCGCTGCGAGTCCGTGCGCCAGCACCTCCGCCAGCACATCCGCGAAGGGCCTCAGGACATAGGCCGCCAGCAGTATCCCGACGGGGCCGAAGCCGATTGCAACGGCGAGGGCGAACAGGCCCAGGCCCGCGAAGAAAAGATTGATGATGAGGGCGAGCACGTGGAGATTCTAACATGGCCGACCTGAAGACCTCGATCGTCATCCGGGCCGTCGACAAGCTGACGGCGCCGATCAAGCGGATCAATGCGGCCAACGGACGGCTGCGGGATCGGCTCGGCGCGGTGACGGCGGCGGCGAACGGCGCCGGCCGGGCCACCGGCAAACTCGCTGAGCGGCAACGCAACCTGAGGAAGCGAATCGGGGCCTCGACGGAGGGGGTCACCCGCCAGACCCGCGCGTTGCGGGGCTTGAGCGGCGCCTTCGGAGGGGCGGCGATGGCGAGCCGCAATCTCGGATTGCTGGCCGGCGGCATCGCGTACGGCTTCAAGCGCACGTTCATCGACACGGCCGCTTCGTTCGAGCGCTTCGAGACGGTCCTCAAAACCATCGAGGGGTCCGGCGAAAAGGCCCGCCAGTCGATGGACTGGATCTCGAATTTCGCCGTCACCACGCCCTTCGAGCTCGACCAGGTCAGCGACGCCTTCGTCAAGCTGCGCGCCTACGGCCTGGATCCCACCGATGGGCTGCTGCGCGACCTGGGCGATGCCTCCGCGGCCATGGGCAAGCCGCTCATGCAGGCCGTCGAGACCATCGCCGACGCCGTCACCGGAGAGAACGAGCGCCTCAAGGAGTTCGGCATCAAGGCCCGCGCCGTCGAGGGCGGCAGGTTCCGCTACGAGTACACCGTCGATGGCGAGACCCGCTTTGCCGAGGCGATGGCCGACGACCGGGCCGGGATCGAGCGGACCCTGCGGGAGATCTTCGCCGACCGGGGGTTCACCGGGTCGATGGAGGAGCAGTCGAAGACCTTCTCCGGGCTGGTCAGCAACCTCATGGACCAGTGGACGCGCTTCCAGCAGATGGTGATGAAGTCCGGAGCGTTCGAGTACCTCAAGGACCGCCTCGGCGCACTGCTCGACAAGATCAACGAGATGGCGGCCGACGGCAGCCTGCAAGAGTTCGCCGAGCGGATCGGACGGGGCCTGGTCGGGGCTTTCCAGTGGGCAGAGCAGACGATCAAGGATCTGTGGCCGTGGGTGCTGCGGATCGGCGAGGCGCTGGCCTGGGCGGCCGACAAGCTGGGCGGCTGGGGCAACTTGGCCCTGACGCTTAGCGGTCTCTACATCGCCAAGCCGTTCATCGGGCTGGCGGGATCGCTGAAAGGCATGTTCGAGTGGTCGGGCAAAGCCCTGGGCGGGATCCGCAAGGTGGCCGGCGCGGCGGCCCAGGCCGCTCCGGGCGGCGTGCGGGCGCTGGCGGGGGTGGCCGGCGGGCTGTTTCCGGCCAAGGCGGCGGCTGCGGCCGGTTCCGCCGCGTCGGGCGGTGGGTTGCTCGCCGGTCTGATGGGCAAGCTGGCGGGCTTCGGCGGCGTCGTCAAGGGCATCGCCGTGGCGCTGGGCCTGTTGACGATCAAGTTCTGGCTCGTCGTCGCCGTGGCGGCCGCCGTCGTGGCGGCGATCTATCGCTATTGGGAGCCGCTCAAAGCGTTTTTAGGAGGCGTTTGGGAGGGCCCTAAAGAGGGTTTGCAGCCGCTTCTCGCGGCGCTGGAGCCTGTCGTCGCCTGGTTTCGCGAGTTGCTCACGCCGGTCCGGACCAGCCAGGAAGAACTCGCCGGCATCGCGGCCGTGGGCAAGATGGTCGGCAAGGTCCTCGGGACGGCGCTGGGCTGGCTGATCGGCTGGCCGCTGCAGCTCAAGGAGGCCTGGTCGGGCGCCGCCGGTATCGGCGCGGCCCTGGTCGACGTCATCGGCAAGGGCATCCGGGGAGCCGCGGCGCGCATGCTGGGGCCGCTCAAGTGGGTCCTCGACAAGGCCAAGGCCCTGCTGCCGTCCTCCGACGCCCTGACCGGGCCGCTGTCGAATCTGACGGGCGCCGGGGCTTCGATCCTCGACACGATGGGCCGCGGGGTGCTGCGGGCCGGGCCGGGCGGGCTGATGCGCCCGCTGTCGCAGACCCTCGCGCACGCCGCGGCGGGTGGTTTTTCTTCGGAGGCGCTGGGCCAGTCGGCGCCCGCGCCGCTGCCGGGTTTTCCTTCGCGAGCCGCGAGTCCGTCGGGCGCAGCGTCTTTCCCTTCGCGGATCGACAACAGCATCCATATCCAGCAGTTGACCGTTCATCAGCAGCCCGGTGAAGACGCCGGGGAGCTGGCCGAGCGCTTGCTCCGCGAGATCGAATATCGCTGGCAGGTCAGACGCAGGAGCGCGCTATACGACGATCTATGAGGAAAGGACGTGATTCGTGGCTCGTGATGCAAAAGCGAAAACCCGACATGCGAAATCGCGAGGCGCGGCCTGCGAGCGCCCGGGTGCCCTCTGTGTGCCTACCCGCATCAAGCGCGGCCGGCGCGAAGCGGCGCAGCGCGAGTTCCGAGGTTTTCACGAGACACGAGACACGAGACACGGCTGATATTTTTATGACGAATGAAGTGCAACTGTTGAGGCCCGACGGCCGTCCTGTTCGCAGTCGGGAACTGACCCGCGAGGCCGGCCGTCCCACCGTCACCGGCGTGCGGCAGCTCTGGCGCGGCGAATCGATCGCCTCGGGGCTGACGCCGCAACGGCTCGCCGCCCTGCTGCGGTCGGCGGCGGAAGGCAGCCAGCGCGACTATCTGACGCTGGCCGAGGAAATGGAGGAGCGCGACCCGCACTACGCCGCCGTGCTGGGGGTCCGCAAGCGGGCCGTCTCGGGGCTCGAGCCGGCCGTCGAGGCGGCTTCCGACGGCGCCGCGGACGTCGAGCTGGCCGACGCCGTCCGCGGGCTGGCGAGGGCGCCCGCGTTCGGCGCCCTGCTCGACGACTGCCTCGACGCGCTGGGCAAGGGCTTTTCGGCCGTCGAGATCATCTGGGATCGTAGCGCAGCGGGCGGAGGAAAGAGCGGAGCGGGCGGAGGAAAACCGGCGTTTCAATGGCGGCCCGCGCGCTACGAGTGGCGCGACCCGCGTTTCTTCGTGTTCGACCGGGATGACGGCCGCACTCTGCGCTTGCTGGACGAGGCCGACAGCCTCCGGGGCGTCCCCTTGCAGCCCTGCAAGTGGATCGTCCACGTGCCGCGGCTGAAGTCGGGCCTGCCGGCGCGCGGCGGGCTGGCGCGGCTGGTCGCTCTGGCCTACATGGTGAAGGCCTACGCGCTCACCGATTGGATGGCCTTCGCCGAGGTCTTCGGGATGCCGCTGCGGCTGGGGCGCTATGGGCCGGGGTCGACCGAAACCGACATCGAGGAGCTGATGCGGGCGGTGAGCCATCTGGGCAGCGACGCGGCGGCGGTGCTGCCTGACTCGATGCAAATCGAGTTCGCCGAGGCCGGCAACCGCACTGGCGGCGCCGATCTGTTCGAGCGGCTGGCGGTGTATCTCGACAAGCAGGTCTCGAAAGCCGTGCTGGGACAGACGATGACCGCCGACGACGGCAGCTCGCGCGCCCAGGCCGAGGTCCACGACGAGGTGCGCGGCGACATCCTGCGCTCCGACGCCCGGCAGCTCGCCGACACCCTCAACCGCGACCTGGTCCGCCCGTTCGTCGACCTCAACTACGGCCCGCGGGAGCGGGAAAACTACCCCCGGCTGCTGCTGCCGGTCAATGAGCCCGAAGACATCCGGGCGCTGACGGCGGCGCTCGAGAAGCTCGTTCCCCTGGGGCTCGGGGTCGAGGCCTCCGTTATCCGCGACAAGCTCGGCCTGCCCGACCCCGAGGACGGCGCCGAGCTGCTGGGCGGCGCAAGGCCGGCAAGGCCGTGATTCGTGTCTCGTGATTCGTGATGCCAATGAACCAGAGGAGCGAAACACGGCCTTTCGAACCGCGGTGTTCAGGGAGTCGGGACGGGATTGATGCCGCAGTGCTCCATCAGGAGACCGATCTGTTCTCGCAGCCCCTCGTCGATCGTCATCGGGAAGGATGACTGCCCCGTCGCGTCGTCGGTCCAGCCGATGTTTTCGGCGTGGTGGAGCTTGCGGATCAGTTCGGGCGCCTGGAGGCCCCGGACTTCGAGGTGATAGTGCGAACGATCACGGTCCCCGGATTTCGCCCTGGGATAGTGCGCTACTTCGTGACGCATGGCGTATTCCCCCTCCCCCGGCGCGTCCGGAGCGGCGGACGCGCCGCCGCCCTGGAAATTCGACTACAGCCCGACCCGCAGCGGCGCATCCGGATTACCTCTCTGCCGGTACGTCTTCTGCCTTTTTGTCCGCGGGTCCGACGGCGAAGACCCGCGCTGGTCGAATTCGAATTTCACGACCACGAAGTGCGGCCCGTCCCGGTCCGGCGTTCTGGAGCAGTGCTCGTTCCGGCTGCAATCTTTGAAATGCGGCCAGAGGGAGCAGGACAGTTGCAATCCCGGGCGCGCTTGGGGAGAAGCCTGGGCGGCATCCGAGATACCCACGAAGCTGGAATCTTTGTGATGCTTCGCTGCCCAGCGGGTGTTCGGCTCCGAGGTTCCACAGACCCACTGGGGCGGGAGGCTGTCTCCGGAGCCTCCACGGCAATCTTCCGCGTCCGGCCGGTCGGGACCGTCGCCGCTCCTTGCCGGAACGGGCGCGAGCAGCAGTCCCAGGAAGAGGGCGGCGCAGGCGGCGCTACGGATCACAACTTTCTCCTTCGTATTTTTCCTTCGCGAGGTTTTCATGACAAGAACTTGAGACACCCGCCTCGTGCGGCGGATTTCCGCGGCGTGATTCGGGACAGCCAGACCCTCGTTGATCCGTCGCGGATCAATAGGTAAGACGAACCGGTCTGCATTTTGGACGGTTTCGTTCACAGCGGCGGGAATCGCACGGAGACATCCGTTCCGTCAGTCGGTGAGAAGGCGGCCGCAATTCATGCGCTCCGCCTGGAGCCGTCCGCCCCTTGCACGAGACACGGCCTTTGCCGTAGGCCCTTCGCAAAGAGCCGCCGCCTCCCCGAGCCACCACGGCCTTTAAGGTTTTCACGAGACACGGGTTTTTTCGAGACACGGTCTTTAGCGGTGCTAGAGTAGGTGCCCTGAGTCAGGCGAGGCGCGGCGATGCCGAGAAAGGTTGCCATTATCGGTGCGGGAGTCTCGGGGCTGGGGACGGCCTGGGCGCTCGATCAGCACCCCGATCGATTCGATTTCCGGGTGTTCGAAGCGCAGGCTCAAGTCGGCGGCAATGCCGTCACGGCCGACATGCCGCAAGACGACGGCGCCTCGATCCCGTTTGATATTTCGGTCACCGCCTGCATTCCCTCGGTCTACCACCACATTCTTCTGTTCATGCGGCAACACGGTATCGAGCTGCTCGATACCCGCTTCAGCTACAGCGTGAAGTATCGCGGCGGCGTCTATGCCCACGATTTCGACTCCGATATCAGGAGGCAGTTGCAACCGGAAATCGAGAAATTTCAGAAGCTCCTCAGACGCCTGCACTGGTTCGGCCGGCTCAACCGCTCCCGGTCCAGGTTGCTCAATGCTCTCAACCCGTTCAACTACGTCAGCATGGGAATGGTTCTCAACCTGGGCCGCTTCTCCGGCGATTTCAGGTACAAGATCCTGAAGCCCATGTTCGTCAACTTCCTGATGGCCACGAACGTCTTCGACATGCCCGCCTCCCTGTTTTCCCGCTATCTCGAGTTCTTCGATATCGAGACCGCAACGCCGATGCAAACCTGGGACCGGGGCACGCGGCGCCTCTATGAAGAGATGTCGGCGGGATTTCAGGACAGGATCTACCTCGGCCGGCCGGTTCGAAAAGTCTACCGGCGTCCGTCCGAGGTGGTCGTGGAGGACGAGGACGGAAAGACGGAGACGTTCGATGACGTCGTTTTCGCGTGCAACGCGAATCAAACGCTGATGATCCTGGACAAACCGGCCTTCCTGGAGAGCTGTCTTCTCTCATCGATCCGGTACGAGAGCGAGCTGCACAACCATACGGTGGTTCATTCCGACGCCTCGGTTCTTCCCGACAACGAGGTCAAGCCGCTCGCCACCCGCAGCAACCACATCGAGCAGTACGGGGTGCGGCCGGACAACTACGAAATCACCTACATCATGCATAACCAGCAGCCCTGGGCGAATCGATCGGACAAGCCCTGCCTGGTGACCTACAACCCGATCAGCCGGATCGACGAAGCCAAGATCGTCAAGAAGTGGTGGTTTCAGCACATCGTGCACGATGTGCCTCACGTCGCCTTCCTCATTCATCTGTTCCGCTTCGTGCAGGGCCGGCGGCGGACGTGGCACTGCGGCGCCCACACGCTGGTCAACAGCCAGGAGACCTGTTTCGTGTCCGGTCTCGTCACCGCGAGACAGATCGGAGCGGACTATCCGTTTCAGGATTCCGAAGCAAGAAAGTGGTTCAACTTCTACGGCCGAATGATGTACGGCTGGCGCTTCAGGAAGGCCTGAACCGGCGCTTGCCCGCTGCGCTGAAGCACACGCTGTTTTAATTCAGAGCCGAAATTAAAATAGAGGAGGCTCTTATTTCAATAATGCGAATAAGGGCCGCCCTTCATGCCGCCCGGAGAAATCGGCGGCTGCGGCCTGACGAGCGTCAGACCCAAGCCGCTTAGCGCCCTTCGCCGGAAGCTTCAGCCATCCGGTGCCACGGCCTGTAAGGTTTTTCACGAAACACGAGACACGAGACCCGAATCACGGCCTTCCCTCTCTTGCGCTTGCATGGAAGCGCTCGTTATTTTAATTCAAGTCCGAAAGTTAAATAGTGAAGGTTCTTGTTGTAAAAATGCGAATAAGGACAGTCCATCATGCAGCGCGGGGAAATCGGCGGCTATGACGTGACGAGCTTCGGCTCCGAGCAGGTTCGGGCCTTTGTGCCGCTGCCGCTGCTGCCGCAGCCGCCCCTGGTTCTGGAAGGCTCGCTGCAACAATTGCTGGAGGCGGCGGTGCTGGCCCTGGGCCGCCTCGACGGCGTCTCGACCCTGCTGCCGGACGAGGCCCTTTTTCTGTACGCCTACGTGCGCAAGGAAGCGGTGCTTTCCTCGCAGATCGAGGGCACGCAGTCGTCGCTGTCCGACCTTTTGCTCTTCGAACTGGAGGAAGCGCCCGGAGTGCCTCTCGACGACGTGCGCGAAGTGTCGAACTACGTGGCGGCGCTCAACTATGGCTTGAACCGTCTTCGGGAGGGTTTTCCCCTGTCGAATCGCCTGATCCGCGAGATTCACGGAGTGCTGTTGTCGCGCGGGCGGGGCAGTGCCCAAATGCCCGGCGAGTTCCGCCGTTCACAGAACTGGATCGGCGGCAGTCGGCCGGGCAAAGCCGCCTTCGTGCCGCCGCCGCCCACCGCCTTACCCGGCTGCATGGCGGCATTGGAGCGTTTTCTCCACGCCGAGGACGACGGGTTGTCCGTGCTGTTGCGGGCGGGGCTCGCGCACGTGCAGTTCGAGGCCATTCACCCTTTCCTCGACGGCAACGGGCGCGTCGGCCGGCTGCTCATCACTCTGCTGCTGTGTCAGGCCGGTTTGCTGCGCCATCCGCTGCTCTATCTGAGCCTGTATTTCAAGCAGCACCGCAGTGTCTACTATGACCTTTTGAATCATGTGCGCCGCACCGGCGACTGGAAGGAGTGGCTTACCTTCTTTCTGGAAGGTGTGAAGCTGACAGCCGAGGGTGCGGTCTCCACCGCCCAACGCCTGTCCCGAATGTTTCAGGAGGACCGCAACCGCATCCAGTCCTCCGGCGGTCGGGGGGCCGGGTCGATGCTGCGCGTACACGACGCCCTCAAGTCGCGGCCGATTCTGTCGCTGTCGGCTGTGCGCCGCCATACCCGGCTCTCCTTTCGGGCGGCCGCCACGGCCATGGAACGCCTCGTCACGCTCGGGATCGCTCGGGAGACCACCGGCAAGCGTCGCCAGCGGGTATTCGTCTATGACCAATATCTCTCCATCCTCAAAGAAGGAACCGAGATGCCGTGACGGCAGGTTGGAGCGGCCACGCCGACGGCGGTGAACTGTCGCGCCACAGGCAGACACGAATCACGAGACACCGCTTTTTCGAATCCGCCCTTGGCGCGGCGGCGTCACGGGGAACCGGACGCTTCGGATAGCTGCCGGTAGGGGCTGGGGCGGGCTAGGGGAAGAAGACCAGCTTGGCGAGCATCAGCAGCACCGCCGGGCCGTAGACGAACTTCATGATCTTCAAATCCGACTTCAGGTCGGCGGTCTCTTGTTTGACGCCGGCGATGTCCTGCTTCACTTCGGCCCGCAGGTCGACGATGTCCTGCTTCACCTCGGCCCGCAGGTCGGCGATGTCGTGGGTCAACGCGGCCCGCACGTCGGCCAAGTCCTCTTTGGTGGCGAGGTCCTTGGCGATGGGGATGGCGCCGGCGGCTGCCCGGGCGCTGTCTTCCGACGCTCCGGCCTCGACCAGCGCCTGGTACACCTCGGCGATCATGATGCTCATCTTCGCCGTCTCCGCTCCCCATCCAATCTAGCACGACCGAAGCCTTGGGGAGACGACCCGATGACGTGACGAGCGTTGGCGACAAGCCGGAGCGCGCTGCCGCGAGGGGGCGTTTCAGGCCGCGCCCTACGAATCACGAGTCACGGCTTTCCCCCGAATCACGGAATACGGGGTTTCTAAAAACTGATCCTCAGGCCGGCGTTGGCCTGCCGGAACAGGCCCGGCTGGATGCCTTGCGGCGCGCGCGACGAGATGTAGATCTCGTCGAAAGCGTTCTTGATCGTGAAATACGGCTCGAACAGCCAGCGTTCGCGCCGTATCTCGTAGCCGATGGCGAGGTTCGCGACCTGGTACGACGGGAGCTGACCCACGGTGCCGTCCACCGACGGCGCGACCGTCTGGCGGTTGTCGCCGAACTGTTCCGCTACCGCGTTCAGGTCGATCTGGAAGCTCAGGCCCCCGAACTGCCTCACGCCGAAGATCACGCCGAAGGTATGCTTCGGAGCGTAGGGGAGCCGGTTGCCGCCGTAGAGCACGTTGTCCGTGAATTCGGCCGTCGGCAGGTACATGTGCCGCAGGTCCGTGTAGAGGCTCCACCCGGCGATGTTCGCCAGGCGGTTCCAATGCACCTTCACGGAGCTTTCGAACCCCTGGTGCAGCGTGGCCCCGCCGTTGGTCACCGTCGTGGTGGCCCCGCCGGACTCCGCCGCGGTGATGATCTGGTTCGAGAAATCCATCCGGAAGAACGTGAACTCGCCGGAAACCGCCTGCCGCCCCGCCAGCCGGATGCCGGCTTCGTAGTTCCACGACAGTTCCGAATCCAGGTCGAGGTTCTCGCCCGTGCTCGAGATCGCGATCTTGGTCCCCGGAGGCGCGAAGCCGCGGTGGACCCCGCTGAAGAACGTCACGTTGTCGTGCGCCCGCACCGAGAAGCCCAGCCCCGGGATGGCCGTCGTGACGCCGTTGTCCTTGCGGATATCGACGTTCGTCGGCTCGCCCGCGACCCGCTTGCGCGTGATGTGCCGTTCCTGGTTGTAGCGCACGAAGCGCACGCCCGGCGTCAGTGAGACGCGCGAATCGATCACGAAGCGGTTCTGGACATAGCCCGCCAACGCCCGGCCGTAGCGGAGTTCGTCGTCGCGGATGATGCCCGTCCTGGCGTCGAAGTGGTCGCCGTTGACCCGGCGGTCGTGCGCCTGCTCGTAGATGTAGCGCACGCCCAGGTCGAGATGGCCGTAGGCGTGCGTGAGCCCGTAGTTCGTCTGCGCGCCGTAGACGTTGAACTGACGGTTCCGGTTCCCGGCCGAGTTGCGCAGGTAGATCGCTCCCCCGGGCACGGACGGGTCCCCGGCGATGCCCAGGTAGTCGCGGCCCCGGTCCGAGCGGTCGAAGTCCTGCCGGCCCCAGAAGCGCTTGGTCGAGTACAGGAATCCCGTGCTGCTCAACACCGCGTTGGGACTGATCGTGTACGAGTGCGAGAGCGAACCGGAGAGCCGCTCGACGTCCAGCGCGTCCGAAGGCACCGGGTTCTGGTCCGGGTTTGCCTCGAACATCGGGGTCGTCAAGCCCACGTAGGTCGAGTTCGAGATCTCGTCGTAGAGGCCCGCCTTCAGCGCGATCGCGTGGCTCTCGTTGGGACGCAGGCTGAACTTGGTCTGCACGTCCTCGATGTCGTAGTAGAACTGCCGCCATCCGTCTCCCTGCTTGTGCAGGTAGTTGGTGATCCAGCCCATCGACTGGTCGCGGTTGCTTCCGCCCAGCGACGCCTGGCCCACGAACAGCCCCCGCTGCCCGCTCTCGAGGTCCACCTCGGCGTGAAACTTCGAAGGTGGCTCCGGCGTGACGAAATTCACCAGCCCCCCGATCGTCTGCGGCCCGTGGGCGATCTGGCCGCTGCCCTTCAGCACCTCGACCCGGCTCATCCGCTCGATCGGCGGGGAGTAGTACATGTCGGGCTCCCCGTAGGGTGCCAGCGCGATCGGAATGCCGTCCTCCAGCATCAGCACCTTGCGGCTGCGGTTGGGGTTCAGGCCGCGCATGCCGATGTTGAGCCGCATCGCCGCCGGCCCCGAGTCCTCCCTCAGGTTGACGCCGGGAATGCGCCGCAGCACCTCGTTCGCGTCGATCGGCTTGGCGGCGGTCAGGTCCTCTTTGCTAACCAGATGCAAGGAGCCGGGAATCGATGTACGCAGGTCTTCCAGCGTCGCCACCACTTCGACCGTCGCCCGGTTGCGCTTGATCTCGGTCACCTGGATCGGCAGGGAGGACGCCTCGCCGTTTCCCTCGACCTCGACCGGCTCGAAGTCCTCCGACGTGACCCGCACGGTGAATGTCCCGTCGGGCACGTTGTCCAGGCGGTACTGGCCGAGAGCGTCGGAGATCGTGGACTCCCCATTTTCGACGACCTCTACCGTCGCTCCTGCAACCGGATAGCCGTTGGGATCGGTCAGGTCGCCGCTGATCATGCGGCCTTGCAAGGCCGCGGCAAGCAGCAGAAAAGCCGCCAGGGCGCCCGCTCTAGCCTGCATTTCTCACCACGTGGCGAGGCGAAGTGCGCAAGAGGGGCAATATCATGGCTCGTGTCCGGGGTAAGGTTGAGAGAGCGGAGAGAAACCCGCTCGCGGCCGTAATCTCCGACAGTAATACATATTGCAACCCGTTGTCAAAAACCGATGGTTGCAGCGGCGCGATTTCTTCGGCCCGGCGCTCCCCGTACCGTCAGGCTCGACTGATGAGCTGCTAGCCGCTTTTTTCCCGGCCCGGAACCCGCAGCCGTCCGCGCCGGCGCCCCGTATCGCGAATCACGAGACACCCATCACGCATCACTGGCCGTAAGGTTTTTCTCGAATCACCTGTCTGCCGGACAGGCAGGCGGGACACGCAACGCGAATCACGTCCTTTCGCCCCCGTCGAGCTGTAGCCCATTTGCAAAAAGCCGCAGCCGCAGCGCCACGGACGCTAAGGTTTTTCCGAAACACGAGACACGAAACACGCCTCACGCCCTTTCAGTCGCATGCCCTTCGCCAGAAACCGCAGCCGCCCAAGCCAAGGCCTCTAAGGTTTTCACGAGACACGAAACACGGCTTTTGTCTTCTGGTACTGAGCCCTTCAGTCTTTTTTTCGGTCGCGGGCCGGTTTAGGTTGAGAGTGATGACGCCGTTGCTGGGAACAAAATGCCCATCCGCCAGCCATTGCGGGTGGGCGTTGTAGAGGTTCGTCAGGGTGCGCCTCCTGAGGGCCTTGGCGGCCTCCCGCTCGTTTTTCCAAGGGTGGGCGGAAGGCCACAATCGGAAAGACGGCCATGTCGGAACTGCTCCGGGCGTCGAGGGTCGCAGCCGTACCGCACGGCTTCCGGTCGAGTTTCCGGGACTGGTCGGCCGAGGAGACGGATCATCCGCGTGAGCTGGCGGAGCCGGCACTGGCGCACATGGTTCGCGGCCCGATCGAGGCAGCCTGCAGCGCTCAGACCTGTTCGAGCGCCGGCTCATGGGTGATGGGGCCGGCTATCTGGTTCAGTTGACGGCAGTGAGAACGTGATTCCGACCCATCCAGGCCCCTGAGCTTGACCACCGGGTTGTAGTGGTGATCCGGGAGTGCCGAGTCGTGGGCGGATCGCCGCAGAAGATCGCTGCCGCGCTCAGATCGTCGGCCCCGCCACTCGATCCTCTCTACTCTCCAATCCGGTGAACTCCTCCCGAAGAAGATCTCACACCCGTCCATGCGATAGCCGGGAGTGGGAAGAGAGCGGACGGAGTCGGGCAGACTCGCATATCGGCGCAAGATTTCACAATTCGTGCACTCGATGAGACTTGAAAGTCACACTAAGTTCACGAAGACCATCTATGATTGTGGGTATTGCTTATTGCTTATTGCCGCACAGTAAATACCCGCTGCTTCACGAAGAGGAGAAGTCGTGCGTGGCATCGCAAAGACATTCTGGAGTTCGCTGGTTGCCTGCGTGCTGTTGTCCGCCGGGTCGGCGGCGCCGGAGCACGGGGCCGGAGTTCGTGGGATACCGCGGTGAGGAATGCCGTGGCCTGCTGAAACGACGGTGGAAATCGCCAGCATCGAGGAGACCACTCAGGATGAATACTCGAACGTTGTTCACTTCGACGTCGATGACTCACGTTGTCGGCATGCTCGTGCTGGCCGGCGTCTTTTTCGGAGCACGGCTCGCATTGGCGCAGGAAGCTTGTCCCATCCCTCCCGGCGTGACTCCCCCTGCGGACCCGCAAGTGACGGCGCAACAGGTGGAAAGCGGCGCCGCCAGCCTCAAGGACTTCGCCTTGGCCGTGAGAGAACGGGCTAGGGCCGAGGGGCTGACCAGCGTGGAAGGAGCGGCGTATTTTGGATGTCTCATCAGGGAGGACGACAGTGCCTACCGTTCCGGCTCCACCTACCTTGTGACACTGACGCCTGACGGCAGGGTGTACGTTCACGCGAAGTCCATGGCGCTGTCGGGCAGGCTCCTCAATCCCTTCATCTACGGAGAGATCCTTTCTGCGCTGGGAGTCCCCACGACCGTTCTGGTCAATCTGGCTTCTTCTGATCCTGCAACCGTTGCTCAAGCTCTCGCCAGCGTCTTCGGGACGTTGTCGCAAGAGCCGGATGCCGGGTTCGATGCGACCTCCCCGGTTCCTGGCCTCCGGCCAGGCATACCAGGGGCTTCCGGCTATGCCACCGTATATTTGTCGTCGCATACGCGGGTTCCGACCGTGCTCCTCGCCGGTTTCGAGGTCAATGAGTCTCACTTGGTTGATGAAGTCGTCGATTACGGCGACCCGGACGTTACCGCCAGGCACGTGGTGGACCGCAGAACGCTGAAGGCCTTCGTCACGGGAGCTGTGAATTACATCACCGAACTGCTGCAGAGCCACGATGACGGCCGAGGCGGAGCCGTCGTCGCCGCCTCGCAATTCAGGATCGCCTTGCGGGATCCGAACGGGCCTTGGAGGCACGGCAACGTGTACCTCTACATCTTGCACCGCACCAGCAACATCATCATGTTCCACGGTGCGTTTCCGGACCGTTTCGAGATTCGGCCTCTGATTCCGACCGTCCGGGACGTGGTGACCGGTAAGCTCGTTCTGCCACAGGTCATCGAAGCGGCGGCCAGCAGCCCGGAAGGCGGCTTCGTTGAATATTACTTCGACGATCCCACTGACGACTCCGACAGCGCCGATATCCCCAAGGTGGGCTACGCCCGCGAGTACTCCGGCACGCTCCTGAGGCCTGACGGCACCAGAGCCCCATACACCCTGATCATCGGATCGGGTTTCTATCTGACCTCTCCCGAGGGCGTAACGGACGATCGCTATCACGTCCTGCCGCATTTCGCCAACGGGGACGGCGTCACCTCCGAGGTGGTGCTGATGAACCTGGACTCCGAGCCGGTCCGTCCCCTTCTCTACCTGGACAACCCGGACGGCGCTCCGATCGATCCGGAAACGGTGGTGGATGTCATGGGAGATCTGCAGGTTACCGATGACGGAGCCCTGACGGTCCCGACCGGAATGGCGCCGCTGGGAGAGCTGGCGATCTCCACCCACGGCGAGGGGGACCTGGTGAGCGGCTCCGTGAAGTTGATCGCCGACGGTCCCATCGCTGGAATGCTTCGTTTCAACCGTCCCGACGTCGGGGAGGCCATCGTGGGGGCCGGCGCGCCCACCGGCGACGCCGTCTTCCCGGCCCGGCGCCAGCAAGGAGGCATCACTTCCTGGGTCGCGATTCACAACCTGGGAGAGAAGCCGATGGAAGTGCGTTGCGGTTTGATGAGCGCGGGCGCCGTGCTGGATGAGGCGGCGTTCCCTCTGGAGGCCAACGGGCAAACCTCCTGGTCCATCGAGCAGGCGTTCACAGCGGACACCTCGGACTTCGCCGGGTCGGTGCGTTGTACCGCACCCGAAGGGAACCGGTTCGCCGCCGCCGCCGTGGAAATGGACCCCGTCAACCGTATCTTCACGACCGTGCCGGTCATGATGGTGAACCAGGACTCGGCCGAGGCGGCGACCCTGAACTTTGCTCATTTCGCCAATGGAGATGGCGTCACCTCCGAACTGGTGTTCGTGAATCTGGAGACGCGCGTGGGCGGGCGGGCTCTCACTCCCTTCCATCCGCCCATTCCTTGGACCCGTCCGTTGATCTACTTCTACGATCAAGAAGGTGCTCCGATCGATCCGGAAACGGTGGTGGATCTCATGGGAGATCTGGAAGTCACCGCTGACGGAGCCCTGACGGTCGCGACCGAAATGGCGCCGCTGGATGAGTTGGTCATCTCCACCCACGGCTGGGGGGATCTGGTGAGCGGATCCATGAAGGTGGTTTCCGACGGTCCCATCGGTGGGATGATTCGGTTCGACATGCCCGACATCGGACAGGCCATCGTGGGGGCCGGCGCGCCCACCGGCGCCGCCGTCTTCCCGGTTCGCAGCGAGCAGGGAAGCATCACCACCGGAGTCGCGATTCACAACCTGGGAGAGGAGGCGATGGAGGTGCGCTGCGGTTTGATGAGCGCCGGCGCCGTGCTGGACGAGGCGGCGTTCCCTCTGGAGGCCAACGGGCAGACCTCCTGGCTCATCGAGCAGGAGTTCACCGCGGCCGGCGCCTCGGATTTCGCCGGGTCGCTGCGTTGTACCGCTCCCGAAGGGGGCCGGTTCACCCTCATCGCCCTCGAAGTGGATTCCGGCAACCGTATCTTCACAACCGTGCCGGTGATCCCGATAGCAAGGACGGTGTCGCAAGAATAGCCGGAAGCTCCTTGCCGGCCGGGCAGGGCGTCTCCCAAGCGCAGTTCAATCTTGGGGTCATGTACAGAGGTAGCAAGGGCGTGGTCAAGGACGATTCCGAGGCGGTGCGCTGGTACCGCATGGCCGCCGAGCAGCGTGAGGCCCGAGCATTGAACGAAACATTAGTAATGGTCCCACACTACTCTGTACGAGAGTGACAAGATGGGCAAGCGGAAGGTGAGGGAAATAGTACGCTGTCAGTGCCCGCACTGTCGCAGGGATACTAACCTATCTTTCACTACGTTGGGGTATCGCACAGAAGGCCAAGCCAGCGGCATAACTTATTTGGTAGAAGACAGAGGTAGCAATTGGAATTTCCACTTTGCAATTTGCCCCATGTGCGGCAGGCTCATCATGCGGTCTTTGAACTTTCAAGACCACGGTGACTTGGGATACCACAACTACTATTACATCTACCCCCCTTCTGGCGGCGGGCGTCTAGCGTCATGGTTTGTGCCTCGTGAATACAGCGAGGACTACACAGAAGCGGTAGCTGTTCTCGCAGTCAGCCCCAAGGCGAGTGCAGCGTTGAGTCGAAGATGTTTGCAGAATATCCTCAGACAAGTAGCCAAGGTGAAGCATGGAACCCTCTACACGGAGATACAGGAAGCCATCAACAGTGGTGCTCTACCTCCTCACATTTCGGAAGTGCTGGATACGTTTCGGCAACTAGGGAATACAGCCGCCCACCCGATAAGGAATGCAAACACAGGAGAGATCGTCCCTGTTGACGCCGAAGAAGCATCATGGTGTCTGGACGTATTGGATATGCTATTCGACCTCTATTTTGTGGCTCCTGCTAAGGCTGCTGAAATGAAGCGGGTCTTGGGGGAAAAGATGAAGGGCAACCCCGCCTAGTGTTGCGTTTTCAAAATGCGTTGATTTATTAAACAGCCAAGGGATTTCCTGAATAAGTCCATTGAACGGGTCGCGCCTCAGCGTTATAGGACTCGATGAAAGCCATCAACCATTGGATCAGTTCCTGGCGGGACTTGAAGATACCCCGTCGAATGACCTTGCGAGTCAGGATGCCGAAAAAGAGCTCGATCTGATTGAGCCAACTGGCGTGAGTGGGTGTATAGACCAGATGTAGTCGCTCTTGCTTGGCAGCCCAGGAGCGGGTTTTCTTGCTCCGGTGAGAGGAGGCGTTGTCGACAATGACGTAGAGATCCTGGTCGGGGTAGTCCTTCAGCAATCGACGCAGGAAGCGAATGAAGGTATCACTGTTCTGGCGCCGGATGGATTGGCCTAGAACCTTTCCGCTATGCACTTACAGGGCGGCCAGCAAGGCGGCGGTTCCGTTGCGTTTGTATTCGTGGCTGAGTCTCTCGATTCGATGTGGTTTCATGGGTAAACGCGGTTGGGTGCGGTCCAAGGCCTGGATGGAGGTCTTTTCATCCACTGACAGGACCACGGCGTTTCCCGGAGGGTCCAGGTACAATCCGACCACAGCCAACATCTTCGGTTCGAACTCGGGGTCATTGGAATGCTTCCAGTATCGGCAGCGATGGGGTTGGATCGATTCGGCCGCCAACACCGATTGCACCAGGGAGGGGCCGACCCCCAGGTGCTTCGCCAACGTGCGTACGCTCCAATGGGTCCCCACAGAGGGCGGAGGGTCGGTGCAGGCAGTGGCGGCAATGCGGTGGCGGAGAGTCGCGTCATGGAGTCGTTTGCGGCCTCTCCCGGTCTGATCGGCCAGACCGCTCAGACCGGAATGGGCATAACGGCGCCGCCACATGATGACCACCGGTTTGGAGACTCCCAAGGCCTGCTGGATCTGATCGCTACGCTGCCCCTCGGCAGCCAAAAGGACAATGCGTGCACGCAACACATCCCGCTGGGCCGAGGTCGGGGAGCGCACCACGGCTTCCAAGGTCAGGCGTTGTTGGGAATCGATCACGATTGAGGGTGCCCGACGTGCCATGACCACAACATAAGTCAAGAAATACAATAAGCCAAACTAATTATTGAACGAAACACTAGCTGCTTGGTGCTCGATCACCGAAAAGATATACGCGTCAATGTTGAGCACATCATTCAAGACAGTCCGAGAGAGAGGTTCCCAGACCCTTATCGACAGATGGACAACTACGCCCTGGGAAACGTATTGGACGGCGCGATCGGCAAAGCCAGGGAACGGGTCCGACGAAGCTACAAGACCGCCATCCCTCAATACTACCGAGGAAAGGTTCAGCTACTGCTTCCCTTGTGTCTATCTGATCCGAGAAGAGCCGACTTGGCGCTTGTAGTTGAAAGACATTCTACGTTCTACCGTGCATCGACTTGTCTAACATTGGATATGGCTTATAACAATGCGCGCCAACTCGCACGGCCCGACCGCGACTGGTTTCAGCCCTGATCTGGGTGGAACCGGTGAAGAAATGTGTTAGTGAGCATTGCTGATGAGCAGCTCGTTGACCCGCAGGGTTGTTCCGGCTTGGGCGGTGTAGCACATGCTCACGGTCTCGACCTGAAACTCCTTAAACAACTCGTGCACTTCGGGGCGGTCGTTGAGGCTGAGGAGGACTCCGACAGAGACAGCGTGTTTTGCCAGTAGGGCGGGTAGATGTGGAACAGGGTTCGTGGTCCGTCGAAGCGGCCTAGAAAGACTTCCCAATCGAGTCACTCAACGTGGACGGCGACGATGAGGCAGCGAGGTGAAGGGGATGACGTGTGGGCCGTGAAATGCTCAGAAGCTCAAGGCGCGACTGGCTGTCCCGAAGGCTTCTAGCATTCTCAGAGACAGACCCAACTCAGCCGCCCCCGTTGAGATCTAGCAGTTTGCGAAGCACGTCGTCGTCAGTGATGTCCCCCGGCCAGCCGTAGGCGCTTGCGACAGCGGCATCCAGAGCGGCGTGGGCGTCCGCGAGCCATTGCGGACGAGTGTTGTAGAGGTTAGTGAGGGTTCGCTTCTTGAGAGCCTTGGCGGTGGCCTCGTTGCGGGGAACCGGACGCTTGGGGTAGCCAGGCACCGGCTCGTCGACCCACTCGACCCACTCGGGCGGATTGAGCCAGCGGTCGCGGAACTCGACCAGCCGGCGCGCGGCATCGGCGATGGCGGAGGCGCGCGGGTCGCCCGCATAATCGGCGGCGGGCACGTCGAGCGTCAGGCCAAGTGGGAACGGAAAGGTCTCGAAGGTGGTGGTCGGGGTGTAGCGAGGGTCGTTGCCCTTGCCGATCCACGTGCAGAGCCTTATTGACCAGATCTCGTGAAACCGGCTGTGCAGGATGCCGAAGGTGGTGTCGTCGTCCCGTGCGATGACGATCAGTTGATGATCGGGGCAGATACGGGCGTCGCACCAAGCGAACAGCCTGTGCTTGGCAACGGTCGGTGTGGCGATGAAACGCGTCAAACCGTCGAGCGCCCGCCACATGCCCTGCCGCGGCTCGACATGCCGCCACCAGTACTCCCGATAGGCTTCCCGGCGGTTCTGCTGTCGCAGCGGGTGGACGCGTTCCTTCACCCACTGGTATGGCTCTTCGTACAGTGCCGCGTCGTCGCCTGTCATCGTCCACCCAAAGTCAACGATCCACTTACCCGACGGACGACGGGTCAAATCCATACCATTCATCCAAGGCTTCAAGACTTCGGCGTTGGCCCGACCGTGCGGGTTAGCTGGCAGACGAAGCCACAAGCGCGCCTGATCGCCCGCAACGTCGAAGGGACCACCTTTCGTGTCACCCATGTAAGCCACGCCGGCATTCTCCGGGAGACGCCGTCCGCGGGTGAGATCGACTCCAACACCGATGCTCCGCGCTGTCAGGTCTGCGTAGACCTCGTCGACGGGCTGGCCATTGAGCCGAGTGCCTGACACGGCCCCGTCGTCCGCACGCGAGAAGCAGACCAGTGACACACGCACGGCCGCGCCGTCTATCACCCACGGCTCGTCGCTCCACGCTTCAAAAATTCGCTTGGTTTCTGTTGCGGCCCTCAGCGCCCTTCGGTTTGCCCCGCCTCGTATGGAGTTGGTCGCGACGAGCCCGGCCCTCGCCGTCTTGCCGATTGCAATCTGCCGACCCGCCTTCTCGAACCAGTAGCAGACGAGGTCGGCTTCCGCCGGCACGCGGCCAGCGTAAGTCGTGAACATCCGCGTGACATAGTCTTCGCCCAAGTGAGTGATGAGCAGCTTGCCGCCCAGAAACGGAGGGTTGCCGATCACGACGTCCGCCTCTGGCCAGGCCGGTTCCGTGCCGTCCTGCGTAAGGATGGCGTCGCGGCACTCGATGGTGTCGAGCGGCTTGAGGATCGGGTTGCGGACTTCGTCGGCGCCGTTTCGTCGCATCCACTGGATCTCACCGATCCAGACCGAGACGCGGGCCAACTCGGCCGCGTAGGGGTTGATCTCGATTCCCTTGACGTTGGCCGGACCGATCACCGGAAAGGCCCGCTGTATGCCGAGCGATTCCGCCTCGAGCTGCACCCGGTGCTCCAGGTCTTTGAGAGCCTGGAGGGCAAGGTAGAGGAAGTTGCCCGAGCCGCAAGCCGGGTCGAGCACGGTGAACGCCCGCAGCCGGTTGAGAAAAGTACGGTAGCGGTTTTCCGCCTCGTTCTGCTGTTTGGTGCGTGCGGCGGGTGACTGGGCGTTCTTCGCACGTTCCAGTTCGGCCGCGATCCCGGCCTTCTCGGCCTTCCACTCGGCAAGCCACGGGCGTATCACGACCGGTTCGACGATCAGCATGATCTTGTCGCGGTCGGTGTAGTGCGCGCCGAGTTGGGCGCGCTTGCGGGGGTCGAGACCGCGTTCGAACAGCGTGCCGAGGATCGACGGGTCGACCTCCGACCAGTCAAGCTCCGCCGCCCTGAGCGTGATCTTGATCTCGGTTTGGTCGAGCGGCAAGGCTGCGTCATCGTCGAACAGCCCTCCGTTGAACCAGTCGACG
>JAPOOG010000021.1 GCA_026713545.1 Bryobacterales bacterium
CAGTTGCTGCAGGCCGAGCAATGGCTCAAGCAGCGCCCGGAGGATGGGGCGCTGCTGCTGAGCGCGGCGCGCCTGTGCATGGTGCTGGAGCTGTGGGGGAAGGCCCGCAGCTACCTCGAGACCAGTCTAGCAATCGCACCCCGGACCGAGGCCTACGCGCTCTACGGGCGCCTGCTCGATCAGTTCGGAGAAGCCGACAACGCGGCACTGGCGTTTCGCTCGGGCCTGAGCCTGGTGGTTGGTGCTGGAGAGGACCTTCCGGCACTGGGTTCTCCGGATGCGGCCGCGCAGGCCGGCCAGAAGAAACCCGGCCAGAAGAAACGTTGACCGGACCGGCGCGTGAGCGCCGGATGGGAGAGTGCGAAATACTGCTCCGGTCTTTGGCAAATAGGTTGCCTGCCCCGTGCTAACACCTCGCGCAAGTCTGCGGCGAACTCGGCCATAGTGAGCTGGCCGCAGCGCAGTTCGTCCGTGAGGTGGACTTGATCACGCAGGGGCTTCAATCGGGTTGTCACAGGCTGTCTCCGATTCGCTTGGCAAGCGAGTCGAAGTCTTCGGGGCATTTCTGCCGGATCGCGCCGATTCGACGCGCTGCTTCCTCTCCCAAAGTCTTGCGCCCGCCGCCCGGACGGCGGGAGATTCCTCTCTGGTCGACAAGCGCGTTGAAATAGACGTCCTTAACCGCAATCTCGGCACGAACGTCAGCCCACATCCATTGATTCGGCAGTTCCAGACCCGCGAGCACCCAGGTTTCCAACTCCTCCCAGGCATTCTCGGCCAAGAACGTTCTATCGGCGCCAAAGACGGCCTCAATCGCGTCAAGGCGGGCGCGCCTTCCGGTCTCGCCGTCCCTGTCCACGCACAGCAGAAAGATATCCGTCATGCCTTCGTAACGCCTTACGATTTCAGTCAGACGTTCTTCCTTCAGCGCCTCGCCGATACCCCCGAGGAGCGGATCCTGGCAAACGACAATCTTAGCGGTTGGCCTTCCAAGTTGCCGAAACAACCGTTGAAAGATCGGTTTCAGGACATATTGATCCTTTCGAAAATCTTCCGGGATGATGAGCACTCTCAAGAGCCGCCACCTGCCTAGACGTCGTTCTCAAGAAAGACGGCGTCCTCAAGCCAGCCCGAGGTGTGGAGTCTGTCCAGTCCCTGCGAACGCCGGAGCTCGTCGGCATTGGGCAGTTCGGATATGGGGCGGATGGCAGCATCGTCGGTGTCGGGGCGTCGGCAGACAACGGAAGTATTCTTGAACGTCTCGTCGCTCACCATCGACAGCAACTCCGGGGAGTGCGTCGTCGTGACGACTTGAACGTCACCTTCACTTGTTCGACTCTCAATCAGGTCCAGCAGCAGGCGAAGACGAGAAGGGTGTATTCCGTTATCGATTTCCTCAAAGACATAGAGTTGCGCGGGATTATTTCCCAGCAACGCCGCGAGCATGGCGAGAAATCGCAATGTGCCGTCGGATGCGGCGTAGGCTGATATCGTTCGGCGGTTCGCCTCCCGGAAGGCGAGTTGGACCCGGCCTGTAGTGGGGTCCACCGGAAACTCGAAGTCCACCACGTCCATCGGCGTCAGTTCCCGGGTCCATTCCAGCAAGGTATCGTGCCGGGTTGGGTCCTCGCAAATCTCCCGCAACACTGTTGCCAGATTCTCGCCTCTGTCGCCGAGCACGGTTTGGCCAGGGAACGCTCCTTGCCGCATGCGGTCGGGCCAAAGGTCCAGAAACCGCATGCTGGCTAGTGCGTCCAGCGCTTGTTGGGACAATTCCTTGTGCTTTCGCATGACCCTTGTGTGCTCCTTGATTTGACCGAGTGCCGGCTGATCCGGTCTGACTCTCAGTCGGTCTCCGTACTTTCTTTGATGTCCTGTTTTTTCCATGCGAAGCAACAAGAACCCGTCTTCGGTCTGCTCATGAACGGGATCCGGAGTCGGCGGATGGCTCGTGAATATCGTAGTCTCGTTAACGTGAGATTCACTTACAGTGTTTCCTGGAAGCATCTCGCCGAGGTCAATTGCAACAGTGCCGTCCGACTTCGAGAGCGTTTCCCTGACGACGCGGAATGCGCCATTGTTTCCTCGATCGCGCTCGATGCCAATGGTGTACGGGATACATACAGGGTTATCAAACCCCAGGTCGACTCCGAGGACAAACTGAGTTTGACCGATGCGGATCACTTCATCCGTTGCCCCGCGTATAGGGTCCCACTCCACCTGACCGCCGGTGCCGAATCTGCCTCCAATGATGTCCGCGAGACGATAACCTCTACCTATGCCGTGCAGAAAACGAAACGCATCCCGAATGTTGCTCTTGCCGCTCGCGTTTGCGCCGACGATCACGGTCAGCGGTCCCATCCGCAGAGTTTCGTCGGCGAAGTTCTTGAAATTTCTCAGTCTGAGCAGCGTGATCATGAACTCGCTTCCAGAAACCATGATCGTAATGTGTCTTTCAGTCCCCCGAAGGCGGGGCAACGGCATCCGTGCACGTCCACCGTATCAGCCAATCGACCTAATACGGCCATCGAATCTCTGAAGAACGAGACTACATCCAACAGGGCGCTCTTGCCGCTGCCGTTCGGCCCGACCATGATGCGACCCGATCCGTCCAACGCAAGATTCACGTCACGCAGACAATGAAAGTTGTTGGCTTGTGTTCGGCGTAGCATGGCGGAATCCTACATCATCGACTACCGACGCGGCGCGGGCACGCCCCATCCTCCTGGCCGCGCGTTCTCCTTCTCCACGTGCTCAGTCCAGCCCCAAGTCGCTCCACATTCGGTCCACCCGCTCGGCAACTTCGGGCGACATGCAGATGGGACTGCCCCAGTCGCGCTGTGTCTCCCCGGGCCACTTGTTAGTGGCGTCGAAGCCCATTTTCGACCCCAGGCCAGCGACCGGTGACGCGAAGTCGAGATAGTCCATGGGTGTCGACTCGGCGATCACCGTATCTCGCGCGGGGTCCATGCGGGTGCTAATGGCCCAGATGACGTCCGGCCAGTTGCGCACGTCGATGTCGTCATCCACGACGATCACCAGCTTCGTGTAAGTGAACTGCCGCAGGTATGACCAGACTCCGAACATGATGCGGCGCGCGTGCCCGGGATATTGCTTGCGGATGCTGACCACGGCGATGCGGTAGGAGCAGGCTTCGCTGGGCAGGTAG
>JAPOOG010000155.1 GCA_026713545.1 Bryobacterales bacterium
TCCACCAATCCTCCGGCGTTCGCTGGTAGAGCAACAGCAAGCCTCGGCCAACGGATTTTCACGAAACACGAATCACGAGACACGAATCACGGCTTTTTTTCGAATCACCGCCTTGATGCACTGTTCACCATTGTTCACGATTGTTCACCATTGTTCGCTATTGTTCAGCAAAAAATATTGCCCCGGCAAGTGTCCGCGCGCCGTCCGGCGTTCTGGGTCGGCCTCGCGACGAGAGCTGTTTGCCACAGCTACCGTCGCCCTCCGGGCTGCTTCTGCTGCGGCAAATGAGAAATGAGCTTATGCTCGGAAAGGGGAATGTTCTGGATTGCACAGACAGGGGAATTTTCGATATCGCCTTGACACTCCTCTGCTGGTATTTCGTTCGGCATGAGGGACGGGCGAGGCGCGGGGGACGGCGTTCTCCGACAATACGGAGTCAAGCGCGGACAGGCCCTGGCCTGCATGTCTCACCACGCGGCGAGGCGAAGTGCGTGAGAGGGCCGTCAGGACGAGGCGCGAGCCGCTTGGCGCGCTTGACAGTACGTCGAGCACGGCAAGCAAGCGTTGCGAAGAAAAAGCGAAGTCATGGCGGTCGTATCGCGTGCTGCGGCCGTCGGGTGGTGAGAAATGCAGGCAAGCGTGATGCAGGCTTTGTTGGAGCAGTTCTCGGAACAGGGTTTCGTCGTGCTGCCGAGCTTCCTCTCGCGGCGGCAGGTCGCTGTCCTGAACGAGGCGGTCGACGAGTCGCTGGTCCGGTATCCGGAAGACTGGTGGCAATTGAGCGACTCCTTCCGCCAGGCTCCGAACGTTCTGCCGCGCACCGCTGCGTTCGACTTCACGATCGAGCAGCAGCCCGTCCTCGATCTGGTCACGGAATGGTATCGAGAGGACATCTCTTTCGAAGAGTTCTCGATCCTGGTCCGGGACCCGACCATGAACCTCGACGAGGCCAAGGGGTGGCACCGGGACATCACCCGCGACTATTCCCGGCGGGCCGAAATCGACGCCGTTTCGCTGGTCTTTCTCCTTACCGACGTCGGCGAGCGGGACCACTGCTTCAGCATCATCCCCGGCAGTCACGACCGCTGCTTGGACTTGCGGCCCAATGAACACCGCCCCGAGCAGGAGTTCGACCTCATCGCCCCGGCCGGCTCGGCGATTCTCTTCCATGCGCGGTGCCTGCATTGCGGCAAGCTCAAACCGCGCAGCCGTCAGAGACGAAGTCTCCACATCTACTATTCCCGCGCCGCCGGCCCTCGGACGTCCGAATGGACCGAGATCCCGGAGCGGCTGTATCGCAAGGCCGATTCCTCGTTGCCCCCGCGGCTCTATGCGAAGTGGAACCGGACGGATGTGTTCGAAGGGACCGGCAAGAAGCCTCGCGACCTGGCGCCTGATTTGTCCATGGCGGCCATGCTGAGAGAGGTGCAGCGGCGCGCCCGTGAAGAGACGGCGCGAATGTAGCTTTGCGAACGCCGGAAGGGTGTGCCCGGGCCGCTCGTCCAGCCACCTGGATGATTCCATCGCCCTGCTGCGTTGACGTGGTTTCCGGTCTGACGCATAATAGGTGCATAGGGAGGGGGGTATTGTCTCTCCCGCTCATTGGTGTCTTGGGGGTTGCGTACACAGGCCGCAAGGCTTGCAAACACTTGGGGGGCAATGGCCTTTCCGTCAGTGTTTGGGGACATCGTGCACTCAGGCATTTACTTTCACCGCTAGGAACAGTCGAGATGACAGGAGTTATCGGAATGAAAAAGGTTATGGTGCTGATGGTTGCCGCGCTGTTCGCGGCTTCCGCTCTGTATGCGCAGTTGGGCACTCAGGGCACGATTCTTGGGGTGGTGACCGATACGACCGGAGCCGTGGTGCCGGGCGTGACCGTGACCATCACCAATATCGAGACCGGCCAGGAGATCGAGACGCAGAGCAATGAGGTGGGCATCTTCGAGGTGTTCGCGCTCAACCGCGGCTTCTACTCGGTTCAGGCTTCGCTGGACGGTTTCAAGACATGGAACCTGGAACGGACGGAACTGACGGTAGGCCAACGGCTTCGCGTGTCTCCCGTGCTGGAGGTGGGCGAAGTGGCCGAGCAGATCACGGTCGAGAGCTCCGGCGTCGAGTTGATCCAGACCGAACAGAGCGCCGTGCAGGCCACTGTGGAAGCGAGGCAGATCATCGACCTGCCCATCAACGGACGCAATCCCGCGCACCTGGTCAACTTGGTGCCGGGCATGCGCTACACCCGCAGGGCCGGATTCGAGCGCGGCAATGAGGTGCAGGGCGTGGGCGTCCCGGTGGAAAACACGGAGTTCCAGATCGACGGCCTCAATGCCAACGCCGGCATGGACGAGCGCGGCATCACGATCCCGAACGTGGATACGATCGCCGAGTTCAGGGTCGAAACCAGCAGCTTCAGCGCCGAGAACGGGCGGCAGCCGATCCAGATGATCATGGCGACCAAATCGGGCACGAACGAACTCCATGGCGCTTTATGGGAGTTCCTGCGCAATGAAAACCTCGATGCCCGCAACACTTTTGCGACCAGGATCCCCAAGCTGACCCAGAACCAGTTCGGCGGAACGGTCGGCGGGCCGATCGTTCGCAACCGCACCTTCTTCTTCTTCTCTACCGAGCAGAACCGGCAACGGCGGGAGCAAATCTACAACAGCGCGACCATCCACCCGGACATGCTCCGGGGTGATTTTTCGAGCGTCTCATCGGCGATCACCAACCCGTACAGCGGTGAGCCGTATGCGAACAACATGATTCCGATGTCGGAAGTTTCCCCGGCCTCGGAGTTCTTCTTCCACTTTATTCCCTTGCCCACTGATGCGGGAAACCGTTACCGGATCGTGGCTCCGCGGCCCGATGACAGTTGGGAGTACATCAGCCGCATCGACCACCAGTTGCATGACAGCCATCGGCTTTACGGACGCTGGATTGTCACCAACAACATCAACAATGCGCTGGGCACCAGGCCCGATATTTACCGCCAGACCGACACGCGGCAGAACAACCTCGGATTGAACTACGCGTACACGATCAATCCGACTACCTTGCTGAACATGAATTGGGGCTATACCCGCTCGCTGGCCGCCTTTACGAACCCCTGGGTTGGGGCCGAGGTCGGGAACCTGACCGAGCAGGCCGGAATCCGGGGCTTCCAGACGGAAGGCCGCGACGAGCACGTCGGAATCCCGACCGTCGGCGTAACGGGTTACACGGCGTACTCGCCGCCTTGGGGAGGAAGAGGAAGACTGTGGTTCGAGGCCTACAACGCGAAGGTCAACCTGAACTTGGTGCGTGGCCGGCACACCATCAGCGTCGGAGCCGAGTACAACACCCGGAGCACCTACGGCAACCACGGCTCGTGCTGCGCGCGGGGCAACTTCTCCTTCAACGGGCAGTACACCGGCGACGGCTTTGCCGATTACTTCCTGGGTCTGGTGTCTACGGCTCGCCGTAACTACCCGATCCAGACCTTCGGCATGTCCGACTCGCCCTACACGGGGATCTATTTCAACGACGCCTGGAAGGTCACCAACAAGCTCACCATCAACCTCGGTCTGCGCCACGACCACTGGTATGAGAAGGCCGCCATCCGGGGCAACCATGCTACCTTCGATCTCAACTCCGGTTTCGCGGTGGCCGGCGAAGACACCAACGGCAACGTCGACCTGACCTCTCAGCCCGTGGCCCCGGCCCTGGCGAAGTTCACCGAAGATCTCTGGAGGCCCGCGTCCGAACTGGGCATTCCCCGAGGTCTTTTCAAGCCGGACACTGTTTTCTCGCCGCGGGTCGGTCTCGCTTACCGCCCGTTGGGCTCCAGCAACGTTGTGGTTCGTGCCGGCTACGGCATCTTTCCGATGCAGTTCACGGGGAACCGGAGCGCTTCGGCGATTATCGGCCCGCCGTATTGGAACTTCGAGGTGGCGGGCTTTAACCCGGCCGAAAATCAAAGGTGGGAGACGGCGTTTCCGGATGATCCGAATGCGTTTCTCGGCATCAGCGTAGCCGCTCCCAAGTGGGACCTCAGGGCTCAACAGACGCATGAGTGGAACACCTCGGTGCAGTTCGCCATGCCCGCCCAATCGGCGCTCACCCTGTCGTATGTCGGCAACTACACCACCCAGGCTCACACCGGCGGTTCCGAGCAGTTCAACGTCCCGCCGCCCGGCCAGTACGACGACCTGCAAGCCGCCAGGCCCTATCCGGCCTTCGGCAATATCCAGATGGTGAACAACTACGGCAACACCTGGTACAACGCCGCTCACGTCAAGTGGGAACGCCGCTTCACGGACGGCTGGCTGTTCACCATGGCCTACGCCGCGGGAAGGTACATGGAGCAGATCCGGCGTGAGCCTCATGCGCCCGATTCGTACAACCGCGGGCGGAACAATCAGGACCGGTTGCATATCTTGTCCTTCAACACCGTGTACGAGCTGCCCTTGGGCCGCGGCCGCAAGCTGCTGCCGGACGCGAACCCGGTCGTCGACGCCATTCTGGGAGGGTGGCAGGTCAGCGGCATTTACCGCTTCTGGTCCGGAGCCCCGCTCAGTGTCACGGTTCCCGGCGCGACGCTCGGCAACGGCCGCGGCACTCGAGCCGACCTGACGGGCGACCCGAACATTTCGAACCCGACCCCGGGAGGCTGGTTCAACCCGGGTGCGTTCGCGGCGCCGGGACCCTATACGTTCGGCAACTCGGCGGTAGGACTCATGGACGGCCCCGGTGAGCACGTGATCGATACCGGTCTGATGAAGAACTTCTACATCACTGAAGGCAAGTACTTCCAGTTCCGGTGGGAGATGTTCAACATGCCCAACCACGTCAACTACAACAACCCTGTCACGACTTTTGGCCTGGCCAACCAAACGAGCCGCATTTTCAGCGCCAAACCGGCACGGGTCATGCAGTTCGGCCTGAAGTTCATCTACTAGCCCTCTGGCCTGAAAAGGCTGAAAAGCTTCGAAACCCGCCGGGGAAACCCGGCGGGTTTTTTCATGTTGGGCGCAGGAAGAGCCGGGAGCCTGCAACGGCCGGACCGGTGTCGGGTTATGATGCAGGAACATCGGGCTTCATGACCATCCCGCGGAGCTTCGTATTCGTGGCGGGCCTCGCCGCTCTGATCCTCCCGTTGCTTTCCGGGGCGGACCTCAAAGCGGGCCTCGATGCCTACAACAACGGAAACTGGCAGCGCGCAGCCGCGGAGTTTCGGCCCCTGGCGGACGCCGGCGACGCCGTTGCTCAGTACAGCATGGGCAAGCTCTACGCGGAGGGCCGCGGCGTGCCCAGGGACCTCGCGCAATCCGCCGCCTGGCATCGGAAGGCCGCCGAGCAGGGGTACGCGCTCGCTCAGTTCAGTCTCGGCCGGATGTACGAGGCCGGCCAGGGTGTCGCGCCGGACGCGGTGAAGGCCGCCCACTGGTACCGCAAGGCGGCGGAGCAGGGGCGCTCGTACGCTCAATTCCACCTCGGTCTTCTGCACGAGGCGGGGCGTGGCGTCGCCCGTGATTACGGCCAGGCCCTTCGCTGGTATCGCGCCGCCGCCGGGCAGAGCTATCCCCCTGCCCAGTTCAAGCTCGGGGAGGCCTACCACCGCGGCCGCGGGGTCGAACCTGACGACGCGCAGGCGGTCGGGTGGTACCGTCTCGCCGCCGAGCAAGGCCTGCCCGACGCCCAGTTTCTGATCGGTCTCGCGCATCTGGAGGGCAGGGGAGCCGACAAGAGCGACCAGTCGGCCGCCCGCTGGTTTCGCGCGGCCGCCGATCAGGGATTGCCCCGTGCGCAATACCAACTCGCCCTTCTCTACGGCGACGGAAAGGGAGTGCCCCAGGACTACGCCCAGGCGGCCCGGCTGCTCCAGAACCCGGCCCGCGGCGGCAACCCGGACGCCATGTACCGACTCGGCACGATGTACGCACAGGGCCAGGGCGTCGAAAGGAACCAGGCTCGGGCTGTGGCTCTCTACCGCGAAGCCGCCGCCAAGGGGTCTGTCGAAGCGCAATTCAATCTCGGCACCGTGTATTTCCAGGGACGGGGCGTGGAGCGTGATCTCGAAACCGCCGCCGAGTGGTACACGAAAGCCGCCGAGCGAGGCGACCCCAAGGCGCAACAGACTCTGGCCATGCTGTACCAGCGCGGCCATGGAGTGCCTCGGGACGAGGGGGAGGCTGCCTTCTGGTCGGGCCGGACTGCCGAGGCGCGACGCATGTATCCCCAAGCGCTCGACTCGTACCGCAAGGGGGCCGGCCTCGGGAACGCCAAGTCACAGTTCCATCTCGGCCGCATGTACTTCAACGGCCTGGGCGTCGATCAGGATCGCGAGCAGGGCGTCGAGTGGTATCGCAAAGCCGCGGCAGGTGGGGTCGCCGAAGCGCAAACCGGTCTGGGCGTCCTGCATGAACGCGGTGAAGTCGTCGAGCAGAGTTTCTCCCAGGCGGTCGCGTGGTACCGCAAGGCCGCCGCCCGGCAACAGCCCGAAGCTCTCTACAACCTCGGAGCCTTGTACGAACACGGCCGCGGGCTCCCGGCGGACGCCGCTCAAGCGGCGCGGTGGTATGGGGAAGCGGCCCGGCTGGGCGTCGTGCAAGCCCAGATCGCGCTGGCCGGCCTGTACCGCCAGGGCAGGGGAGTCCCGCGGGACATTGTCCGCGCGCACGCCTGGCTCCAGCTTGCCGTGCGGAACGACCATCCCGAAGCGCGCAAGCAACTCGCCGCTCTCCCCCTGTCGCCCGAACAGCTCCGTCAGGCGACCCGGATCGCTCGGCAATGGGCGCAGGCCGAGCCGGCGAATTAGCGCTTATTCCTCGGCGGCTCCTTCGCCTTCTTGCAGCGTGTGATATCGGCCGGTATCGAGCGCCGGGAAGGTTTCGGCAAGGCCGCTCGGCCAGCGGACTTCGACGGCCTCGATCTTCTCCGCGCGGCCCAGTCCGAAATGCGCGCGGAAGTCGTTGTGGGAAAGATAGCTGCCTCCGCTGCGCACTTCGCGTGTCTGCCGCATCCCTCCCGCGGAGAGGGTGACGCGGGCGCCGATCCCATCGCGGTTGCTTTTCGTTCCGGCGAGCCGGAAACCGACCCAGTGGTGTCCGGTCGCCGTATCGTTGCGCAGCAGGGACGGCGGCTCGTTCATGTTCACCACGAGAATGTCGATGTCGCCGTCGTTGTCGTAGTCGGCGAAGGCGGCGCCTCGGCTGGATTTGTTGTCGACAAGCGGTCCTGCGATGTCTTCGGTCAGCTCCTGAAAACGGCCGTCGCCGAGGTTGCGATAGACCTGTCGCGGCTCGTGATACTTCGACTCGATGTCGAAGGTGTCGATCTCGGGATAAACATGTCCGTTGGAGATGAACAGATCGAGGAACCCGTCGTTGTCGATATCGACAAACGAAGTTCCCCAGCCCAGATAGGCCATCGACGATGAGCCGAGTCCTGCGGGAAACGTCACGTCCGTGAAGAACGCCGAGCCGTCGTTCTGGTAGAGGACATTCGAGTCCTGCGAGAAGTTCGTAATGAACAGGTCCAGTGAACCGTCGTTGTTGTAATCGCCGACCGCGACTCCCATGCTGGCCTGCTCGGTTCCGGCGGCGTTCAGAGCCACGCCGGCAAAGAGGCCTTCCTCGCTGAAAGTACCGTTCTTCCGGTTCGCGAAAAGAAAGCTTGGCTTCGAGTCGTTCGCCACATAGATCTCCGGGTAGAGGTCGTTGTTCAGGTCCGTGAACACGACGCCGAATCCGTAGAAAGCCGGCTGCGCTACGCCGACGTCCTTCGTAACGTCGCTGAAAGTTCCGTCGCCGTTGTTGCGGTAGAGGACATCGGGCTCCCCGGACAGCCCGCGGGGACCGCACAGGACATCCCTGCCCATGTACTTGCAAAGCTCGTTGGCTCCGCGCTTGGGGACGGTTTCCAGGTCGAACCGCAAGTAGTTCGCGACATAGAGGTCGACGTCGCCGTCGAGGTCGTAGTCGCCGAAAGCGCAGTTCGTCGCCCAACCGGGATTGGCGACACCGGCTTGCTCGGTGACGTCGGCGAACGCGCCGCCGCCATTGTTCTTGTAGAGTACGTCGGAGCCATAGGCCGTGAGATACACGTCCTGATGGCCGTCGTTGTCGTAGTCCGCGACACAGGCCCCCATGCCCCAACCGCTGCGGCTCAGCTTGCCGGCCTCTGTCACGTCGCTGAACGCCCCGTCGCCGTCGTTGCGGTACAGAACGGCCATCGGATCCCCGCCGCCGGCCATGTTGTCCAGTGTCGAGCCATTGACGACGAGCAGATCCATGTCGCCATCGTTGTCGTAGTCGAAGAAGGCCGCGCCGTTGCCGTTGATCTCGACAATGTAGTCCTTCGTCTCTTTACCGCCGCAAACGTTCACCACGGACACGCCGGACGCCGCCGCCGTGTCCGTAAAGCGAATCTGTGGCTTATCCTGCGCCGAAAGCGCGGCAGCCAGGCATGCGAAGACGATCAGCAGTAGTGAGCGAAGGCCGGGTTTCATGGCGTACCGCGCGCTGGCGGCGACGGCAAACTCTTCATAGAAGCATAAGCAAAAGTGCGTGATAGGATACCGTTTGTGCGGAAACGACGAGCCCGGAAGGGTTGGCGTTCGAGCGCATCGGCGCTCCCGGTTGCCGTGCTCGTGGCGGTTTCCGTCATGCCGCCTGCGCGGTCGCAGACCCCCGAGCAACCGCCGTTGTCGACTGGTTCCCGCGAAGCCGTAAGGACGACGGATGCTATCG
The DNA here is from genome assembly GCA_026713545.1 of Bryobacterales bacterium. Classification (GTDB taxonomy): domain Bacteria; phylum Acidobacteriota; class Terriglobia; order Bryobacterales; family UBA6623; genus JAPPLB01. Next base: position 8,733 of record JAPOOG010000155.1, read on the forward strand.
AGACCGCCGCCGCCCCGATCGAGAAGCTGGTTGCGCTGGCGGAGTCGGCGGAACAGGCGAATGACCTCGCGGAAGCCGCGCGCCTCTACGAACGCATCCTCCAGCGGCGACCCGATTGGGCGGCCGTCAAGCTGAACCTCGGCCTCGTCTACCACTCGCAGCAACACCACCTCGAGGCGGTGCGGATTCTTTCTCAGGTCGTCGAACAGGAGCCTGAGCTGAGATCGGCGATGTTGTTTCTGGGGGCCTCGTACTACAACCTCGACCGCTATGCCGAAGCGGTTCCTCTGCTTGAAACGTACCTTTCGCTCGAACCCGCTAGTGATGAAGCACGGCCTTTTCTGGCGGCCTCCTACTACGCGCTGAACGAGTATCAGGCTTCCGCGTTGCAGTATCTCCGGCAGATCAGCCTGACCCCCGGCAACGCCGCGCTCTACTTTCATCTCGGCGAGGCCTATTCCGCGATGGCCGCTGCGCTCCTCAAACGACTGGAAGATGAATCGAGCGATTCGGAGGCGTCTTCTGGCAACAGCGGCTACTACTGGATCCTGGCGACCGTCCAGCAGTCCCTCGATGAGAAGAACTTCGCTCATGCCGAGAGCAGGCTTGGGGAAGCACTGGCCCTTCATCCGGAGAATAGAGAGGGACGATTGTCATACGGCTATTACCGGCTGGCGAACGGTGACCTTCAGGCGGCCAAAGCTGATTTCGAGACCATTCTCGGCAACGAACCTGGACACTGCCGGGCCTTGCAAGGCCTAGTGGACGCCGGCATGGGCCTGGAAGACCAGGCAGGCGCGGAAGAGGCGATTCGCCGCCTCCTGGCGCTATGGCCTGCCTGCCTGACATACACCGTGAAGGACTCCGGCCAGGAACTACAGACCGACTTCTCCGGCTCGGACGCCGCGCGGGTGAAGTGCCGCCAGGCGGTGGCGAAACGCTCCTTCCCTGCGGACGCGGCCGGGCGCGTCGAACGGACTCTGGTCATGGCCTCCTGCTTGGAGATCCAGGGGGCCGTGCCCGCGGCCACTGCGGCCCTGCTGTCGATGATTCCCGAAAGCGCCAGGGGCCGGTATTTGAGTTTCCAGATCCTGCTTCGCCTCGCGCAGAGGTCCTACGGACAATCGGCCCGGCTGGCGCCGAACTCACCGCTGCTTGCCGGGCTCCGCGCCCGGGAATTCGAGAGGCAAGGCAACCTGGAAAGCGCCGACGCCGCGTATCGGAATGCGATTCTCGCGGCGGGTTCAGACCCCCGGACGCTTGTAGCCTACGCTCAATTCAAGGCGCGGATCGGCAAATCCGACGAAGCGGCTCCGCTGCTAGAGCAAGTTCTGCGGGCGTCTCCCCATCACCCGCGCGCCAACGCGTTGCTGGCCGATGTCTTCCTGTCCCTCGATCGAGCCGCGGATGCCATCCCGCTACTCCGCCGCGCCGTCGACCTCAACCCTGGCGACGAAACGTCGCGGCGCAAACTCGCGACGGCACTCGATGAAAGCGGGCAACTCGATGAGGCGATCCTCGTCCTGGAAAGCGCTCCCGCCGACTCCGACGGTCAGATCCACTTTCTTCTCGGCAACATGTACCGCCGTAAAGGGGAAAGGCAAAAGGCGATCGACGCCCTGCGCATCTATCAGCAACGTAGGCGGCCGGGGAAATCCTCGCCGTGAGTCCCGTCAGCCTTTTGTCCGGCAGGCTGAACAGGCCGCGATACAGAGTCCATCGCAAACGGTTTTGCAGTATGCTGTACTTAGAAAAACTGGATTCTTAGCGGGTGATCTGCGAATGCCTGGACGATGTAGAGAACAACGACTTTCCCCGGCAAGGGTGCTGGGAGCACTCGCCGTCATGCTGCTGGCGGCAAATCCCCTCTCCGCGCAGCAACCGGACCCCGCCGATCCTGCCTTCTTCTCGACGAACATCCAGCCCGTCTTCGAGCAGCAGTGCTTCAGTTGCCACAGTCCCGATTCCGAAGTATCGAAGCTCGATCTCACTTCGCGGGCTGGCCTGATGCGGGGCGGTGATAACGGCCCGGCCATCGTCCCCGGCAACCCGTCGAGGAGCCTGCTCTACAAGACCATCACCCACCAGTCGCAGCCCTTCATGCCGTTGGGCACGGCTCGCCTGTCACCGGAAGAGATCGCGAACATCGAGGCCTGGATCGAGGCGGGGGCGGTCTATGGAGATTCCGTAGTCGCCGAAGGACCGCTGGACGAGCGCCGGGCAAAGGGTGTGCATATCTTTCGCGAACACGTCCGGCCTCTTTTCGAGAGCACCTGTCTGAAATGTCACTCGCCCGAAACGAAGGCCTCGGGTCTTGATCTCTCGACGAGCGATGCTCTGCTTGCCGGCGGCGAGAACGGCAAGGTCGTCGAGCCGGGCCAAGCGCAACAGAGCAAGCTCTACAAAGCTGTCGCGCACCTCGCCGAACCGCATATGCCTTTCCGCTCGGAGAAGCTGCCGTCAGAGACGGTCGATCAACTCCGGGAATGGATCGACGCCGGAGCGCCTTTCGAAGGCGCGCTCAAGGCGTCGTCAGGAACAATCCGCAGCACCCACTGGGCGTTTCAGCAGCCGCGGCGCCCCGAGACGCCTCAAGTCAAGAACGCCGCATGGGTTCGAAATCCCATCGATGCCTTTGTGGCCGTCAAGCATGAGGAGAAGGGCCTGCAGCCGGTCTCGGCCGCCAACAAGCGCGCGCTGTTGCGGCGCGTCTATCTCGATCTGACCGGATTGCCGCCGACGCAAGAGGAAATGCAGGTGTTCCTCGCCGACACGTCACCCAACGCCTACGACAACGTCGTCGACAAGCTGCTGGAGAGTCCCCGTTACGGCGAGCGCTGGGGAAGGCACTGGATGGACGTTTGGCGCTACAGCGATTGGTACGGATGGGTGAGGCAAAACCAGGTTCGCTACAGCCATCGCCACGTCTGGCGTTGGCGCGATTGGATCGTCCAGTCCGTCAACGACGAAAAGCCCTACGACCAAATGATTACTGAGATGCTGGCCGGCGACGAGCTTGCGCCCGATGACGAGGACACCGCTCGCGCCACCGGTTATCTCGCGCGCAACTGGTACATGTTCAACCGCAACGTGTGGTTGCAGGACACGGTGGAATACACCGCTACGTCGTTCCTCGGCATCACGATGAAGTGCGCGCGTTGCCACGACCACAAGTATGATCCGATCCTGCAGACCGACTACTACCGACTGCGCGCTTTCTTCGAGCCCCACGAGATCCGTATGGACCGCGTCCCCGGGGAGCCCGACACCGGGAAAGCCGGACTTTCGCGAGCCTTCGACGCCGATGCCGGTGCTCAGACGTACCGCTTCATTCGCGGCAATGAGAACAATCCGGACGAGGACAACCCCCTCAGCCCCGGCGTGCCCCGCATGTTCGGCAGCGGCGACCTGAACATCGAGCCCGTGGAATTGCCGCGCGAAGTCTACTACCCGGCGATTCGGGCGTTCGTGCATCAGGACTTGCTTGCCAAAGCCCGGGAAGACATCGCGGAAGCCGAAAAAACCCTTGCCGAAGCCAAGAAGGAACTCGACGAAGCAAGGCGCAGGTTGGCGGCCTCGGGCAGTGCGGTGGAACAACCCGTTCAGTTGGCCGCCGGCAACCGCGCCATCGAATCAACCGAGGACAAAGCAGCGCCTGCGAACGAACAAGAGTTGCGCGACAACCTCCGCCAGCTCCGCCGCGCCGAGGCCAAGGTGACGCTTGCGGAAAAACGTCTTGTCGCTGCACGAGCCCACATTCCGGCCTTGGAAGCCCGTATCGAAGCTGACAAAGCGAAGCACGGCCTTCTTGCCGACGCCGACGCCGACGCCCTGACTGAAACGGCGCTCAAGAAGGAGCGCGAGGCAAGAATCCTCAAGGCCGAGGCCGACGTTTTCGAAGCTCGCGAAGAGTTGACCGAAGCTCTGCTCAATCCCAATCCGAAGGATGAGGAAGCGAAGAAAGACGACGCATCGAAAAAGGACGACGGGAAAGAGGAAGAGAAGAAATTCGCCGACGAGAAACGCATCAAAGAAGCGCAGGGCAAGCTGCAAGCCGCGCTCGACGCCCTCAAAGGCCCGGGTGAAACATATACGCCCATCGGTGAAGAATATCCGCGGACAACCACCGGGCGCCGCACCGCGCTCGCCCGCTGGATCGCCAACGAAGAGAACCCACTGACAGCTCGTGTTGCCGTGAATCACATGTGGCTGCGGCATTTCGGCGAGGGTATTGTCCCGACGATGTTCAACTTCGGCTCGAGCGGCCAGCCGCCCTCGAATCCCGAGCTGCTCGACTGGCTCGCGGTCGAGTTCATGGAGAGCGGCTGGAGCATGCGCCATATGCACCGTCTGATGGTGACGAGCAATGCTTATCGGATGCAGTCGTGGGCCGGCGCCGAAAACCCGAACCGTGAGAAGGATCGTGACAACATCTACCTCTGGCGCATGAATCCGCGGCGCATGGAGGCCGAAGCCGTCCGTGACAGCCTGCTCTATCTTTCGGGACAGCTTGACTTCGAAATGGGCGGTCCCGAGATCCCCGCCGACCAGGGAGAGGATCTGTTCCGGCGCAGCCTCTACTTCCAGCACACTCCGGATACGCAGATGACCTTCCTGCGCTTGTGGGATGCGGCCAGCCCGAATGAATGCTTCCGCCGCAACGAGAGCATCACTCCGCACCAGGCCCTTTCGCTCTCGAACAGCAAGATCAGTCTGCAGATGTCCCGCGTCCTCACCGGCGTTCTGAACGACAAGGTCGGGCGTGAGAAGAGTCACGACACCCAGTTCGTCGAGAATGCGTTCGACATGCTTCTCGGACGTCCTCCTTCCCAGGCGGAAAGGGAAGCGTCAGAGAACTACATTTATGAGCAAGGAATGCTCTATGCCTCGGCTGCGGACCTGAAGCCGTTCGAGACCGGGGAAAAGAACGAAAAGGTTCCGCCGTCATCCGATCCGCATACGAGGGCGCGGGAGAGCTTCGTGCACGTGATGTTCAATCACAACGAGTTCGTCACGATTCGTTAGACCGGTTATGAAGAATCGCCTGCCATTCGCCACAACGGGTTGTTGCGGACCAAGCCGCCGTACATTTCTTGCCGATGCAGGGATGGGCTTCACCGGGTTGGCGCTCGGCGCGCTATTGGCGCGTGACGGAATCAGTGCCACTACTCTTCCGAACGACGCCTGGGCTCCGCCTGACGGCAAACCGCATTTCGCTCCCAAGGCCAAGCGCGTTATCTGGATTTTCATGCTCGGCGGCGTCAGCCACATCGAGAGTTTCGATCCCAAACCGGCCGTCACCAGGTACGGCGGCAAGACGATCGCCGAAACGCCGTACAAAGATGTCCTGACGGCGGGCTTCGTCAAGGAAAATCTCCAGGCGCTCGAAGCCGGCAACACGCGGCATCTGCGCATGAATCTTTTTCCGCTTCAGATCGGCCACCGCAAGCGCGGACAGAGCGGCATTGAGGTGAGTGACTGGTGGCCCCATGTGGGCGAGTGCGTCGATGACCTTTCTGTCATCCGCTCGATGTGGACCACTGACAACGACCACGGCGCCATCCTGCAGTTCCATACCGGCCGGCACATCTTCGACGGCTATCTGCCCACAGTCGGGTCATGGGTCCACTATGGATTGGGATCGCTGAACGAGAACCTGCCGCAGTTCGTCGTATTGGGAGAACCGCCCGGCGATTGCTGCGGCGGCGTCGGCGCCCACGGGTCGGGCTATCTGGGTCCAGAAAATGCTGGCGTGCCGATCGAAGTCGATCCCGAGAACCCGCTGCCGTTCGCCTCACCCGGTCCGGATGTATACCGAACCGAGCAGAAACGCGAATTCGAGTTCCTCAAGAAGCTCAATCGATTGGCCGGTGTCGAGTATCCGGACGACCCGAAGATGCGGGCGCGCATCAAGTCATATGAGCTTGCGTTCCGCATGCAGACGGCCGTCCCGGATGCAATGCGACTTGCCGAGGAAAGTGAAGAGACCGAGCGGCTCTACGGCCTGGACCACGAGATCACCCGGCCTTTTGGTGAAGTCTGTCTTGCGGCCCGGCGGCTGGCGGAGCGCGACGTGCGTTTCGTGCAGGTCTACCATGGCACGTCGTCCAACAGGTGGGATGCTCACCAGGCGCTCAAGAAAAGCTATACCGATCTCTGCTCAAAAGTGGACAAGCCGATTGCCGGACTGCTCAAGGATCTCAAGCAGCGCGGGATGCTCGACGACACGCTCGTCGTGTGGGCCACGGAGTTCGGCCGCACGCCGGGAGCGGAAGGCGCAACCGGACGTGACCACCACCCCTACGCCTTTTCCATCTGGATGGCCGGCGGCGGTGTCAAGGGCGGACACGTACACGGCGCCACGGATGAACTGGGCTTCCATGCCGTCGAGAACCGCCATTACGTAACCGATGCGCATGCCACGGTCATGCACTTGCTGGGACTCGATCCGAGACGGCTCGAAATTCCCGGGCGCAAGCGCCTCGACATCGACTTCGGCCACCCCATCACGGACATCATGGTCTAGAGCCCCTATGCGAAAGCCTATTCCCGACTGCCTGACCTGCAACCGCACCAGCCGACGAACGTTTCTCGCCGATGCCGGCATGGGTCTGACAGGGCTTGTTCTGGCGACGATGACGCAGGGCGACCGGGCTTTGGCCTCGGAGGCTTATCAAGAGGCCTGGACCCCGCCCGACGGAAAACCGCACTTCACACCGAAAGCGAAGCGCGTCATCTGGATTTTCATGATCGGCGGTGTCAGCCACGTCGAGAGCTTCGACCCGAAGTTTGCTCTCAACAAGTACGCCGACAAGACGATCGCCGAGACACCTTACAAAGACGCGCTCATCTCTCCGTTGGTCAGGGAAAACGTTCAGGAGATCGTCACGGGGCGCAAGATCATGACCCGCCTGTTTCCCATGCAGACGGGTTACCGCAAACGAGGCCAAAGCGGCATCGAAGTGAGTGACTGGTGGCCGCACGTCGGCGAATGCGTCGACGATCTGGCGGTAGTGCGTTCGATGTGGACCACCGACAACGATCACGGCGCGCAGCTTCAATTCCACACCGGCCGCCACATCTTCTTCGGCTACCTTCCCACCATCGGCTCATGGGTGCACTATGGGCTCGGATCGCTGAACGACAATCTGCCGAGCTACATCGTGCTCGGACAGCCGCCGGCCGATTGCTGCGGGGGAGACGGCACCCACGGATCGGGCTACCTCGGCCCCGAGCATGCCGGCATCGGCATCGAGGTCGATCCGGAGAACCCGCTGCCCTTCGCTTCACCAGGCCCCGACGTGTTTCGCCAGGAGCAGCAGCGGGAGTTCGAGTTGCTTCAGAAGCTCAACAACATCTCCCGTGTCGAATACCCCGATGACCCGGCCCTGCGCGCCCGCATCAAATCCTACGAGTTGGCTTTCCGCATGCAGATGTCCGTGCCCGAAGCTCTGGAATTTTCACAGGAGAATACAGAGACAAGACGCTTGTATGGGCTTGACGAAGACACCACTAAAGATTTCGGCCAGGTCTGCCTCGCCGCGCGCCGGCTTTCCGAACGCGGCGTCCGGTTTGTGCAGCTCTACCATGGCGGCAACTCGGGTGCGGGCAGGTGGGACGGCCACCGGCAAATCAAGAAGAGCTACGACGCGCTGTGTCCGCAAGTCGATAAACCCATCGCGGGCCTTCTCAAAGATCTCAAGCAACGCGGCCTGCTCGACGAGACTCTCGTTGTCTGGGCAACCGAGTTCGGCCGCACGCCCGGGGCGGAAGGCGGTTCCGGCCGCGATCATCATCCCTACGGCTTCTCTGTCTGGATGGCGGGCGGCGGCATCAAGGCCGGTATCACCCACGGCAGCACCGACGAGCTCGGATTCCATGCTGTTGAAAACCGCCACTATGTGACCGACGTTCACGCCACGGTCCTGCGCCAACTCGGTCTCGACGCCCGCCGACTTGAAGTTCCCGGCCGCAAGCGACTCGACCTCGACTTCGGCAATCCGATCCAAGACATCATCGCGTGACGAGCAGCCATCGTACTTGGCGCTGCCCAATCGGCCGCGGGTCGCGAGCCCGTCACGACCCGATGTCGTTTTTGCACGCTGGGCGATCATCTTCGGTGATGCCGAGCCGAACAGACACAAGAGGTGCCAGTAGAAGGTTCCCTGTACCGTCAGCGATCCGGCTGAGTCTTCTCGCGATTTTCCTGCAAGGCGCCGTGTTTGCCGGAGACAAGCCTTGGACCCTGGACGCGATCATGTCGCTGAAAACGATCAGCGATCCGCAAATGAGTCCCGACGGCTCCCGCGTCGCCTACGTCGTTCGCGGTGAAACCGCGGATCACAGAGCCTACTCGTCCGAGATCCGGGCAGTGCGAACCGGCACACCACACCAGGACTCTCTGCTGTCCCCCTCTCATCCCTCGGACCACGCGCCGCAGTGGGCTCCCGGAAACTCCGACCGTCTCGCGTTCCTGTCCTCGCGCCGGGGCAAGGCGCAGGTCTACGTCGCAACGTTGTCGGAAGGCGCGGTGCGGCCCATCACCAATTCGCCCACTGGTGTGAGCAGGTTCGGTTGGTCGCCCGACGGAGAATCGATGGCTTATGTCGCCGTCGATCCCGTCGGTCCTGAAGAGGCCGCTCGCATTGAAGCTGGCGACGATGCGATCGTCCGGGGAGAGAGCCTGAAATACAACCGCATTTATCTTGTGTCCAGCGGCGGTAAAGCCCGGCTGCTCACTAGGCGGGACCACCATGTCCTCTCATTCGACTGGTCGCCCGACGGCTCCCGGATTGTCTACGCTGCCCAGAAGACTCCTGAAGCCCGTTACGCGTTTCATGTCGATATTCATGAAGTCGACGTCGAGGCAGGCGCCGTCACCGATCTGGTGACGCAGGAAGGATGCGACGCAAGCCCTGCCTACTCGCCTGACGGTAAGCACATCGCATTTCACACACAGGGAGCCACGCTCAACTACTTCGCTGAGCGCGATGTTGCGCTCGTGCCGTCCGGGGGCGGGGCCGTTCGCAATTTGAAGGAATACTATGACGGCGACGTTTTTCGAGGGGGGAATTCCTATTGGTGGTCCGAGGATGGGTCGGAGTTGGTTTTCGGCGCCGGAACAAACACACGGTATCGCCTCCGCAAGGTCGACGTCAGGACACGGAAGCCGATTCCCTTTGAGTCACCGGATCTCTCGAGTCCTTCCGCATTCTCGATGAGTGCTGACGGGCAGACGGTCGCATTCGTACGGTCCCGGAATGACGTGCCGCAGGAACTCGCCCTCGGCCGGATAGAGACTTCGGACAGTATGAAGATCACGGACCTCACTGCTCACAACAAGCAGGCTCATGCTTATCCTTCACTCAGGACCGAGACGATCACATGGCGTTCCAACGACGGCTCGCGGGTCGAGGGGGTGCTGCGCTACCCGATCGGCTACGAGAAAGACTCGAAAGTCCCGTTGCTCGTCGAGCTGCACGGCGGGCCGACCGGCGTGGCCACGGAGGGTTTTCCCACGCCTCGGACCTACCCGACACAACTCTTTGCCCAGGATGGTTTCGCCGTCTTCGCGCCGAACTTTCGGGGGAGCTCGAATTATGGCGGCGCGTGGCGTCTCGAGAACATCCGATCGCAGGGCTTCGGCGACTTCGACGACGTGATGACCGGGGTTGACTACCTCATCGAAAAGGGCATCGCCGATCCCGATCGCATGGGTGTGATGGGCTGGAGCTACGGCGGCTACCTGACGTCCTGGGTCATCGGCCACACCGATCGTTTCAAAGCCGCCTCGATCGGGGCGCCCGCCACGGACTGGATCACCTACTACGGTGAATTCAACGGCGCGCTTGAAGTGCTATGGACGTATTTCGGCGGCAACCCCTGGGATTATGCAAAGAACTATATCCGCCACTCGTCGCGCGACGGTCTTGCCCAGAATGCGAAGACCCCTTCGCTCCTGCTGCGCGGGGTAAACGACTTCGACCACAACCCGGAAATCTATCAAATCCTGCACGACCGCGGAGTCCCTGTCGAGCTTGTCACCTTCCCGCGAGAGGGCCACGGCATCCGCGAACCCATGCACCAACGCGACATGATGAAGCGCAATTTGAAGTGGTTCCGCAAGTGGGTGCTGGGAGCAGCGCCCGAGTAGTAAGAGAAGAGGTCCGGCTAGCCAGAACGATCAGAACAACTCGTGGACCGGCTCGCCCGTAGTGTCGTCAATCGAGTTGGCGATCTTCAGCGGCCGGCCGATCGGTGTCATGTATTCCTTGGTCCAATCGATGCCCAAGGCTTTGTAGACGGTCGCGAACAAGTCTCCTACCATCACGCGCCGGTCGGCGATGTATGCCCCGCGATCATCGCTGGCTCCCACGACACGCCCGCCCTGGATACCGCCGCCGCCCAGCAGAATCGACCAGCAATTCGGCCAATGGTCGCGGCCGAGAACCGGATTGTGCTCCGGTGTGCGGCCGAACTCACCCATCGCCACGACCACGGTCGAATCGTAGAGGCCGCGATCAACAAGATCGTCGATCAGCGTGGAAAGCGACTTGTCGAGCGGAGGACACAGCCGGTCGCGATGGCCTTCGTCATTCTTCGAGTGCGTGTCCCACGAGTTGCCGTGATAGCCCGCGGCCGTCACGAACCTCACTCCCGACTCGACCAACCGGCGAGACAACAGCAGACTCAGGCCGACGGTGTCGCGCCCGTAGGCGTCTTTGGTCTTCTCCGACTCCTGCGAGAGATCGAACGCTTGACGCACCTCGGGAGCCAGGATCATCTCCCAGGCCTTCTGAGTGAACGAATCCATGGCGGCATGTTCGAGGCTTGCGACTCGACTGCGATACATCCGGTCAATGACCTTCTGGAATTCCATCCGTTCGGACATCGCGGCCGGCGCCATCGACTTCGGGAGGCTGAGGTCTGCCACTTCGAAGCCGTCTTTCGCCGGGTCGGGGATCATCATCGGATCGTAGTCCGGCCCGAGAAACGCCGAGCGGAAGTAATCCTCGTATTGTTTCTTGTTGTCCCAACTCGGAACGAACACGTACGGCGGCAGAGCGTTGGTGGGTCCCAGCTCCTTGCCGACAATCGAGCCCCAACTCGGAAACTTCATCGCCGGGTTCAGCTCGTGTCCCGTTGCTGCGTAATGGGTCGCCTGCGGATGATCGTCACCGAACGACCGCATCGAGCGAATGATCGACATCTTGTCCATCCGCTTGGCAAGCTGCGGGAGCAACTCGGAAACCTGAATGCCGGGTACGTTTGTCGAGATGGGCCGGAAGGCGCTGCTGGGCTTGGGATCGAACGTATCTTTCTGGCTCGGGCCTCCCTCGAGCCAGATCACGATCACCGACTTGGCCTTTCCGCCGGGAGCATTGCCGGTACGAGCTGCTAGCGCTTGCTCCAACAGCAGCGACTGGCTCAGGTGCATCCCGAGGAAGCCGAGCGAGCCGACCTTGACGAAGTCCCGCCGCGACCATTCCTGTTCACTGGCGCATTGACAACCGATGCGTTTCATGGTTTGCTCCCCGCAACGCTTTCCCGGTAACGTTAATGATTCTCCGCAAACTCGCGTGAACTCAACAAGCCCCACTGCAAGTGTCGCAGTCCCTCTTCGCGGCTCGCCGCTTTCGCAATCAAGCCCTTCAGGTCTCGGAACTCGGCGGCTGCCGGGTGGCGTGACAGCGCGGCCAAATACAACTCTTCGATGATCGTTTCATCGGAGGCCCCGCTTTCATATAAATCATACACCCGGGAGCCCTCGTTCCAAAGCGTTTCATTGAAGGTCGAGCCGACGAGAACGTGCAGCGCCTGTTTTAGATTTGGCTTTGTGTTTCTTTCGGGAACGGCCGCTCGATTTGGCCGTCCGTAAATATCGAGAAACAGAGATTTGAAAAGATCCGTTTCACGGAGTTGGATTGCCCTTGTACCGAGCGGCATCTGGCTCTCGCCGCGGGGAGCCCCCGGACCATATGCCGTAAACATTGCCGGCACACCTGTGACCGTGCTGATCGCGTCGAGCAGAACCTCGGCATCGAGCGGTCGCGGCAGCGCGTGTGAATAGTTCGTCCGGTCTGCTCGATTCGTCTCGTTCGTCATGCTCGAAAGCTGATACGTCTTGGAAGAGACGATCAGCCGAATCAGACGCTTCAGGTCATACCCGTTAGCGGCAAAGTCCTCGGCCAACGCCTGCAACAATTCCGGATGCGTCGCCGGATTCGTCGACCGGAAGTCATCAACCGGATCGACGATGCCCCGCGGGAAGAAAAGTCTCCAGATGCGGTTGACCGCGGCCTCGGCGAAATACGGATGCTCCGTCATCCACTCGGCCAATTCCTGGCGCACGCTCTTCTGATTCTTGTGAGTAAGGACGGTGCCGTCGAGCAAGGTAGGCGGCATCTCCTCGCCAGTGCGAGGGTGGAGAATCCGCAGCTCGCGGGCGCCCACCACATCCGGCGCAATCTCCTTGCCCATCGCGTAATCGAATATGACGGAATCCCGACCGGAAGTACCTGTCCGGAAGACGTGTCCGAAGAACGCCGTCAGCCCCCAGAACTGATCCTGCGTCCAGTTTTCGTAGGGATGGTCATGGCAGCGCGCGCAATCGAACCGCCGGCCCATGAAGACGCGGGTCTCCTCCATCATCGTGTCGGGCGGCGGACCGATCACGGCAATCGGAAGGAAGTGCCGCGACGGCCCGCTGTAGCCTTGCGCCGCAATGCGCTCGCGCGCCATCTGGTCATAGGGCTTGTTCTCTGCGATGCTCGCACGAATCCACTCCCAATAATCCTGGCTCCACTTGGAGTTGTTGCCGAGTGCGAAAATCGCGACGCGAAGGAAATCCGAGAAACGATACGTCCAGTAGTCAACGTACTCCGGAGAATCCAGAAGGATATCGATCAACTTGTCTCGTTTCCGAGGTTCGTTGTCGCTCAGGAACTCCCGTACCCGAGCCGGCGGAGGCAGCGTTCCCGTCACGTCCAGGCAAACGCGCCGCAGAAACTCGGCGTCGCTGGAAGGCTCCGAAGGGATGATGTTGAATTTTCGGAGCTTCGAGAAGACGTGGTCGTCGATAAAGTTGGTTGGCGCGACTTCAGGGTATTTGTCCGGCTCGGGGCCGATCACGCCGATCTGGAAGCTGCTCATCCGGCCGGCGGCCCGCACCAGGACGGTGACCTCGCCGGGATGCTTGGCTCTGACGAGTCCCGAATCCGACACCTCCGCGATGTCGGTGTCTTCCAGTTCGTAAAAGACATCAGCGGAAAGGTCCTCTTCCACTCCGTTCGCCTGCCTGCCGGTCACCAGGAGTTGATGTGTCTCACTCGGCTTCAAGAGAAGAAGCTCGGGCACGATGCTCAACCCGGCAAGACGGGAATCAGCCGTTTGATCTTCACCGTAAGGCGCGCCCGCTCGGACCCATTCGAGAATCTTCTTGTAATCATTCGACCCCTTTTCGAACCGTATTCCCCCTCCATGCACGACCTGCATGGTCGGCTTGAGGAGAAGCAGGCTGTTTTCGGGATTGTCCTTGTCGATGCGGGGCGTCCGGGGACCTCCCGACTCCGCACTGAGAACCTGATACACGCCACCCTTGACGATCCACTCGTAGTCTTCGTGCGGGTGCTCCGCGTTGTCGGAAAGCTTGAAGCCGTTCTTGCCCTTGACACCGCCATGACAGGACGCGCCGTTGCAACCGCGGCGAGTGAGAACCCCTCCGATCTCGCGCGCAAAACTGAAGGGGCGTTTCTTGGCGGAATCGCTTACGCGGAATCGAGCTGTCGCTTGCCTCCCTTCGACGGTAGCCTGTACTTCCGCCTCACCGTCCGATCGGCCGGACAATATCGCATCCGCATCCAGCTCCAATATTTGCGGGTCCGAGACGTTCCAATGCACGCTCGAAGTGACATCGCGCTCACGCCCGTCCGTATAGCGGCCGACGACCAGCAGCCGCTGCTTGGCGTCCGCGCCGCTGAGCGTTCGTGACGAGGGCAGGAGTTCGATCGAGACAAGCTCAGCGTCTGAAGCGGGCATGAGCCCGACCAAAGTGCACACCGCGGAGGATGCCAGGAACTGTCTGATCCGCATGCCGTTCATCACTCTTCTCTCGCTAACTGCTCTTCAGCACCACCGGCCGAACTGATGATCTCCGGTGGTCGAATCACCATCAACAGCAGTTCCTTCGCCAGAACCGCCGGCCCCATCTTCCCATCAAGCCCCGGGCGAGCCATGATTCGTACTTTCGAAGGCATTCTTGTCGCGGGCGCATCCGGTGTGGCGACGAACAGCATCGTGGCAAGCTGGCTCTTGGCTCGATAGCGTTCGATCTTGCCATCGTTAAGCGGCGGAGGCCTGTTCGGCTCCACTTCCGTTCCCATGATCGCTTGAACACCCTCGGGCAAATCCACCGCCTGCAAGGCGATGTAACCGTTAAAGCCCTCTTCTTGATCCGTCCTGATCGAAACCTTCCTGGTCTCATCCGGGACCAGATTCAGGTATTTCGTCCCGATATGGACGGTGCCCAGGTGAGGAACCTGCGGGCGCAGAATCACACGGTAGCTGAATCGGTCGTCCGCTTCCTGAGTCGTGATGTCTCGGATCTCCAGCGTGAATCTACCATCGCGCAAGAATGTGAAAACGGTCTTGGGTTGCACCGTCTTCATGATGAATCCGCCGTTGTTGTTGAGGTTCGAGTGGATATTGGTGAAGACCTCGACATCGTTTTCGTCAACGACCTTCAAGAAGGGGTTGAAATCCGGGACCGTGGCATCGGCGGTATCGATCTCCAGCACGACTTTGTCGCCTCGCTTCGCCTCGAACTGAACACGATCGATGTCGCCGGCTCTTTCAATGCTCCCTTCGATCAAGGCGGGTAACGTTACCTGGACGGTATCCTCCGCGCTGTCGACCTTCGTCACCGGAATCGGCCCTACTGAATGAGGCTTTCCCTCTCCGCTTTCCGCTGATTCTTCCGATTCCGAATCCGTGACGGCTGGTGTCACAGACCGAGACCACAATGCCTGCATCCGATCGGGCCCGAGCTCACGTGTGAAACTTCGCTCTTCCCATTGAGGCGAATCGCTTTGCGACGAGCGGTGCCGCGTCCGATGCGGGTTCCAGTGTGCGTTCCCGGTTACCGGCGCGACTCTGAGCTGATAGATATGGTCTGCGCTCCCAGGCCCCAAGAAGGTGCCCACCCGCAGGATGTAGCGGCCCGCCTCCTGAAAACGGTATTTCATTCGAGGGTCGCTCGAATAGCCCGGGAAGTGAATCGGCTCATCATTGTAGGCCAGCCTCGTCAACCGCCCGGGATGCAGCCAGCTTCCCGTCGGCGCAAGAAGCGTCAACGTCGGATCCATCAATGCCGTTCCTGAACCGGCCTCGAAGAGCAACTCCTGCCCGCTTTGCACTTCCAGCTCGTAGTCGTCGATTTGGCCCTTTTCGTCAATCCGGCCGTGAACGACGACGGGGAACGAGGACAACGAGCCGGCCAAGCGGTTTTCTGCCCCCTCTCCTTCAGCTTCGAGCAAGCCAGGCTCGGTGTGAACCCGGAAAACCAAGGCATCCGAAAGGCCATGAGGCGTGACGAGCCGCAATCGGTGGGCTCCAGACTGCATGGAATCATCGATCGCTACGGCAAGAACAACTTCATAGGGTGGCTGATCTTTGTCCTTCTTGGATGGCCTCTCGATCGTTGCCACCTTCTCCACGACGCCCGACAAACCCGGAGCGTCGAACCAGGCGGCATAGGCGCCTTCGAGGGAGGTTCCTCGCAATCGGATCTCGAATTCGCTCCCGGCTTGGCCGCCGGACGGGAAGACAGAGAGCAGTTTCGGTTCGGCGGGCGCATCGCAGAACAGGATTGCCGCACACAGCAGCCCGGACACCAGCAGCCGTTTCGCTACGGTAAAGCGCACGAAGCCGTTACCTGGATTCAAGATACACTAACCCTGCACCAAGATTATAGTATGGTTTGTCAGCTCCCAAAGCTCTTCCATGGTGTCGAACGAAATCTTGGTTCCACTCCATAAAAATGGAACATTCCGAAGCAGTCCAGTGTCTAAGCTTGTTAGGACGACTGCCGGCTTCCCCGAGACCCGGTGCTAAGCTAAGGCCGGCCGGCTCCCGAACAACGTGTCCTTGGACCTTACGGCGAACGGCAAGCGAGACAACGACAGGAATCTCCTCTATCGCCTGCAGAGTCGCCGTCCGGGGTCCTTTGAAGAGCTACTCGACCTCTATCAGAAACCGATCTACGGCTTCGTCCACCGCATGCTGGACGACCCTTCGGAAGCGCCTGACGTTACGCAGGAGGTGTTCATCAAGGTCTTCTGCAAGATCGGCGACTTCCGCGGCGATTCCAGCCTGAAGACCTGGCTCTACCGCATTGCCATGCGCGAGGCGTCAAACCGTAGGCGCTGGTTCTCACGGCATCGCCGAAAAGAAACCTCGATGAATGGTTCGGACAACGAGAATAACGGCCTGTTGAACCGTTATCTGGTGGATGAATCTCAATCGCCCTTCATGACCGCGTATCGTCGAGAACAAAGAAAGTTGGTTGAAAATACGTTGCGTCGTATGGATGAACGTTTCCGAACGGTGGTGATTTTAAGGGATATCGAAGGGCTTAGCTACAACGAGATCGCCGAAACCTTGCGGGTTTCCCTGGGTACGGTCAAGTCCCGCATCCTGCGGGGACGGGAAATGTTGCGGTCGAGGCTGCCGCAGCAGGCGGCCGACACGGTGCCGGCAGGAGCGGCGCTGCAAACGGAGTGAGGATATGACCTGCCATGCAATACGAAAACAGATAGGGAGATATCTCGACGCAGACCTTGGCTTTCTGAGCCGCTGGTTGCTGCGGCGGCACCTCCTGATTTGCCCGGCGTGCTTTGATGACTACGAGGAGCGCGGCGGACTCGGAGACCTCCGGAACGAATTGCACGCAGTTCCCTTTCCTCTCAGCGTGCGGGCAAGCGTGCTTGTTGCGGTTTCCCACAGGTTGAACGCTCAGCCGTGGGAGCGTCTGAGAAATCAAGTCGAGAACTTTTTGCGCCCCCGGGCCGTCTCGGCCGCGGGCGGCGTGCTTGCGGCCGTGATGCTTTTCCTGGGGTTGTGTTCCGACATCGTTTTCATTCGGAATCCCTTCACGGAAGACGTGCCCCTTACCTATATGACGAAGGCATGGATCAGCGAGCCCAGCCTGGCCGAGATTCCCGGACCCGTGCTCGAAGAGGATGTTACAGTCGAGGCGTTCATCGACCGCGAGGGCCGTGTCTATCACGTTCGTATGTTGGAGATGCCCCAAAATACGCCCGATGCCGAGATGAAGATCAGGTCTCAGGTACGAAATATCTTGCTGACTTCCAAGTTTGACCCGGCGACCCGGTTCGGCAAGCCTGTGTTTGGCCGCGTCCTCGTGGCATTTCGTTCGGTGATTCGCGAGACGGTCTACGGATAGAGCATTTTTCGCCACAGCAGCCGCACGCCTCGGTCCGCAGCGGGGTCTCATCTGAGCCTGCGGCGGCCCGGGAGCCTTCTCGATTTCAATGCTGCCGGACGGTGAATGCCTGCCGCTTTCATCGTGCCGACAGCGCTGAGTACAACTGACGATTCTCAACCGGCATGCTACATTGAGGGCGTATTCGGTTCGGGCTCGTTCGCGAGCGAGTTGGGGTGCGCGGATAACTTGCTCCTACCGATCATAGGACGCATCAAGGGAGGGGTGAAGTGATTCTTCATACCAGCCCGGCGTCCCGAGAGTAAACCGGCACCTAACGAGCCACGTCACATAAATGATCGTGTGTAGCGGTTTCACTCCAGGAGCAACCTTGACCATGAAGGCTTGGTTTCCCGTGCGATTCGCTTCGGCATTGCTTCTTGTCTGCATTGTCCCCGCTGTCTTGGCCCAAGGCCCAGGTTTCGGCGTGAATCGGCTCGCTCCGTACGTGCCCTCTCCGCCGCCGGTTGTCGAGCGGATGTTGACCTTGGCCGATGTCACCGAGCAGGATACCGTCTATGATCTGGGCTCGGGAGACGGCCGCATCGTTATCATGGCGGCACGGCAGTTCGGCGCCCAGGCCGTGGGCGTCGAGATTGACGAGAAGTTGGTTGATCAGGCACGCGCTCGGATCAAGGAACTCGAGTTGGATGATCGTGCCCGGATCCTGCAGCAGGACCTGATGCAAGTAGACCTTTCACCCGCCTCTGTCGTGACGCTCTACCTGCTGTGGACCTCGAACAAGAAACTCCGGCCCAACCTTGAGCAAGGCCTGCATGAGGGTGCGCGCGTGGTTTCGCACGATTTTCGCATCGAGGGCTGGAAACCGGTCAAAACCGAGAAGCTGACAGGGCAGGGAAGAGATCATACGATCTACCTCTACGAGATCGGTAAGCACTAGCCTGCATTCGGCCTGGAATACTCTTCGATCTGTTTCGCCAGGCATTCGAGTCGGGATCACTGGCGGCGCTTTCAAGCGTTCCGGTGCCGGCGGCTTCGATCCGGCCCCACCCTTTTATGCCGGGACGTCGCAACCGCTGGATGACTGCGGGGAGAGACACCCGGGAGCACGCAGCGCCCCCTTACTCCACCTTCAACGCCACCATCGTCATGTCATCCGTCTGAGGCGCTCCGCCTGAGTGCTGCCTGACGGCTTCGAACGACCGCTCGATCACTTCCTCCGGAGATAATTCCAAATCGCGAGCCGCCGTGACTACTTCCAATAAGCGTTCTTCGCCGAACTCCTCGAAGCGGCGGTTCATCGCCTCCGAGAAGCCGTCGGAGTAGATCACAAGCAGATCGCCCGAGTGGAGATCCAGCTTCGCCTCCTGATACGGGATCGATGCAAGGATGCTCAACACCGGTCCACCCACATCAAGGGGCTGTGCTTGCTTGTCGGAGAGCAGAATCGGCGGATTGTGTCCGGCATTGGTGTAGTGGAGACGGCGGCCGTCCGGATCCAGCAGGGCGAAGAACAGTGTGACGAACTTGTCGGAGTCGGTGATTTGATACAGCAGCTTGTTCGATCGCTCGATGCACCGGGCGGCGGACGACTCGACGAGTGTCTGTCCACGCACCGTGGCTTGCGTGCAGGCCATCAACAGCGCTGCCGGCATGCCTTTGCCCGAGACATCGCCCAAGCAGATCGCATAGCGGTCCCCTGCCGGATAGTAGTCGTAGTAGTCGCCGCCCACGTTGCGGGCGGCGAGCGAACGTCCCGCGATCCGGAAGCCGGGAATCGCCGGCGGTTTTGTCGGCAGCAGCTTGTTCTGAATGTCGTGGGCCATCTTCAGTTCTTGCTGCATGAGCTGAAGCGCCTTTTCCTCCTCGCCGAGACGCGCGTTCTCGATCACTTGCGCTGACTGAGCCGCAATGATCGCGAGAAGGCGTTGATCACTCTCGGTGAAACCCTCTTTTCCTCGTTTGTTGAACACGCTGAGGGCACCGATCAAACGGCCTTTGAGTCGCAGAGGAACGCACAGCAGCGAGTGAACGAAGCCGTCAGTCTGCCGTGTGGGGGCTCGAAAACGATCATCCGTTGCAACGTCGTTGATGACGAGCGGCGCCTGGTTCTTGATGATCCAACCGACGACCTGATCACTCAGTCGAAAGGGATTTCTCTGCATGTCCGTCTCGACTTTGCGAACCATCGTGCGCAAAGCGGCGGCTTCGTCCGGGCCGCTCAACATGAGAACGGCCGCCTGCTCGACACGCAGGTGCTTGACGCACTTCCGGACCACCAGATCGATGACTGCGTCCAGCGACGAGGCCGAGGATACCGCGGTCGCGACCTCATTGAGAATCGACAACTCCTCGACAGCTCGCCGCAGTCCTGCATTTTCCGCTTCGAGGCGATCCAGCCTGGCTTGATGATCGTCGGACATTTTCGGGCTAGTGCGGAGCTAAGGTACCACCGATCGCCATGAATCTCACTGGCCCCTTAGACTGCATATCTGACCACCTGTCGGGGACAGCCCGCGATACGATCGCCATGACTTCGTTGAGCTTGCTTGCCGTGCTCGATGTACTGCCAAGTACACCTTCGCCAAGCCTGGCCACGTGGTGAGACATGCAGGCTAGCGGCCTCACTATTGGGAAGTCAATCGGAAGCAGGCTTTCGCGAAGTTAGAAACGGTCTCTCCGGTGCAAACATTCAAACCCTGACACCTTCAGAGAAAACGATAGGGCCGTGTCGTTATGCCAGATCATCGGGTTCCTGCCCGATCGAGTATCGGTCTAGTGCATCAGAAGGCCAGGGTGCCCGTGCGGGGGACTTCTTCATCGTTCGGCAGATACAGGGTTTGGCAGCGCTCGCAACGATAAACTTCGTTGCCGGCCTCCAACGTCCCTTGCACTTCCCCGTGAAACTCATACCAACGCTTGAGGTGGCCTGCGCAGATCTTCTTCTTCAGAGGCTCGTTGCAGGCTCGCTGACGGAGCTTTCTCTTCTTTACCTTCGTCCCGTCGGGGAGAGTGGAAATCAGATTCGGATCAGTGGGGGCAACGACCTCGGTCGTTGTTTCAGCTTCGGGCATGAGTCTGCGTCGCGCGGGCGAAATCGAGTATATCAAACATCGGTTCAGGCTCGGCCACCGCTTCTCGGGCAAGCCGCCGTGCAGGTCCATCCGCAGTTGCGGCCTGTCCGGTCACACACGGTCCGCAACGATAGAATAGTCAGCATGAGTTCCGCCTACTCCAGCTCCGGCCGCACCGTCGACGTGGAAGGCGTGACTCTATATCTCGCCCATCCTGATGAGATTCCTGTCAGATGGGTCGGCCAGGAGGAAATGGTCCGCCAGCTTCAGGCGGCTTGGCTCACCATCCACGAGCACGACGTACCCATGACGCCGCGGCTGCTCGGCAAGCCCGGCGTAGGGAAGACGACCCTCGCCTACGCCACGGCCAAGAAGATGAGCCGCGACGTCTATATCATGCAGGCGACGCTCGACACCCGCCCGGAAGACCTGCTGATCACGCCGGTCATCGAAGGCGAAGGCCGTCTTCGCTATGTCGCCTCGCCGCTCGTGACAGCCATGATCCGAGGCGGCGTCTGCATTCTCGACGAAGGCAACCGCATGAGCGAAAAAAGCTGGGCATCGCTCGCGCCCCTGCTCGATAATCGCCGCTACGTCGAATCCATCGTTGCCGGCATCAAGATTCATGCTCATCGCGGCTTCCGCATGGCCGCCACGATGAACGATGATGCCTCCACGTTCGAGCTGCCCGAATACATCCACTCCCGTCTGCAACCGCAGATCATGGTCGATTTCCCCGAGCGGGATGAAGAGAAGGCCATCCTCACCGAGAACCTGCCCTTTGCCGATGATGCGGTCCTCGACTACGTTACGGACTTCCTCCAGGCGGCCCACGTCGCCGACGAACGGTACACCTCCCGCGACGGCATCAACATCGGCCGCTTCGCCATGAAGCTCCGGTCCTCCGGCAACGGCGCCACCCAGGACAAGTGTCTGCACATCGCGATCCTGCAGACACTGGGGCAAGAGGCGCTCCGCTATGTCCCCGGCAAGTGATCTCTCCGATCTGCGCCGCGGTCCCATACGCTACCTCCCGGTCGTGCCGGGCAAGCTTGAGTTCGCTTGCCACGTCCGCGAGCAGATCCTGAACGCAAAGCCGCAATTCGTCGCCCTCGACCTTCCCGTCACTCTCACATCCTGCTACGAACGAGCCATCGAGCGGCTGCCTGAGCTTTCCGTCATCATCTACGACGACGAAGGAGCCGATCGGGCGGTCTTCGAAACGGTCGAGCCCGCCGACCCTTTTGTCGAGGCCCTGCGCACAGCGGGGGAGGTCGATGCCAAGACCGTTTTTCTCGACCCTGACGTAGCCGAGCCTTCCGTCTCGCTTGATTCCTATCCTGATTCCTACGCCGTTGAACGCATCGGTTTTCCGCAGTACATCGCGTCTTATCGCAAGAGCTCCCGTAAGCGGACAGGCAGCCTCACTGTTCACGCTGAAGCGCTGGCGTCACAACTCCAGGCCATCGACCTCGAAGCCGAAACGCTCGTCGTCGTGGCGCTGAAACTTCTCGACCCTCTGCTCGAGGCGATGGAGCGCCCGCAGGCCCGCCCGCTGCGCAAGGTCAGGCGCAAGGGAGTTCGGCTGCTCAATCTCCACCCCGAATGCCTCACCGAGGTGCTCACCGAGATGCCGTTCCTGCAAAGCATCTACGAAGCACGGCGTCACGGCCGGCCGCCGGCTCCCGACCAGCCGCCCATCGAAACGAAACAGGTGCGCGGCTTTTCCCTCATCGGTGTTTCTGCCGAAGACCCGAAGCAAGGCGCCGTTTCCCGAGGTTCGCAAGATCCGCTCGACCGCCAGCGGCTTCACCTCCGCCTCTTCCGTGAAGCGCAACGCGTCTACGAAAAGAACACCGGCGAATCGGTTGCTCTGTGGCAGCGGCGGCTTTGGAGCCGCTACGCCCGCAATCTCGCCATGACACAGGGACAGCTCCTCGGCGGCCTGTTCGAGCTGACCGTCGCCGCCCAGTCCACCATCGACGACAACATGGCCTGGGAGATGTGGGAGATGGCCGGAGCCTATGCCCACCAGAAGACCGCGACCGATCTGATGACCGTCAAGCTCTCGGGTGAGCAGATGTTGCTTGACACCCGCCGCATTCGTATCCGCCGCCGCCTCCCTCGGAGGAAGGCCGGCATGCGCCCGACCGGCCTCAAGGGCCGCAAGGGCGAAAAGACGCCCGGTGAATGGCGCGAGCGGTGGACCGGCTTTTCGATCTGCTCCTATCCGCCCGAGGACCTCGTCATCGAAAACTACGGCCACTTCCTCAAGAAGAAAGGCAAGAGCATCCTTTCGGAAGAGCGCTCCCACACCGAGCCGTTCACCACCTCATTGCTCGACGGCATCGACCTGCGCGAAACGCTCCGCAACTGGCACAAGAAGAAGATCTACGTGCGCTCCTGGCAACGCGTCTCCGGCGAAGTCGGCGCGGTGGTGCTTATTTTCGACGAAGACCGAGACAATCGCTATTCCTATTGCAAGACCTGGCTCGGCGAGCATCAGAACGAATCGGACATGGCCTTTTACGCCACCGACCCGTTCGAGAATATCGTCGGTCCCGGCATCGGCCGCGCCGAATACGGTGGGCTTCTCCTCAACCTTCCCTCTCGCCGCATGATGGAGGTCTGGACTGACCCCGATTACCTGTTCGCCGAGTCCAAGCCGGAACTCCTGCTGCTCGCCGCGCTCGACTATTCAATCGAAAAGCTCGTCGTCTATGTTGCGGCGAAGCCGCCCCGCTCCATCTTCCGCAGCATTGCCGCCCGCATGGGTTTGAAGATCATCTACATCCCTATCGGCCAGCTCTCTCCCGTGGCCCTGAAGAAGATCAGGGTCATGCACGTCCTCGACGGACAGGACAAACGCGCTGTCGCCAAGGACTACATCTGGTGACGGCTCAGGACCAACGAGGCGCGGACCGTCTAGATCCGCGTTCCGGCAACCTTGCTAGGATGAATCCGGGTCTTCTCCCTGCGTGCTCTTCCAGATCGATATGAGAGCCCTGTTCACGCCTGTCGCCCTGACGCTGACCTTCGTCCCCGTCGCCTTCGCCGATCATCACGCCCAAGCGGCCCAGAACGTGATCGTTTACAAGCAGGCGGGCCGTTTTGGCGGCTGGCCGGCGAATCACGGTATCTGGTCGTGGGGGGATGAAATCGTCGTCGGCTTCGAGGCCGGCCACTACAAGTACAGTGAACGCGGCCACGCGATCGACTACACGCGGCCCGCCGAACACCTCCTGGCGCGAAGCCTCGATGGCGGTGAGACCTGGTCCATCGAAAAGCCCGGGAGCCTGCTTCCGCCGCCGGGAACCAAGATGGCCAATGTCCCTACGGAACCTGGTGGGAAGCCTGCCGTCGACTGCCCCGCGGTCATCGACTTCACTCATCCGGATTTCGCCATGACCATCCGCATGGCGAGCCATCAGAACGGGCCGTCCCGCTTCTACTACTCCTACGACCGCTGCAAGACCTGGAACGGACCCTTCAAGTTTCCTGAATTTGAAGAAGCCGGCGTGGCGGCGCGCACGGACTACCTGGTCAACGGCAAGCACGATCTGACCGCCTTCGTGACCGTGTCCAAGCCGAATGCCCGTGAGGGACGACCGGTGTGCGTCCGTACGCGGGACGGCGGCAGGAGTTGGCAGATGCTGGCCTATATCGGGCCGCAGCCGCCCGGGCGCGACTACGCCATCATGCCCGCTTCGGTGCGGCTGGCGAAAAACAGCATCCTCACCGTATTCCGCCGGCGCCATTGGATCGAGGCTTGGCGTTCCGACGATGCCGGGCGCTGGTGGACCTTCAAGAACATCCCCGTGCCCGACACCGGCCGCGGCAATCCACCCAGCCTCACGAAACTCGAGGATGGCCGCCTGGCGCTCGTCTACGGTTATCGAGCCGAGCCCTACGGCATCCGCGCCAAGCTCAGCAGTGACAACGGCGAAACCTGGAGCGACCCTATCGTGCTGCGCGAAGACGGCGGCAATTGGGATTTGGGTTACCCTCGCACGGTGCAGCGGACCGACGGGAAGCTTGTGACCGTGTACTACTACAACAACGCGCCCAACGCCGAACGGTTCATCGGCGGCACGATCTGGGACCCCGGCAAGGGCCAAGGCCTGGCCCGGCAAGATATTCTTAGTTCGGAAGGAACCGCACCATGACAACGAGCACCCGACGCAACTTCATCGCCGGAGCAACCGCTCTGGCCGCTTCCCCGGCGTTTCCGGCGGCCGCTGCCGGCAACCACTACTGGGGCGATGTTCGGCTGGCCGTGGCAACGTATTCGCTGCGCAAGTTCAGCCGCTCGCAAGCGATCGCGATCGTCAAGGACCTCGGTGTCAAGTACGTCAACGTCAAGTCGTTCCACATGCCCTATTACCTGTCGAAAGAAGATCTGGCGGCGGCCCGCAAGGAATTCGAAGACGCCGGGTTGACGATCGTTTCCGGCGGCAATATCGGCCTTGGCGAAGACGACGAAGATTTCGTTCGTTTTCACCTCGAGTACGCCAGGAACGCGGGATTTCCCACGGTCGTTTGCGCGCCGACCCACAACAATCTCGGCTACGTCGAGAAGTATGCCGAAAAGTTCGATCTCAAGATCGCGATCCACAATCACGGCCCCGAGGACGAGTATTACCCCAACGGCGCCAGCGTCCTCAAGCGGGTCAAGAACATGGGTCCGCGCATGGGACTCTGTCTCGATCTCGGTCACGCCTCGCGGACAGGCGTCGACGTCGTCGAAGAGATCGAGATGGCCGGCGACCGTCTCCATGACATCCACATGAAGGATCTCGCGAATTTCGCGGATAGAGGCAGTCAGGTCGAGGTCGGCAAGGGCAAACTGCCGGTCGCGCGGGTCTTCGCAGCGCTCAAGAAAATGAACTATCAGGGCGTCGCCGGACTGGAGTATGAAATCAACCCCAACGCTCCACAGGCCGGCATGGCCGAATCGTTCGCCTACATGCGCGGCGTACTCGACGGGCAGCGAAGCTAACCTGCATTTCTCACCACCCGACGTCCGAAGCACGCGATACGACCGCCAGGACTTCGTTGCGCTTGCTTGCCGTGCTCGATGTACCGTCAAGTACACCTGCGCGCGCCAAGCGGCTCGCGCCTCGTCCTGACGGCCCTCTCACGCACTTCGTCTCGCCACGTGGTGAGAAATGCAGGCTAACGCCTCTTAGGCGGCAGTCTCCGAGGCTACGGCAGCAAGCAGGGATCGGGGTTTTCGATGTCCGCCCGAAGCGTGTCGAGAAACCACGCGGCAGGCGAGCCGTCAACCACGCGATGGTCGAACGTCAGGCTTAACGGCAGCATCTCGCGCGCGACGATTTCACTTTCCCGAACGACCGGTTCCGCAGCGATACGGCCCACGCCGAGAATGGCTGCCTGGGGCAGGTTGATGATCGGCGTGAACGTGTCGACTCCGTAACTGCCCAGATTGGTGATCGTGAACGTCCCTCCTTGCATTTGCCAGGCTTTCAAGCTGCCTTCGCGGGCTTGTTTGGTGAGTTGACGCGTTTCCGCCGCTATCTGCCGCAACGTTTTCCCCGGAACGTCATGTACCACGGGCGCCAGCAGCCCTGCGTCCGTGTCGACGGCAAAGCCGATGTTGCATCGGTCGGGCAGGAAGATGCCGTCGCCGCGCCATTGGCCGCTCATCTGTTGATGTTCTCGCAGGGCCAGGGCTGACAGCTTGATCAGGAAGTCGGTGTAACCGGGAACGGGGCCGGCCTCGATTGCTGCTTCCTTGAAGCGCCGCCGCAAGTCGACCAGGCCAGTGGCATCCGCCTTCGCCGTGAGCGTTACCGGCGCCGCCTGATGGACACCCGCCAGCATCCGCTCGGCGATGGTACGACGGATGGTGGTGATCGGAGTCAACTGGCCCGTGGGAGCCGCGGGTTCGCGCTGCGCGACCGCGCCGCTCGATGAAGCGGCGGCCGCCTTGCGGATGTCACTCTCCTGGATGCGTCCGTTGCGGCCGCTGCCCGTGACCCTCGTCCAGTCGACGCCCAATTCACGGGCGACTCGCTTTGCCCGCGGGCTGATGGCGACTCGCGGCGCTTTCTGTGGCTTTGCCGACTCTACGGTGGCGGACTCGCCGGCTCGAACTCGCACCTCGCGCCGGGGAGCGGCACGGGGCTGTACCTCTAGCGCCGGGCCGCGGCGGTCGGCTTCGAACGGCGCAGCCTCACCTTCTTCGACCAGATAGGCGAGCAACTGTCCGACCACGACTTCATCGCCCGGCTTGGGGGCGCCGGGAGGAATGCGAAGGATGCCTGCGTCAAACGACTCTACTTCCTGATCCGCCTTTTCGCCTTCCAGGACGAAGACCATGTCGCCGGCGCTGACTCGCTGGCCGTCTTTCTTCAGCCACTCGCCGAAATGGCCCTTATCCATCGACCAGCCGAGCCGGGGGACGACAATCTCGATCGCCATGGGGTCTCACCCTTCGAGAAGCTGCTGAACAGCCTGCACGATGTCCTCCACCTGCGGAACGATCGCCTTCTCCAACGTCGGGCTGTAAGGAGTCGGCGTGAAAGCGCCGTTGAGGCGCTGGATGGGAGCGTCCAGGTCGTCGAAACCCTCCGCGGCGACGCGCGCAGCGATTTCGGCCCCGACACCGCATGGCTGGAACGCTTCATCGACGATGAGCAGGCGGCCCGTCTTGGTCAGCGATCCGAGGATCGTGTCGGTGTCCAGCGGAGAGACCGTGCGGGGGTCGATGATTTCCGTGGACACCCCCTCGGCCGCCAACAGCACGGCGGCCTTCTCGGCATGGCGCCGCATCAACGAAAGCGCCACTATGGTTACGTCCGTTCCCTCGCGCGCCACCGACGCTTTGCCGAACTCGATCTCGTAAGGCTCCTCAGGGACCGGGCCTTTGACGGCCATCAGCTCGCGGTGCTCCAGGAACAGCACGGGGTCGCTGCAGCGCAGAGCGCGAGTGAACAGACCTTTCGCGTCGCAGGGAGTGGCGGGCATGACCACTCGTAGACCCGGAATGTGCGTGTAGACAGAGTGATAGCTGCCCGAATGGTGCGTTGCCGCCGAGTGACCGATGCCGATGCAGCCGCGCAGCAGCACCGGCATTTTCAACCGGCCGCTCGACATGTACTGCATCTTGGCGATCTGGTTGATCATCTCGCCGAACGCGTCGTTGATGAAATCGATGAACATGAAGTCGATCACCGGCCGCGTCCCGGTCATGGCCGCCCCGCAGGCCAGTCCGACAAAACCGCGTTCACAGATCGGCGTGTCGCACAGGCGATCCGCACCATATTCGTCATAGAGCCCGAGCGTGGTCGTGAAGTTGCCGCCTCGCGCGCCGATCCCTTCTCCCATCACGAAGATGCGCGGGTCGTTGGCCATCTCGTGCGCAAGCGCTTCGTGCGTTGCCGCGACGAAGGTCGTTTCGCGATCGCCGGACGGCGGTTCAGGGCCGGCCGTGTGTCCGGCGCTTTCGGAATAGACGTGCGCCGCCGCCGACTGCGCTTCGGGGAACGCAGCGGCTTCCGCGAATCGGTGCGACTGGGCGATCAGCTCCCTGACCTCGGCGGCGACCGCGTCCAGCTCGGGCTCGCTGGCCGCGCCCTGTTCGAGCAACTGAACCCCCAACCGCTCGATCGGACAGCGTTGCTTCCACTGGTCCACATCATCGCGTGTCCGATAGGTGAAGTCGCCCATGCCTTCGGCGTGAGCGCGCGTCCGGTACGTCTTGCACTCGATCAGTGCCGGTCCGCCCCCGTTGCGCGCGCGCTCGATGGCTTCGCCCGCCACACGATGGACTTCCGAGACATCGTTGCCGTCCACCTCGAATCCCGGCAGCCCGTAGTTCGCGGCTCGGCGGCCTACGTCGGGAATGCCGCTGGCGTACTGAAAGGGCACTTCGGTGGCGAACTGGTTGTTCTCGCACACGAACAGGACCGGCAGGTTCCAGATGCCGGCCATGTTCAGCCCCTCGTGGAAAGCGCCGTTGTTGACCGCGCCGTCCCCGAAGAACGCCACCGCGACCTGATCGGTCTTCCTGATCTTGAAGCTGTAGCCGCCGCCGCAGCCCTGCAGGATGCACGGACCCACGATGCCGCTGGTGCCCATCAATCCGATCTCGGGCTTGAACAGGTGCATGCTGCCGCCGCGCCCGTGCGAGCACCCTGCCTCCCGGCCATACAACTCCGCGATCAGTTCGCGCGGATGCAGCCCCTTGGCCAAGGCGTGTCCGTGACCGCGGTGGGTGCTGAAGACGACGTCGTCGCGCCGCAGATGCGCGCAGACTCCCGCGGCAATCGCCTCTTCGCCAACGTAGGTATGACAGGCCCCGTGCACCAGACCAAGCTGATGCGATTTCGCCAGCCGCTCTTCGCACTGCCGAATCACTTGCATGGTGCGGTAGAGAGACAGCAACGTATCCTTGCCAGGCTGGGTCTTCGTAACGTTGGCCATGTTCGCTTGATCTCTTCTCACAGACGGCATCGGATCGCTACAACGCGGAGGCGGGAGGGGACCACGGATGATTGATCGGACCGGAACAGGACCCTCCCGTCGATGACCTATTCAGCTTAGAAGCGAGGGCATCCGGCTGCAACGAGTTCCTCGTGTTCGTCAACACCATATAGAAAGTTCCCCTGTTTGCGTATTCTGGAACATTCCCCTTTCTCAGCATGGGTTCATTTGGCGCTCGCCGCAGCAGAAGCAGCCCGGAGGGCGACGGTAGCTGTGGCAAACAGCTCTCGTCGTGAGGCCCAACCAGAACGCAGGACGGCGCGCGGACGCTTGCCGGGCAATATTTTATGCTGAACAATAGCGAACAATGGTGAACAATCGTGAACAATGGTGAACAGGGCATCAAGGCGGTGATTCGAAAAAAAGCCGTGATTCGTGTCTCGTGATTCGTGTTTCGTGAAAATCCGTTGGCCGAGGCTTGCTGTTGCTCTACCAGCGAACGCCGGAGGATTGGTGGA
>JAPOOG010000020.1 GCA_026713545.1 Bryobacterales bacterium
CAAGACGTGGGTCGATCTGGTCAAGTTCGACGAAGGCGTTCCCGTGGCGGCATCCCTTCGCCTGCCGCAGGCACTGAGCGGTTGGGTCGGGCATCTCTTCCCTGGACAAGTCCATATGATTTATGAGGAAATCAGCCAAGGGAAGCCTCACGGCGACCTTGTGGCCGGCGACTGAAAGCCGGCCCGCCGGGGGCATCGGTTTCCCAGGCCTTGTTTTCTTCAGTCGTGCAGCCTGCCCTTTACCAACCCCGGCAACCGGCTCCCGTACAAGAGTGTCAACGGCCCGCACGAGCTCATCGTGATTGCCGGTGGCGATAGCGGACCTGTATTTCCCACCGCGCTGCGGGGCGAAGTGCGTGCAGATAACGAGACACGAATCACGGTCTTTTCTCGCGTGCTGTGTCCGTCAAGTGGTGAGATATGCAGGTCAGTGCCGCCCGAAGCTCCGCCGGATCTGATCGACACGGGATGCGCCTGCACTTTCTACCGTATCGGGTGCTTATTGAGGGAGATGGCTGTTTTAGCTATCATGGCCCTAATGAAAGAAATCGCTGCCAGAGACGCCAAGAACCGCTTCGGCCTCTTGCTCGACGCCGTCCAGAGCGCGCCCGTGCGTGTGACCAAGAAAGGGAGAGCGGTCGGCGTGATGATGTCGATACAGCACTATGAACGGCTTCGCGGCGTTGCTTGGGAGCGTCTGACGGCGACGATGGACGCCTTGGGCGAACAAGCATCCGCGAATGGCTTGACGGATTCCGGCCTCGAAACATTACTGGCCGATGAAAGCTGAGCGTGTCGTTCTCGACACGAACGTTCTGATCAGCGCAGCACTTCGACCGAAAGGGCCGCCGCGTGCTGTTGTGAATGCGGTGCGAGAGGAGAACGGGGTGCTGTTGTTCTCCGACGAGACGTTCGAAGAGCTTCGCAGCCGTCTGCATCGCCCGAAGTTCGACGGTTATGTCGACCGGGAAGGCCGGGCGTTATATCTCGCCCAGCTTGAGGCTGTCTCGGAGTGGGTTTCGATAGCGGGCGCCAAGCTGGGGTGTCGCGATCCGGATGATGACAAGGTGCTCGAGACGGCGCTAATGGGTGAAGCAGATTGTCTCATCACGGGAGACCGGGATCTTCTGGAGATGTCCTCGTTCCACGGCATTCCGATTTTGACACCGGCGGCTTGGCTGGATCTCTGGACACCCCGGTAACGGCCCTTGGGACCCGTGAGGTTCGGCGATTTTTTCAGCTTGGACTAAGTGGCCGGATCCGCTATTCAATTACATGCTCGATGCGAATATCAGGAACTGGCCGAAGGCCCTCCGGGCGGCGCGGAATCTCGACGTGGAAATCATCCTTCCCGGCCACGGCCCGCCTGCCAGTGCCACTCTGCTAGCCGGGCAGATCCGGTTCCTGGAGGCGATCCATCAAGCCGTCGAAGTGGAGATGATGCGGGGCAAGACGTTGGTCGATCTGGTCCAGTTCGACGAAGGCGTTCCCGTGGCGGCATCCCTTCGCCTGCCGCCGGACCTGAACGAGTGGGTCGGGCATCGCTTCCCTGGACAAGTCCACATGATTTATGAGGAAATCAGCCAAGGGAAGCCTCACGGCGACATTGTGGCTGACGACTGAAAGCCGGGTCGCCGGCCCGCCGGAGGCAGCGGTCTTACACGCCTTGTTTTCTTATTTTTCTTCGGAGGAGGAGTCATGTCCGTGAGCGACGCTTTACGCGCGAATGTTCGGGAGGAACTCCCGGAGGTGGATCAGATAGCCGACTCGGGACTGCGGGAAAAGGTCGTCGAGGCTTGGGCCACGGCCCTGAGCCGCAGCAGCTTCGGAGCGATTGCCGAGATTCGGCCGTCGGGAAACCCCAATACGCCCCCGCTCAAGGTGGGCACGCAGGCGGACCACATTCGGGGAGTGACGCGGCTCGCGATGGCGATTGCCGATGAGATGACCGCGATGTTCCCGGACTTGAAAGTCAACCGCGACCTGTTGATTGCAGGGGCCTTGTGCCACGATGTGGGCAAGCCGTGGGAGTTCGATCCGGAGAATCAGGCGCGCTGGAAAGGGGCGCCGCGAGCGGCCGGGTGGCCGTCGATCCGGCATCCGGCTTATGGCGTGCACGTCTGCCTGAGCGTAGGCCTTCCCGAAGAAGTGGCGCACATGGCCGCGGCGCATTCGGGCGAGGGCGAGCTGGTGGTGCGGAGCCTCGAGAATACGATCGTGCACCATGCCGACTATGCGTTCTGGGGGGCGCTCGAAGCCGGAGGGCTTTTGCACAAGGAGTGAAGCACTCGGTTCGCCGGTCAGAAGTTGCCAGTATCCCGTGGTGAAACCGCGTGTAGCACTGAGAGCGGTGAGGCGCCCGGCTGACAAGGCGCGACGAGGGAGCATATCGGGCATATTCGACCGAGGAGCAACGCAGCTCAGCCGGGATGCATCGCCGCTCGAATGCAGCGGGACCTTTTGCCACGGGCTGCTACAATGCCTCGGGAAAGATCGAGCCCTGCGGAACAGAGGGCGTCTTGTCTGGCGGGCTTGACCCGGAGAGTGCCGTGAAGCTGGAGCAGAAGCATCACGATCACTATTGGCAAAAAGGCTGGGTGGTCATTGAAGGCGTCTTTCAAGCGTATGAGGCGGATCGTATCGCCGACGCCGCGGTACGGATCGCCGAGTGCGAGCAGGCCGGCCTCAGGGACAAGGAATTCGTCGATATTTCCGAGGACGGCCGTGTCGTCACTCCCCGCAAGCTGA
Source organism: Bryobacterales bacterium (assembly GCA_026713545.1). Taxonomy (GTDB): domain Bacteria; phylum Acidobacteriota; class Terriglobia; order Bryobacterales; family UBA6623; genus JAPPLB01. The sequence goes on from JAPOOG010000020.1 coordinate 2,749, forward strand.
AGGATCTGTTCATCAAAGACCCCGTCTTCCGGGAATTCTTCGTCGATCCGAGACTGTTGCGGATCGTCTGGATGCTCTTGGGCGAAGAACCCCTCCTGCTCGGTGATCAGACGTTCCTGAAACCTCCTCGCTACGGTTCCAACAAGCCGTATCACCAGGACAATTTTTATTTCCGCTGCCACCCGGCGGATCACGTGGTTACGACCTGGGTGGCGCTGGACGATGTCTCACTGTCGAACGGCTGCCTGCGCTATATCGACGGCTCGCACCGCGGCGGGATTCTTCCCCATGACCCGATCCCCGGCGAGCCTCACAATCTCGTGCCCCCGGCGGAACTCATCGACCTCAGCAAGGAATCGCCGGCGATCGTGCGGAAGGGTGGAGTGGTTTGCCACCATTCGCAGACCTTGCACACGTCTCATCGGAACGAATCCGATCGTTGGCGCCGTGGAGCGGCGGCTCATTGGGTGACGGCGAAGGTCACCTGTGAGACCGACACGCTCGACCGCGCCCATTTCAAGAGGCCCGAGCTCATGCTGTCCGCGTCATGATCTGACGTCCGGCAACAAGCACGGGGCCTTCGGCAACCGCAGGGAGGGGGAGGGCGTCATGGGTGATCGCATCGGCCGCCGGAAATTCCTTCGACAGGCCGGCGGTTCAGGCATCGCCGGTGCTTGCCTTCTGCCGTCGAGCATGGCGGGTCTGCTTTCCGCTTCCTCATCAGCCTCTCCTGGCGGCGCGGAGGCCCGGCTGGGCGAGATCCTCTGGACCAGGCAGGGCCGTTTCCTGAGCACGGAGAACGCGCCGCTTTGGCGCTCCCAGCACTGCGGGATGGTGAGCGTTCTGCCGTGGGAGCACGATTCGTACCGCATGTTCCTCACCGGGAAAGAGCCCGGGTCCGGCTTCCAGATAGGGTGGCTGGACCTGTCGCGCGGCCTGGAAGTCATCCGCGAGAACCCGAACAACCCGGTTCTGAGGGCCGGCAGGGTCGGCACGTTCGACTACCTGGGCCTCTGCATGCCCCTGGTCGTGAGGGTCACGGACTCCGTCCTGTACATGTACTACGTGGGTTGGGGTCCTCGTGATGCCCGCATCTTCCAGAACAACGCCGGCCTCGCGATCAGCCGGGACAACGGCAACACCTGGAAGCGCTGGTCGGAAGCGAGTTTCCTGCCGCTCGACGACCGGGACCCTATCGGTACGGGCACGGTCTTCGTGATGCGCGAGGACGTGGGCTGCTGGCGGCTCTGGTACACCTCGATTCGGCCCTGGAGCACCACCGACGGCCGCCTCCAGCCGAACTATCACATCCGTTACGCCGAGTCGGAGGACGGCATCCACTGGAACAAGCCGGAAGACAATATCATCCTTGACCTTGAAGGTGCGGAATGCTGCGTCGCCCGTCCCATGGTGATCAAGGAGGCAGGCGGCTATCGCATGTGGTTTTCTCGGCGCGGCCACCGTTTCTCCTACCGTATCGGCTATGCCGAGTCAGCCGATGGGCGCCATTGGGCGCGCCAGCCCATCGACCTCGAACCGTCGGAGTCCGGGTGGGACTCGGAGATGATCGAGTACGCCTGGGTGCTCAAGGAAGGCGGCGAGTACCTGATGTTCTACAACGGCAATGGATTCGGGCGGTCGGGCACGGGCACAATGAAGGGAAGAGTCAAGAGCGGGTGAACTGCAGCCTACATACATGCCGCTGACGGACCGACAACTCGAGCAGTATCGCAGCGAAGGATACGCTGCGGGTGGCCGAATCCTCGACGACCGGCAGTTGGAGCGGTTGAGAGCCGAGATCGACGGGATGATCTCCGAGTTGCCGCCGGGGCAGCGGCCGGAAAACATGCCCTCGATCCACTACAAGAACCGCTACCTGTTGGAGTTGCTGCTCAGCGACCCGCTGGTCGATGTGGCGGAGCAGATTCTGGGACCCGACGTCTCCCTCTTCACGGTCTACATCATCAGCAAGCGTCCCGCGGACGGCCTTGCGGTCGACTGGCATCAGGACGCGCCGTTCTTTCCCATCGATCCGATGGCGACGTTCACTCTCTGGCTCGCGGTCGACGACTCGGACCGCGAAAACGGATGCATGTGTGTCGTTCCCGGCTCCCATCGCGAGAGAGTGGTCTACCGGCATCGAGTCAACCTGGATGGAGGAACCACGCTGCCGCTGTTGTTGCGTGAGGAGGATGTCACAAATCCGGCGCACATCGAGCTTCGCGCCGGAGAATACTCCGTCCACGACCCTTTCATCCTCCACGGCTCGAGTCCCAACACCTCCACTCGCAGGCGCTGCGGAATCACGATCAAGTACATCGCGAACGACGTGTTCATCGACCGCACTTTCGTGTCTCCCAGCGGCTTCGACTGGAAGAACCTCCGGCTGTTCCCGGCCCGAGGAAACGCCGGCCGCGCCAACCAGTTTGCCGGCGCCTGAAGATACGTGCCACTGGGAGGCGCCGGCCTCCTGTCTTTCGAGACGGACAGTGTCGTATTCCACGGGCTGCTAGCCTTGGTAAGAGGAAGCCATTCAAGTCCGCTATGTCATGAGTGTCGTTGAGGGACTGTATCGACTTGACGAACCTGTTCTTTGAAAAGCCTGTCCTCAACTCGCCCTACGAGTGTCCGATCCGGCATTGGGAACTGGATGATACCGGCCAGCCGACCCAGAAGATCATCGAGAGCCGACGGCCGGCGACCATGTGTCGATAAGCACGATGCATCTGGCGAAAGGATTGGAGTTCCGGGCCGTTGCCGTCATGGCGTGCGACGACGAGGTGATTCCGCTGCAGGAGCGGATCGAAACCGTCGCGGATGAAGCGGATCTCGAAGAGGTCTACAACACGGAGAGGCACTTGCTCTACGTCGCCTGCACACGTGCTCGGGACCACTTGCTGATAACGAGTGTCGCTCCTGCCTCGGAGTTTCTGGATGACTTGCTCAAGTGATGTCGGCAGGTGTCCGTCGAGTGGAATGACCTGCATAAGATCAGCAGATACAGACGCCCTGCTTCAACGCTAGATCAAAATGACCGTCCCAACTGCAGCCGCCGAACGGTCTCGTGAAACCCGCTTGCCAGCAGTGCGTCCAGCATGGGACTGTCGGCAGGCTCGTTGTGGCAAACCACCTGAGGATGAGCCTGCTGGAGTTTCGAAAGGAGGCTGCCGGCGTGTTGCGACGATCCGTCTCCGGCCCGTGCGGCCAAATCGACGATTTCCGCCCTCTCGCCTTGTTCTCGAAAGAGCACGTGCGCTTCGGTGACGCCGCCCGAGATGATCGCCAGCCCTCGGAGATCGTCTCTCTCTCGCAGCGAAGGCAGGTCACGGTCCCAAACAGGCCGCACCGTGTGCAGATCTTCGAATTGACGAAGCAGGTCTTCCGGATTTGCTTCGACAACCTGATCAGCGCTGCTCTTGCGATTCCGCCGCCCGTCGCCGTCGGCATCCGCACTCCACTCCAGCGAAATCATCTCTCGAAGGGTCTGAAAACCCGCTCTGCCGTATGTTTGCAAGGCCGGGATATTTTCCTTGATGACGCCTAAGACCATCCTCCGGGCGCCGGCATCCTTCGCCAGCCGAATCATCTCGTCGCACAGAACGTGGCCAAGGTCCTTTCCCCGATAGGGAACGATGACCCCGAATCCCCTGCAATAGGACTCGTTGCCTCGGATGCCCAGAGTCGCGAATCCTACCGGTTCTTTCTCGAAGAGCATCACCGGGCAGCGATCCAGGTCGAGTTGTTCGACCCGGACGATTTCCTCCATCTCGTCAGGAGTCACCAGACAGGGGTAGAAATAATCTGCGAAGGTTCGCGTGTAGAGGTCGGCGAGGAAGTCCAACTCGAAAGAAGAACCGGGCAGGAAACTCACATGGGCGGAATCTTCAGACATTCCTCGCACTCCTCGCCCGCACGGAATGTTTCGAGCCGGCGATGGGAGTTTGCCGGGCGGTCAGGCATTCCGTGAATTTTGAAAGGCGGCAGCCGGCAAGGCGTTCCGGTTTCAGGGAAACAAGACTATGCTACCATCGCTGCTCGCTCGCGCTCGGGTGCAGGGAGCATACTTCCGTCGCGGGCAGCCCATAGGGCTGCTTGGCCCGCAGTGGATGTAGCTGAGCGCTAGCCTGCATTTCTCACCACGTGGCGAGGTGAAGTGGGTAAGAGGGCCGTCAGGACGAGGCGCGAGCCGCTTGGCGCGCGCAGCCGTACTCGAACAGTACGTTGAGCACGGCAAGCAAGCGCAACGAAGTTATGGCGGTCCTATCGCGAGCTTCGACCGTCGGGTGGTGAGAAAGGCGGGCTAAGGTCCTCAGGTCATGGTCTCCGACAAGACCCACGTCGGGCTTGCCTTCACCCTCTACCTGGGCATCACCTTTCTGCTGGCTTACTTCGCACGCCGCCGCGCAGGGAAGGGACGGTTTCTCGAAGATTTCTTCGTTGCCCGCCGGGAGATGGGGCCCTGGGTATTGGCGCTCACCTGGATTGCCACCTCAGCCAGCGGCGGGACCTTCATCGGCGCGCCGTCGCTCGCCCATCGTTACGGTTGGGTCCTGCTGCTGTGGATCTCCTCTTTGATGGTCGTCGCGACCGTCGGCTTTGGGGTCGTCGGCAAGAGAGTTGCGAAGCTGGGCCGGCAGACCGGCGCCCTGACCTTCTCCGATCTTTTGCGGGACCGCTTCGAGAGCAACACGATCGGCATCGTTGCCGGCATCGCCATCGTCATCCTCTACACCGCCTACATGGTTGCTCAGTACATTGCGGGCGCCCGCCTGGTGGAGGCGGTGACGGGGGTCCCGTATGTTTGGGGAGCATTGGGCTTTGCCGTCACCGTCGCTCTGTACACGGCCTATGGCGGCTTCCGTGCGGTTGCGTGGACCGACAGTTTTCAGGCCTTGGTCATGCTGGCGGGCATTCTGGTCACGGCATTCTTCGCCCTTCGGCAGGCAGGCGGTTTGCCCGCTGTTTACGACGACCTCGTGGCGCTGTCTCCGGACCTGGTGCAAGGCCCGGGGCCGGACCAATTCCTTCCGTTGCCGGCGGCAATCTCTTTCTTTTGCATCTGGCCCCTGGCGAACATCAGCCAACCTTCCCTGATCACACGTTTTCTTGCCTCGAAGGACACCCGGACTTTGAAAAGGGCCGCATTCCTCATCGGGCTCTATATCTTGCTGCTGTATCCCGCCATCATGACGCTCGGAGTGGTCAGCCGGGTGCTGGTCCCCGATCTCGATGCTCCGGATCATGCGATTCCCGCGGTCATCCTGGAGACCGTTCCGCCACTGCTCGCCGGACTGACGCTGGCCGCTCCGTTGGCGGCCATCATGTCGACGATCAGCTCGTTCCTGCTCGTTTCGAGCAGTGCGATCGTGCGCGACCTCTATCAGCGCAATCTTCGCCGCGAGCTTTCCGAACAGGGCGCCCGGCGGCTGACTCACGTGTCGACCTTCGCTTTGGCGGCCGTGGCTCTGGTGTTTGCGCTTCACCCGCCGGAGTTCCTGCAATACATCGTCGTGTTCTCCAGTACGGGCTTGGCGGCAACTTTCCTGTTGCCGACTCTGCTTGGGATCTATTGGCCCAGGATGAACAAGAGAGGCTGCCTGGCGGGCATGCTGGTAGGCTTTCTTTCCTTTCTCGCTCAATACGCCGCATTCGGGACCGAGAGTTTCGGTGGGTTCGATCCCTTCATCTGGGCGGTGCTCGCGTCTCTCGTAGCATCCGTCGGGGCTGCCTGGAAGGCTTCGCCACCATCGGAAAGCGTCCGAAAACTGTACTTCGGCTCCGGTGAGTAACGTCCCTAAAATAGGCGTCCGGTCGTTGCGTGGTCTGCTCCGAAATATGGGGTTTACCGAGCGGGCACGGGGAAGCCATCATATATTCAGACGGGAAGGCGTTGCCGAGAGAATCAATCTACAGCGCGACGATGGTCATGCGAAACCCTATCAGGTGCGACAGGTCCGTCGAGTGATCCTGAAGTACAAACTGGAGGCGGACGAATGATGCATAAGTACGAGATCATTCTTTATTGGAGCAACGAAGACCGCGCTTTCGTCGCAGAAGTGCCGGAGCTTCCCGGATGTATGGCTCATGGCGACACGCAAGAAGCCGCGCTCAAGAACGTCAATCAAGCGATGCAGCTTTGGATTGATACAGCCAGAGAGTTTGGTGATCCAATACCGGAACCCAAGGGTGAGCGTCTGATGCTGGCTTGAATGCGCTTCGATTTCCACGAACGCAAACGGTATACGTCATGATCGCACTTGAACACGAGCCGGCTCAGCGTCAGTTCGTGCGCTGGCTGATCGATTGCGAGCGCTTACATCTCGCCGTGAGCGCTGCCCGGCGATAAGGGCCAACAGGTCTGGCGAACTGAGCCCACCGACTCTTCCCAAGACGCGCAACACGCTTGCAGCGCGAGAGAGTTGACACCGCTATAGTATGGCCATAATCTATTCATATGGCCGTAATGACCATCAAATCGACGTATTCGCTGGATGTAGAATCCGTGCGCGCGCTGGAGACGTTGGCGCGTCGCTGGAACGTGTCGAAGTCCGAGGTGTTGCGGCGCGCCATTCGGCTTGCAGTCAGGGAGGGGGGGCCGGGCAAGGGTGCTGTCCTCGGTGCTCTCGACCGTTTGCAGGCTTCGCTGCGCGATCGCAAGGTCGATGTCACACGGTGGTCGCGGGATCTGAAGAACGAGCGCCGCGCGGCATCGCGGAGGCTGCCTCTCAAGCCCCAATGATCCATTTGGACACGAGCTTTCTGATCCGGGCGCTGTACCCCGAGTCGGCTGAGGACAGCAAACTGCGGGACTGGATCGGAAGGGGCGAAACGCTGGGCATGAGCACGATCGCCTGGGCGGAGTTGCTGTGCGGCCCACTCGCCCCATCCGAGATGGAATGGGCTGCCGAGATCGTTGGGCAACGCCGTGACTTTACGGGGGAGCATGCTGTGATTGCCGCCCGTTTGTTCAACGAGACCGGCAGGCGGCGTGGATCGTTGATCGACTGCATGATTGCGGCGGCGGCGCTCGTCGACGGGGCCTCCATCGCGACCGTGAATGCGGCTGATTTTCGCCGGTTCTCAACCTCCGGCCTGGAGTTGGCGTAGGGCTTGCCCCTGCTCGCACCTGGAAACTCCACTTCGAACTCATCCTCAATTTCCAGCTTGAAGAAGCAGTACTGAGAAAACCGCGCAAGACTCCGGCTGTCCGGCGGGTATGCCAGCAGGCTTTCCTTCCTTTCTCGCTCAATACGCCGTATTCGGAACCTGGTGAGGCTCACCTCAGACCGACAAGCAGGACAGCGGATCGCCGCGCAGACTTGACTCGAATGTACGCCTTGGCGAGCGAAGAAAACGGGAGTTTCAGTGGGTTCGATCCCTTCATCTGGGCTGTGCTCGCGTCTCTCGCGGCGTCTATCGGGAGTGCCATGTTGTCTTCACCGTCATCGGAAAGCGTCCGAAAACTGTACTTCGGCTCCGGGGCGTAATCTACTCGGCAGACTGCAATATCCGGGGCTTTTTGCTGTAAATGTGATATATTTCCGATGGGATGTACGGTCGCCGACTCACTCCCGTTTTCTGGCGGCGCTGTCTCCTGGTCGTACTCGCCGCCGGCGTCTTTACAGGCTTGTCGCAGGCCGAACCTCGCCCCGAACCGGCCCTGAGCTCGATCTTTCCGATGGGCGGCAACCCCGGAACCGAGTTCACCGCCGAGGTGCGGGGAACCGCCCTGGAAGGCGCGTATGCCGTTTGGTTCGACACGGACGTGTTGAGCGCTGACATTCAGCGCGTCGAGCCGGTGAACAAGGACGGCAACCCCGGACAGCCGTCATCGAAACGCAAGTACAGGGCCGCACTGCGCTTACGCATTCAGGGTGCGGCAAAGGCCGGTCTGTATTGGATGCGCCTGCTTACGCCCAATGGCTTGACGGACGCCGTTCGCTTCCGCGTGAACAACGATCCCGTGATCGAGGAGGTCGGCTCGGCGCACTCCGAGCCTGAGTCGGCGCAGCGCTTGGACAGATTCCAAGTGGTTGTCAACGGCAGGTTCAGCCGAAAGGCCGAAGTCGACTTCTATGATTTCGAGGTATCCGCCGGGGAGCAGCTGCGATTTGAAGCCTATTCCGGGTCCCCGTCCACCGACCCGGTATTGACGCTCTTCGAGCCTACCGGAAGCTGGCACAACCCCGCTCGCCTGACACGCCTGGCTTACAACGACGAGCCCACTCACTACCCGGGCCGGTCCAATGAGTCACGCCTCACCTACCGCTTCGAAAAAGCCGGACGATATGTCTTGCGCGTCGAGCCCTTCCTCGGCGGAGGCGGACCGGATCATGTTTATCAGCTTCGGGTGACTCGGCCGAATGCCGGCGAAAGGGCTGAAAAACACCGCACTCGTCACTTTTCCCAGCAGGCCAGCGGTCCTCTGTGGGAAGAACGGAACTTCACGCGTCCGCTGCAGCCCGATGCGCTCGAAGTGCTCTGGTCACGCTCGACAGGCCGGCCCGAGCGAGAGCCCGGCGGAGCGATCGCCGTTGCCGATGCCGACACCGGATCGGCGAACTCGCAACCCGTTGACGTCATGCTGCCCACCTTCATCCAAGGGACGGTGGAGAGCCCCGGAGATATCGACCGCGTGCGGTTCGATGCGAAACGAGGAGACGGTATAGCCATTGAAATCGAGACTCCCGATTCCGCTCCTCCGGACTTCGTTCCGTATTTGAGAGTGGTGGACGAAGCGGGCGTCGAAGTCTTCTCCAACGTCCACTCGATGGTCCACGCCAACGGCGGATTCATCATGAAGGTGCTGAGCCCGAAGACCGTCTTCGACTTTCGGCGGGACGGCAGATTTACCCTCGAGGTTCGTGACCTCACGACGCAGCGCGGCGACGACCGCTTCGCCTACCGCATCCTGATCCGGCCGCAAGTCCCTCACGTGGGCGCGGTTCACATCGAAGAGGACCGCTTGAATCTGGTAGCAGGCGAGATCTATAAACTCTCGATCGTCACTGACCAGGAAGAGGGTTTTGAAGGGTACATCGCTCTGGCCGTCGAGGGTTTGCCCGAGGGTGTCAAGGTCATTCCAGCGACCGAGGTCGAATTCCTGAAGGTACGACAACCGCGCTTGAGTGAAGGCAAGGTGGAACGCTATCTCGCGAAAAATCGAACGGCGACGCTCTTGCTCGTCACCGACGGCGACGCGCCGCCAACCCGGGCGCCGAGCATGATGCAGGTCATGGCGACGCCGGTCCGCAAGGGGGAGATGGGGCGGCCTATTCTGGCGAAACAAATGCCTGTCATGGTTCTTGAGGCCAATGATGATAAGGAGCCGCCCGATGTATCGGGGCTCGCGGCAACGCGATAGCGCCGACCCGCGCGGGCGGGCGGCCATCGGCGGAAGCAGCCGACGGATAGGCTGGGCCGCTGTGGTTGCCCTGTGCGCACTTGTGCAGTTGCCCCCCTCCCTTGAAGCGCAACACACGGGGTCTTCCGAGTTGGCCTCGATCGAGTTGGCGCCGGAACAGCGAACGCTCAACTGGGCCGATGCCGTCCAGCAGTTGGTCGTGATCGGCAGGCTGGGTGACGGCCGGCGCGTTGATCTGACCTCGGAAGCCGAGTTCGTTTTATCGCACGGCGGCGTGGGGCGTATCGATGCGCACGGCCTTTTTTACTCCCTGTCGGATGGAGAGACCGGGATCAAGGCGGTCGTTGGCGACAGGGAGGCGACGGCGCGGTTTCGTGTCCGGCGGTCGGCGCAGCAGCGGCCGATGAGTTTCGCCCGTGATATCGGTGGGATCCTGACCAAACGCGGCTGCAACGGTGCGGCCTGTCACGGCGGAGTCAAAGGTCAGAACGGCTTCCGGCTCTCTGATAACGCCGGGCATCCTCACGAAGACTACAAATGGATCGTCGAGGGCGGCATTTATCAGGTGATGAGTTCGGAGTCGGGGGGGGCTCGGAACCCGCGCATCGACAAGCAAAACCCGGAGAAGAGCCTGCTTCTGCTCAAGCCGACGGCGCAAGTCCCGCACGGCGGCGGACTGCGGTTCGAGAAGGGCTCGGATGATTACAGCACGATTCTCAAGTGGGTGCGAGCAGGCGCTCCTTTCGGGGATCAAGGGTCGGAGTCCTCACGGCTGAAGGAGCTCCGCGTCTTCCCCGTCCAGGTTTTTCTGAAGCCCGCTCAGCGGCACCGCTTTCTGGTAACCGGCCGCTATGGCGATGGGACCGAGGAAGACCTGACCCGCAAGGTCCTCTACGAAGTCAGGGAGTCCGGCGTGGCCGAGGTTTCATCCGACGGATTCGTGAAGGCGCAGCAGCCGGGAGAGACCTTCGTGATGATCCGCGCCTCCGGCAGGCTGGCAAACCTTCGTGTCGGTGTTGTCGGGGAGGAGTTGACCGACTATCCCGACGTCGAGCCTTTCAATTTCATCGACGAACATATCCTCGGCAAGCTTCGCAAGTTCAATGTTGCTCCCGCTGTGTTGTCGAGCGACGAGGAGTTCCTGCGAAGAGTCTGCCTGGACTTGACAGGGGCTTTACCCCCGCCCACGCGGATCCGTGAGTTCCTTCAGGATGAAGATCCGGCCAAGCGCGAAAAGCTCATCGACATTCTTCTTGACTCGCCGGAATACATCGACTACTGGACGTATCGCTTTGCGGATCTGTTCCGGGTGTCGGTCTATCAGAACGGCGTCAGCCCCAAGTGGAGCCGCGACTACTGGGAGTGGATCCGCAATAACGTGGCGGCGAACAGGCCCTTCGACGAGGTGGCTCGCGAACGCATCGCCGCCCAGGGGTACCGTGGTGCGTCGCGGCACTTCCTTCCGTTGCAGGTCATCAAGCTTCCGCCGGACGCCATGCTCGAGCAGGCCCAGGTCTTCCTGGGACGCCGCTTCGATTGCGCGCGCTGCCACGATCATCCCTACGAAGACTGGACACAGGACCAGTTCTGGGGACTGACCGCGTTCTTCGGCCATATGTTCCGGACCGGCTGGTCGGGTCACGACTCCATCGTTTTCGATTACCCGATGGGCAAGGAGATTGGGGCGGATGTCGTGGGTCAGCGTGAGTATCGGATTCTGCATCCGCGCACGCAGCAGGAGGTCCCGCCGACACTACTCGATGGAACCGTTCTGGAACACAGGAATCAGCGGAGCGTGCGTCTTGATCTGGCCGAATGGATGACGTCCCACGAGTACTTCGCGGAAGCGGCGGTGAACCGCTTCTGGGCGTTCTTCTTCGGCCGCGGGATCGTCGACCCGGTGGATGACCTGCGTTCGACCAATCCCCCCTCGCATCCCGAGCTGCTGCGGGCGCTTGCCGAGGAGTTCGTGGCGAAGGGCTACGACATGAAGCAGATGTTCCGGCTGATCGTGACGTCGCGGACGTATCAGCTTGCTGGAGCGGCGGGCGAAACGAGCTCGGCGGCCGGCTCCAACTACGCTTATTTCGTGTCTCGTCCTTTGGACGCGGAAGTCTTGCTGGATGCCATCACCGACGTGACCGGTGTCGCGGAAATTTTCAGGACCCAGGGCGGGAAGATTCCCGCGAACAGCCCCGTGCGCGAGGGGACGCGCGCCATCGAGCTTCGAGAATCGGATATCTACATTTCGCACTTTCTGGATTTATATGGGCGGCCCAATCGTGCCTCGATACCTGAACGCAGGGCAACGCTCAATCTCGGTCAGACGCTGCACATGCTCGCTGGAGATACGTACAACGATAAACTGTGGAAAGAAGGCGGCAGAGTCTACGAGCTGTATCACGCAGGCGCTACCGACAACGAGATCCTTGATGAGTTGTATCTAGCCGCTCTGACACGGTACCCGTCGCAGCAGGAACGGTCGGCGTTGCAGAGTCTGATGGCAAGCTCGACGAGCCGTGAGGAGGCCTTGCGCAATCTGCAGTGGGCCGTTCTCACTTCGCGCGAATTTGCCGAGAACCACTAGCGAGGAAGTCCTCAGACCGCAAGCAGGACAACGAATCGTCACATCAACTTGACTAGAATGTGAACCTTGACAGCGAAGAATAAAACTAGCGGCAGAGTCATGGCATGAAAAACAGAAGCAGCTTGCGTTCCAACCAGAGGGAGTGGCTCCGCCGCGATTTCATCAAGGTCGGCTCGTTGAGTTTGCTCGGCATGCATCTCAGCCAGTCTCTGCTGCTCGAGAGCGCCGTGGCCGCCGCGACCGGGCGCCAACCCCAGGGGAAGGCCCGGTCGGTCATCCTTGTTTGGTTGGAAGGGGGGCCTAGCCAGAAGGACACCTTCGATCCAAAGCCCGACAGTGCGTTTCGTCCCATCGCTACCAATGTGTCCGGCATCCAGATTTCTGAACTGTTTCCCCGGCTGGCGAAACGCATGGACAGGATCTCGATCATCCGGTCGATGAAAGGCTTCGGCGATGATCACCCGGAAGCCACGCACTACTCGGTCACGGGCCATAATCCGAACCCTTCGATGAAGTTCCCGTTCTGGGGTTCGATCGTGGCGAAAGAAATGGGAGCGACGAACAAGCTTCCTCCCTATGTGTTGGTTCCGACCTTCGACAACAGGCCGCACTACCAGGACTACTTTCGGGCCGCATTCCTGGAGCCGGAATACGAGCCCCTGAGCGTTCCGGACCCGTCCAGGGAAGACTTTGATCTGCCGGATTTGAGCCTTCCGAAATCGCTGGCGCCGGCCGCCATCTCGGAGCGGCTCGAGTTCCGGCGGATCGTGGATCAAAGCTATCGTGAGCGCTCCGCAAGCATCGAGCACGCCAAGCTCGACGCTTTTACTCAAAAGGCATGGGAAATGATTCTGGCGCCGGAGGTCCGCCGGGCCTTCGATCTCTCGCAAGAGCCCGAGAAACTCAAAGACGACTACGGGCGCAGCTCCGTCGGCCAAAGCTTGTTGCTGGCGCGCCGCTTGGTGGAGTCGGGCGTGCGTTTCGTGACCGCCGCAGGTTACCACTATTCCAACTGGGATACCCACTACTTCAACGATGACGGTCACCGGGATAAGCTTTGTCCGCCTCTGGATCAAGGTCTCTCCACGCTGCTGGATGATCTGGTCGCGCGAGGGCTGCATGATGAAACGGTGGTCGTCGTCATGGGTGAGTTCGGGCGTACCCCGTTCTACAACGCCAGCGGAGGCCGAGATCACTGGCCCCGCTGCTGGACCGCTCTGGTAGGCGGCGGCGGCGTCCAGTGTGGCCGCGTCGTCGGTGCGAGTGACGTGCACGGAGGAGAGATCACCGAGCGGCGCGTCTTGGTCGGAGACTTGTTCGCCACCGTGTACAAAGCCTTTGGCATCGACTGGACCAAGGAATACATGACCCCGATCGGCAGGCCGATCAAGATCGCCAACTCCATTGACGACACCACCGGCGAGCCCGTAGACGAACTGTTGTGATTCAGCCTTTCCAGCATTGAAGGTTTCGAGGAAGTGACGACATGAATCAGGTTCACAGGATTGTGCAAGCTGTTCTGCTTGCCTGCCTTCTGGCGGTGCCGGCCCTGGACGCAGAGAACTGGTCCCGTTTTCGCGGACCTAACGGCTCTGGCGTTTCCGAAGATACCGGATACCCCACTTCTTTCGGCCCCGATACGAATCTCATCTGGAAAACGGAAGTCCGGCCCTCCAAGTCCTCTCCTGTGCTCACGGCTCGACATGTTTTCGTGACGGGCTTCGCCGGCGAAAAGCTTTTCACGCAGTGCTTGGACCGCAAGACCGGCAAGTTGCTCTGGGAGCGGTTCATCGAACGGCGGCGTGAACCTCTCGTCAACAAGTTGAACGATCCTGCAGCCCTTACTCCTGTTACGGACGGCGAGAATGTCTATGCGTTCTTCCAGGACTGGGGCCTTGTCAGCTACGACCCTGCCGGAAACCTTCGTTGGAAGACCCCGCTTGGCCCGTTCACCAATTCCCACGGCTTGGGAATCTCGCCCATCGTGGCGGACGGACTGCTGGTGATTCAGGTGGATCAGTTCGCCGACTCCTACATCGCGGCGTTCGATCTGGAGAATGGCGAGACCGTCTGGAAAACGAACCGTTCGGAATCCGAGAGTTGGTCGACGCCCGTGTTCTACCGTACTGCCGGCGGCGCTCCTTACATCCTCACCGTCGGCGACCGGATGTTCGGCGCCCACCAATTGAAAAGCGGCCGGCGTACTTTCACCGAATCCAGCATGGCCGGGGCGATGGTTGCCAGTCCGATCTTGGAGGGCGACACTCTCTATGCTTTCGGCTACAACTTCGGGAATACCCTCTCGTTTGACGGTCCGCTCGGGAAACGGGACAAGGACGGTGACGGCAAGCTCGCAGCGAACGAGTACAAGGGCAGTGTTTGGTTGACCGGGATGGCGAAGTTCCGGGGCAACAAGGATGGCATTCTCGACCGCCAGGAGTGGGATGCCGTGCAAAGCCGCTACACGGGCCCCTCGCCATTGGTGGCGATGCGTTTGGAGCCGGGGAGCGACGGCGGGACCCTTCGAACCCGCGAACTCTGGCGCTACGAAAAAGGTTTCAAGTTCGTCATCCCCTCGCCGCTGATCTACGACAACGTTCTTTACTATGTCAAGAACGGCGGCATTTTCACTGCCATTGATGCGCAGACCGGCAAGTTGCTCAAGCAGGGCCGCCTCGAAGGCGCCATTGATCCCTACTCTGCCTCTCCGGTGGCTGCGGACGGTAAGATCTACCTCGCCAGCGAGAATGGCAAAGTCTCGCTGGTGAGACCGGGTGCTGACTGGGAAGTGATCACGGTCAACGATCTTGAAGAGGAGATCTTCGCTACGCCTGCCCTCTCGGACGGCAAGATCTTCGTCCGTACGGCTCAGGGTCTATATTGTTTCGGCAAGTGAGAGCGCGCGGTCGGCATCGTGTGCGGCGTCAACCTGCAGAGCTTGGTGTAAGTTTCGGACCAGCCGACCTGAGACATCCTCCTGATCGAGTGGCGTTGACACCGGCCCGGATGTTTCTCGCTTGTAGGTTCCGCTCGCGGGCGGAGGAAAAACTCGTCGGAACGGCGTCACCCTGCTTCGTTACGTTCACGAATCGAGTTTTCCGGCTTGAGGTGTGTTTATGAGAATCAGCCTTGCATGCGTTTGTCTCGTATTCTTTTCGGGAACCTGGGTTTCACTCTCCGAGGATGCATCGGCAGCCGCAGCCCAATGGGTTGTGTCTTCGCCAAGAGCCGGCGCGCGTTGGAGTGTGGGAAGCCTGCACTACATCACCTGGACGTCTCCCGGGAACTCCATCGACAGCAGGGTTCGGATCGAGTACAGCACCGACAGCGGTGCGAGCTGGAAGGCGGTTGCGGACAATGCACGCAACACCGGCCGGCATCTATGGAAGGTCCCGGACTCCGTCTCACCCAACTGCCTCCTTCGGATCGAACCTGTGGAAGGCGGCCCGCCGACGCAGAAGCAATTCTCCATCGTTCCCTCGCAGGAGGTTCTGAACTACCAATGGATCAACGTCACTACGTCGGCGGCCTATGCTCCGCGGGACGGTGCGGGGGCGTTGGTGTTCAAGGGTCTGATGTGGCTGCTCGGCGGCTGGAACCCCAATGACAAAGTGTATTTCCCCAGGATCTGTAACAACGAAGTGTGGAGTTCGGCTGATGGCGCTCGGTGGACCTTGGTCAAGCCGAACACCTTTCTGGATGATCGATTCGATTCCAACAGCGATTGGGAGGGCCGGCACACCGCCGGTTACGTCGTTTACAGGGAAAAAATGTGGATCGTCGGTGGCGACGCGAACCAGGGGCATTACCAGAACGACGTTTGGAATTCGGAGGATGGAAAGAAGTGGAATCGCGTCAATAAGGGGCGGGACGTCCCGTGGGGACCCCGGGTATTGCACTACACCCTGGTCTTCGACGACAAGATCTGGGTGATGGGCGGACAGACGATTCCCCAGATCGCCCCCGAGGAGGAGGTTTTCTATCGCGACGTCTGGCATACCACGGACGGTATCCATTGGGTTCCGGTTCAGCCGCAGGAGCCCTATTGGTCAGCCCGAGGCATGATTGGGGGCAACGTCGTCTTCAAAGGCCGCATGTGGATTCTGGGCGGAGGCACGTATGATACCCCGCAAACCCCCTTCAGACATTACTACGGCGACATCTGGAGCTCGGCGGATGGCGTCCATTGGACCCTTGAGAACGAGGCGCCGCCCTGGAAACCGCGTCAGTATCACGAGGTCGCGGTGTTCGATAACCGGATGTGGGTGATGGAAGGCTCCGCCGAGCCGGGCGTGAGTGGAAATGACTGTTGGTATTCCGCCGACGGAGTCAACTGGTATGAGCTGCCGGATACTCCCTGGATACCTCGCCATGCCGCCAGCGTTTTCGTCCACGACAACGCCCTATGGATTGCCGGCGGCAGCGACAAGGGCAAGATGGACAAAGGGGTTTGGAAGCTCGTCAACAGGGCATCACCATCCCGGTGACTCTGTATCTACAGTAAATCCGCCGCTGGCTAACATGCATCGAGCCGGGGCCGCCCGACCTTTGGGATCGACTCATCATTCCCAGGCTGCCGGCCTGGGGCAGAGGCCGGGAAGACCGCTGCTCTGTCTCAACGCGACTGCTTGCGTTGAGAGCTGAAGTCCCGCGTTTTCAATGGCCGGCACGGCCCTGTCGGAGCAATGGGAGAAGTTCCTTGGTGAGCCAAGCGGAACGTTGCCCTTCGGAAAAAGGTACTGAAGCCCTTCAGTCTTTTTTTGCTGCCCCGTCCGGCATAGCATGAGGACAGTGAGGCGGAAATCATCAAGTTTGACTTCCCGTCCCCGCGGTGCTCGCTGTGGTGGCGGCTGCCCCCCCGCCGGCAACACGGTTTTTTAAGGTTTTTCACGAATCACGAAACACGAGACACTGTTTTTTTGATGCCTCTTGGTACTGAAGCCCTTCAGTCTTTTTTTTCCGCCCCGGCCTGCGTAGCATGAGGAAGCAAGGCCAGTGATCGACATCCCGCCGGCGCGGCGCTCGCTGTAGAGGCTG
>JAPOOG010000018.1 GCA_026713545.1 Bryobacterales bacterium
CACCTACATTCAGCTTTTCCCGAACAACATGGTGGCTTCGTTCTCGGGGCACGAGCGCGAAGACGCCTACTTCCGGACCACCGAGGAGGCCCGGCAGGCTCCGCCGACGGTGAACTTCAATCCGCCGCAGCCGGCGCAGGCTCAATAGGCCTGCTTCTTCACCTTTTCAACGAGCCGAGCATCTTGCGGAAGGCGTCTTCCGCGGCTGCAACGCAACGCTTGATTTGCGGTGAATGGCCGGACCTTCAGGGAGCAAAACGTTCCATCACGGCATCCGCATGGGCGCAAATGCGGCTGCCCTCATGTTGCCCCCATGTCTCAAGGAGCTTCCGCCAGGAACAGGACACGAAGGTCACTTCATCATCGGCCACGGCTACGGCGAAACGTTCGATCTCTTCCCGATGCCGGGCCTTCGCCCCTTCGTCCACCGGTTCTCCGCTTCCCGGCCAGAAATTCGGCTCCGCATGAACATAGAAGAGGATGGGAGCGAGGGCGCGGAACTCGGGCCTCTTGTGGACCGCCGTCCGGAGTGCGAAGGCGTGCTTGAACAGTTGCGCGGCATCCAGATGCCGGTAGCAGCCCGGCTCCCCGTGCAATCCGTCGCGAATGCTTTCGTATCCCTTCATGCGTCTGCCCCAGACCGGACGCCAGTATGCGCCGCTCAACGACGACGCCTTCCTGCTCCGGAACGGCTCGAATCGCTTTGATTCGATGCCGATCAATGCTGATGGCGTCGTCACGAGGCAATCGAGGACGGGGTGCCGCCCCCCGCGCCAAGGGAAGCGGATTTTGGCTTCGAGCTTCAGCGTGCGAGCCATGTCTCGCCGCCGCATCCGGGCAAGGGCGGCAGGTCCACCGCCTTTCCAAGAAAGAAGCCGAAAGCGTTGGCGGCGAGCGCCGCGGACGATTTCGGGCTGTCGAACTTCCCGGTCGCGATTTCGTTGCCGGCAGCCGCGTTGAATATGGCCTCGATTTTCGGCCCGGGAACGCCGGGCAGGAACCTGCCGGTCATGGCCGCCCTCCATCCGCTTCAGGGTACACGGAAGCCAGTCCGTCGAAGGCATCGCGAACCTTGCGGCCCGCCTCGGTGAGTTCGGCAGTGCTGCATTCCGCGCGGACTTCTTCCCCGTTGGCAAACGGCAGACCGTCGAACCACTCGGGGAACGCAAGCACGTCAAGAGACATCGACAACCCGTCTATCCTTGATCCGATATCGAACCGCGCCAGGTGTTTGCGTGCTCGCGTGAGGCTATGCCGAAGGCCCGAGTCCGTGTAGTAACCAGCCGGCGCCGCGACCTGGAGCGAGATATCGCAGGCATCCATCACCGAACCGCGCCGGACCGGCAGCCTGTTTCTGTGAATCCTGCAAAACAGATAGGCGGCGCCGTAGCGAAGAACCTGCTGCACTGCTTCGGACGGGTTGTCGCTGTCCCATTTCAGTTCGATCAGTCGCGCGCGCATGCCCGCCCTGCTCCAGTGCACAAGATCGATGTTGCTGTGTCTGCTCCTGGAAGAGTCCCCGATGCCCGACGCGGTCGGACACTGATTGAACCATCCCGGCATATGCTCGTTCTCGGCCAGCATGGCGACGGCTTTCTCAAGCATCGTCTCCCGGCTTCGGTTATGGGAACTGATGTCGGTTGCTCGCCGAAGCTGCCAGAGTCTTTTCGAAGTCGACCAAGGATGCGGAATATTGGCCTCCATCTGGCTGAGCATATCCCCGATGTTCTCCATCCCCTTCGTCCCGTCGAACAGGCTCGCCATCCTTGCCTCCCTTTATGAGTCGTTGGGTTCTTCCTGCGTGCCGGCCACGGCATCTCCGGTGACGAACTCTCGCAAGCATTCCAAGCGCGCCATGCGCTCGCTCGATCTGCACCGGCCGCTCGCTCAAGAAACTCACTCGATCACGATCGTCACGGCATTCGAGGCGGTCTCGGCCGCGGTGACGACCACATTGACCTCGCCCCGTCCCGCCAAGCTGCGTGGCAGGGGACCGACGTCGACCTGATCCAAGCCGGCAAATTCCCCTTGCGGCCCTGCGAACAACACTGGTACTTCGCTACCGCCGATCGCCGCCAGCACCATCTCGGCACTCCCAGCTCCTCTTCGGTGCCAAGATTGAGCGACACGCCGATGCGCTGCGGTGGTCGTGGCGACACCATCCCCGCCCTCCCCCTCATCGGCCGCTCCGACGACCTCGATGCGGAAACCCTTGACGTGACCAGCCGTCACTTCGAGGACGCGTCCGTACCTGACACGGCGCAGAAATTTTGCAGCAAACCAAGCGTCGAAACGGCTCGAAAACCCCGAAATTCTGTTGCAATTCTTGTTTCCGCCAAAATCGCGGCCCGTTGGGCTAACTACCACCGTATCAATAGGCTGCCGCGTAGTACGTTTTCACGTTCTTTTTTTCTGCTTACAACGAAGAGAAGCCAAGACCACATCGGGGCAGCGATTGGCGGGGCGGCCGGGAGTGAAGAGTCGCTGTGTCCGACCATGTCGAACGGGATGAGCGGAGCGGCGTCTTGGGGGTTCGGGCTTGCTGCACCGAGTTTCTCAACCGCCTTACTGACCACTAGTCACTAACCGCTCTCCCCACCCAGGCTACATGCCCGATCACCCAGCCATCCTTCGTCAAGGGCAGCGTGTCATAACAGGAAGGTGATGCTCTATCAGAGCCCCCGCGCCGGATTCGTCCAGATCGGCTGCGTCACGAACGCTCCCTCCGCATGCCCCTCGAAGCCGATCCCTGCTATCGAGGCAGGCATCAGAGGATCTCCCCGAATCTCAAGCGTTCCCTCCGTCATGTCCGTACAGGCAAGGTGTTGATTCAACAGGAACGGTTTGTGATGCCCGGCGCCGAAGCTCAAGGTCGCTCTGCAGAGTTCGGCCCCGTCAAAGCCGCTGCGGGCGATCAGTGTCACATCCTGAGCCTCCATCGACACCAACGCCAGGGAGGGAGTGAACCCGCCCCCTGCCAGGTACGGCATGAAGGCCGTCTTGTGAAGGCGGCTCGAAAGGGGAATGCCGGCCATGAACGGCGGGCGGCCTGGCACCAGGTTTACGAACGTCGCATTGACCGCAACCGATTCGGCCGGGTTCATCTTCACCACGGCATAACCGATGGCTGCGGGAGAGCCGTTCGGGATTGTCACTTGCGCCCCGTAGCCTCCCGGGGAGAGAGTCCCCTTAAATCCACTGGCAGGCGTGCCGGTCATATCATCGGCATTTTCAGCGAGTGGCATGTTCATGGATTCCCCGTTCGCGTCGAAGAAGTTCACTTCGAACGTCGCCATGGTCTCCGAGACGTTGCTGGCCTGGAAGATCATGAAGAAGCCCCCGGTTTTCGGAGTACCGCTGTTGGCGATCTGGGGAAGGATCTCGTCTCCGGGGGCGATCACGATGCCGGGCGGCGATAGGGCTGCTTTGTGTTGCCAATCCGGGATCGGCTCGAAGTAGGGGCCTGCGGGCCGGGGCATGGCTTGAGCCATCGAGTTCAAGGCGAACAGCAACAGCAGGACTATTCTTGTGGAGTGCATTTTTTTTCCTAACGTACGTGTCAGAACGGCAGAAGGCCGCGAATTTCTTCTAACAGCTGTGCTCGCTCGCCGCCGCTGTCAGTAAACCGGGTCAGGACTCGGATCCGGTGGTTGAACCTACCGGCGATGTAGACGTTGCCCGCCCCGTCCACCGCTACGCCTCTGGGGGAGTACAACTGCGCCTGGGTCGCCGGACCGCCGTCCCCGCCGAACCCTCGCTCTCCCGTGCCCGCAATGGTGGTGATGATTCCCGAGGAGTCCACCCTGCGGATCCGGTGGTTGTTCGCATCGGCGATGTAGACGTTGCCCCCGCTGTCCAGCGCAACCCCATTGGGGAAGGA
>JAPOOG010000065.1 GCA_026713545.1 Bryobacterales bacterium
AATCTGCCTGTCCGGTTCGATGAGCGGCGACTGGAAACGGGGCCACGGAGAGGAGTGAGGCACCGGCATCGGCGAAAGCCCCCGGCAACAGCTACCCCCTTTGCCTACCGCCACCGCGCCAGTCGTCGACTCTACACCAATCTGGTCGGTACCCCAACAGCTCTTCGGCATTCGTCTCTCGCTTTCGAACATTCCGAAATTGTCCCGCGGCACAGACTCCCAGGAGACCTCCTAGGGGTTTGTCAGAGATACGATGATATCGGGTTAGCCATGTTCACGGTCGCACTCATCAGTCGAAAGGGGGGAGCCGATAAGACGCCGCTGGCATGTGGGCCGGCGGGCCGAGCGTCGTGCCGGAGCTGTGAACCGATGACGTAAAGTCGGATATATAAGTCCCATCCCTTCCCAGGAACCCCAGCGCCCGAGCAATGGCGCCCGTCAGAGCGAACACGTCGTGTCCACCACCCTCGTAGATGAAGGCCTCGAACTCGGGAGGCTCACGTCCCAAAGCCTCCATGGCACGGATCATCGAGTACGCTTGGGTGACGGCGACGGTGTCGTCGGAATCGCCATGGTGTAGCTGGACGGCCGGCAGGTCTTCGGCGAACAGGACGGAGGAGCGG
The DNA here is from genome assembly GCA_026713545.1 of Bryobacterales bacterium. Taxonomy (GTDB): domain Bacteria; phylum Acidobacteriota; class Terriglobia; order Bryobacterales; family UBA6623; genus JAPPLB01. Next base: position 624 of record JAPOOG010000065.1, read on the forward strand.
CGTACCAACTCCAGACGCACTGCAGCCATTTCGATTTCGCCTCTCAAGTAGGGTTGAACAAAGGTGGAGTTCAGGTGGGCCACGCCCGTGAGCTTGCGCGGACGCCCCAGGGCCGCCTCGCGCACGATTTGCCGCACCCAGTCGTCGAAGAAGTCGGTGGGACCGAAGAAGGCAATGATGTTCTCGATGCGCTCGTCGCGGATGCCGGCCAGCATGGCGACGCCCGCTCCACGACTTCCGCCGATGAGGCTCACCCCTTCGGGCTTCGCCTGCGGAGTCAGCTCCAGAGCCACGTTCAGGAGCGCCAAGGCGTCGTCCACATCGTAGTCCCAGTGACTGCCGGGACCGGTCGAGAACCACACTCTATCGCCAAACTCGAGCCGTTCGCTGCGAAAAGAGGGGACTACGTAGACGAAGCGGTCTCGCAACTCGCCCAAGAAGTGCCCGATGATATCGACATAGGCCACGTCGACACCGCTGTCGCCGCCGTGCAGGTACATCAGGACGGGCAGGGTGCCGGGCGCCGCGGAGTCGGGCGCAAGGATCGCTCCATAGTGGCGCGCCTCCCCGACCTGATGCGACACCACGCGTAGGGTCGCCGGGGTGTCGTCCAGGGGATACGCCTCCGTGAATTCGACCAACACGTCAACCGGAGAGATGTCGCGCCCGGCCCAGTCTGCACGAACGGCCTCGATCTCTGCAGCGGTCGGCGGGGCAAAAATGTTGTCGAGTTCGGCCTCGAGGTCGATCGCGTAGGCGTTGACAGACGTAACAGCCAGGTCTACGGCGATCATGAGCGTCTGGATGCCGGCCTCGGAGCCCATGGTCCACTCGACCGCGACCTCGCCCTTCCAGTCCGTGGCCGCGGTCGAGGGATCCACTCGGCCGCTTCCGGGGGTTGGCACGAAGGTCACGGTCACCCCGGAAACAGACTGACCTGACGTGTCGAGAACGCGAGCTACGAGGGGCATTTCGAGGGTGTGCTCGGTGAATGCGCGTTGCCCCCCGCCTGCAACAATGCGGATCGAGGCCGCCGACTCTTCGAATACCGGATCGACCGGATCACATCCCGTCAGGGCGGACTGCCGGTCCGCTGCTGTCACCGTGATGGGGCAGGTCACCGCACTCGTGGACGACCACGTCACCATCGGCGGGGGGGGATGGCCAGCGTCGAGGGGGCCTCCGTCCAGGACCCGAATCGTCGGCACCGCCGAGAGTGAAGGGATCCGCTTCCCAAACCGCAGCCCGAGCGGAGCGAAGGGGGTATCGTCCTCGCTTCGCAGGATCAGGAGGCCGCGAAAGTTCCCCAGGAACCCCGTATCGACTCCTTCCACTGCGAACCATTCCGGGAGCGTGCGCGCCGCCTGGTGGAAATCTCTCCAGTGGACGAACCCACCGTCCAAGGGGTCCCTCCCCTCCTCGTCGCGAATGCGAAGCTCGAGGCGGGATGCGGCGTCGGGCTTGAACACTGCGACTCCAGCGCCGACCCTCGTCGATTCCTCCACGAACAGAGCGAATTCCGTGCCCAACTGGACAGGCTCGACGCCGACTTCGATTCCCGATTCGGCGTGCCGAAAGGTCAATAGCCCACTGACTGTGGCCGACTCGGCCTCGACCTGGATCCAGCCTTGCCGAATAGCACCTGAGCCGGCGCTTTTCAAGACTCGACTGCCCAGCGACGGAATCTCCAACGTCATGTCGGAATCGAACAGATCCAGGACCGGCTGTGCGTCCGGATCGTAGACTTCCACCCGGACTGCGGCGGCGGCGTCCGGGTCGACGTTGCTGAGGTCCAACTGCACCGACCATCCGCCACCATCCACGTAATCCGGGAAGTACAGAATCGTCGCTCCCTGTTCCTGCGCTTGTCCGGCGATCGAGTCGTCCGCCGGGCGGCGGACGTTCTCTGGCGGGGCGCCGGCAGTTTGCGCCGGCGACAGAACGAATAACACGCACAGGGCAAGAAACGAACTCGAGAGCGTCCTCTCCCGTGCAGTCAGCGGCCTGACGGCCTTGCCCTTCCACTGCAACGCTACCCGTGCTCTTTCCTTTCCACACCTGATTCGCATTTTCTTTCCCACTCTGATTCTAGGTTCAACTTCCACGTCTTTCACATTCGCCGCACTGGTTGTGAGGTAGAGATCGAAGCTATCGCTCGAGGTGCAGCCAGCGAGAAGCCGGTTCTCCGAGCCAGACGCGTAGCAAGTACGACGTGTCGCAAGCGTTACGGTCAGAGATCGGTCGATTTCGGCCGTCTCGAAGGTCGCGAAAGATTTCTCCTCGTAGAGGTACCTCCAGCGTTCGAACGCCTCACGGTGCGATGACAACACCCTGCGGAGCGGATGCATCCCTGCGGCCAACATGTCTTGTAAGACCGGGTTCAGTTTTTGCATGCCTGGTTCGTCTGCCCTGACCGAGTGCGAACTCAATGTAAACAGAAACTACAATCACAACAATTTCGCCCGCCGTAGCGCCTAGCGGCAAATGGAATTGCGACAAAATACTGCTTAAACAGTGACAGCGACGCTTGGTTTGCGACAACAAAATCTCGCCGCGGCGGGGGTCAGCGGCGGAGGGAGCCGCTGAAATGGCGGTTGATCACATCGAGGATTTTCGCGTCGAGGTCGTCGGAGCTCGGACGATCCGCAGGGGCAGCAAGGGGGGAGTTGCGGGTCGGGAGTCACGGAGTGCCGGCAGTGTAAAATCAACCTACGATAAGGGTACATACGGCTATGAAAGAATACACGGCGGTTGTCGAACAAGATCCCGAGACTGGTATCTATGTGGGCTACGTTCCCGGATTCCCTGGAGCCCACTCCCGAGCCGCTACGCTCGATGAGCTCAATACGAACCTTCGCGAAGTGATGGGAATGCTTTTGAAGACGGCGAGCCAATACTTGAAGGAGAGCTTGTTGGAACTCAACGGGTCTCGCTCCCCTGACCATGGCAAAGGCGCCGGTTCTCAAGCCGCGCGAAGTAGCTGCGATTTTGAAGCGTCTCGGCTGCGCCGAGGTTCGGCAGCGTGGTTCTCACAAGCAGTTCCGCCATCCTGATGGAAGAGGGACGACCGTCCCTTTCCACTCGGGGCGAGATATCTCGCCCTGCTGTTGTGTCGGATCGCAAAAGACACCGGTCTGACCAGCGATGAGCTGCTCGAGTATCAATAAGGACTTCCCCCGTCGGCGCGAAGCGTTACACGCGGGTCGCCGCGGCGCAGGTCCCGTCGAGTGTGAGCGGGCGGCACAAAAGGTTATGCTGAGTTTCTTCGCGGCGATTGTTTTTCCCGGCTCATGCTGACAACTCGTTCATCACGGCGATGCCGGCTATCTCTTCGGCCTTCGGCCCGGCTGGCGATAATGGCCTCGCTGGCTCTCGCCGGGGGCTCGATCGGGTGCTCGCAAGCATCGGGGGACGAGAAGCCCTATGGGCTGGAGCGCCGGGTCAACTGGACCACATCGCGCATCGCGGGCTCCCCTGATCCTCCTGCGCCGTACCGTATGGTGCGGGCCTTTCCGCAGTTCATCTTCAAGCATCCGGTATTCATCGCCCAGGAGCCGGCGTCCGAGCGATTCATCGTCGCCGAGTACGAAGGCAAGGTGTACAGCTTCGACCCCGCGGACCTGGACGGCAGTAAAGACCTCTACCTCGACATGGGGCGGAACGTGTCGGCCTTTTCCTTTCACCCGGACTACGCGGACAACGGAGAGGTCTTCGTCTTCAGCGCGTACGACCCCCGGATCAAGGACCGCTCGAAGAGCATCAGCCGGGTCTCGCGGTTCCAGCTCGTTCCGGGAAGCAGCCCGCCTCGTCTCGACCCCGATTCCGAGCAGATCGTCATCGAATGGCCGGCAGGCGGACACAACGGCGGCGAGGCCATCATCGGCCCCGACGGCTATCTCTATATCACCACCGGCGACGGCAGCGGCAGTTCCGACCGCAAGAACACCGGTCAGGGTGTCGACGATCTGCTCTCGGTGATGATGCGCCTGGACGTCGAGACCCCCGCCCCCGGCCGCAACTACTCGATCCCGCCGGACAACCCGTTCATCGACCACCCCGGCGCACGGCCGGAAATCTGGGCCTATGGCTTTCGCAACCCGTGGCGCTTCAGCTTCGATCCGGTGACAGGGCAGGCGTGGGTGGGCGACGTGGGCCAGGACTTGTGGGAGGAGATCGAGCTCGTCCGGCGCGGCGGAAACCACGGCTGGAGCGTGATGGAGGGCACGCATCCCTTCCATCCGAACAAGCAGCGCGGGCCGACGCCGGTTGTCCCGCCCGTCGCCGAGCACCACCACACCGAGTGCCGTTCGATCACCGGCGGCTATGTCTATGCGGGCGACAAGTTCCCCGAGCTGCGGGGCGTCTACATCTACGGCGACTACCAATACGGCAAGATGTGGGGCATTCGCTACGACCACCAGGCTCAGAAGAAGACCTGGCACGAGGAGCTGGCGGACACGACGGTGAAGATCTCGAGCTTCGGGCTCGGCCGCGACGGCTCGTTCTACGCGCTCGACTACGACCGCGGGGAGATCTATCAGCTCGACCACAACCCTCAGCCCAAGCAGCAGCCGCCGTTTCCTCGCAAGCTGAGCGAAACAGGGCTGTTCACCTCGGTGAAGGACCATGAGGCCGCGCCCGGCGTGATCCCCTATTCGATCAACGCGCCCTTCTGGTCGGACGGCGCCCGCAAGGAGCGTTTCCTTGCGATCCCGGGAGACTTGGGCATCGACTTCCAGGAAGACCGCGCCTGGTCGTTCGACGACGGCGCGGTGACGGTCAAGTCGTTCACGCTCGACATGGAAGAGGGCAACCCCAGATCCAGCCGCCGCATCGAGACGCGCATCGTCGTCAAGCAGGACGATCACTGGGTCGGCTACACCTATGCCTGGAACGAGGACCAGACCGACGCGTATCTCGTCGAGGCCGGCGGACTGGACCGCAGCTACGAGATCAGGGATGCCGCTTCACCGGGCGGGAAACGCATACAGACGTGGCACTATCCGAGCCGCCAGGAGTGCATGTTCTGCCACTCGCGGGCGGCCGGGTTCGTGCTCGGGCTACGAACGCATCAGATGAACCGGTCACACGACTACGGGGCGGTGACCGACAACCAACTGAGAACCCTCGAACACATCGGGATTTTCAAGAAGCCGCTCGACAAACCCCCGGCAGAATACGCCGCTTTTCCCTACCCCTTCGACGACACCGCGGACCTCGACGCCCGCGCAAAAACCTACCTTTCCGTGAACTGCGCGATGTGCCATGTGGGTAGCGGAGGCGGGAACTCGAATCTCGACTTGGGCCTGAAGACACCGCTCGCGAAAGCGAACCTGATCGACGAACCGCCCTTGCATGGAAGCATGGATGTAGAGGACGCCCGCCTAGTCGTCCCCGGTCATCCCGAGCGATCGATGCTCTACACCCGTGTCAACACGAGGGGAACGAACCAGATGCCCCCTACCAGCACCAACCTGGTGGATGATCTCGGGGCTCGACTGCTGTTTACATGGATCAAGCGGTTGGAGGCCAAGCCGGAGACCGCGGCCGAGTGAACGCAACGCGCACCAGTCGTCCCCGGTCTGGCAGCGACTCCGGACGGATAAGCTGAATAAGGAGTCCCGCCCTCTCTCTTTTTCAATGCTCATGAAGAAAATCCTGGCCGCCAATCGCGGTGAAATCGCCATCCGCATCATGCGGGCCGCCACGGAACTCGGCCTCCGCACCGCCACGATCTATTCCGACGAAGATCGCCTGAGCTTGCACCGCTTCAAGGCGGACGAGGCGTATGTGATCGGACGCGGCAAAGGTCCTGTTGCGGCGTACATGGATGTCGAGGGGATCATCGCGCTGGCCAAAAATCGCGGCATTGACGCCATTCATCCCGGCTATGGCTTCCTGTCGGAGAACCGGGGGTTGGCGGACGCCTGCCGCGATGCAGGCATTACTTTTGTCGGGCCGCCTCCCGAGTTGCTGACGTTATTGGGCAACAAGGTGCAGGCGCGTCGTCTGGCCGAGCGGGCCGGAGTGCCCGTGGTGCCGGGACTCGACGAGCCGGTGAGCGACGTCGACGAGGCCTGCGCCGCGGCGGAGAAAATCGGCTTCCCGATCATCATCAAAGCGGCTTTCGGCGGCGGCGGACGCGGCATGCGCGTGGTCCATTCGGAGCCGGAATTTCGAGGCAAGCTCGAGGAGGCGCAGAAAGAGGCGCTGGTGGCAGCAGGCGACGGCGCGGTCTTCCTCGAACGTTTCATCGAGCGGGCTCGGCACATCGAGGTACAGATCCTCGCCGACGCGCACGGCAACGTGCTGCATCTACATGAGCGGGATTGCTCGGTGCAGCGGCGGCATCAGAAGATCGTCGAGGTAGCGCCGGCGGCGAACCTGCCGCCGGCATTGCGCGACGCTCTTTGCAGCGCTGCTGTCAAGCTGGCGCGAGAAGCCGGCTACGTCAACGCCGGCACGGTGGAGTTCCTGCTGGATGTCGATAAGAACGAGTGGTTCTTCATCGAGGTGAATCCGCGCGTGCAGGTCGAGCACACCGTCACGGAGACGGTCGTCGGCATCGACATCGTGCAGGCGCAGATCCTCATCGCTCAAGGATGCCGCCTGCACGAGCCTCCGCTTTCACTGCCCGAGCAGAAAGACGTGTATGTCCGCGGGTTCGGGATGCAGTGCCGCATCACGACGGAGGACCCGGAGAGCCAGTTCGCTCCCGACTATGGACGGATAACGACCTATCGCTCGCCAGCCGGACTCGGGATTCGGCTCGACGGGGCAACGGCTTACGCCGGATCGGTGATCAACCCCTACTACGACTCGCTGCTGGTAAAGATGACGGCTTGGCACAACACGCTGGACGGCGCCTGCAACCGCGCCGACCGGGCCCTGCGGGAGTTTCGGATTCGCGGAGTGAAGACGAATATCCCGTTTCTACTGAACGTCGTCAATCATCCCGCGTTCCAGTCGGGCGAGGTCACCACAAGCTTTCTCGATCGGCACTCGGAACTGTTCGCGTACAAGAAGCCGCAGGACCGAGCAACACGGCTTCTGCGATATATCGCGAGCGTCATCGTGAACGGCAACGCGACGGTCAAGGGGAGACCGGTTCCGAAAGACTTCGAGGAGTTGCCGGCGGTGGCTTTCGAGCAGGGCGAGCCGCCGCCAGGGACGAGGCAACGGTTGCAGCAATTGGGCCCCAAGAAATTTGCGGCCTGGGTGCGGGACCAGAAACCGTTGCTCCTGACGGACACAACGTTCCGCGACGCGCATCAGTCTCTGCTGGCGACACGCGTTCGGACTTTCGATCTGTTGCAAACTTCCGACACCGTCGCGCACCGCTTGCACAACCTGTTCAGCCTCGAAATGTGGGGTGGGGCGACTTTCGACGCCGCCATGCGGTTTCTGCACGAGGACCCCTGGCAGCGGTTGCGTCAACTCCGGGGACGGGCGCCGAATATCTGCTTCCAGATGCTGTTGCGGGCATCGAACGCGGTCGGCTACACAAGCTATCCCGACAATGTCGTGCGCGAGTTCGTGCTGGAAGCGGCGCGGCAGGGAATTGACGTTTTTCGGATTTTCGATTCACTCAACTGCATCGACAACATGCAGGTCGCGATGGATGCGGTCAGCGAAACCGGAGCGGTCAGCGAACCGGCGATCTGCTACACCGGCGACATTCTCGACCCCGGGCGGCCGAAGTACGACCTTGCCTATTACGTGACTCTTGCGAAGCGGCTCGAGCGGATGGGAGCGCACATTCTCGGCATCAAGGACATGGCGGGGCTGTGCAAGCCCTATGCGGCCTTCGAACTGGTCCGCGCGCTGAAGCAGGAGATCGGGATACCGATTCATTTCCACACGCATGACTCGAGCGGACTCAACGCGGCGACCCTGCTGAAGGCCGCCGAGGCCGACGTCGATATCGTGGACGGGGCGGTCGCGTCGCTGAGCGGTCAGACCAGTCAGCCGAATCTGAACTCCCTGGTCGAGTCGCTGCGGAACACGCCGCGCGATACGGGACTGGATATCGACGCGCTGAATGATTGCTCGCGCTACTGGGAAACGGTGCGGACCTACTACAAACCGTTCGACGACAGCCCGGCGGCGGGCAGCGCAAGCCTGTACCAGCACGAGATCCCAGGTGGGCAATATACGAACTTGAAGCAGCAAGCGTCGGCCATGGGCCTGAGGAATCGCTGGCCGGAAGTGGAGCGGATGTACGCCCGCGTGAATCAGCTCTTCGGCGACATCGTGAAGGTCACGCCGTCCAGCAAGGTGGTGGGTGACATGACGTTGTTCCTGATCGTGAAGGGGATGACGCCGGAGGACGTTTTGCGCCTGCCCGAGGACCACGACGTGGCGTTCCCTGACTCGGTCGTCGATCTGTTTGCCGGATCGCTCGGGACGCCGCCCGGCGGCTGGCCGGAGAAGGTGCAGAAGATTCTGTTGCGGGGAAGAACCCCGATCGCTGACCGCCCGGGAGCGAGCTTGCCGCCGGCCGACTTCGACGCCGCCGAACGGGAACTGAAGCAAAAGGACCAGGTGCTGAGCTCGCTTCTCTATCCGGAGGTGTTCGACAAGTTCAGCAAGATCCGGCGCGAGGCGGGCGATGTGAGCGTGCTGCCTACGCCGATCTTTTTCTACGGGATGGAATCCGGCAAGGAGTACGCCATCGACATCGAGCCCGGCAAAACGCTGGTGATCAAGTTCCTGACGATCGGCGACTCTAATCCGGACGGAACGCGGGCCGTGTTCTTCGAGTTGAACGGACAGCCGCGCCAGGTGACGGTTCGAGACGAGTCGTTGCAGGTGAAGCAGCGGACGCATCCGAAGGCGCAAGCGGGTGATCCGGGGCACGTCGGAGCGCCTACGCCGGGGCTGATCACAGGCCTCTATGTTCAACAGGGCGTCGAGGTGAAACGTAACGACAAGCTGCTGAGCCTGGAAGCGATGAAAATGCAAAGCACCATCTACGCGTCGGCGGATGGCCGCGTCAGGGAAGTGCTCGTTGCACCCGGCCATCAGGTCGAAGCCAAGGATTTGCTGCTGGTGCTGGACGTTGCGGAATCCGGGTGACGGTCGTAACGGCGTGAATCGATTTCGCCAACGATTCATCTAATCGATCAGGATTCGGAAGAACACGGTTGCAAGGCGCGGCGCGACGGCGAGACGGGACCGCCGTGAAGAATGCCGATGAGGATGTATACGACAAGCTGGTGCCCGGACTGTTGGCGGGCCAAGAGGTTCCTGAGGTCGAACCGGATTGCATTCGAGGAGATCAGCATCGAACAGAACCTGGAGGCCGCCGAGCTTGTCATGAAGCACAACCTGGGTAAACGGCGAGTGCCGACGTTCGAGATCGATGGAGCGTTCTACGGCAACCCGCCCTTGAGCGAGTTGTCGCGGCTTGTGGGCGTTGACCGGCGTCGATCAGAATAGCCAGGCGGATGGGTCGCACTGTTTGACCATCGTCTGAGAAACGGAGCAGGAGAGATGGAACCAGCAGCCCGTGGTAAAAGTCACGCAGGCGGCGTTACGCGCCCCGGGGCCGATTGCGAAACGCGTGGCCACTGCGGGGACGCAGCGACGCGCTCTCCGCGCAGTCGAGCGGAAGCGGCGCGTAACCCTTCGGGCGACGGACATTTGCGCTCGTCGGCTTTGTCGTTCGTCGGAGGAGATCACCCGGATCGCCATCCTCCTCACTCCGCGCCGAGCGACCGCAGAAGCCCGCCGCGCCTTCCACGGGACTTTTCCCACGGACTGCCTGCCGGCAATGGCTCGCGCGCGGACAGGCCGGATCTTTCAGCATTCGAAGGAGTCGATTTCTCGGAGGCTGAGCACCGCAACGTCATCATCATCGGTTCAGGGCCGGCGGGCTTCACGGCCGCTTTGTACGCGGCGCGCGCGAATCTCGAACCGCTGCTCTTCCAAGGACCCGAAGCCGGCGGTCAGCTCGTCACGACCACCGATGTCGAGAACTATCCCGGTTTTCCTGACGGTGTTCTGGGGCCCGACATGATGCTCAAGTTCGAGGCCCAGGCGAAACGCTTCGGGGCTGACGTGCGCTACGGAACCGTCACGACGGTCGACTTCTCGAAGCGCCCGTTCCGGTTGATGGTCGACGGGACGAAGCCCTTCCTGGCTGACGCGGTCATCATTTCGACAGGCGCTTCCGCACGCTACCTGGGGCTCGAGAACGAAAAGCGCCTGCTCGGCCACGGCGTGTCGGCTTGCGCGACCTGCGACGGAGCGTTCTTCCGGGACCAGAAGCTGGCGCTTGTCGGAGGCGGCGATACGGCCATGGAAGAGTCGCTCTTCCTGACCCGCTTCGCTACGGACGTATATGTGATCCACCGCCGTGATTCGCTCCGCGCCTCAAAGATCATGCAGGACCGCGCCAAGGCGAACCAGAAGATCCACTTCATCTGGGACACCGTCGTCGAAGACGTGCTGGGCGAGAAGGAAGTCGAGGGCGTCGTGTTGAGGAATCTCAAAACGGGCGAGACTTCTACGCTCGACGTAGGAGGATTCTTCGTAGCCATTGGCCACAAGCCCAACACCGGGATCTTCAAAGGCTGGCTCGACATGGACGAACTCGGCTACATCCGAACCAGTCCGGATTCAACCTATACCAACATCGCCGGCGTTTTTGCGAGCGGAGACGCCCAGGACCATGTCTATCGTCAGGCGGTAACGGCTGCCGGAACCGGATGCATGGCAGCCATCGACGCCGAGCGCTGGCTGGCCGAGAACCCCCCTGTCGAAGCTTCGGAGACTGCCGAAACGGAAAGCCGGGCGCGCCAGGGCAGCTCGACCCGGAGTTGATACAATCATTTCTCTCCGGCTCCGACCGAGCCGAACCTCCCGTACAAGGAGTTACGACAACGATGCGCCGATCAATGGTACTGACGACCGTTCTGGCCGTCCTCATCCTCATGAGTCATGGCACGCTTTCCGCGGGCGAAAAGAAGCTCATGCACTGCTTCTACTTCACGCCGATCGCCGAGGCGACGGACGCCGAGTGGGAAGCTTTCAAGAAAGCGACCAACGAGCTGCCGGGGAAGATCCCGGGGTTGAACACGGTTTGGCACGGCAAGCTTCGCCGGCCGTACAGAAATTACAACTCCAGTGGCGAATACAGGGTCCGTGAGTACGGTGTCTGCATGGAGATTGATGATGAAGCCGCCCTCGGCGTGTACGCCGACCACCCCGCCCACACAGAATGGGTAGGGATCTATGAGAAGGTTCGCCAGCGAGGCACCTCGACGTTCGACATTCTGGGCGAGTAAGCGAGCTCTTCGCTGACAGATACGGGTTGCCGCCCGCGGTTTGAAACAAAACCCGGTCTCCACCAAGCCCTGACGGCTAGGCGCCCCATGGTTACGTAACTGCCTGCGGCTGCGATGCGACGGATGCCCATTCTTCCCTCGACTGCCGGATTCGCCGCGTCAAGAAGGGGCGGTTCCTACCGGCCGGCCGCTACGGTCTCCATGGCGCATCGCCAATGGACAGATCGCCTCAACTGGCATGCTCGGGCGCCGGGAGGCCTTTTCCGGCGTTTTGAAAGCTACTTGTTGACGTAGCTGGGATCTTGCGCAGCGGCGGGGGCGTTGGCCTTCTCCTCCGGCTTGACGTCGAAGATGTCCGGCGTCCCGGGGGAATCCGTGATCGAGTTGATCACCCGGCCGTTCAGCGAGCGCAGGAAGGCCGACAGGTCCGACTTGTCCTGGCCGCTCAATTCGAGCGGCTCGATCTCCGCCTTCAGTCCATCAGGCGCGGAACCCCCGCGTGCGTAATGATCGATGACGTGCCGCAGCTTCAGGTAATGGCCGTTGTGCATGTAGGAAGAGCGTCGATTGACGTCGCGCAACCCCTGTGTCTTGTGTTTCGTCCCATTCGGCGTGCCTCCGGGAATCTCGGGAACGCCGGTGTAATGGAACTGATGGTCGGTGAGAAGCGGTCCGTTGTGGCAGCCGACGCAGCCGGCCTTGCCGGTGAACAAGTCCATGCCTCGAACCGCTTCCGGCTTGAGCGCGGTCTTGTCCCCCAGCAGATAACGGTCAAAGTCACTGTCGTATGAGACGAGCGTCCGCTCATAGGCTGCGATGGCCTTCGCGATCAAGTCGAACGTAATCGACTGGCCGGGGAAAACCCGCGCAAACAGCTTTTGATAGAGGGGGTCGTTCGCTACCCGTTCCGCCGCAACCTCGGGTTCGAGGTCCATTTCGAGATTGTTCTCGAGCGGCTTGGGCACTTGTTCTTCCAACGTCTTGACGCGTCCGTCGGAAAACATGGAGCGTTGCCATCCGACGTTCAGCAGCCCCGGCGTCTTGCGGCGCAACTCCATATCGTGCAGGCCCCAGGCACGGCTGAGCCCGTCCATGAACAGCAACGCCGGTTTGTGGCAAGTGCCGCAACTGCGGCGCCCTCCCCGCGAGAGCATCGTTTCGAAGAAGAGCATTTCACCGAGCTCGATCTTCTCCGGCGTGCCCGGGTTGTCCGCAGGGTGCGCGGGGTTGCCGGTCAGGGGCGCGAGACCAGAGTGCTCGGCCGCCCAGGCAACCGACGAAAGCAGAAGAACGGCGCACACGAAACGCATTTCGCTAACAAACTACCACAGTACTCCAACGGCTATCCCGCCGCGCCGCATGCGGACAGGCCGAGTGCAGCCCCCATGCTATTCTCTGGGTGGGGGCGTGTTCGCGAAAGGCTCCTAAACCGCCATGCAACCTCGTTTCGACGACCCGAGGCTGCGGTCCATCGCCGGCAAGGTGATGGCCGGAGAACGCCTGAGTTTCGAAGACGGCCTGAGCCTTTACCGCTCGCCGGATCTGCTCGGCATCGGTTATCTGGCGAACCACGTCCGCGAGCAGTTCAACGGTGACACGACGTACTTCAACGTCAACCGCCACATCAACCCCACGAATGTGTGCGTAGCAGCCTGCAAACTGTGCGCTTTCGGGCGCCAGGTGCGCAATCCACAGGCCTACACCATGTCACTCGACCAGGTCTGGGAAGTCGCCGGACAAGGCTATGTCGAAGCGGTCTCCGAGTTCCATATCGTCGGCGGACTGCACCCGGAACTCTCACTTGACTGGTTCTGCGAGATGATCTCCGGCCTGCGCGAGCGCTATCCGCACGTTCACCTCAAGGCGTTCACGATGGTCGAGATCGGCTACCTTGCCCGCCGCGCAAAGCTATCGATCGAGGAGACCCTCATTCGGCTGAAAGAGGCCGGTATGCAGTCGCTCCCCGGCGGCGGCGCGGAGATCTTCAACGAGCGAGTCCGCCGCATCATCTGCGACCACAAGATCGACGGCGAAGAGTGGATTTCGACCGCCCGCATCGCGCATCAGATCGGCTTGAAGTCGAATGCGACGATGCTCTACGGCCACATCGAGACCGAAGAAGACCGAGTTGACCACTTGATCCGGCTTCGCGAGTTGCAGGACGAGACCGGTGGTTTCCAAACGTACATTCCACTCGCATTCCATCCCGCGAACACCCCCATGCTGCACCTGCCGGCGACCACGGGCTTCGCGGACATCAAGAACATCGCGGTCGCGCGATTGCTGCTCGACAACTTTCCTCACGTCAAGGCCTACTGGATCATGATGACGCCGAAGGTGGCGCAGGTCGCGCAACGCTTCGGCGCGGATGACATTGACGGCACCGTCGTTGAAGAGAAGATCTACCACGACGCCGGCGCCACGACCTCTCAAGTGCTGCGGCGCGAAGAGTTGTTGCGGCTGATCCGGGAAGCCGGCCGCAAGCCGGTCGAGCGGGACACCTTGTACCGGCCTGTCCAACGCGAAGAAGCCACGTTCACGGTTCTCGTTTAGCACGAGATCTTTTCCGAGGCCGGCGTCCGCCACCTGACGGGTACGCATGTAGGGGAACAGTGACGCAACATCCTTGCCGTGGCGGGTTTGCGGGGAATACTCTGCGACTTGACACGAATTTCGTGTTTCACTATCTTTGTGTTATGAAGAATGTCACCGTGTCGCTGCCGGAGGATGACGCGCTTTGGCTGAGGGTCCGGGCCGCCGAGAACGGGCGAAGCGTCTCCAGTTGGCTCGCCAACCTGATCGGAGAGATGAGGCGCCGAGAGGACGAGTACGAGGTGGCGATGGAGCGCTTTCTTGCGAGAAAGCCACGAAAGCTCGACTGGAGCAACCATCAGAAGCCAACACGGGACGAATTGCATGACCGCGCCGGTCTTCGTTGACACCAACGTTCTCGTCTACCGGCATGATAGCTCGGATCCGGCCAAGCAGTCTCGCGCCAACGACTGGATCACACTTCTCGCAAGCCGCCGCTCGGCTCGGATCAGTTTCCAGGTCTTGCAGGAGCTTTACGTCACACTCACGCGCAAGCTGAAGCCGGACTACGACACGCGGGAAGCGCAAGACATCGTGCGTGATTTGGCGGTATGGAGACCGGTAACTGTCGACCTCGCCGCCATGGAACGATCCTGGCACCTGCAACAACGCTATTCTCTTTCTTGGTGGGGCTCCCTCATCGTCGCGGCAGCACAATCTTGCGAGTGCTCCGTGCTTCTCACTGAGGATCTCCAGCACGGCCAGATTATCGACGGCATTCGAGTGATCGATCCTTTCAAGTCGCCAGACCGGATGCCGGCGGAGGTTCTGGAAACGCTGGAGCGGTGATTGATCAGGGTTGGTAGTTATAACTGCTCTGATCACAAATATCCAGGGGAAGGGACAACACGATGCGCCTGGCCTGCATTTCTCGCCACCCGACGGCCGAAGCCCGCGATACGACCGCCATGACTTCGTTGCGTTTGCTGGCCGTGCTCGACGTACGGTCAAGTACGCCTGCGCGCGCCCAGCGGCTCGCGCCTCGTCCTGACGGCCCTCTCACGCACTTCGTCTCGCCACGCGGCAAGCAATGCAGACTAGTTTTTCCTCCGCCAGTGTGCGGATCATACAAGCAGGAAACATCCGAACCGGTGACAACGCCACTTGATCAGTGGGATGTTTCAGGTCAGTCGTTCCGGTCGCAACCGGAGCACGCAACCCGGCAATCAAGGAAACCGTGGTGAGTTCGCCGGGGCCGCAGACAAGCGGCAGGAGTCCAATGGAAACAGGCCGATGCCGCGACCGTAGCGGCCAATGGTCAACAGTCCGTCAAGGATATTCGGGAGGAATGTAATGAGTGACAAATCCGGCCACGACGCCGCGCAGATCGGCGCGCTTGAGGAGCGCCATCTCTTCCAGAACTACGGGCGCCGCAAGATCGTTCTTGTACGGGGTCAGGGCTGCTACGTCTACGACGATCAGGGAAAGCAGTATCTCGACTTCATCTCCGGCATCGGCGTCAATGCCCTCGGCCACGGCCACGCGCGGGTGATCGAGGCCCTTTGCGATCAAGCCGGCACCTTGATTCACTGTTCGAACCTCTATGCTCACCCCTACCAGGGCCCCCTGGCCGAAAAGCTCACGCGGCTGAGCGGGCTCGACCGGGCGTACTTCTGCAACAGCGGGGCCGAGGCCATCGAGACGGCGCTCAAGATCGCCAAGGGCTACGGGCGTTCGAAGAGCCCGGACAAGACCGGAATCGTCGCTCTGGACAACTCCTTCGCGGGCCGAACTCTCGGCGCGGTCTCCGTCACGGGCCAACCGAAGTACCGCCAACCCTTCGAGCCCCTGATTCCCGACGTGAAGTTCGTCGACGCGAATCATTTGGCGGGGCTGGAAGCGGCCGTGAGCGACAAGACAGCCGCCATCATGTTCGAGCCCATTCTCGGTGAAGGCGGTATCATGCGGATCACCCGCGAATTCGCCCAAAAGGCGGCCGATCTGGCGCAACAGCACGACGCTCTGTTGCTATTGGATGAGATTCAGTGCGGCCTCGGGCGAACAGGAGAGTATTTCACCTTTCAGACCTGGAATGACGGCGAATCAGCCGCTATCCGTCCGGACATCGTCACTCTGGCCAAACCGCTGGGCGGCGGCATGCCGATCGGCGCCGTGCTCGCGAGCGACCGTGCGGCGAACGTGCTGTCGCCGGGAATGCACGGCAGCACGTTCGGGGGCAACGCGCTCGCCTGCCGCATCGCGCTCGAAGTTCTCGACGTGCTCGATGAGATCCTGCCTCGCGTCAGGGAGACCGGTGCGCACTTCCAAAAGCGTCTGAGCGAACTGGTCGACAAGTACGATTTCGTCAGCGAAGTGCGGGGATGCGGCCTGATGCGTGGGCTGAATCTCACGGCGCCCGGCAAGTCCGTCGTCCCGGCCATGGCCGAAAAGGGTTTCCTGATGAACTGCACCGCAGGCACCGTGTTGCGCTTTCTTCCGCCCTATATCGTTGAACCGGAGCATATCGACCAGTTAGTCGAGGCGCTGGAGCAACTCTTTGATGCCGGCCCTCCGGCGGAAGCCTGACGGGTCCTTGATCGCAGAGCGCATCGCGCCGAAAGCCGCCCGGCCGTCTGCATTTCCATCTCTCGAGAAACGAGAGGTCAAGACCATGTCGGCTGGCCAGGTATCACCCGCATGGCGGGCATCGCTCCACATTACCCTGGCTTCGACTATCGAAACCGCCTGCCATTCGGCTTGGCACTGGAGTCGCTGACCAAACTATATGCCATGCCGGTGAGCACCGTGATTTTCAGCAAGTTCTTGTCGCCTATCTTTGCTCCGACGGTTTTCTTCGCCTGCATGGTTCTTGGGCCACGTCCAGCATTTTTTCGTCGGTAACGCAGACAAGATCGACATCGAGATTCCCGGCGAAGGAGCAGCCGGGCTCATTCGATTCCGATTCAGATGGGGACAGGCTCCTTCGCGGACCAAGTGATCCAGGCCGCTGATTTGGATTGAAACGGCAGGTTGCGCTTCGGGTCTCGCTAAGGTACAAGTCATTGAGTGCCCCGCCCGCGTTCGCCGCTCACGCTCTCCTTCCATTCTTTCTCTTTCAACCCCGGTTACGAGCGCCTTAACGATGAGCGCGTAGTCGAGCGTGTTCGTGAGCTTGACCGACGCGGCCGCAAACGTGGCCTGGAGGCCATGGAACCTGAATCGGATGTCCTTGTCCGAATCGGGACGGAGCGCAGCGGCAAGGGCAGGGTGACCAAGAACGGGTATGGCGTTCTGCACCTTCCATGGCTCGTGAACGAGCACCCCGATTGGCCGCGTATGATCGAACGCGAGGTCGCCGATATAACGGCGGCCATCCGGGCGGCTCACGGTGTCCCGCTCAAGTACTTGATCTGGGCCGGCATGGGTGGATCTGCCGAGGACAAAGCGTTCTATCAGGCAGCAGGACTGCTCAATGGCGGCGTTCGCGTCTATCTTCTCGACTCGACCGACCCGGCGAAACTGCGCGCCATCCTCGATCACATCCAGAAGATCGACAAGCAACCATTGACCAAGGCGCTGCGCAAGTGTCTGATCGTGGGGATGGCAATGGGAATGACCTCCTATGAGCCGGTGGTGAACCTCGAGAAGCTGGACGGCCTCTATCGCAAGCTCAAGATCTCCAATCAGTCGAACTTCGTCTACATGACGCTGCCCGACTCGGTGCTGGACCGCTTTGCATCGAAACGCGGGTTCCGCCGGGTTTCGTTGCAGCCCGATGGCGGGAACACGACCGCCGGGCGTCACAGCGGGCCGTTGACGCGCGGCAGTCTGTACCCTCTTGCCCTCAACGGCTGCAAGATGGATTCCTGGTTTCAAGCCACAACTTTGAGTAACGGGGAAGTCCAAGCCGCTCTGCGACTGGCCGGCTTTCTGGATGCAAATGTGCGAGCCGGCCGCGACAAGCTGACACTCTTCCTCCCGAAAAAATGGGCTGCCGGCGCCGTCTGGACAAAGCAGGACTTCGAGGAAAGCCTCGGCAAGAGCGACAAACTCGGCATCAAGATCGCCATCCAGGAGAAACTGAAGTTGGCCAACTACCGGTCGTCGAAGGAAGAGACGCAGGACCGTTGCTTCCTGGTCGTGAATATCGCAGGAGAACAGAATCCGGACAGCGCGAAGGTCGGAGTTCTGCGCCGAGCCGGCTATCCGCTCGCGGTCCTGAGGCTGAGCGGAGAGGCGGCCGTCGCTCGCTACATGCAGTTCATCCATTACGCGGTTTTCGGTCTGGGCTATTTGTGGAAGATGAACTTCGTTACGCAGCCGAGCGTTGAGCTTTACAAGTCCATCGCAGCGCAGGTCCACGGCCAAGCGCTCAACAGGGGAGGTATCGAGAAGACTCCGGCATGGGAGCGGATTGCGAACTCTCCGCTGCGATTGCAATGGCGGGGTGGACTGACAGTCAACTTGGCGGCTCTCCAACAACTCGGCCTTATCCGCGACGACGATTTACGGGCCGAGCACGGGAACGCCGCAGCGGTCTACGCGTCGGCTCTTGACCGGCTCGTTCGACAGGGGATCGTATGCTATGGCGAGCTGACCTATTTCGGAGACAGCCGCTATCATCGGCCCGGCTTGCAGTTGCGTCGGGCGCTTGACTCGTCGGCGGACCGTGTCTTTCGTTCCCGCTTGAAGATACCTGCCGACGTTTACGAAGGCCCCGCGATGAACCACTCCTACCACGAGATGATCATTGGCCATGGGGGAGCTTTGAGCACGATTGTGCTAAGTGACAAGCAAGACACTTTCAAGAAGCTCGACTACAGCCCCGATTATCATCGGGCGCAGTGGCTCGCCACAGTGCTGGCATTGCTCGAACGCGGCCGTCCTGTGATACCGCTCACCATTCGAGACCTTTCCGAGAACAGCCGCGCTACTCTCAGAGAGTTCTTCTCAGAAGTCGCCAAGCGGCTGCCACCGGGGGGGAGGTAAGAGAGCCGTGAGAAAGATGAAGCTGGCCCGTGGGAAGAAGAAGAAGCAATCGTCCAAGGTCCAAGCCTTCGGCTGCTCCTTGGTCATCGTGATATTGCTCGGATTGTTTATCTGGTTCTTCACCGCGGCCGTGTCACCTTGAGATCCCGAGTGGAAAATCAAGGGAAGCCGACGGCCCTGAGTCGGCGCCCCGTTCTGCAACTCCAACCCCCGAACCGCTTCAACCGGCATGTTGATGGCGGAAGATGATCAAGTCGAAATTTTGCCCGAAGTGGCCGGTTTTTCGCCAGGACGCCTTGAAACTTCAAGAGACCGAGTCCGAATCGACCACCTCCGACCACTCCGATGTCTTTGGGCGAGGGTCTTTTTACCACAAGATATAGTATCCATCCGCCACCCCATACCACATCTATTACCCTGCTCGTAAGTCCAATATTTTTTTAGAGATACAGCCCTTTTCCGCTTGACATCAGCGCGGTGATATGGGATTTTACTTGTGGTTAGAAGTGGTCAAAAGTAGACGATTCTGGCCTAGAGTGGTTGATCGTTCCTCCTCAGACGGTCCTCCGGTCTTGAAACATGTTCCGAGGTACGCAGACAGGGCGGGTAGACGACAAAGGCAGACTCAAGCTGCCCGCCCTGGTCCGCTCTCGCATGGTTGAGGAGTACAGGGAACCGAAGGTGTTCATCACGAGTCTCGACGGCGAAGAGGTCAAGGTTTTCCCGCTCCGCGAGTGGGAAGCGGTGGAGACCAGCTTATCGAACAAGTCGCCTGACGGCAATGAAGCCGATGGCGAGATCAAGCAAAAGATTCTGTTCCAGGTGAATCGTTTTGGAGCAGAGGAGACCTTGGACAACCAAGGCCGCATCCTTGTGCCCGCGGTTTTGCGGGAAGCCGCGGGCATGAGGGGCGAAGTCAAGATTTTGTGGCAGTCGAACCATCTGTTCGTGGTGAGCGCGGCGCGCTTCGAGGAAGCGGCCGAAGAGAATCGACTGACCGCGATCGACAAGCGTTATGCGGCGAATCTGGGGGTGTAATGATTGGCGCACTATCCGGTATTGCTGCCGCAGGTATTGGAGTTTTTAGACATTGACCCCTCCGGCCTATATGTGGATTGCACTTTGGGTGAGAGCCGCTATGCAGAGGCGATCTTGTCGCGCCTTGACTCGGGCCGGCTCATCGCGATCGATTGGGACCGAGACGCGATTGAACTGGCCCGAGGGCGGCTTCACGAGTGGAGCGGAAGAGTGAGTTTTCATCACACCAGCTACGGCGACATTGAAGGAGTGCTGGGCTCCGAGCGTCCCCAGGGCATCGTCGCTGACCTGGGGCTTTCGCGCAGACAGTTCGAATCCGGCGCGCGGGGCTTCAGCTTGCGGCGCAAGGGTCCGCTGGATATGCGGATGGACCGGAGACGGCTGCTGACAGCAGACGTGATCGTGAATCAGTACGACGAGCGGCGGCTCGCGGACTTGATCTTCGAGTTTGGTGAAGAGAGGAGAAGCCGAAGAATTGCCAAGGCCATTGTTCGGGGGCGGCCGATCCGCGATACGGCTCATTTGGCCGAGATCGTGGCGCGAGCCGTCCCTCGAACGCCTCGCATGAAGATTCACCCCGCCACACGGACGTTTCAAGCGATTCGGATCGCCGTGAACGACGAGTTGGTCGAGCTGGACCGCCTCATCGAAGAGGCGCCGCCGTTGCTGGCCCCGGGGGGGCGCATGGTGGTAGTCAGTTTTCACTCGCTCGAAGACCGCCGCGTCAAGCAGTCGTTTCGCCGCTGGGCGGATCGAGATCTGCTTGCGCTTCTGACGAAGCGAGTCGTCCGTCCCGGTGAGGACGAGGTCGCCGAGAACCCGGCAAGCCGCAGCGCCAAGCTGCGCGCGGCGGAGAGGACCAGGAAGTTATGGCATCCCCTGAACTAGCGATCCCGGCACGATGGGAGCCCCGGGAACCATCCGTCGGCACCGGCGGGGCAACGAAGGCGGCCGGGCATCGAGTCACCCGCAGGCCCCTGCCGGAACCTGCCCGCGATGTGTTCGTTTACGACGGAGCCGGCGTGGGGCGCGCCGACCGAGCGGGGCTTTCCCGGCGGCCGGTTTCTTCCCGTCCATTCCCTATGGAGAACGTATACTTCCACGTCAAGAATTTGGACAACTCGAACTTGCGGCGGCGGCCAGACCCGAGAGACAAGGTCATCTGGTCACGGTTGGTCGTCGGAGGTTTGCTGGGCCTCGTAATGATGATCCTGACCTTCGCCCCGCGGCCGCTATTGAGGCACTCGGGGTATCGCCTTGAGAAGATGAGCGAAACGCACCAGTCCTTGGTTGAGATTCAAGACCAGCTCCGCGTTCGCCAAGCGAGGTTGAGTGACCTTCGCCGGGTGGCGGACCTCGCCGGACGGCAGGGATTGGAGCAGACGCCGCCGGAGCGTTTTGCCTGGCAGAACCGGACGATTTCCCCGGTATCACAGGAAGACGAATTGGCTTGGAACCTGAGGAATGCCCAGCCCTGAACGAGGTGAGAGCCAAAACTCTCTGTGACGGCTCGCCATCACGGCGGCCCGAGTAATCAGAGTCATTCATGGCAGGTCGCCGGAACAGAAACCGATCCCCCAGCGACCGAGGCTTTTGGACGCGGCTGCGCCTGTCGGCTCGCGCACTGAGCGAGTTTCAGCGTCTTCCCCCTTTTCGACTTTTCGTATTCGCTCTGACGGCCGGCTTGTGGCTGGCGCTGATCGTCGTTCGTCTTTGGGACCTGCAGATCCGTCAAGCTCCTCGCTTGACCGAGAAGGCACAGCAGCAACAGGAGGACGTGATCGAGATCGCCGCTCGACGCGGGCGCATCTACGACCGCAACGGCGTCGAGTTGGCCCGCAGCACTCCGGTAGACTCGATCGGCGTATTTCCTACCAAGGTAGGCGACCCCGAGCTTGCGGCAACGCTGCTCGCCGAGGTGCTTCGAGAAAACCCGAATTCCCTCAGAAAAAAGCTGAAGAAGAAGCGCTTTCAATGGGTGCGGCGCTTGGCGGAACCGGCTGAGGCGGAGCGAATCCGGGAGCTTCCGCTGGCCGGACTGCATTTTGAAAAGGAGAGTAAGCGTTATTACCCGAAAGGAACCGTTGCGGCCCACATCCTCGGGGCCGTGGGTGTTGACCACATGGGCCTGGCGGGGCTGGAACAGACCTTCGAGGCCAAGCTTCGAGGCGTTTCGGGGCAGCGCTCGGTACAAGTCGACGCCCTGCAGCATCGATACGCAAGCCAAGTCATCCAGGAGCCGGTTCCCGGCTATGACCTGGTTCTTACCATTGACCAGCGCATTCAAGTCACGGCTGAAAAGGAACTGGGGCGGGCCATCGAGGAAACGCAAGCGGAGGCAGGGACCATCGTCGTGATGGACCCCGTCAACGGGGACATTCTGGGCATGGCGAACTGGCCCACCTTTGATCCCAATGATCGTGAGCCATCGAAGACGGATCTGGAGCATAGGAAGAACTACGCCCTGAGTCACATGATCGAGCCCGGGTCGACGTTCAAGGTCGTGACGGTAGCGGCCGGACTCGAGGAAAAGGTGACTACGCCGGAAGAGATGATCGACTGCGAGCGAGGCGGAATCTACCTGTTGTCGCGTTGGATTCGAGACCACAAGCCGTTCGCACTGCTGAGTGTCGCCGATGTGCTGGCTCGCTCGAGCAATGTAGGGACCATCAAGCTGGGACTGCGGCTCTCCCCCGAACGACTTCACCGCTATGCCCGCGCCTTCGGCTTCGGGCAGCCGACGGGACTGCCCTTGCCGGGCGAGACAGCCGGCCTGCTGCGGCCGTGGGAGCGCTGGCATCCGGCTGCAATCGGCTCGGTGGCGATTGGCCAAGAGGTGGGTGTGACCGCCCTGCAGATGGCGCGAGGCGTCAGTGTCATGGCTAACGGCGGCTCGCTTGTAACTCCCCGCATCATCGAATCCATCGTCAGCCCGCAGGGCGAGCCAACAAAACCAGATGTTCGGGAGTCGTCTCGTGTTCTGAATCCTGATACAGCGGCGATCATGCGGGCGCTCATGGAAAGGGTCGTCCGGGAAGGCACCGGCCGCCGGGCGCGAACGCCGGGCTACCGGGTAGCAGGAAAAACCGGGACCGCACAGAAAGTGGATCCCGAAACGGGACGCTATTCAACCAAGGATTATGTTGCGAGCTTTGTGGGGTTCGCTCCGGTCAACGCCCCCTCGATCGTGGTTGTGATCGTGCTCGATTCACCGGTCGGAATGTACTACGGCGGACAGGTGGCGGCTCCCGTGTTTCCCAGGGTCGCGACCGAGGTGCTGCGCTTCCGCGACGTGCCTCCGGAACTACCGTTGGAGCAAGAGCCAGTTCGCCCGATTCCTGAAGAGTGGTGGGCGGACTTCGCGATCGAGGAGCCCGCTCGTGACTGGCCGGGAAGCACGCAGGTCGAGTTCCCAGTCATCTCGTCGGATGAGGATGCCGTCGTGGTGACCGTCGCTTCGTTGACGGATTCCGCTTCGCCAAGGCTCGGGGATGTGCCGCTGGTCTCCAACCTGACGATGGGCGGGCCGAATGCTGCGTCACCTCCGGAACCGCAGGCGGTCGTCGAAGGCACAATCGAAGAAGCAGAGCCGGCGGACATGAAGCCCGCTCGGTTGACCGTGGTTGAAGCGCTTCTGCCGGATTTTCGAGGCGAGACGGTGGATTCAGTAATTTCGCGAACCTCTTCGCTCGGCTTGGCGGTTCATCTTCGCGGAAGCGGCAGGGCTTGGCGCCAATGGCCACCCGCTGGAACGCCGATCCAGTTTGGCGGCACGGTCACGGTTGATTTCCGGGTCGGAGCTAAACAATGAAGATCGGAGACTTGTTTGACCGGCGCGCCCTCTGTCAGACAGGGCTGCGGCACAAGTCGATCCATGGTCTGCAATACGACTCTCGCAAACTGGAACCGGATGATTTGTTTTTCGCGTTTCCCGGGGAGCATGTCGACGGTCATCAGTTCATCCCGGCGGCCTTGGATGCCGGAGCGGCGGCGATCGTAAGCGAACGCAAGGCACCGGCGCCGCACTCCGAGCAATGGATTCAAGTGCCGCATGACAGACAGGCACTGGCAAGCGCGGCTTTGCGCTTTTATGGTCGGCCCGATCATCAGCTCAAGCTCACCGGCGTCACGGGAACCAACGGCAAGACAAGCACAGTCCATCTGCTCGATTCCATTCTTGAGAACGCCGGGCTGTTGACGGCCCGTTTCGGCACGATCGAGCATAAGATCGGGCGGCGGCACTTCCGGGCAGTGAACACAACGCCAGAATCGTTGGATATCGTTCGCTTTCTTGCCGCTCTCGTTGCAGAAGGGGGTTCCCACGCCAGTTTCGAAGCTTCGTCCCACGCCTTGGATCTGGGCCGAGTCTACGGCTTTGACTTCCACACCGTCGTTTTCACGAACCTGTCTCGCGATCACCTCGATTATCACCAAACCATGGAGGAGTACGCTGCGGCGAAGCGCCGGTTGCTGCAGGGCGCCGGCGGGGAGACTCCCCGCTACGCGGTGATCAACAGGGATGACCCCGTTGGTCGGGAGTGGCTGGATACAAGCTCTTCGGAGACGCTGAGCTTCGGAGTGCGGCCGGGGGCGGATATTGTTGCCGAAAACGTGGACGTACGTCTCTCAAGCCTGCACTTTCGGGCCGCAACACCACGAGGATCTCTGGATGTCCGATCATCGCTCCGCGGCGCGTTCAATATCAGTAATCTGCTGGCGGCGATCACAGCCGCCCTTACATTGGGCATCGACCTCGACACGATTGGTGAAGGCATCGAAGCATGCCGCGCTGTCCCTGGTCGGTTCGAATTGATCGACGAGGGACAGCCGTTTATCGTGATCGTCGACTACGCACATACCGATGATGCGCTACGGAACCTGCTCGAAGCCGCCCGAGAGTTGCTTCGGCGTTCAAATCGGCCGGGGCGCATTCTGACGGTGTTCGGGTGCGGCGGCGATCGTGACCGCACCAAGAGACCGGTGATGGGAGAAATTGCCGGACGTCTGAGCGACTTGGTAATTCTTACTTCCGACAACCCGCGCTCGGAAAATCCGCTCAACATCATCAATGACATCCGCGTCGGACTGGGTCGTGTCGATTCCAAGCATGAAATCGAAGCGGACCGGGCCGCAGCGATCCGCCGGGCTGTTTCTCAAGGGCAGGCCGGCGACATCGTGCTGCTAGCCGGTAAGGGTCATGAGACGACGCAGACCATCGGCGGCGAGGTGATTTCCTTCGACGACCGAGAAACGGTCCGAGGCGTGCTTCACGAACTAGGGTATGGCGTGCATTCCGTGGCTGGGTAACGCCGGACGAAATGGGATCGTTTGATGCGTTTGGACCTTTCGGACATTGCGAACATTCTGGAAACTTCGTTGCAAGGGCGGGCGGGCGAGGCTTCGGGCTATTCCATCGATTCGAGGACGATCGAGAGAGGTGACCTGTTCTTTGCCATTCGCGGACCACAGTTCGATGGCCACGACTTCATCTCTGCGGCCTGGGAGGCGGGCGCAGCGGCTGTGGTGGCCGAGCGTTCCTGGGCGGTCACCCATCAAGTCCGCGGCCCTCTGCTTGCAGTCAGTGAGCCGGCAGCGGCGCTGCGGCGGTTGGCACGTGAAGCGCGAAGACGTAGGAGGCTTCCTGTGATAGGCGTGACCGGAAGCAACGGCAAAACAACAACGAAAGACGCGATTGCGGCGCTGCTCGCGCAGCACTTTCTGGTTGCGAAGACGGAAGGGAATCTGAACAACGAGTTGGGCTTGCCGCTATCGATTCTGAGAATGCACGACGCGGCCGAAGTCGGCGTCTTCGAGATGGGCATGAACCATCGCGGTGAGATCACTGCGCTTGCCGAGATCGCCTCGCCGACGGTGGGTGTCGTGACCAACGTGAGTGAAGCGCACGTCGAGTATTTTTCATCGGCAGACGAAATTGCTCTTGCGAAACGGGAATTGATCGAGGCCCTTCCCGCCGACGGAACGGCCGTGCTCAATGCGGACGACCTGCGGGTGCGCGCCTTTCGTGACGCTCACGCGGGGCCAGTTGTGACATTCGGCGAGAGCGAGAAGGCCGACGTTCGGGCAACCTCAATCGAAACACGCGGAGCCGAAGGCGTACGGTTCACCCTCTTCCAAAGGGACAGTGGGAAGACCGTTGGTTTTCAGAGTGGCTTGATCGGGCGGCACAATGTGCTGAACCTGTCGGCGGCGCTGGCGACGGCTTCGGTGTTCGGTGTCGATTCTCCGGATCTCGTCGATGCCGTGGCGCGGCTGCGCCCGGCGAGGCGGCGCGGTGAGACGAGGCGGCTGGGCGGCGCATTATTGATCGACGATTGCTACAACGCGAATCCGCGGGCCATGGAGGTCATGCTGAGTGTATTGGCGGAAACACCGGCCACACGCCGCATCGCGGTGCTGGGTGAGATGCGTGAGTTGGGTGAGGCCGCGGAGGAACTCCACCGGCGCGTCGGCCGGAATGCGGCCCGAGGCGGCGTCGACCTCTTGATCGGTGTCACCGGCGCTGCTCGGTGGATTGTCGAAGAGGCGGTTGTTTCCGGGCTGCCGCTATCGCGGACTTCGTTTTTTGAAGAACCGGAAGAGGCCGGACTCTTCGTGGCCGAACAGTTGCAGGCCACAGATGCGGTGTTGTTCAAGGCGTCGCGAGGCGTGGCGCTCGAAAGAGCGCTGAGTGTTGTTGAGCCGCTCTGTGAGACTACCGAGGGGAGAGCCCAGGTCTAGGCATCATGTTTTTTCACCTCTTCTTCGAGCAGCTTTTTCCGTATTTCAGTCCGTTCCGCGTCTTCAGCTACATCACGTTCCGTACGGCTGCTGCCAGCTTAATGGCGCTGGGGTTGGGCTTGATTCTGGGGCCCTGGTTGATCCGGCGGCTGCGACAGTTCCAGGTCAGCCAGCCGATTCGCGAGGACGGACCCAAATCGCATTTGAACAAAGCTGGCACGCCGACGATGGGTGGGCTGCTTATCAACATCTCGATTCTGATGCCGACTCTGTTGTGGGCTGATCTTCGCAACGTCTACATCTGGGTTGCCCTGCTCGGGTTGGTCGGCTTCGGCGGCATCGGTTTTCTGGACGATTTCTTGAAGATTCGACGTGGGAAGAATCTAGGATTGTCCGCTCGGATGAAGCTGCTGATGCAAGTGGTTGTGACGCTTTTGATCGTCTGCATCCTGGCGTGGTTGCATGTCGGGGGCAGCTACGACACGCGGTTAATCCTTCCGTTTTTCAAAGGGGTGCAGCCGGAGTTAGTGATGCAATCCGCGCTGGAGCAGCCTTGGACGTATCCGCTGGCGTTTGTGGGCCTTTTTGTATTTCTGTTCGTGGTGTTGGCGGGATCGACGAATGCCGTGAATTTGACGGACGGGCTGGACGGGCTGGCGTCTGGTCTGATGGTGATCGCGTCAGGATCGTTTACGGTGCTGGCGTATCTCGCTGGACATCAAGAGTTTGCGAGGTATCTCGATATCGCGCCCGTGCCGCAGGCGGCGGAATTGACGATCTTCTGCGGATCGATGGTCGGCGCGAGTTTGGCGTTTCTCTGGTACAACGCGCATCCCGCCGAGATCTTCATGGGAGATGTCGGCTCGCTCGGTCTCGGTGGAGCGCTTGGAACCGTGTCGGTGTTGATTAAACAAGAGATCCTGTTGCTGTTCGTCGGAGGCGTGTTCGTCCTGGAGGCGCTGTCGGTGATCATTCAGGTCGTAAGCTTCAAGTTGTCCGGCCGCCGGATTTTCAAGATGGCGCCGCTGCATCATCATTTTGAGGCGCTCGGTTGGCCGGAGTCGAAGATCATCGCACGGTTCTGGATCCTGGGCCTGGTCTGGTCCCTGCTGGCGCTGAGCACGTTGAAACTGAGATGAGGTGGCAAGGGAAACGCGTGCTGGTTGTCGGACTCGGAGCATCAGGGAAAGCGGCAGCACACTTTGCGGCGGCACGGGGTGCCCATGTCACTGCGACGGACCGGCGCCCGCTGAGCGAGTTGAGTGAAGCAGCGGAAGAGATGGGAAAGCTGAACGTGCGACTCGAGTTGGGCGGACACTCCCAGAAGCTCTTTCTGGAACAGGACCTGATTGTGCCGTCGCCCGGAGTGCCTTGGAATTTACCGGAACTCGAGGCTGCTCGACGGACAGGCGTGGTCGTAGCAGGTGAGCTGGAGATTGCTTCGAGTGCTCTCAAGGGGACGGTGATCGGTGTGACCGGAACCAACGGCAAGACGACCACTACCTCTTTGATCGGGCACATCATCGAGACGGCGGGCTTGCCGGTGGCCACAGGGGGTAACCTCGGAACGCCTGTGCTGGAGATGGTCGATGCGTCGAGTGACGAGCACTGGAATGTTTTGGAGCTTTCCAGTTTTCAGCTCGAGGCGACCGCGACGTTCCCTGTACACATCGCTGTGGTCTTGAACGTGACGCCGGATCACCTCGATCGGCATGGAACTCTCGAGGCCTACGCGAAGGCCAAGGGCAAGATCTTCCAAGCACAGACAGCCCGTGACCATGCGGTTTTGCACTTCGACGATCCGGTCTGCCGTACCTTTGCGCTGCAAACAGCCGGGACCGTGAACTGGTTCAGCCGAAACGGGCGCAATGAACCCGGGGCGTGGGTCGAAAACGGGTGGGTCTTGTTGAACGGACACCCCGTCACTGCTCTTCCATTGCTCATCCCGGGTCACCACAACCTGGAGAACGCGCTGGCCGCAGTGACAGCCTCTTCTTTGGCCGGCATCGGGCTTGAGGCGATGGCCAAGGGGCTTCAGACGTTTAGAACAGCGGAACACCGGCTGGAATGCGTCGCGGAAATCAGTGGCGTTGCCTACTACAACGACTCCAAGGCGACGAATGTGGACGCAGCGATCAAGGCGGTGGAAACGTTTGATCGAGGGTTGTGGGTCATCTTGGGTGGCAGTGAGAAAGGTTTTTCGTACACAGCACTCAGAAGGCCGTTGCGCGACCGGGCGCGCGGCGTGCTGCTAATCGGGGAATCCGCGTCGAGGATCGAGCTAGAGCTGAACGGAGCGGTACCGCTGATTCACGCCGGGACGCTGCTCGAGGCGATGCAGTATGCCCATCGTCATGCCGAGTCCGGCGACACGGTGCTGCTCTCTCCGGCCTGTGCGAGTTTCGACCAATTCAAAAACTACGGAGAGCGTGGCAGGCGGTTCAAGGAGATCGTAAGGGAACTGCGGGAGAAAGCAGAAGCGAGGCTCTGAGGAGACAGTACGGAAGGACATGCCTAGATACCTACATTGCGATCGCGTCTTGTGCGGCACGGTGATTCTGTTGTCGTTTTTCGGGTTGGTCATGGTCTTTAGCGCCACTACGGGTGGCGAGGGCTCGTCGGCTCGATACGTGATCAAGCAGTCAATTGCGTTGGCGCTGGGCCTTGGCGCGATGCGGACGTTCATGTTTCTCGACTACCGGCACTGGCGGCGTCCCCGCTTCGTCTTCCCCGTCATCGGCATTTCCGTGGCCCTGCTGGTTGTAGTGTTCTTCGGCGCGCAGACGGCCAACACGTACCGTTTCCTGCGGTTTGGCGCTATCTCGTTTCAGCCCTCCGAGCTTGCCAAGATTGCCGTCATCGTATTCCTGGCCTTCTATTTGGACAAGCACGGCGACAAACTGAACGAATGGCGTACGCTGCTGGGCAGTTCGGCGATTCTGGGCGTGTTCGGCCTGCTCGTGCTTGGTGGGCGGGATCTCGGCGGGACCATCATGCTAATCCTGATCGCCGCGGTGATGTTCTGGGTAGCGGGCCTGCGGATGAGCTATTTCGTGCAGGCATCATTGGTGGCCCTGCCGCTTCTGGCGATCGCCGTATGGTCGGAGCCTTACCGCATCGAGCGCCTGATGGTGTTCCTTAACCCGGAATCCGATCCGGCCAACTCTGGTTTTCAGATCATTCAATCTCAGATCGCGGTGGGTTCAGGCGGTCTGTTTGGACAGGGTTTGATGGAAGGCCGCCAGAAAATGCGGTTTCTTCCTTTAGTGCATACCGATTTTATCTACGCCTTGATTTGCGAGGAACTCGGCTTCATCGTCGCAACGTTGGTCGTAGTGGCTTTCGGCGTTCTGTTGTGGCGAGGCGTAGTCGTTGCGTTGCGCGCGCCGGACCGATTCGGGATGTATCTGGCGATCGGCATTACAGCGATGATCGTTTGCCAGGCGATGGTGAACCTCGGCGTGGTGCTGGCGATGCTCCCGACCAAGGGCATGCCACTGCCGTTTGTGAGCTACGGCGGTTCGTCGGTTGTCATGTCACTGGCGGCATCGGGCATTTTGTTAAGCGTCAGTCGGCATGCTGGGTAATCGAGTGCCAAGCGAGTCAGTCGATGAAACGTGCGACGTTCTTGATTGCAGCGGGCGGAACGGGCGGACATGTCCTGCCGGGTATCGAGGTCGCTCGCGAGTTACGCGCGCGGGGACACGAATGTGTGTTCGTAGGAACGAGCCGAGGTCAGGAAACCCGGCTTGTCCCGGCGGCCGGATTTGCGCTGGGATTGCTCGAAACGGGTGCGCTCAAGGGTTTGTCGCTGCTCAACCGTCTCAAGACTGTGGCAGGCCTGCCGGGGAGTCTGTTGCAAGCAAGCCGCGTGCTCGATCGATTGCGTCCCGGGGCGGTCCTCAGCATGGGCGGATACGCTTCGGGGCCGGTGATGTTGGTGGCGCGTATGGCAGAGATTCCAGTTGCGGTGCTCGAACCGAACGTGAATCCCGGATTGGCGGTCCGCTGGGCCGCGCCGTTCGTGTCGCGCGGCTTGGTCGCGTTTCCGGAAACTCTTCCCTACTTCGCCAAAGGGCAGGCCGAGGTGATCGGCATACCCATTCGGCGGGAGTTCTTCGATCTGCCCCGAAGAACTCGGCGCGAGCCGTTCGGCTTGTTGATCACAGGCGGCAGCCAGGGCGCTCATACCTTGAATACCGCCGCCGTCGAAGCCTTGGCGCTCTGGAAAAAAAGGGGGAGGCTATCTGACTTGAAAATTTTTCACCAAACGGGAGAACGCGATCTCGAGACAGTGCGAGCGGCGTACGACGACTGCGAAGTGGACGCCGAGGTCGCACCCTTTTTTCGGGATATGCCGCGGATCTTCGGCGAAGTCGACCTCGTTATCTGCCGAGCCGGAGCCTCGGCAGTGGTTGAGCTGTGCGCCGCAGGCAAGGCCTCAATCCTGGTCCCGTATCCCTATGCCGCCGATCAGCATCAACTCTTGAACGCACGCGCCCAGAGCGCTGCGGGAGCCGCGGTCCTTGTTGAAGATCGTGCAATGACAGGCGATCGACTCGTTCGGGACGTCGAGCAGCTTTGGGATCAACCCTCCACCCTTGCAAAAATGGAGGAATACTCCTGTGC
Organism: Bryobacterales bacterium; assembly: GCA_026713545.1. Classification (GTDB taxonomy): domain Bacteria; phylum Acidobacteriota; class Terriglobia; order Bryobacterales; family UBA6623; genus JAPPLB01. The sequence continues at coordinate 31,841 of JAPOOG010000065.1, forward strand.
CCGTGCAAGACCAGGGGCGGCCGAAAGAGCGGCACTACTGTTGGAGAGTCTGGCTGGCATTGCCGGGAAGGCCTAGTTGGGAGGGTTCATGTTCTTCGAGGAGATTGCTGTTACGCACCGCCACATGCACTTCGTTGGGATCGGTGGGATCGGCATGAGTGGACTGGCTGAGATTCTGCTGGACCTTGGGTACGAGGTCAGCGGTTCGGATTTGCGGTCTACGGACATTACGAAGCGTCTGGAATCACTAGGCGCGACGGTTTTTCAAGGCCACGACGCGGAGAACATCGGCACCGCTGACGCGGTCGTTGTGAGTGCAGCGATCCAGGAATCGAACCCGGAGTGGGCGGCAGCCGTTTCGGCGCGAATTCCCATCATCCAGCGCGGTGAACTGCTCGCGGAATTGATGCGCTTGAAGTATGGGATCGCGATTACCGGCAGCCATGGCAAGACGACGACGACATCGATGGCCGCCGCGATTCTCCATTCGGCGGGCAAAGATCCAACGGTCGTTGTCGGCGGTCGTGTCGACTCCATCGGGTCGAATGCGCGGCTCGGCAAGAGCGACTTGCTGTTGGCTGAAGCAGATGAGAGCGACGGCTCCTTTCTGCGATTGGCTCCAATTTTGGCTGTGATCACAACATTGGATCAAGAGCACCTGGACCACTACGGCACTTATGGAGCACTGGTTGACGGTTTTGTGGATTTCGCGAATAAGGTGCCCTTCTACGGCGCGGTGCTGCTGGGCATCGACGACCCGCAGGTGCGTTCAATTCTGCCTCGGATTCATAAGCCGATGCGCACCTACGGCACGACGCCCGACGCCGACCTGGTCGCGGGCTCGATCACTTGCGGGCATGACGGAAGCCGCTTCCGGCTGACATACCGCGGTGATGACCTCGGGTGGTTCCAGGTCAATAGCCTCGGCCGCCATAACGCCAGCAACGCGGTGGCCGCCGTTTTGGTGGGTTTGGAGCTAGGGCTGGAACCGGATGCGATCCGGAAAGGGCTACGTTCATTTACGGGTGTCGATCGGCGGTTCCAGACCCGCGGCACAGCGGGAGGCGTTACTGTAATCGATGATTACGGCCACCACCCGACGGAGATCGCGGCGACCCTGGCAGCGGCGAAGACATCGGCCTTCGAGCGAGTGCTTGTTGTCTTTCAACCCCACCGTTATACGAGGACTGCCGCACTAATGGACGAGTTTGCGTGTTGTTTCAGCGAGTGTGAACGCCTCTTTGTGGTCGATATCTACAGTGCCAGCGAAGATCCGATCGAGGGTGTGAACTCGGAAGAGTTGGCGCGTCGGATTCAAGCCACTGGCCAGACGGCGGTCCAATACGTAGCTTCGATGGATGCAGCCATAGAGGCAGCGGCCGCAGCCGCGCAAGAAGGAGACGTGATCGTGACTCTTGGCGCCGGAAACATCTCGCAGGCCGGGCCGCGACTGCTCGAAACGCTGGCAGCCGTTAAAGCGAAGGTACGAATCTCGAACGAGGGTCTCAGGTAAGGAGGCGAACGAGAACGAATGCCCAAAAAAGCCAAACTGTCAAACCAGGGACAAGGGAGCGAGGAGTCCGCCTATCTACGCCGCACCAAGCCTGTGAACGTGCGGCGAGGGACGGCCGCGTGGGCGCGGCTGATTGCGCGATGGAGTGTTCAGGGACTCGTTGTGTTTGGCCTTGTCTTCGGGGCTCAGCATTCGATCGGCCGCTACGTCGAAGCTTCGCCTTCCTTCCGGTTTGGAGCCGTCGAGAACTGTTTGCGCGTCAGCGGACTGCGGTTCGTCGGTGAATCAGCGATACGACGAATCTTCGAATCCGAACAAGGACGGAGCATGGCGGCAATTCCGACGGAAACACTTCAAGTCAAGTTGCTGGCGATGCCATGGATCAAGCAAGCACGTGTTCTGCGCGTCTGGCCGAGCCAGATCTGGGTGCACGTCGAGGAGCGGCAACCGGTTGCCTGGGTGCGGAAAGTGGGTTCGGCGGATTTCACGAGCCCCCGGCTCGTGGATCGACACGGCGTCTTTCTCGATCCGACGAGAGATTTTGATCTCGAGCTGCCCGTCGTCTCGGGTCTCGACGACGGGATGTCAACTGCCGAGCGGCTCACCCGTATTGCTCTGCTGCAAGATCTTATGAAAGAGCTGGGTCCTGAGCGCGCCCAGGTGTCGGAGATCGACGTTGCTGACTCGTCCAACGCTCGTGTTCTCATCCTTTATGATGGTGATGTCGTTGAACTGCAATTGGGAGCCGCAAGGTTCCGTCACCGCTGGGAATTCTTTCACAAATACGTGCGAAGTTGGAAGAAAAAGTACGGCCGGATCGGGTCCGTCGATCTGCGCTTCCAGGGACAAGTGGCTGTCCGTCGAGTGGATTCCTGAGGAATGGCAAAGAGTAACGGCTATCTCGTTGGGCTGGACCTCGGGAGTTACCGTACGCGGTGTCTGGTGGCTGTCGAAGAGGATTCGCATCTGCGCTTCATCAGCCATGGATCGGCCCCTTCGCAAGGCTGGGCTCGAGGTGTGATTGCGGACCAGGAACCAGTGCTGGCCTCAGTTGAGGCTGCGATCGAAGAGGCGGAACGAAACGGCGGTTTGGTCATCGACGCGGCGGTTGTCGGCGTGGGGGGCGGTCACGTTAGCAGCAATGTTTGCCACAGTTACGTGAACTTGCCGGCCAGGGGGGCTGAGATTGGATCCGAGCACGTCGAAAACCTCTTCAAAGCAGCCTCGCAGGCTCCTCTCAGCGACGATCGGACCGTGGTACAGGTGGTGCCGCTGGAGTTCACTGTTGACCGGCAGGTCACGGTCAAGAATCCACGTGGTATGAAAGGACGGCGACTCGACGGCCATGCGCAACTGGTGTCGGCTGCCGCGCACGCCCACGACAACATCCACTCGGTGGTGAACCGGGCCGGCATTGTCGTCGAGGAGACGGTGTTCGAGGCCTTTGCGGCCGCGCAAGCAGTGCTGGAAGAACAAGAGCGCGAACTAGGCGTCGCCGTGGCGGACATGGGCTCAGGGTCGGTTGATCTCGTGGTCTACCTCGAGAATAAGCTGCGGCTCGCGACCGGGGTCGCCGTCGGAGGGGATCATTTCATCAACGACGTTGCTGAAGTGCTGCACACTTCCCGAGCCGATGCGGAGATGCTGATCCAGCAATGCGGCTGCGCTGTGGTGGACGAAACCCCTTCGAACGTTTCGGTTGAAGTGCCGAGCTTGCTTGACGGTCAGCCCCAAACCTATCCGCGGCGTCTGCTGAATGGCATTCTTCAGGCTCGCGCCGAGGAATTGTTCAAGATGTTGAGAGAGGAACTCGGTCGTATCGGCGTTCAGGATCGGCTGATCGGCGGCCTGGTATTGACAGGTGGGCTCGCCGCGCTCGCCGGTGGGTGTGACGCGGCCGAGGACGTATTGGATTGCAGCGCTCGCATTGGACTGCCCTTGCGCATGGAAGGTCTGCCGGAGGAACTCGATCAGCCGGGTTGGGCGACAGCCCTGGGCTTGGTACTCTACGGACAACGATTACGTCTTCACGGCAGGGGGCGCCGCGAGAAAGCTAGGGAGTGGCTGAAGGCAATCTTTCGATTGAGGGGTGGGGAGTATTCAAGGGAGCGGGGAACGACCCGATGGCAAATGAAGGCGTGAAGTTTACGTTTGACGAGAAAACAGGCTCCAACACACGCATCAGAGTGTTTGGTGTAGGAGGCGCAGGTTGCAATGCCGTCAACCGGATGATCGAGGCGGGCATCAAAGGCGTGACCTTTATCGCGGTCAATACTGATGAACAGGCGTTGCAGGCTTCGAATGCCGATATCAAATTACAGATAGGCGTTCGGTTGACGCGAGGGCGCGGAGCTGGTGCCGACCCGGAAGTGGGGCGCGCGGCGGCGCTCGAAGAAACGGAAAGGCTGATCGAGTTGCTGGAAGATACGGACATGGTGTTCGTCACCAGCGGGCTCGGTGGAGGGACAGGTACCGGGGCCGCTCCGATTGTCGCTTCGCTGGCGAGCGAATTGGGTGCTCTGACGGTCGCTGTGGTCACGAAGCCGTTCGCTTTCGAGGGCAGGCAGCGTATGGCCGTTGCCGATAAAGGCCTGGCCGAATTGGCAGAGGCCGTCGACACGATCATTACGATTCCCAACGAGCACTTGATAGAGGTTGTCGATCGCGGCACCAGTTTCTTCGAGGCATTCCGCATCGTCGACGATATTCTCCGGCAGGCCGTACAGGGCATCAGTGACATCATCATGATCCCGGGCATCATCAACCGTGACTTTTCTGATGTTCGGGCGATTATGCAAGGCATGGGAGACGCCGTGATGGGCACGGCTGTGGCGGAAGGAACGAACTCTGCGATCGAGGCGGCGCGTAATGCCATGGCGAGCCCATTGCTCGAGGATGCCGGCATCTCAGGCGCTCGGGGGCTGCTGATCAGCATTACTGGGTCGTCGCAACTAGGGCTGCATGACGTGCATGAGGCGACGTCAGAGGTGCAGAAGATCGCTGATCCTGAGGCCAACATCATCTTCGGGGCTGTGCAGGATGAGTCGATGGGCGCCAAGGTTAAGATCACCGTCGTGGCGACAGGCTTCCGCAACGAGGGCATCGTTGAAGAACGCACGGCCACAGCGGAATCAGCGGCGGCCAGCGCCGAGATTCGCCAGATGCTGCAACAGGCTGCGGCGGCGCGCGGCAGCATGAGTGCAGTCCCTGAACCCGAGGGAACCGAGCCGGAGCCGGATGAGTTTCCCCGAACGGAGTCCGCAGAGGGTCAGGCAGAGGAATCGACGCTGACGGAAACGGACCCCGATGATCTGGAGAAGCCTGCCTATCTTCGCCGGCAGATAGGGTTCGACTAACGGGAGTACAACCCGACAACGGAGTTCTTTGCTCCTGGATGCGCTAGGGCGCGGGTTGACCCCAGGCCTCAACCTCCAGGCGAGTGACTTGCTTAAGCCGCCGTTCGTTTACCGCTGAGCTTTGAGTTTGAATCTCGGTTGATCTGCTCAGATGGCTCCTTTATGATAGTTTTTTTGCCGGTAGGACCACTGGGTTCGGGGGGCCTCGTTAGCCCGTTCCCCTTTCTGTTTCGAAGCGTGATTAAATTTTCGCCCATACGGGCATCGAGGTGTTGTCGATGTTGACGAAGCGAGGGTTAGTTGTTGCCGTGACGGCATTGGCCGTGCTCCTGGGTTCGTGTGCGACCGAGGAACCCCGCGATTTGGTCTTTCAGGCCATGGCCGAGCCGTTTCTCTACGAGACGTTGACTCGAAACCCGATATACGCGACGACCTTGGGCTATTACGTTCACTCGCCGGTGGGCGAGGATGGGGAACCCGCCGGACCTGAAGTCCGTCTCGACGAGATGCTGGATGATTTCTCAAGTGAAGCGATTGCCAACAGGATCGCATCGATGAAGGACTTCCTGGTGAACCTCGACGCAGAGATCGATCGGGATCAAGAGCTCAGGATGCATCCGTTCGTAGACCATGCGGTGGTGAACAACTACATCGACCGGACGCTGTTCGAGCTTGAGAGAGAACGAGTTCACGAACACAACCCTAGGATGTATGTCGAGCTTCTCGGAACCGCCCTCCACACGCTCATGGTGCACGAGTATGCGCCTGCGGTCGAGAGATACAAGCATTTGATCGCGAGGCTGCAGAAGGTCCCGGCGTTCCTGGATCAGGCAAAGGCGAACCTGAAGGCGTCCTCCGACGTTTGGATCGACGTAGCTATCCAGGAGAACCAAGGGGTCATCAATCTGGTAGCAAGGGCCATTCCCGCGGAGATGCCAGCGGACCTGAAGGGAGATTACGATGTCGCGGCCGGCCCGGCGCTGGACGCTCTACGAGGATTCGAGGACTTCCTGAAGAACGATTTAGCGAAGCGTGGCCGGCATGACTGGCGTCTGGGCAGTCAGTTGTACGCCAAAAAGTTGAAGGTGATGCTCAACACCGACAAGACCCCGGACCAACTCCTGCAAGAGGCAGAGTCCGCGCTCCAGAGTAGCTATGACCAGATAATCGAGAAGGCGCAACCGATGCACCGTGCCATCTATGGCGGGCAGCGGCCGCCCAACAATATCGCACTGATGAACGAAGTGCTCGAGGTCGTAGCGGACGACAACCGACTTCGGAGCGGCGGCCAGTTCATCGGCCAGGTCCGGAAAGACATGAATGAGTTAAGCAGCTTCGTGGTGGACGCCGGCTTGGTCAATGTGCCGAGGCGCAATAATCTGCAGGTGATCGAAACTCCGGAATTCATGCGCGGCGTATATTCAGTGGCGGGATTCGTGAGTGCTCCGCCGATGAAACCGGAATTGAGTGCCTTTTATTGGGTGACGCCGATTCCATCGGATTGGTCGAGGGCGCGAACGAGGTCGAAGCTGCGGGAATACAACCTTTTCAAGTTGAAGCTCCTCACCGCGCATGAGGGCATACCGGGACACTACCTCCAAACGGAGTTCGCGAATGAAGGCTTCACCGATCCTGAGGCGCCCGACCCGGCTCCCGAGTTGAGCCGGTTGCTGCGGGCGGCTTTCCCCGATCCGAGCTACGTCGAAGGTTGGGCCAGCTACATTGAGCATGTCATAGCAGACGCCGGCTATCAGGAAAGGTCCGACGAGTTCCAGATCAACTGGCTGAAGGAGCAGCTCAAGATCCAGGCGAACGCGGTTCTCGATATCCGCATGCATGCGATGGACATGAGCGATGACGAGGCCACCGAGCTGCTGCGGGAACGAGCCTTCCAGGAATCGGAAGAGATCCGCGGCAAAATCTTGAGGGCCAAGCTGACCTCGGCGCAGTTGTCGCTCTACTATCACGGCTGGCAGGAATGGCTGAGGGTAAGGGAGCACTACCAGAACACGACGCAGGACTTCAGCCCCACTTCCTTCCATGACAAGGCACTCCGGAATGGGGCCGCGCCGTTGCCGGAGATCGGTTATATCACCTCGAAAGTGCCGATGGACTGACCTGCATGTCTCACCCCGTGGCGAGGCACAGTGCGTGAGAGGGCTGTCAGGACGAGGCGCGAGCCGCTGGGCGCGCGCAGGCGTACTTGACAGTACGTCGAGCACGGCCAGCAAGCGCAACGAAGTCATGGCGGTCGTATCGCGTGCTTCGGCCGTCGGGTGGTGAGGAATACAGGCCAGTGGCGCGCAGCATCTCGAAACAACGAAACGGAGGCTGTCTCCACAGGGCCGGCATGGTTGCTTTGCGGCCGTGGCGATCCAATCCCGGCGTTAGTCGGCGGTGGCGGCGTGAACGAGAGGTTTGGGTTCAAGGGCCGGCTGTTTGATGGTCTGAGGGTCGCGCCAGGCATCGAACACCGAGACCTTGTGTACGCAGGAGATCGTGCAGCGGGGTGCGCAGGATTTTTTGGTGAGGTAGGCCTGCCGGATGTGCTCGATCGTGTACTTGGCGAGCGGAATGGCAGGGTAACCGCGTTGCTGCGAGCAATAGTGGACGAGGCCATCCTCACAGATGTAGAGGTATCGCCCGCCTGCTCGACAGCGCCAATCGTTCGGCTCCCCGGCGGCGATCTTGTTTTGGAAGCCATCGATCCGACTGTAAGAGCGCTTCCCAAGAGCCTTGATCTTGTTGGCCACACTGCGTTCGACGTCTCTGAGAGCCCGAAGCTGCCCGGAGCCGTCATGAATGATGCCAACGGTGCTCGTGAAACCCAATTCATGAGCACGGCTCGAGATGCGGTAAGCGTCCTGTGGGTCCACGATCCCGGCCCCGATCACCGAGTTGATGTTGACATCGAAAGCAGCGTGCTGAGCGAGTAGCTCCAGCTTTTTGTCGAGCACTTTGAGGCTCTTCTTCGAGACTTCGTCGGGCTGAACGTTGTCGATGCTGATCTGCAGATATTCGAGTCCGGCTTCGTTGAGCCGTTCGATACGGTCTTCGGTGAGCAGATAGCCATTGGTGATCAGGCTGGCAATGATGCCGTGCTTTCGAGTGTGACGGATCAGATCATCCAGTTCCGGATGCATGAGCGGCTCACCGCCACTGATCGTCAAGATGCTCAAGTGCAGCCGCGCCAGGTTGTCGACGCGTCGGCGAAGCTCATCGAGCGGAACCGGAGCGGAGAAATTGTCGAACTCGTTGCAGTAGCTACAGGCGAGGTTGCAGCGGCGGATCGGGATCAAATGGGCCAGAACGGGATGATCCGTGTCACTGAGACCGCGCGCGATCATGCGCAACTCGCGCAGACGTCGGTGCACTGATCCTGCCCTTCGTTTTATTACTTTCAACATTTGTTGATGATGTCGAGCCTGGTTCAGTTCACCACGATCGGCTTGGCGTCGCAAGCGCTTTTTACTGAACGGCGGATTATCGCACTGAAGGGCCGAACCGGACTCGGAAGCCGACTCTGCGCGCCATCGAACCCAAAAGGGTCAGTATAGCGCTATCTGGGCGCTTTGCTCCAGAGGATGCGGAGTTGCCGGGATGTCGATGTCTGGCGGTTGTTGTCGGGTTGGGCCGTTTGCCCGCTTCTCTCTTGAGGAGTAGGATCTCTCGCTCAAGACGCGACGGCCGCCAATGCTGGTTGACTGGATGTCTGTTGCGCTGCGCGAAGCATGCAGGTTTGCTCTGTGGTGGGCTTGCTTTAGCGGACCAGGACGACTTCGGCGAGGTCACGGTCGAGGTGGACGCAATATCGGCCGTCCAAGGGGTGGACCCAGATGCCTTGCTCCAGGTCGACATTGGGGAAGTCGGCGGGGTCGTCGAAGAGCTGCCCGTCCGCGTGCTCGAGGAGTCTGCTTAGGGAGCCAATGTGGATGTGAGCGTGGCACTGGGTTCGGAAGAAGTGGCCGTTGGCAGCAAGTCCCCATCGGTTGGGATAAAGTTCCTTGGCTTTCTCGATCGCAGCCCGCCAGTATCGGCTTCGTTCGCCGTCCGACAGATTTGAGGGGCCTTGGAGATCTCGGCTATGAGCTTTCGGAAGCGCGAGGTAGCGGTTGGGCTTGTGCGGGTTGATGTCTTTTAGGAAGTAGAACTCCGCGTCCTCTTCCTCGGCGGTGCGGCAAAGCCCGCAGACTCGGCTGGCGAGTGACTCGGGCCGGGAGTGATCGCACGGGCAGCTCACGACCGGCGGGATACCCACGAGCACGTATGACCCCAGGCTCAGTACGGCGAACAGGACCAGACCGCGCCTCACTGTTTCAGGATAGCTTGCATCGATTGCAGCGTGACAGCGCTTTACGGCGCCTCCAGGAGCTGTTCGTGGGTTTTGAGGAGAAACGTGTCGGTCATTCCCGCAAGATAGTCGCAGACAATCCGGTGCAGCGGCTCCTCCTCAGCCTGAGCGCGATAGGCTCTCGGCAACGCGGCGGGTTGTTGCATGAAGAACTCGAACAGCCGGGAAAGCTTGTCGCTGGTGTTATTCTGCTCCGCCGCGAGGCGTAGTGATTGGTATACGTCTCGCCAGAGGACGGCGCGTAATTGTTGAAAGGCTTCGGTCAGTTCTGGGTCCAGACCGGCCAGCCGATGTGGACTGCGTCTGACGTCATCGGCTGATCCGACACCGGAACGCTCGGCGGCGTCACGGGTTCCCTCGATCAAGCCCTCGACGAAGGCGTTGTAAAGAGCGCGCAGTGCTTCGTGGAAGACAATCTTCGGGCTGGCATCAGGGAAGGTGCTTTCGGCTTTTGTGAGGCATCGACCTAAAAAGCTGACCTGCTCACGTACTTGGTCTGTGCTGAGAAAACCGGCGTCGATGGCGTCGTCGAGATCGGCACAGTTGTAGGTGATTTCATCGGCCGGGTCGAGGAGTTGAGCTTCGAGCGGCGGCTGCTGATCCAGTAGGTACTCCGCGAGATCGGGAAATTCGTTGGCAGAGTAGTCGGAGGAGTGCTTGACGATGCCTTCGCGGACTTCGAAGGTCAGGTTCAAACCTCGGAAGTTGGCATAACGGTGTTCGAATCGCTCGACAATGCGCAGGGCATGCAGGTTGTGGTCGAATCGGGCGCCGTATTTCCGCATCTGGAAATCAAGGACGGCTTCGCCAGTGTGACCGAATGGAGGATGCCCGATATCGTGGGTAAGCGCAAGGGCCTCGACAAGCTCTTCATGCAGTTCCAGGGCCTTGGCAACGGTACGGGTGATTTGCGAAACCTCGATCGTGTGCGTCAGTCGGTTGCGCAGATGATCGGAGTTCGGAGCCGTAAAGACTTGGGTTTTATACTGCAGCCGGCGGAAGGCCCGCGAATGGAGAACGCGGTCTCGGTCACGCTGATATTCGCCGCGATGAGGGTGCCGCGTTTCGGGATAACGTCGTCCGCGGCTGTGCTCGTTCGGAAACCGCAAGCGGGCCAGCATGCGTGATTCGAGAGGGCTAAGACTGTGGAGGCGGCGCCGCTGGGGGCGTCGTCGGCTCCGTCATCACTCCAAGACGGCTCTCCAAACCGGCACGCAGGCGAGCCGCCATCTCGCGGCCGGCTCCATTGCGTTCCTCGATAGACTTGACGAGCTCCAGAGCCTTCTGTTCGTCGGTGGCCAGCAGCGCATCATAGAGGCCAAAAAGCTCGATTCGCTCCTTGGGCAACATCTCGGTGGGATTCTCCACAAGGTGTTCGTAGTGCTTGAGCGCTTCTTCGCTGTGGCCTTCTCTTTGAAGCTGATCGGCGAGCGCCTTGCGGGCCAGGGCGGAGACTTCGTCGTCAGCATGATCGAGGAATCCCTCAAGCAGTGTCTTGGCCTCTTCCGGATCGCCTTCAGCCACTTCGTAGAGTGCGAGGTGCAGCCGGGCGACCTCGCCTTCCAACCGGCCGGCAAAGTCCTGGGCAACCTTGTTGAGCGACTCCTTGATCTTCTGCTCTTTGTCGATGGTTGGCTCGAAGGAGAAACTCTCCGGCTCAGAATCGCGAGGGCCTAAGTCGTAGTAGTTGATCATCGCTTCCTGCAAGGCGATCCTCGCTTCATTAGCGAGCTCATTCTGATATCGATAGAAGCCGACGCCGGCAACGACCAACAGGGCTACCGTCACCACTGAGCTTGTGATCAGCTTGCGGTGTCTCGCAAACAGGCCGACGGCTTCGGTGACTTCTTCTACGAACCGGTCTTGCTTGAGTTGCTTTCGAGTAAGCCTAGCCACGACTGCGCCTGATGAAGGGTCGGGAGGAACAGGAAGCGGGTGGTTGTTTCACGCTCAGGCGAACGTTCATTCGTTCCTCGAAAAGCCGCCTGACTATGGGAGTGATACTAGCAATGCGGAGAAAACTCTGTCAAACGACGGGCAGGTTTGAGCGCGGACGAGACTCGTCGGCGAGCGCGTTGAACGCACACCCACAGGCGGGCCCAACTCCTGGTTGCGGACCGATGGAGTGTGGAGTGATTCGTGGAAGGCTGCGGGTATCCGTCCCGAGGCTGTGCCGCGGGTTTGAGCCTTCGGCCAACCTGGAGCCCTCTCTTGACAACTTGGGATGGTGCACAGGATACTAAGGCCCTTTGCAACTACGTTTCAAGTAGTCCACTCTCTCCCGGCACGTGACACGGAACATCCCCGCCACACTCGCTGAACTCCGCGAGGGAGAGGAAGCCTGTCTGGACCGCATCGATTTGCCGGAGCCGGAGGCCCGGCGGCTGATGGAACTGGGGTTTCTTCCGGGGACCCGGATCGCCGCAGCCCGGTCCTCTCCCTTCGGCGATCCGCGAGTGTACCGAGTCGACGGTTCGGAAGTGGCCTTGCGCCGCGAGACGGCGGCGCGGTTGATGGTTCGCGAGTCTCCTGAAATCCGAGGTGAATGAGCAACGTGCCGTCGAGTTCCGCTGTCGTTGCCGCGCGCGCTCCAGAGACATCGAGTGCCTCTCGGACAGTCGCACTGGTGGGGCCACCGAACTCCGGGAAGTCAACTCTCTTCAATCGTCTGACCGGGCTGCGGCAGAAAGTGGCCAACTACCCCGGAGTGACGGTCGAGAAGCGCCTCGGCCGGACGAGTCTGCAAGGTCAAGATGTGCTGCTTGTCGATCTGCCCGGGGTGTACAGCCTCGAGCCGCGTACCGAAGACGAGCAGGTCACGCATGATTTGCTTCGCGGCAGGATGGACGATGTTCCCAAGCCGGACGCGGTTGTGTTGATCGTCGATGTTACGAACCTGGGGCGGCAGCTTACGCTGGCGGGGCCGATCTTGAGCTTGGGCCTGCCGACGTTGGTCGTCCTCAACATGGCGGACGACCTCAAGCGTCGGGGCGGGACGGTGGATGTCGACGCCTTGGCTGAGCAGGTGGGGACACCTGTTGCGCTGGTCAGCGCGCGCACCGGCGAAGGCCTGTCGGCCGTCGGAGAGTTTCTTCAGGGCGCTCTTGGCGTGCCGCGGCCGGTTGAGCTGCCGATCATCTCGAATGTTCCCAGTTGCCGGCAATGGTCGGCGGAGGTGGGCAAGCGGGCCCGCTACCGGAATCCGCTGCCCTCGATTTGGACGCGGAGGCTCGATGGCGTGTTCCTGCATCCGGTCGCTGGGCCGTTGATCTTCGTGATGGTGGTGTTGGCGGTTTTTCAAACCATCTTCCAGGCTGCGGTGCCGCTGATGGACGGTGTCGAGACGATGATCGCGGTGTCCGGCGGCTGGCTTCAATCCGCCTTGCCGGAATCGTGGTTCCGGTCCCTCCTGATCGAAGGCGTGTGGGGCGGGGTGGGGTCGGTAGTCGTTTTCCTGCCCCAGATTCTGTTGTTGTTCATCTTTATCGGCGTGCTCGAGGATTCGGGTTATATGGCGCGGGCGGCGCTGATTGCCGACCGCACAATGGCGAAGGTGGGGCTGGAAGGTAAATCCTTCATCCCGTTGATCTCGGCGTACGCCTGCGCGATTCCGGCGATTCTGTCCACGAGGACGATTGCGAATCAGCGCGACCGCATGGCGACCATCCTGGTTGCGCCGTTCATGACATGCTCGGCGCGGCTGCCGGTTTACACGTTGGTGATCGCCGCGTTCATACCGGAGGAGCCCGTGTACGCCAGGACGGCCACGATGATCGGCCTCTACCTGCTGGGCTTCGTGGCCGCGGTGTTGACGGCGGCGGTGTTGAAATCTTCGGTGCTCAAGAGCGCGAGGACGCCGTTCATGCTGGAGATGCCCTCCTACCGCATGCCGACGCTGCGGTCGATCGGACTGCGGCTGCTCGACCGTGCAAAGATCTTCCTGCGGCGTGCCGGCACGGTGATCATGGCCACGACGATCGTGCTGTGGTTTCTGGCGAGCGTGCCGCTGCAGAACGGCGAGCCGCCGGAGATCGCCGAGAGCGTGGCGGGCACGATCGGCCGCACGATGGAGCCGGTCATCGAACCCCTCGGGTTCAACTGGCGCATTGGAATCGGGATCATCACATCGCTGGCGGCTCGCGAGGTGATCGTCGGCACGCTGGGAACGATCTATGGCATGGAGGCGGACGAGGGCTCGCTGGAACTGCAAAGCGCGCTGCAGTCGGACCTGACGCTGCCGGGCGCGATCGCCCTTTTGATTTACTTCGCGTTCGCGATGCAGTGCATGTCGACCGTAGCCGTGGTGAGGCGCGAGACGGGCGGTTGGAAGTGGGCGATCCTCCAGTTCGCTTATATGACCGCGCTGGGATACGTGTGCGCCTTCGCCGCGTATCAGATTTTGTCGTGAGGTTGCTGCTGACCTGAAACATCCTCCTGATCAAGCGGCGTTGACACCGGTCCGGATGTTTCCCGATGGTATGATCCGCACGCGGGCGGAGGAAAAACTCGCCCACGGCCGCCGCCGCGGAACATCGCTCGTCAAAAGGAGGAGAGCATGAACCGGAAGCGCAATCAACAACCGGACCGAAAGCCCGCCCGTGAGGGTAGGAGGCGTGTCATCGCGGAGTGGGCCACGGTGCTGGTCGTCTACCTGTTCGTGTCGACATGCATCGTGCAGGGCTACGTCATCCCGACGCCCTCGATGGAGAACACGCTTCTTGTCGGCGACCATCTCTGGGTCGACAAGCTCGCCTATGCGCCTGCCGATAAAGTCCTGGGCAGGTTGCTTCCCTATCAGGCCGTGAAGCACGGCGACATCATTGTCTTTCGATATCCGCTCAACATCGAGGAGACGTATATAAAGCGGGCCATCGGCCTGCCGGGGGACCGGATTCGTATCGAGAACAAACAGTTGATCCGCAACGGCGCAGTAGTGGATGAACCCTACAAGGTGCACAAAACGGATTATGTGTCACCTCTCCGGGACAACTTTCCGGCTCCCTCGCACGCAGCGCTGCGGGAGGAGGCCGTCACGATGCTGCAGAATCATGTCCGGAACGGTGAGCTGATCGTGCCGCCCGGACAGTATTTTGCGATGGGTGACAACCGGGATCTTTCCGACGACAGCCGCTTCTGGGGCTTCGTGCCGCGAGAGAATATCATCGGCAAGCCTTGGTTGATTTACTGGTCCTACGACGCCCCTACGGAGCGGCTGCTCGATTTCAGCCTCGAGCATTTCGTTGATCTGGCCACGCACTTCTTCGACAAGACCCGCTGGAAGCGCAGCTTCCGGCTTGTGCGGTCCCGGTAGGCGCACCTGGGGAAAGGCCGCGGGCCTGAACGGCGCAGTAACGATCTATGGCGTTCTGAGGCCTGACCCTGCAATCAAGCCAAGCGGTATGGTTCGTTGGTGATATGGATTACAGGGAATCGGATGAGATCGGGGCTTGTCTCATGCCTTCAGGCATAATGGGTCTAGCATGCCAGGACAGTCAGTCCCGATAGGCCCTACCCGCAGGGTACTATGATCCAACGCAATCGCCGTGGGCGCCGATGGCGGTGGGCGGCTGTCTTGGCCGCGGCCGGTTACCTGGCGGCGCAAGAAGCTCAGCCGCCCGATGTGACCGACCCGTCGGCCGGCGATGTCGTTTTTCGGACCGAGACCGCCTTGATGGAAGTCGAGGTCAGGGCGACGCTCCGGCGCGGCGAACTGGTGGAAGGTCTTACCCGCGAAGACTTCCAACTGTTCGAAAACGGCGACCCGCAACAGATCGTCAGTTTCGAGTATGTGGATTATCCGCGTGGTGAGGCGCTTGTGGCGCTCGGCCAGCGCTTGACTCAAGCCGCCAGCCTGGAATCCTCAGACCCGTCGCAGCTTTCCACGGCGCCTCCCCCCTCCGCTTCGCAGGAGTTGCGAATTTTGATTGTCACGCACATCAGCGAAGCGGAGCGGCTTCGTGTCCGTAAGTCCGTACGGAAGTTTATCGAGAACGACCTACCGGAACACGCACTCGTCTCGCTGAACGGCACGCCGTTCGTGTCAAACCGGGAGCTGCTGCTCGCCTTGATCGACAAGGCCGGACTGGTGGATTTGTTGTCGGGCACCAACTTCTCCGATATTCGTCCGCGGATGGTCGACAATTTCAACTCGGGGTTGGCTGCGGCACGAGGGGACTGGAACGCACTGCTCCGCGGAGTGGACCCGACCACGCCCACGCAACTCTTCAACATGTTTGACGACCATCTGAGCCGTATTCGCACGCGGCGTTACGTGGACCTCATACGCGATCTGAGCATTTATCCCGGCAAGAAGATGATCGTGCTGTTTTCTCGCGGACAGTCGATGGGTTTCGACACGTTTCAGCAAAGATTCATGGGCGCTCAGGACGCCGACCTGCTCGAGCGTCTGAGAGGGGAGTCGATGCGGGCGCGGATCAGCCTCTACGCTGTGGATGCGAGGGGTCTCGAAGTCGGCAATGTGTCGGCGGAGAACCTTTTCGGGATGGACGGCGAGACGATTTTTTCGCCGACGCAGATTAGCTTGGGAGTTCTAAATTTTGTTCAGGGCCAAGCACCGATAACCTCCGGCCTGAACGACAGATACCGAGCCACCCAGCAGGGCCTGCAGGTGCTGGCTGAAATGACTGACGGCGTGGCGGTCACGAACTCGAATGATCTCGGCGAGATCTTCGACCACGTCAGGAAAGACCTGGGCGGCTACTACCTGATTGGATACTCGCCGCCGAAACGCAATGACACGAGCAGGATGCGCTCGGTGAAGATCGTGGTCAATCGTCCCGAGGTCAAGCTGAGATATCGCAAGGGCTTCTACGACAACGAGGAGTTTCGACGAGCGTTGGCGGAAGAACAGAGAAAGCGTCTCGAGGAGTTGCTGGGGCCGTCGCCGAGCACGACAACGGACAACGCCCCTCTTTCTTCGCTGACGCTCTACAAGACGGCCTTCGGGGCGCTGGCGTCCGACTCGCCGAATTATGTCCAGGCGGCCGAAAATCTTCAGCGCGCGGTGGGGCAGTATCCCCAGTTTGCCGTGGCGTGGAATGTGCTGGGGTACTCGCGGGAGCAGTTGGGCGACGAGCAGGCGGCGCGGGAAGCCTATGAGAAAGCCGCGCAAGCGGATTCGGACTATCTGCAGCCGCAAGCTCACCTCGCACGGCTCGACATCCGGAACCAGCAGTGGGATTCGGCGAAACGCCGCTCGGAGGCCATTCTCGGCGTTGATGAAAACAGGGCGGAAGCATGGTTCTATCTCGCTACGGCCGAATACAACCTGGGCGATCTCGATGCCGCGCGGCAAGCCGCCGAAACGGTTGCCGAGGACCCGCAAGTGGAGAACTACGCGGAGGTTTTTCAACTTCTCGGACGGGTGCGCACTCGCGAGGGTGACTACGCGGGGGCGACCGAGGCCTATCGAAGCTATCTGAAAGCTCGTCCCGGTGCTGTAGACCGGGATCTCGTCGAGGAGCGGATCAGCGCACTCGAAACCGCCGAAGACGTCGAGAAGATCAACACGGCGGTAGAGGAGGCGGATTGGGCGACCGTGGTCGAGTTGGGCGAGCAGTTGGCCGAGGTGGATGACGAATCAGGGTTGGGGCTCTACTTTGCCGCGATGGCGCATCTTCAACTCAACGACGACGGCGCGGCCCGCGCGGCAGCGGAAACCGTTCTCCGCCGCGAAGACAGCGAACGTTTCCCCGGCGTGCACCGCATGCTCGGCACGTTGTATGCGCGAGATGGCGCCTTCGAAGCGGCCGCGGGGCACTACCGCGAGTTTATCGCCAAGGTCCCCGACGCGCCCGATTTGGCGAAGCTGCAAGAGCAACTCGCCGACTGGGAGAAGCTTCGCCGTTTCGAGGACCGCAGAAATCCCGTTGTCCGCGTTATCAACCCCACAGGCAGGACGGCCGTGACCGTCGTGCGGGGTCCGCTCCGAATAGCCGCCGACAGTTCCGACCGTCCGATGCGGCAGGGCGATGTCGTCATGACTCAGGAGCCGGGCTTGACCGTCATCGAAAGTGTGGCGAAGGACGCGCGCATCAACCTCGCGTTGGAGTTGCCCTATGGCCTCGATTTCGAAAGCAGGAGCGAAAGCGGCGGCATCTCGATCGAAGGCATGGTGATTTCTGGAAAAGTCGAGACCCGAAGCGGCGCTATCGACATCGCGGCGCCATGGAAAGCGATGCGCCTGGACGCCAATTTGCAGGAAAAACCGCCGGCATTCGCTTTGCCGGAGGGCGGCTTGCTGGAGGCCGTTCCGGCGGACGGCGCTACGGCCCTCGCGGTGAGAGACACGCAGAGCCAACGCGAGAACACCTACGGGCGAGTCGAAGTGGAGGCGGCAGATCCGAAAAGCGTTGTCTTCCGCAACATGGATATACCCGCGGACTCGGTCGTGAAGATGCCCTGGCAAGCGCCCGGGATTCTCGACGCGATTCTCAGCGGAGAGCCGCTGAGCGCGCAGCCCCCGGATGATGGCCCGAGTCTGCGCAGAGCCGAGGGCCTGGCGGAGGACACGGTTCGATTCTCGTCCGACGTCAGAATGGTGAACCTGTCGGTTTCCGTCACCGATGAGGAAGGGATGCCGGTCACGGACCTCGATGAATCGGGTTTCGAGGTAGTCGAGGCAGGTGTGGCGCAGCAGTTGGTGTCGGTGACGACCGGAGATGCCCCCTTCAACATGGTCGTATTGCTCGACATGAGCGCCAGTACTGTTGAGGAACGCGCCGGCATGAAACTGGTCGCGCGGCGGTTTGTGGCGTCGGCGCGCCCCGAGGATCGGATTGCGGTCTATACGCTCGGCAACGAGCTGTTCACGGTGGTATCGCCCCTCACTTCGGACCGCGGTGACTTGGCGCAGCGGATCGACGCCCTGCCGCCCATGTCGGGTGGCTCGCCGCTCTATGATTCGATCGTGCTGGCGTACAACGAGGAGCTTCGCGCCAGAGCCGGACAGCGGAATGCGTTGGTGATCATCAGCGACGGTGTCGACAATCAGCTCGGCACGCTGCTGTACAAGCCGATTCCCGAGAACAAGAAGAAGAACAAGCGCTGGCTGGAATATCAGGAACGGGCGGACCAGGCCCGGCGCAACCTGCTGGCCGCCGCCTCGGAGATCGACTTCGGAAACCTGCGTCAGGCCGCGGGGCGGATCGAGACGCTGATCTATCCTTTCCTGGTCCGTCACGGTTCCTCGGAACATCGATCCCGCCGCCCGGTGGAAGAAGCCGCGAAGAACAATATGGAGGAGCTGGCGGCGGCCTCGGGCGGCAGGGTGTTTTATGCGGCGCCGGATGATCGACTCGACCCCTTCCGCGAAGTGACCCGGGAGTTGCGAAGCGTTTACACGTTGGCGTACTATCCGAAGAATCAGGAGTTCGATGGAGCTTGGCGGCCCGTCCAAGTGCGGGTGAACAAGCCAGGGGTGACGGTTCGCACGCGCAAGGGGTATGTGGCGCGCTAGCAGATATCGTTTACTCGACCCCTCCGGGACTCAACCACTGGCAACCGGCCTCCTTGCCTCGCCATCGGCGCGGCGGAGAGGTGCTCGCCCGATTACTGGGCCGCGGCCCCCAGTTCATACAGCGCCGGGTCGATGGGCTGGTTGTGAACCACGTTTTTGAACGCGAATTCCCACTCGGCGACAATCCCGCTTCTGCTGTTGTAGTGGATCTTCCAACGCGTGGGCAACGTCAGTCCGTCGACTTCCTGGAAGTTCGAGAACGTCTCGGTAATCGTCGTGGTTGCAGCGCGGCCGTACACTGCGTTGCTATACCGGGTCAACACGTGACGGTAGGTGTCGGGTTCGAAAAAGAGCTGAATCTTCTCGGGGCCGCCGCCCTTGCGAGCCTTGTAGTCAAGGCAATGCAATCGACGACCCTCGACTTTCCTGAGGCCCGCGTATTTGAGCTTGGCGCCACTTGCCTCCGGGTGTAGCAGAGTCCACGCCGTTGACGTCACGCCTCCCAGAAGACCTTCGCGTAACACTGTTTTGTTGGTCATGCAATACTCGCCGAGCGGCGAACGACCGCCCGGGAAGCCTTGGAAGATGCGCACATTCTTGCCGTTATAGATGAGGTGCTCGCCGTAGTACGTCGGGTTGCCGTCAGTGTCAAAGCGCAAGCTGATCGAGTCGCCGTCCGAAGCCTCGAACACGGTACCGGGCAGCCGGGCGTGGCCTCCCTGGAAGACTCTCCACACGCCTTCTCCGCGGAACACGCGCGACTTCATGCCGCTCCGTGCGTCGGCGGGACCGATAGCGTCAAGGTGAAGGCTGACGAGCTGTCCAGGCGTCATTTTCTCCGTCGCGCAGAGTGGTGAGAGCTCTAAACCGGCGAAAACAAGAGCGATGACCGCTACCAGGATCGTCTTGCGGCTCATTGCGCACATTGGCATGACGACATCCCGTCAGAAACGCTCTGCATTGTGGACATGAACGTAGTTCTTGTCAAACCTGCTCCGTGAGAAGCAGCACACCTTGCCAAATGATCAACACGACCCTTTCCGCGAAAGTGCCCCGGGAGCTGCGAAGCGTTTACACGTTGGCTTACTATCCGAAGAATCAGGAGTTCGATGGGGCTTGGCGACCCGTCCAAGTGCGGGTGAACAGGCCGGGGCTGACGGTTCGCACGCGCAAGGGGTATGTGGCGCGCTAGCAGATATCGTTTACTCGACCAATACTGGACCAACCGCGGGCAACCGGCCCGCTTGCCTCGCCATCGGCGCGGCGGAGACGTGCTCGCCCGATTACTGGGCCGCGGCCCCCAGTTCATACAGCGACGGGTCGATGGGTTGGTTGTGAACCGCGTTGTTGAACGCGAACTCCCACTCGGCGACCATCGAGCCCGGACCGCCACCTTGATTCGAGCGGTTGTAGTGGATCTTCCAACGCGCGGGCAACATGAGGCCGTCGATATCCTGGAAGTTCGAGAAGGTTTCGGTGAGCGTAATGTAGGTGTTCTGCACGCCAGCCGATGCATCGGGATTGGCGCCTATGCCTCCGGGCACTTCGTAGCGATATTGGGTCTGCACATGACGGTAGGTGTCGGGTTCGAAGAAGAGCTGAACCTTCGCGGGGCCGCCGCCCTTGCGGGGCTTGTAGTCGAGACGGTGCAATTGACGGTTCTCGATTTTCTTGAGGCCCGCGTATTTCAGCTTGGCGCCCCTTGCCTCCAGGTGCAGCAGCGGCCAGGCCGTTGACGTCACGCCGCCCAGAAGACCTTCGCGCAACAGCGCCTTGTTGTTCATGCAGAACTCGCCGAGCGGTGAGCGTCCGGCTTGGAAGCCTTGGAAGATGCGCATATCCTTGCCGTCATAGACGAGGTGCTCGCCGTAGTACGTCGGGTTGCCGCGAGTGTCAAAACGCACGCTGATCGAGTTGCCGTCGGAAGCCTCGTAGACGGCGCCGGGCAGTTGGGCGCGGCCCCCCAGCAAGACTCGCCACACTCCTTCTCCGCGGAACAAGCGCGACTTCATGCCGCTCCGTGCGTCGGCGGGGCCGATGGCGTCAAGATGAAGGCTGACGAGCTCTTCCGGCTTCATTTTCTTCGCCGCGGAGAGGGGTGAGAACCCGATGCCGGCATAACCGACAGCGATAGCTGCAACCAGGATTGTCTTGCAGATCATTGCGGACAGTGACATGACAACCTCCCGTGAAAGACGCTCGCATTGTGGACCTGTGCGTAACTTTTGTCAACCCGGCTCCGTAAGCGGAAGCACGCCTTCTGGAACCCTCGAGGCCGGCCCGCTACACTTGTGTCATACCGCAACGACGTCGACGCTTGCCGCGTCGCACATTCGGGGGTGTCGTGACGAAGACGGGCTCAGGAACGGACGGTTTGCGGCTAGGCTCGTATTCGCAACGGGCAGATTACGGGACGACCCGGCGGCGAGTGATTGCCCTGGCGCCGGCGGCCTTCGCGTTATGTCAGGTACTTAAGGCGGAAAGCCGGCAGGAGCGCGGGCGTCGCTTGCTCGAAGAATGCATCGGGGCGTTGGGAGGCGAGCGTTTCTTGAAGATTCGCGACGTGGTGCGGTCGGGCCGCGCCTATGCCTTCTATCGGGCGAACGTCCGGGGTCTGGCAAGAATCACCATTTATGAGAATTTCGGCCCCCTTAAGGACGACCCCGAACCGGACTGGCTGCCCGTAAGCCGGCGCGAAGTCTATACGGAAAAGGGAGACTATTACAACCTCTTCGAGCACGGACAAGGGTGGGAAGTCACGTTCCGTGGAGCCAGGCCACTGCCCAAAGAGCGGATGATTCGGTACCGCGAATCGACCCTCCGCGACATCTTCTACTTTCTGCGATACCGGTTCGATGAACCGGACATGTACTATTACCACCGCGGAACGGAGATCATCGACAATGTTCCGACCGACGCCATCGACGTGACCGACAGCCTTGGAGAGGGCGTCACGTACTTCCTCCGTCAATCCGATCGGCTGCCGGTGCAGCAGGTCTATCAGCGCCGCGACCCCAAGACGAGAATCCCCTCCGAAGAGAAATCGGCTTTCTCGAAATACCGCGAAGTCTCCGGAGTGATTCTGCCGTGGAACATCCGCCGGGAAGTGGACGGCGAGAAGGCCTTTGAGCTTTTTGGGCGAACCGCGGAGGTGAATCCCCGACTGGATGCCTCGACGTACACGCTGGACAAGCGACTCAACCTGCTGCCGGAAAGCCCTTAGCCGGGATTCGAACGACATGCGGCCGCCACGGCCCGTTGCCAGCCCAGTTGCGTGTCATGAACCACTCTGCCCCGGACGAGACCTTCATGCGCGGCTGAATCCGCCCTGCATTTTTCATCATCTGCCAGTCCTCTCACGCACTTCCCCTTGCCGCAGCCCGTACAGCAGGGGGGACCCTTTGATTCGCTCAGCCATGCGATACAAGCAGAATCGGCCGTCGCCGCGCGCCGCGCTACAATGGGCTCTTTTCCGAGAGGTATCCCTGTGCCTATTCCGCAGCTTTCCGAGAGTGATCTCAAGCTCCTCGGCCAATACGACACGCCAACGATCTGCAACGTCATTGAAGTCTTCAAGGTTCGTGCGCAGACCAGCGGATACATGGACGGCCGCATCCGCGCCTGCTTCCCCGAGTTGCCGCCGATGGTGGGGTATGCATCGACGGCGACCTTCCGGTCGGCTGCCGCTCCGCGAGCCGCCACGGACTACGCCGGACTCGAGCAGCAGGTCGAAGAGTTCGCCAACCTGCCGCAGCCGGCAGTCGTGGTGATTCAAGATCTGGACAGCCCGCCGGTAGCCGCCACGTTTGGGGAAGTGATGACGACCATTTACAAGGGTTTCGGAGCGGCGGGACTGATCACGAGCGGCGCCGCCCGTGACCTCGAACAAGTGGGGGCGCTGGGCTTCCCTTGTTTCAGTGACGGCGTGATCTGCTCACATGGGTATCCGCAACTGCTCGACTTGGGAGTGTCGGTGAACGTGGGCGGGATCACGATTCAACCGGGGGACCTCTTGCACGGCGACGCGAATGGAGTGACGACGATCCCGCATGAGATCGCCTCGGATGTCGCCCATGCCTGCGAGGAGTTCGCGGCGGCGGAACAGGTCGTGCTCGACTACATCAAGGCCGGGGATGTGACTCCCGGCGGGCTGAAAGAGGCCCGCGGCGAGTGCGTCCGCATGATCAAAGCCCTGGGAGATCGCGTTCGCGCCAAAATGTCGACGACGGCCTGACACGGCCGGTGAGCGATGCCGGGGCTTGCTCTGTCCCGGCCTGCCCCCGCGCCTTCTTATGCGGGAAAAGTGCTTGTCTCGACTAGGTGGGGCAGCGATCTCTCCGGGTGGAACGCGACGCCGTGTCCGGGCGTTTCCGGTGGGTAGGCATAGCCGTTTTCGATGCTAAGCGGCTCCTCGACGAAGCGGTTTAGGAACGGGATGTGTTCCACCCAGAGCGCGTTCGGCGCCGCGCAGGTGGTGTGGATGTGCAATTCCATCAGGAAGTGCGGAGATACATTCACGTTGAAGCTGTGAGCCATATGGGCAATGCGCATCCACTCGGTGATGCCGCCGACGCGGCCGATATCCGGCTGTAGGATCGAGGCTGCGTCCCGAGCGAGGTATTCCTTGAAGACGTGCCGGTTGTACAGGCTCTCTCCCAAGGCGATCGGAATCGGCGTGCTGCGTCTGAGCTTTTCGTGACCGAGCACGTCGTCGGCCTCGATGGGCTCTTCCAACCAGAACAGGTCGAACTCCTCGAACAGCCGGGCCCTTGCGATAGCTTCGGCGGCGGTCCAACGCAGGTTCGCGTCGGTCATCAGCTTGATGTCATCACCGATTTCTCTTCGCACCGCCCGTAGGCGGGCGGCATCCTCGAAGCGGCTCTCTTTTCCGACCTTGACCTTGACGCCCGTGTAGCCCTGTGCGACACGTTCGGAAGCCTCCCGTACAATTTCGTCCTGTGTGTGATTGAGCCAGCCCGAGTCGGTGTCGTAGACGGGCATGCGGTCTCGGCAGGCGCCCAACAGCTTGTAGAGCGGCAGTCCGGCGTGCTTGGCTTTGAGGTCCCAGAGCGCGATGTCGATGGGGGCCATCGCGAGCACAGCGATGCCGCCGCGGCCGACCCAGTGGGGAGCCCACCACATCTTTTCCCAGATCCTCTCGATGTCGGCAGGGTCCTCCCCGAGAACCAGCGGTGCAAGCTCCTCATCGAGGAAACCCTTCACGGCTCTGCCGCCGCGGCCGATTGTATAGCCGAAGCCCATCCCCGCGGTTCCCTCGTCGGTGTGCACGGTCGCGGAGATCACCTCCATGTGGGTGAACTCCTGGATGGCGTCGACGATCTTGCGATGTGCAGGGAAACGATAGAACGCGGTTTCGATACGGGTGATTTTCATGAAGGCTCAGCGCGGCAAAAAGGGAAGGACGGCGGATTTGCGCATGGTGGCATTGCAGGCCGCGCCCAGGCGTTCCAGTCGCTCAGCGAGCAGCGTAGCACACGCCCGATGTGCTTGAGCCGACCGCCGTCTCGAGTGTTCTCAGTGATTCGGGTTAGCGCTGCATCACGCTACAATGCGCTCGGAGGTGCAAGATATGGCTACTGAATCTTACGAAGAACTCATAAAGATGTCCGAGCAACAATTGATCAAGCTCCACGACGCCCACGCTGCGTCAAAAGCGCCAACAGCGGACCACTACTTGGCGGAACTGCGTCATCGGGAACTGCGCGATATTCTGAAAGCATCAGGCGAAAGGCTGGAAGCCTTGTACTGGAAGCTTGAATAAAGCAGCCTCGCGACCGCCGTTACAGGCCTGCTTGCGCAAGACGCCTGCGTACACCTCAATAGGGGTAGGCAGTGGCGAGACACAGTCTCATCGATGTGTGTAAGTATTACAAAACACTAGAGTTGGGAAACGAGACTGCCGTATCCGCATGATATCCGATCGAGTTGCTAACCCTGGCTCAGTCCGATGAAGAAGACACCGGCAACCACCAGGGTCAGCCCGACGATCTTGTTGCGATTGAACGGTTCATCGAAAAACCAGCGGGACCAGAGCAGCCCCCAGACATAGCTGGTCGAAACCATCGGATACAAAATCGTCAGGCTGCCGTCCTTGATACCCAATACGTAAAGGACTGATGAGGCCAGGAACAGCGAGATGCCAGCGGCGACCGCTGACAGCCACCGCAAAGGTGGCTGTGTCCGCCGCTGGCGGTCGGCGCCGACTTTGAGGAGGGCCATCGCGATCGAGCCAAGCAGGCTCGCCGCCAATACCAGCAGTATCGAGGAAGCCGGCGTTGTCATGACCGGCTCCCGGCGCCGATGAACGAAACCCCGGCGACGATCAGGGTCAGGCCGGCGATCTTCGAGATGCTGATCACATCCCGAAAATACATCGGGGAGAGGATTGCCACCCAAACGAAGGTCAAGGCAACGATCGGATAGAGAATGGAAAGCTGCCCTCCCCGAAAGGCGAGCACTACCAGTACGACATTCATCGCCAGGCAAGCGTAGCCGCCGATAAGGGGAACATTCGTGATGATCCCGATCAGGTTCGCTCCCTCGATCGCATCAGCCCCGAACCGGAGCAGGATCTGAGCGGCCGCCCCGCTGACGGTGCTGAGTACGATCAGGCCGATCGATGCGAGAGAAGTGTAGTGGGCGGGGCGGCCCGATTCGTTCTGCGGAACCGAATCACTCAACCCGTCTATCATCGCAGAGCATGGTGCGGCGATGTGCGGCCTCGACAAGCGCCCGCTTATAGCCGTTTCTCTCTATTTCGTAAGACGATCTCGGAAGTGCCTTCACCCGGGGGATCGTGGAAGACGAAGTAGAATAGACGATACGCCTTCCCCCCGCTGTCCCTTCAGGGAACGAGCACGGGACAGCTATCAGTCCAGCCGGCTATGAGGGACACCTATCGGATCTTGCGCGAGGAACTCGTCCCGTACTTTCCGGACCTGGCCTCCTGCCGGAATACTTCCGAACTGCTGTCGCATCCGGCCTATCGCCGCATTATGCCCTCCGTCAGCAGAGTGCTGACCGCGACGGAAACCGAGAGTTTCGCGGAGAGCGAAGCGCCTGCCCGCGATCAATACCGGATCGTCGCCTGGAACCTCGAACGGGGTATTCAGTATGAAGGGCAACTCGAGGCGCTCAAGAACCACCACTACCTCACAGCCTGCGACGTCCTGCTGCTGACCGAGACGGATGTAGGGATGGCGCGCTCCGGCAACCGGCATGTCGCGCGCGATCTGGCTCGGGAACTCGGCATGCACTATGCCTTTGCTCCTTGCTATGTGAATCTTTCGAAAGGAGCCGGCGTCGAGTACGACGTCGAAGGCGAGAACCTGCTTGGGTTGCACGGCAACGCGATCCTGAGCCGCTATCCGATCCGGAACGTGAGGAGCATCCCGCTCAAGAACGGCAAGGACAAGATGGCCGGCCGGGAGAAGCGCCTCGGTCAGCAGACGGCGATCGTGGCCGATGTGGCGCTTCCGGGCAAGACCCTCATCGCCGTCTCGGTCCACCTTGATGCGCAGTCGAGTCAGCCGCACCGCAGAGACCAGATGCGCGACGTGCTCGACGGGCTGAGAGGCGATCATCCGGCAGTGATCGGGGGCGACTGGAACACCACCACCTACAACTCCTCTCGGGCGTTCCAAGCCATCATGGGCTTCTGGTTGCGCGTTTTCATGGGCGTCGACAACGTGATCGACAACCACTATCTGCATCCCTACCATCGCTTCGAGTCGGCTCTGTTCGCGTTGATCGAGTCGCGAGGGTTCGACTACCGGACTTGCAATCGGCTCGGGGAGCATACCGCTTCCTTTGACTTCGACGACGTCAAGATGCACAAGGATCTGCGGGAGTGGCTCCCCGCGTGGTGTTTCCCGTTCATCCGATGGTCGTTGCGCAACCATGACGGCAAGTGTCCGTTCAAGATCGACTGGTTTGCGACCCGCAGGGTGCAAGCGGTCAATCCGGTCGTGCTGCATGAGTTCCGGGAGGGGCGCGAGCCGCCGCTGTCCAATCACGACGCGATCGGAGTCGATATCCTGGTCTGACCTGTATGTCTCGCCACGTGACGAGGTGCGGTGCATGAGAGGGCCGCCAGGACGAGGTGTTCGCCGCGGAGAGCGCGGCGCCGTGTTCCTGAAGCGCCCATGCTTTGTCTACCGGTCCCAAAGCGGCTGACGCCGCATGACTGGCGTCATGCGCTGCCGAGCCGGTTTGCCTGAAAAGTGCTGCAAACGGTTTCTGTTCGTGCAGGAGTTCGATTAGGCTTTCAACGAAGGTGTGCCCACTGGAAACTGCTTGACCGGCTGCATGGGGTGCCGGCTAGGCATCGGCCGATCACGGTGAGTTATATTCTTGCCAGCAGGAGTTTTGTAATGCGCTCATTTTATGCGAGTTTCGTGGCGGTCTTGGCGATCGCTGCCTCGACGCTGACGGCGGCGAACTGGCCTGGGTTCCGTGGTCCGAATAGTTCGGGCGTCGGCTCGGCGGAAGCCCTGCCGCTCGAGTTCGGCCCCGGGAAGAACGTTGTTTGGAAGACGGAGCTGCCCTCGGGCAAGTCGTCTCCCGTGCTGACCGAGAAGCACATCTTCTTGACGGCGTGGACGGCGGACAGCCTGTTGACGTTGGCGTTGGATCGCCGCACCGGCGAGCTGCTCTGGAAGAGCGCGGTGCCTCGCGCGCGTAAGGAGCACATGCATCAGTTGAATAGCGCCGCGTCCGCCACGCCCGCCACGGACGGTACGAACGTCTATGTTTTCTTCGGCGATTTCGGGCTCGTTTCCTACAGTCCCGAAGGGAAGGAGCGCTGGCGTCTACCGCTGGGACCGTTTACGAACTTGCATGGGATGTCGGCCTCGCCGATCGTTGTGGACGACAAGGTCGTGCTGGCTTGCGATCAGGATGTGGAATCGTTTGTGCTGGCCGTCGGGAAAGACACCGGCATGGTCGCTTGGAAGACGATGCGGCCGGAGGTGGTTCACGGGTTTTCGACTCCGAGTGTCTACGTCTCTCCGGGCGGCGAGAAGCAGATCATCGTGCCGGGATCGTACGTGCTGATTTCTTATGCGGCGGAAACGGGCGAAAAGCTTTGGTGGGTGCGCGGGCTGACCTGGCAGGTGAAGCCGGCCGCCCTGGTCGAAGACGGTGTGATTTACGCCACCGGGTGGGCGCCGGGTGCCGAGCCTGCGCAGAGGAAGTTCTTTCCGGTGTTCGAGGTGGCGGCCAAGGAGGCCGATCCGAACGGCGACGGCCTGATTTCTCCTCAAGAGCTTCCCGAGAAGTGGGAGCCGGCCGGTTCCTGGCGGGCGGTCGATCTGGATCGAGACGGCTTTCTCAGCGCGCGGGACTGGAGCTTCTACATCGCGCGTCGCGGATCCAGGAACGCCACGATTGCGGTCCGCCCGGGGGATGAGAGAGGCGACCTGACCGAGTCGCACGTTGTCTGGGAGTACGAAAGATCCGTACCGGTAGTACCGACGCCGGTTCTTTACGACGGTTTGCTCTATATCGTCAGGAACGGAGGCATCCTTGCCGCGCTTGATGCGGTTACAGGCGAAGTGGGACGGCTGGGACGGCTGGAAGGTGCGATCGACAACTACTACGCTTCGCCGGTTGCCGCAGACGGAAAACTGTTTTTTACGAGTGAGACAGGGAAGGTGACCATAGCCAGGCCGGGCATGAATTGGACGGTGCTGAAGGTGAATGACCTGGGCGAGCCGGCCTACGCGACGCCCGCGATTGGGGATAAGCGGATCTATATCAGAACGGAGTCGGGTCTTTACGCCTTTGGGAGTGAGGGGCAATGAGACTGGATGGGTCGGGTTGCGCCTGCTTGCCGCCTGCCGCGCTTCCGTGCCCGGCGGCGCGGCCGCGCCGCTTTACAACCGCGCCTCGGTTCGGCAGGTGAGCAGTTCCGTGCCACTGCTCGCTAACGGTCCGTGCTGAAACCCGCGTAGTGCCGCTCGAATGCGGCGGGGCCTTTCACCAAGGGCTGTTAAGATTGAATCGCCATGACGAAACGAACGAGCCGGAGTTTCTTGTCCGCTGTTCTTCTGGCGGCAGCGGCCTATCCGTTGGTGGGCGGTGACTGGTCGCGCTTTCGGGGACCCAACGGGACCGGAGTTGCCGAGACGAGCGGGCTGCCCACGGAGTTCGGTCCAGACAAGAACGTCGTTTGGAAGACGGCGCTGCCGATGGGCAAGTCGTCGCCCGCGTTGACCGGGGATCGCATCTTTCTGACGGCCCACGAAAACGAGAAGCTTTTCACGATCTGCCTCGATCGGGAGAGTGGAAAAATCCTGTGGCGCCGCGAGGCGCCGGGTCGGCGGCTCGAGAAGAAACATCGCCTGAACGACGAGGCGGCCTCGAGCCCGGTAACGGACGGTGAGAACGTCTATGCGTTTTTTGGCGGCTATGGGCTGCTCTCGTACGGCCCGGACGGCAACGAGCGCTGGCGGAAGCCGATGGGACCGTTTACGAATTTCCACGGCATGGGAGCGTCGCCGATTCTCGCCGGCGGCAAGCTGCTGATGGTTGTCGACCAGGACATCGATGCCTACATGATTGCCGTCAACACGAACGACGGTAGCGTCGCATGGAGGACGGACCGTCCGGACATGGTCCACAGCTTTTCGACGCCGGTGGTGCACCGGCGAGAGGACGGCAGGACGGAGCTGATTGTTCCCGGTTCTTACCAAATGGTGAGCTATGACGTGGCGAACGGCGACGAGGTCTGGCGCATCAAAGGGCTGACCTATCAGGTGAAGTCGGTGCCGGTGATCGAAGACGGGATTCTTTACTTCAACGGCTGGGCGCCCGGGGGCGAACCTGCGGTGCGGCTGGTCCTCCCCGACTTCCCCGAGATGCTCAGCCGCTTTGACACGGACGACGACAAGCGCCTCTCGAAGGCCGAGATTCCCAAAGAGTGGCATCCCGGCAATTGGGCGATGCAGGACCTGAACAAGGACACCGTGTTCGACGCCCGGGATTGGAAGTACTACCAGAGCCGTCGTACCTCCACGAATGCGACGATGGCTGTGCGGTTGGGCGGGCAGGGCGATATCACTGACACGCACGTTCTTTGGCGCTATCGGAAGACGCTGCCCGACGTGCCGTCGGTCCTGCTGTATCAAGGCGTGCTGTACACGGTCAAGAAGGGCGGCATCGCCATGACGCTGGACCCGAAGACGGGCAGGGTGCTCAAGGTGGGGCGCCTGATGGGAGCGCTCGATGATTACTACGCTTCTCCCGTGGCCGGCGACGGGAAGGTGTACCTGGCGAGCATGCTGGGTAAGATCACGGTGCTCAAGCCCGGTGGGCAGTGGGAGGTTCTGTCAACGAGCGATCTGGGCGAGGACGTTTTCGCCACGCCGGCGATTGCTGACGGCCGGATGTACGTGCGGACGTCGAAGAACCTCTACTGCTTCGCTAAACGGTAGCGCGACGATTCGCCTCTCAGCGCAGCGGCTCTTTTTACCTTGTGCGGTGACTCCTCGACGCTTGCATGAGTAGACGGGTTTGAACAACAACGAGAGGTAGCGGGGCAGGGGTTTGTCGGCTCGGAGACGCCCATTGCGGTGGCTGTAGTCTGACGAGTTGTCTGGTTCGAACCTTCTGATGACGCGGCCGGTGACAGCTCCGAAGGCCTTCCGCGTCACCCGGCGCGCCGAGACCTGTTGAACTTTTCTTGCTGCGCTCCGGCGTCTGATGCCATGGGATTCGTTGAGCATGAACTGCGGGACTGCTAGCCTGAGTGTCAGCAACCCCGTGGAGGAAGCACGCTCCGGCGGCAGTCACCGAAGAGCGGATGGGCGCTTCCGCACGAGCTCGAAGTGCAGGAGGGAGATTGTGCCGCATCGATACTTTTATGCCGTGGTCCTGGTGTTGACGTTCGCCGTTTCGAGTTGCTCGATCGGCCATGCGCTCGAGTTCGAAAACGTCGAGAAGCAGACGCGTCAATTCATCGAGTGGGAGCGAACCATCAAGCTGACGCCCGCTCAAGAGGCGATCAAGAAAGAGGCGCTCGGCGCCATGCCGGCCCCTTGCTGCAGCAACAACAGCGCTTATACCTGCTGTTGCCCTTGCAACCTGTCGCGATCGATGTGGGGTTTGTCGAACTACATGATTGCGAAGCAGAATGCCGGCGTGAGGGCGGTGCAAGCCAAAGTTGCCGAGTGGGTGGCGTTCGTCGCTCCGAACGGCTACAGCGGTGATACCTGTTACACAGGGGGCTGCCGCCGTCCGTTTCACAGGAACGGCTGTGGTGGAATGAAGCCGGACCAGTTGGTTTTCTGAAGTTTTTGCACGTCGTCCCCGCTCCGGAACGATCACGACAGGACCTGGCGGCGAGTGCCGGACCAGGGATCGTTCCTGCTCTGTTCTTCACCCTTGACGAGGATGCCGGCGGCTCACAGCTTGGCTCCGCAGTATTTGCAATGAGTGGCGTTGAAGTCGTGTCCTTGCGTTTCACAGGCGCGGCAGGCTTGCTTCCTCACACCCCCTGCCGGTGAACGCACCAGTTCCGCGGAGACAATGCCCGTCGGCACGGCGATGATTCCATAGCCGAGAATCATCAGGACCGAAGCCAACACCTGACCAATGACCGTTTGAGGTGCGATGTCGCCGTATCCCACGGTGGTCATTGTTACGACCGCCCAGTACATCGAAGTGGGAATGCTGTCGAAACCATTCTCCTCGCCCTCGATCAGATACATCGCCGCGCCCATGATGAGCACCACCATCAGTACAGCGCCCAGAAAAACCGTGATCTTGTGGCGGCTCGCTTTCAGTGCGTTGAGCAGCACGTGGGCCTCGCCGAGGTATTGTGCGAGCTTGAGAATCCGGAACACCCGAAGCAGCCGCAACGCGCGAATGACGAGCAGTGATTGAGAACCGGCGATAAAGAAGCTCAAGTACGTGGGCAGGATCGAAACGAGATCGACAAGACCGAAGAAGCTTCTGATGTAGCGGCCGGGACGAGGCGAGCAGTAGATCCGCAGGAAGTACTCCGCGGTAAACAGCAGCGTGAAGACCCATTCGAGAATCCGCAACGGCCGGCCGTGTTCGGCGCTGATGTCGGCGACGCTGTCGAGCATGACGGTCAGCACGCTCAGCAGGATGGTCCACAGCAAGGCAATGTCGAATGCCTTGCCGGCGGGGGGATCGGCTTTGAATATGATTTCGTGAACTCGCCGGCGGAGATCGCTGGTGTGGATGGGGCCTTGTGGTTCGGTCATGTTGGCAGTCTAGCCTGCCTTTCTCGCCGCGCGGCGAGGTGAAGTGCGTGAGAGGGCCGTCAGGACGAGGCGCGAGCCGCTTGGCGCGCCCAGGTCTGGCAGTCCGTGGCAAAAGTCCCGTGGAAGGCGCGGCGGGCTACTGTAGTCGCTCGGCGCGGAGTGAGGAGGATGGCGATCCGGGTGATCTCCTTCGACGAACGACAAAGCCGACGGCTGCAAACGTCCGTCGCCCACAGGGTTACGCGACG
>JAPOOG010000139.1 GCA_026713545.1 Bryobacterales bacterium
CGCTGGGCTTGCTCCTTGCCTCTCCCCGAAGTCTCGCTTATCCTTCTTTCGTCGCTGCTCGTGAAACTCACCGCGAAAGAAGCTGATCTGATCATCCGCGACTTCACCACCGATGACCCCGGCCCCGGTGGCCTCTCGCGCGTTCTCGCTCACGATTGGTCCTTCGATCCTCGCGGTTCGAACTTGACCCTGGTGCTGCGCCTCTATCACGAACAGGACCAGGTTCTCTACCAGCCCTGGAAGGGCTTTCGTGAAGTCCTCACTGCCTCAGAATCTGAGTTCGACTGCTTTTTTGTGCTATTTGCGCCTCTCGTAAACTCGTTCTTCCTTACTTTTCCGCTTCGTGCCGGAACGGCATCGATTACGATATTTGCTGCCTCTGTGCGGAAGCGCTCGGCGTTGATCTCTCTCCGGAAGCTCGCGCCGCTTGCTCCTCGCTTCACAAGCCCCGCTTTCGCGACCGCGTCAAGAGCTTGCTCCGTTCCGTTCGCTCATCCGTTCAGTTTGTTGTTGACTGATCTCGTTCCCTTCTACGGCCAGCGTTGCTCTCGGGGAGTCTTCAGTCTTTGCACTTCCATTTCCGCAGACTGCTTTCCCATGTTCGCCCTGTCTCTCTTCCCTCTCATCTCCAGCGCGATTCGCATCAGCTCTTCGCCTTCCGCCTCGTCGATTCTTCGTCCGATCTCGTTGTGCCAGGCTTCGTCTTTCTCCGCCTGGTCCTTTTCGAGTTTCTCTCTCGCTTTCTCCAACGGTGTTGGCATGAACTTGTTGAGCCTCTTGAGCTTGAGCTTTTCGTTCAGCTTGACGTTCTCCATCTGAGCTTCGATGTTCTCTTGCTGCTCTTTCTCGATCAGTGGGATCACGCTTCTCAGTTCTTCCCTCAGCTCCTCGTCCTTGCGTTCCTCTTCGCTCTGGCAACTTGTCATCGCTGCCGCCGTCAGGATCATGAGCAGCATTGCGCCCGTTCTGTTCAGTACGTTGTTCGTCCGTTTCATCGTGCCTTTCCTTCCACTTGGACAATGGCTATGCCGGTGGTTCGAGCCACTATGTCCCATCCACACGCAGCAACAGCGGCCATCCGCCATGGCGGGCAGGGAAAGGAAGTCTCGACAGCTCCCCTCGAGAGGTTCATCGCCCTTCACCGCAGGGTACGGTAGCTCAATACATGCGCTCGAGCTTCTTCGCTTGAGCGCAAATTGCGTTCAGAGCAAACAGGTCCGGAGCCGGATACCTTCGCTCTCCAAAACCAGGCAGGGGAATCGGCGCCGGCAGCGCCTCATCATTGCGGCCCTCGACGTCGCATGCAGCGTCGTCGTGTCCCGCGTGCGGACGCCACCCGCCCCTCCACCATGAAGAGCCCTTCCTTTGCAAATGGACTGACAGGCGCAGCCATTCGCTGCCTGACGGCGGCCAGGCTTGCAGCTTGGCCGCTGTCACCCACACGCGCGGTTGTTTTGTCCGCTGAGATCCGCGGTCGAGGGTGCGCCGGCGTACGGTGGCCGCTCGGCTGCCTTCAATCCGTTCATCGGAGAGCGCCAGGTGCGTCCATGCTGGACGATGCCCCGCTCCACCGAGGCGCTTGCGCTTATCCGCATCCAATAATCACGTCATACTGTTTACATGATCCCCGATAGCGATTCGGCACACTCCCACGCCTCTTCCACTGTGCACGAGGAGTTCATTCGTCGTAGCGAACAACATCAACTTCTCCTGAACCGCAGAACCCGAAAGATGCAGTGGGTTTGC
>JAPOOG010000081.1 GCA_026713545.1 Bryobacterales bacterium
CAACGGCTCCATCGTCCCGGTACCGGGTCGCGACATCTTCGTCCAGGCCTGGTACCAGGGTGGCCTGTCGGTGATCGATTTCACCGATTCCGCCCGCCCGGTCGAGATCGCCTACTTCGACCGTGGCCCCATCGACGCCGAGGCTCTGGTCATGGGCGGATACTGGTCGACCTACTAGTATCACGGTCACATCTACGGCACCGAGATCGCGCGCGGGCTGGACGTCTTTGCGCTGACCCCCGGTCAATTCCTGAGCGAGAGCGAGATCGCAGCGGCGGCACGGGCCGACGGGGGCGGCGTTTTCAACCCGCAGCAACAGTTCCCTGTTCAGTGGCCCGCGGAGCCGGTCGTGGCGCGGGCCTACCTCGATCAGCTTGAGCGCGGCGGGGAGCTGTCGGAGTCTCTTGGAGCCCGGTTAACGGCGCTGCTCGATCGCTCGGAGGCGCAGCTTCAGGACGGTGGGAGCGACGAAGACCTCGCTGCCGGGCTGGAAACGCTGGCGGTGACCCTCAACGACAACCGAGGCGACGGCCTTGCGGGGAGCCGGAGGGCTCTGCTGAGTCAGACCCTACGGGAGATCGCCGCCAGACTGCGCTGACCTCCGCCGGCCGCCGGCGCCAAGGCCAGGGAAGCGAGCCCTGTAAAGAAGCGGCTGATCGTGCGAAGCATAATAGCTCCCGTCTTCCGGGGCCTTGACCTATTGAGTCTCGCATAATACAGAGTCAATCGAAGCAACGAGAAGACTGTTTCCAGAAGGCCCTGAGCAAGCGCGGTTTGCGTTGCATGCGGCGCAGCGCCCGGCGGGCGCGCCGGCTCAACTCCCCGTAGTCTTTGGGACAGACGTTCGGCAACTCGTGCTGCTTCCGGTAAGCCCAGATGTACTCCACCGGATTCAGCTCCGGCGCATAAGCCGGCAAGTACTCCGTCACGATGTGCCCTTCGGAAAGTTCGACGAACTCCCGCACCAGGCGGCCGCGGTTGGCCGGCAGCCGGTCCCAGACGATCAGCAACGGTTGGTCGATACGACGCACAAGCGCTTTGAGAAAGTCGATCACCTCGGTCTGGCCGATCGCGCCGGGATAGAGCCGGAAGGAGAAGTTGATTATCCCGTCAGTGCCACAATACACTCGGCGCAGACACACAACGATGTGATCGGACAATAACCTCGTGGCTTCGAGCTTGCCCAGCGGGCGTGAAGGCCAAGCAGCCCTATCTCGACAGTCGGTGGTCCTGTTTCAAGAGGCTTCCTGCACATTAGGCCGGGAACGGGAGAAGGTGGATGTTTCAGGTTGATCGTTCGGAAAACCGCCTCGTCCGCCTTGAAGAACGGCGTTTCGCCGATCTGAATCTTAGTGAGCGCGACCATCTTCAGGAATGGCTGGTGCGGATGCCGGACGCACTGGGCGAAGAACTCCTGATCGTTCAAAAGGAGTTCGACGGCTTCGCGGACACGCGCGAACGCCTCGATCTCTTGGCCCTCGACAAGGAGGGCCGGCTGGTGGTCGTCGAGAACAAGCTCGACGATTCGGGCCGCGATGTCGTGTGGCAGGCACTCAAATACGTCGCGTATTGCTCCAGCTTGAAGAAGGCGGAAATCGTCGAGATCTATCAGAAGTACCTCGACCGCTCGTCCGAAGGCGCGAATGCGGTGACAAACCTATGCGACTTCTTCAGCGTCGAGGAACTCGACGACGTGGTGCTGAACGCGCACAATGAGCAGCGCCTTGTGCTCGTCGCGGCAAACTTTCGAAAGGAAGTCACCGCGACCGTGCTCTGGCTGCTCGGGCACGGCGTACGCGCGCAGTGTTTTCGGGTCGTGCCGTATAGCTTCGGCGAGGAACTCTTCATTGACCTGCAACAGATCATTCCGACGCCGGAGGCGGCGGATTACATGATCGGGATGTCGGCCAAGGACTCCGAAGAGAAGTCTGACAAGGACGCCATGCGGAGAAGACATAGGCTGCGACAGGCATTCTGGACGAGAGCGTTGGAGGAACTCCGCGCCCACAACGTCTCGCGGTTCGAGAACATCAGCCCGTCCACCGAACACTGTCTGAGCTGCGCCACAGGAGTGTCCGGCTGCACGTACAACCTGATTTTCTCAAGAAAGGAGGTGCGCGTGGAGCTGTATCTCCAGCGTTCTAATGCCTCGGAGAACAAGTGGTTCTTCGATCAGCTTGAACGGGACAGGCAGAAGTTCGAAGGCTGTTTCGGTCACGAATTCCGGTGGCGACAGCTGGATGACAAGAAGACAAGCAGGATCTGCCACTCGCATCCTTTCGACGGCTTCAATCGCGAAAATTGGCCGGAGATGATCGAGTGGCTACGCCGGCATATTGTCAGGCTTGACGAAGCGTTCTCGGAACTGCTTGCCCATCTGAATCAGCAACTAAAGTCCCTCGGCGACACGGGCGTCGGCGATCGGAACGCTCCTCAAACAGTCTCGGACGCCTGACGAGCCTGTACAGGCGGTATCACCTGCGAGGGCTGGCACTCGCTCGAATCACGAAGTGGTGTTTCTAGCGGTAACGAGATTCGATTGTTCTGACTGAGTCCAACTATTGCAACAACTTATAGAGACTGGATGGAGGCGCGGGTGGGAATCGAACCCACGAATAAAGGTTTTGCAGACCTCTGCCTTACCACTTGGCTACCGCGCCCCGTGACAGGATTCAATCCGATCCCGTTCAGGCAGGCCGTCGTGTCGCGGCCCTCCACCGTTCTCTGCCAAGGTGATGCGCCGGCGACACCGAAGACCCGGCGCAAGAAATGCCCGAACCACGGACGCTCCAGAGGGCAGTACGGCCGGAACTTTCTTGGAGCGGGAGACGGGACTCGAACCCGCGACATCGACCTTGGCAAGGTCGCACTCTACCAACTGAGTTACTCCCGCCCGTGCGATCCTCAGTCTAGGTTGCCTCTTGATGAGTGTCAAGGATGACCCGGCCACTGTCGGCGCAATGTGAGCAGTTCCCCTAGTGAGTAAAGGAGACCGTTCTGCTACGCCTCGAGGTACTGAAGCCCTTCAGTCTTTTTTTGCCGTCCCGGCCTGCATAGAATGAGGACAGCTAGGCGGAGATCATCCCAGATCGACTTCCCGTCGGCCCTGGGAGCGCGTACGAAGGAAAAATCCTTGCCTCGCGAAGAAAAAATGGAGGAGGTGCTCTCACGCCCATGCGTCTGCGACGAAGTTTGTTCTTCGTAGCGCCGGCCACCGCGGCCGGCAGGCCCTCCCCGGCCGGCTCGTCCGGGCCGGCTGCGGTCTGTCCGGCGCCCTCATGCTGCCCTGGGCTGCCGCGCCCGAGGCGCGTTCGTCTGGCGGAGGAAAAGTCGAAAACAGTCGCACAGGATGCACGGTCGCTACAGGCGGACGACCTTGGCCTGCATGTCTCACCAAGTGGCGAGGCGAAGTGCGTGCGGGTCACGAGACACGAATCACGACACACGGAATTCATGTCCGTACGGTTCGCCGGGGGCGCGCAAGGGTCGCAAAACAAAAAAACCAACAACCGCCGCCCGGTCACGGCTTCCCTATCCACCATTTCCCGGCATTTCTCGGGGGGTGGGGGGGGTGCTCCTGAACAAGTGTTCAAGCGCCGTTGGTTGGGAGATCCCGAAAAAGTGCGCAGAATCCTGGGTCTGTGCGAGACCGCACGAAGCGCAGCCGTCGCCACAGCCCCAGCCTCCCTCCGGCTCGTTCCGCTGCGGCGACCGCAAAATGAATCCATGCCGAGAAAGGGGAACGTTCGAAATTGCATTGACAGGATGACACGGCCACGGCAACCCGAATCGCGGAAGGCGGCGGCGACCGACAGGAACCGGCTCATCACCTCGTTCGTTCTATCGGGACGGGGAACGAGGGTGATTGTCGGAGACGGTCGATCCGCCTATACTCAGTGGCTCCATCCGGCTGCTGGGGAATGAACCATCTCGAGATACCGATCAGGCGGCTAAGCCCCGATGCGCGGTTGCCGACATCAGCGCACGGCCCCGAGGAAGACGCCGGGCTGGATCTCTATTCCGTGGAGGAAGTGACCCTCCCGCCTCATGGCTGGGCGAGCGTCGGCACCGGACTCGCCATCGCCATCCCGGCCGGCCACGAGGGCCAAGTGCGGCCAAGAAGCGGCCTCGCCCGGAAGTCCGGAATCGCTCTCCTCAACAGCCCCGGCACGATCGATCCGGGTTACCGTAACGAGATCCGAGTGCTGCTCATCAATCACGGCCAGGAGCCATACACGGTCCGGCCCGGCGACCGGATCGCTCAACTGGTCATCGGAGCCTATAGCGCCGTGCGCTGGCGGGTCGAGGAAAGCCTCGCCGAATCGAGGCGCGGCAAGGGCGGTTTTGGCTCCACGGGCACCTGAGGCGACTCTCCGTGACTCTCCGTTCCGAAAGCGTTACACTGAGAGGGAATCACCGGACATCTGAGTGAAGCAACGGGCCGCTTGTTGTTCGAGGCGTTGGGCGGCCGGATGCATTTTTCGCTCACGAGGCCTCGCGCGGGACCCAAAAACAGGACGGGAGGGAGCCCTCCTCCGGCAGGGCAGAGCAGACCTTCGTCCGCGCCGGTGGCGGAACAAGCTTTCCGCGAAAATTTGACCTTCGGCCGTACACGCTGAGAGGGAGGGACACCATGGCAAGTCGATCGAACACAACCTTCCAGAAGCGGCTTAAAGAGCTCGCTCGTCAAGAAAAGCAGCGTGAGAAGGCCGAGAAGCGGGCTCAACGAAAAGTAGAAAAAGAGTCCAGGGTCAAGACCGAAGATGACGATATTGCGTGGCTCGACGAGGACGGCAACATCATCATTCAGTAGAGTCGCCACCCCATCGGCTCGACCTGGGAGAGTCAGCTTCGCGACGAGAGATCCTGCTCGATTTCGAGTTGATGAAGCTTCCGCTTCAACCCTTCCGGCGTATTGAGCGTGTGGATGAAACGGCCATTCGGCTTGCGATAACTGATCAGTCCGCCGCCGTCAATCGCCGCTACCGATACGGGATCGGGCGCTTTCGTGCTCTGAAGCTCTCGGACGGCGCAGGGCTCATTCAATAACCGTTCCGGTTTTCCTGAAAACACGTCGGGCGAGAGCGAGTAGCGGCCCGGACATCCCGGAATCGGGCGCCAATCCCAACGTAAAAAGAGGTCCTCGAAACTCGACAAGCGGCTCTCCGATCAGAAAACGAATCCCGATGCGCCGCTATTGTATATAGTGACTACTTACCAAGAAGCTCCTGTCAGGCAGTCATTCGACTGCCATGAGCACCAGAACCGACCGCTGGCGCTTTATTCAACCTCATCACGGTGAGGTTGCCTTCCTGGAAGCCATCGATAAGGTCAGTCACCTTCTTACAGATCACGACCACCAGCTTCTCTCTCATCACAGAGTCGAGGGCGTAGACAGTCGCGGCCGCATCATCCTACGTCAGTCACCCCAGCTCAGCCACTCCCTCGACGGACGCAGCAAAGCCGTCAATCTCATTTCCCACGCGCTTGCCAGCAACGATTGGGCAACCGGCATCACTCTCAAGTTCACCGAATCTCCCACTGGTTCCTCCAACCGTTTCAAGCTACTGTACCTCCCCCCAGCATTCGTCAACATGACCCTGCCTCACAGCAAACTGACACACAACGAGTTTACTCGCTTCAACGGCGACCTCTCCCTCTCAATTCTTTCCCGTAAGTCCATCGGCTTGCCTTACGGTTCGATCGCCCGGCTGATCCTGCTCTACCTCACTACTGTTCGCGTAACCAGTAAAGAACGCCGCTTCCGCTTCACCGATAGCTGGCGCGACTTTCTCAAGACTATGGGCATCAACTGGGGTAGTCGCACCCGTCGTGCAGCACAGAACCAACTTGAACGTCTTTGCTCTTCTTCTTTCTCGGTTCTCTCGAAGGTCAAAAACGACGCAGACTTCAAAGGCATGTTCATCACCGATCATTGGCAACGAACAGCCAAGGGTATCCGAATCTCTCTCAGCGAAAAGTTCTTCATTCTTTCCGGCAAGTCAGTCGTTCCCCTCGAAACCAAGATCATCCACCACCTTCGTCATTCCCCCCTCGCCATCGACCTGTACTCCTGGCTCACTTACCGCACCACGAACGTCAATCATCCGACTCTCGTCAAATGGAAATCCCTCGAACAGCAATTCGGTTCCAACTACAAACGCACCCGTGATTTTCGTTCGAAGTTCTGCAGCACCATCGAAAACGTTCTCAATCATAAACCTGTCACTCCCGTTCTCGATCTACTGCCTGAAGGACTCCACATGAAACCCGCCAGCGCCGCCGACATGGAATGGGTTGAACGCATGCGTCATGTTGCCTTCAAACGAAGCCTTTAACTCTCTTCTCAGCAGCTTCCTTCCTCTCACGCCCCGAGTCAATCAAAACCATCGCGCCCTTAGTGGGGTGCAACGGTCGCGCCCTTGGTGGGGTGCAACGGTCGCGCCCTTGGTGGGGTGCAACGGTCGCGCTTGGTGGGGTGCAACGGTCGCGGTCCCTTATATGCATAAGGTCTTCCTGAAGTTAATCCTGTAGGCCGCGCACGCGCGTCTAACCGATCTGTGGAAATGTGGAGATCGTTCCACACGGCTGCGCCTTGCCGGCGCTTGAGAGTGCCTCGATTCGGTGCAAGCATTTGACAGGAGGTGCACATGAAATTCCTCCCCCGACACACAGCCGCAGCCGCCAGAGCTGCCGCTCTAGCCGTGCTCGTCATTCTGCATGCCGCGCCGCTGTTAGCGACTACGGTCACCGGCCCCTGGGTCGATGCCGTCACCGCTCTACAGACGGCCTTCACCGGCACCATCGCTCGTGGACTGAGCCTGGTCGCCATCGTCATCGGCGGCCTGATGTTCGCCTTTGGGGAAGGCGGCAGCAAGAGAGCTTTGGCCGGCATCGTCTTCGGCCTCGGCATGACCCTCGGCGCAGCCAACTTCATCGACTGGCTTTTCTGAGACACCGAGCTCTTCATGTCGGTTGTCTACGGAAAGCGATCCTGGCAAGCCTGCCGATCCCTGGCCCGCCCGCTCACCGTCATGGGCTGTGAGCGGAGGGTCTTCATTCTGGCCGCCACCTTCGGAGCGGCCACCTTCAACGTCCTCAACTCCCTGCCGGCCGGCTTGCTGCTCTTCATCACCGGCTACGCCATCGGCTGGTGGGGAACCCGCCGCGATCCGCACATGCTGCAAGTCACACGAGCTTCCGCCAACGACAAACCCCGCTACGATCCCGCAAAGCGGCCCGCGGCCGACGCTGAGATCAAGATCAGCAGCAGCCTACCAACCTCATGACTCCCATCACCGAATCCTCTCGCCAGCGATTCAATCAAGCCGGCTCGCTGGCCGATGAGCTGCCCTATTGGGGCTGGGTGGACAAGCGAACCTTGCTCACTCGTCCCGGAGGAATGGTTACGCTCGCGGAATTCTTCCCCTGCGGCATCGCAGGCAGAGCGCCGGAAGACCTCGATCATGTCCTCACGACCTGGATGCGACTTCTCGGGCAGCTCGATGACGACGTGCGCTTCTCGCTGATTATCCCCCGCCGGCCCGTTCACTCCAATACGGTTGCCTCGATCGGCAACGAACGCCTGCCAGGATCAATCTTCCAATCCCGGGCGGATGAGATCATGCGGCGCTCCGGAGAGCTTCGTTTCTTCGCCGCCTGGACGCTCGACACCCGACTGCAAGAAGCACGGCAGAAAGGCGGAGTCACCGCTTCCTTCCTCAAGCGGCTCACCAGCAACGGCAAGGCTCAGCGTGTCTACCTGCAGGAATCGATCACCCGCGCTTCGGAACGTCTGCAACGCATCGTCGATGCCAGCCGTGGCCTGATCACCGACGTGTCCCCGAGCACGGTGCTGGAAGAGAAGCAAGCCACCGCCGTGCTCGGCGACATGATCAATCGGCCGGGAACCGTTGCGCCGGTTCATGAAGGAGGCGCCCTTCATTGGGCATGGGGACTGTCCCACCTCGACGGTCATCGCCGCCACCTGACGCTCGACGACGAACCCCTTGCCATCTACTCGCTGCTCGAACCTCCGCCGAAGGCAACCGCCAACATCCTGTGGGAACTGCTCACCCTTCGCGCGACCTGGACCTACGTATGGGAATGGCAAGGCTTGTCGATCGGCAAGGCGCGGGGCATCATCCGCTCCGCTCAGAAGCACTTCTTTTCCTCGCGCTACTCCATGATGGCGCACGCCAGAGGAACCGAAGGAACCGATTCAGCCATGATCGATTCAGCAGCAGCAGCCGAATCAGCCGCGCTGGGCGATGCGCTCGTCGAGTTGCAGACCGACGGCATACCTTG
Source organism: Bryobacterales bacterium (assembly GCA_026713545.1). GTDB lineage: Bacteria > Acidobacteriota > Terriglobia > Bryobacterales > UBA6623 > JAPPLB01. The sequence goes on from JAPOOG010000081.1 coordinate 8,308, forward strand.
GGGCAAGCTGGCGGCTTCTCTCTCGATTCATGCCCCCGACTTGCAGCAGCTCGAAGAGCTCGATTCCTCCGTCGTCAAAATCTTCACCGGCCGTGACATCAAGATCCTGCGCGAAGGATACGGCCAACTCTCCACATGGTTCGCCCGCCTGCCGGGACAAGCCGCCAGCCGGCAGTTGCGCCGGATGCCTGTCTCGGCCGGAACCGCGCTGTGCTGCTCTCCCATCTTCGCTCCAGGTCGCGGCGCCCCGCTTTCCGATCACTTGGAAGCGCCGGCGCTCGCGACTCTCGAAACCCGTTGCGGAACCCTCTACGACTACGACCTTTTCGCCGGTTCCGATGTAGGCCACTCGCTCATTCTTGGCTCGACCGGAGCCGGCAAGAGCTTCCTGCTCAACTTCCTTCTGGTTCACGTCCTGCGCTACAACCCGCGCGTCTGCATCCTTGACCTCGGCGGCAGCTACCGCAACCTCACCGCCATGCTCGGCGGCAGCTACCTGCGCCTCGACGGAACCGGAGGCGGTACGCCGCTGCATCCTTTCACCCTTCCCGAAGGCGACCGCACCTACGAGTTTCTCACCGGATGGGTTGCTCAACTGCTCAAGCTCGGAGGCTACGAAGCCAGCGGCGACGACACCACCGACATTCGTGCCCGCGTCGAGGACGTGTACGGCATCGCTCCTGATCAACGCCGTATGAGCTCGCTCGTCGAAACCCTTCCCCCTCGAATGAAAAACGCAATGACCCGCTGGATCGGAGACGGCCAGTGGGGAAGAATCTTCGACCTGGCCGGCCAAGGGAAGGAAATCGACGGTTCCGACTGGCAGGTTGTCGATCTGGCAGGAGCAAAGCAGTTTCCCGATCTTGCCTCCGCAGCCCTGACCTATTGCCTGGAGCGCTTGAGGCTGGAGCTCGAGCGCCCTGAAGAAACCACCCGCCTCAAGATTCTCGTCGTCGATGAAGCCTGGCGCTTCCTCGCTGAACCCGCCACGGCGAACTACCTCGCCGAAGCCGCGCGGACCTGGCGCAAGCGCAACGCCGCCCTCATCCTCGCTACCCAATCCGTTTCCGACGTTGCCGGCGGTGTCGCCACCGGAGCTCTCATCGAATCGATCCCCAACCGCCTGTTTCTCTCGATCCGCGACCTGTCCTACGAGGCAGCCTCGCGTTTACAGCTCTCGGAAGCAGAAACCTCTCTCATCCGTGGCCTTGCCCCCAAACGCGAAATCTACATCCGCAACCCCAACGATCGCGAAGTCCTGACCCTCAACGTGGACAAGCGCAGCTACTGGATGTTCACTTCCAATCCCATCGAGGAAGAGAAGCGCTCCGCCGCGATCCGGAATGCCGGCAACCTCCAGAAAGCCATCGAAGAACTGGCGCGAGAAAGCTGATTGCATGCCCTGGCGAATCGCAACCGGACTGAGCCTGATCGTTTGGGTCGTCGCCGTGCTTCTCATTGGCGAACGGATCGAGTACCTGAAACCCTATGCTTCCGTTCTCTTCTCTCAGTACACCGTCAGCCTGAGCCTTCACCTTTTGACAGCCATGATGACTCTATTCGCATTCATCTACTGGCTCGCTCGACGCGCCGGCCTCGGCGACGTGGGAGGCAAACTCAAACTGATGGACAAACGACTTGCTGCCGGCGAATCACACGATGAAGAGCTCGCTCAGAGACTCCAGCACGAGCGCACCGGAAAGCTCGAATGAACATCCAAACCTGCCGCGTCTGCCATTGCACCGATTTCAACGCATGCACCGAGCCAGACGGATTTCCCTGTTGTTGGGTCGAAGACGACCTTTGCTCAGCTTGTGCCTTTTTCGCACAAAACGACAGGATTGTTTTGCTCGAAGAAGCTGAGAACTTCGGCAGAAAGGAGGCCGCTTCAGCGTCCTCGTGAAGAATCAACATGATCTGTTCGTTCGATCAAAGCGAGGGTCGAGCTGACACGACAACTGGTGCATCCCGGACCTCGACATGCGGGATCGTCATTATGCCGAAGCCAAGGACAGTGATTCATGCGAGGACTAGAAATAGAAACACGCAACGGGGCTCGCTCCAACCGAGCGGGCCCCGTTCGCTTCAAAGTCGTACCCCGCGTTCCCAACTCGCAGGCCGACCGCTACCGCACACCCGACAAGCCCAAGTCGCGCCAGCAACCACAACGCTCCCCTCGTTCCAAAAACCGCTCACAACCAAAGCAGCCCACCCGGCGCAACCACTCCCGCGACCGCATCGACATTCATCAACGTAAGCGCCAGACGCTCGACGACGTTACCACCTACCGCGTCGTCAGCGTTCGCGACCTTGTCGAGCAGCGCTTCGGAGGCAACGCCTTCGCTGCCCGCAATGGCATCAACGCCCTCAAGAAAGAGGGCATGCTCCACGAACACACCGTTCGCCTCAAAAGCAACAAGACCTTCAAAGTCCTTTACGCCACAGAGAAAGGCCGGCGCAAAGCATGGGGCAGCCGCGAGAACAAGGACCAACGCTATTGGAGCGGCCTTGCCAAGCCTGCAGAGATACGCCACGATTCCACCGTCTACCGTGCTGCTCGCAGCGAGATCGCAAAGCTCGAGAAATCAGGCTCCCGCGTCAAGCGTGTCCAGCTCGACTACGAATTGAAGAGCCAGGTGTCGAAGGCTTCCGAGCAAGCACGAGCGAAAGACGGCAACAAGGCTGCCGTTGACGCAAGGATCGAAGCCGCCAAGCAGATGAATCTCCCCGTCGATTCCAATGGCAAAATCCACTACCCCGACGCCCGCATCGAGTACGAAAAAGAGCAGGGCGGCCACGGTCGAGTCGATGTTGAAGTCACCAGCGACAACTACCGAAACAGCAGCATCCAAGCGAAGCTCTCAGCAGGTTTCAAGCTCTACGCCAACAGCGGCTCCGCACAACGGCGAATTTCCTCAGCGCTTGGCACAAAGGATTCCAAGAACGGCCGTAGCGGCAGCGGTGCGAACCGTGATGAGGAGCTCTTCGAGCTATGACCTTTCCCCACCTGAACGGCCGCGGCGCCAAGCTGGCAGATTCGCTGGATCTGCCAGCCGATCTATCCGAATGGCTAGCTGTTACCGCTCTCCATTCCGGTTGCTTTCTCCGCTCGCAACTGCAGGTCTTCTGTGGACACAGCGAAGAAAACCGCATGTCAACCAGTCGCATCATTCACAAATTAACCGATAAGCAACTCATCACCCAAACACCCGTCGCTTCACTTGGACTGCTCGCCCGCGTCACCAATAAATCCATCTACCGCCTGATTGGCGCCGGAGACATCCGTCACCGTCGCCTGGCAAGCTGGCCCCTTACCTTCCGGCGCTTGCTCGCTCTCGACTACGTTCTCGATCATCCACATCTCCCCTGGCTTCCCACCGAAAACGAGAAGGTCTCCTGCTTCGATCAGCTTGGGATCGACCGCTCTCTCCTTCCCCGTCGAATCTGGAACGGTGCTTCCGGGCGAACCATTCGACTCTTCGGCAACAAGCATCCGATCGCTCTCGATGCAAACAGCAGGCAAGCCTGGTTCATCTACACCGACTCCGAAGAGAGCTCCCCCAAAGGAGTACGCAATTGGCGCAACGAACATACCGCTCTTTGGACTGAACTTCATCGTCTCGGCTTTGCCTTGTTCATTGTTCATTCCAGCTACAACACTCGGCTCGAATCCAGTGTGAGCCGAGTGTTTTCAAGCTGGAAGCATCTGCCCCTATCCACCGCCAGCAGCTCGGAGATCGAAGCCCAACTGGTATCGGTCCGGAAAGCAATCGAGTCCAACGAAGATCAAGCCCTTGAAGTGTACGGAGGCTTCAACGGCGCGCTTCGCGCGGCCTCCGCACTCCAATACCAACTCAGCAACGAGAACGTGGCCCCCTACGCCGCCACCTATTCGACCTGGCTATCCGAACGGCTTATGCAGGCAACCAGCAACCCGAACCCGTCCGGCTCACACTCCAGAAACTCATGACTACGAAAGGCTTCCCTCAATCCAGATGACACCCTCAACGCTGAGATCATTCCCTACTCACCTGGCCGCTCTCGCGGCTTGCTTGCTTCTCTTCACCCCGTCACTGGCCGCGCAGAACAGTGGCCGTGGCTTCATCAAAGCCCAAGCCGGCACAACGCTTTTCAGCGATCAATACGACCTGACCGCCAGCGGCGGCTTCGGTGTCCGCCTTACCGACTATCTCGATCTTTTCTCCGAAGCCGGCACCGTCAACCACTTCTGTGACTTCGGTTTCTTCGGCTCTCGCATCACGATGCCCGTACAGAGCGTTGTTACCCCGTTCTTCGAGATCGGCGGCGGCGCCAGCCGTATCCCTCCGCAACCCGTTGCCACCTTCGCTACGAAACCGGGAGCTGCTTCCTCTCCTGTTTCATCTCCCACTCACTTGATGATCACCGCCACAGGCGGTATCCATCTTGCCGCCACCCGCAGATTCGGATTCGACTTTGCGGTTCGCTACTTCCGCATCTTCACCGACCACAACCCCCTGTCTCGAAGCCAGTTCCACGCCGGCATCGTCTACCGCTTCTGAGGCTCTCCATGAACCCCCACGATTTCATCAACGATATGTTCAACCCCGACGACCTGGTTGCGCTGGTCCTGGTGTCCCGCGACACCGAGAAGAAAACCCAGCAGCGCATTTGGAGCGCCAAACAAGCCTCTTCGCAACAGATTCATAAGTGGCTGCGCTATTCCAACTCCCACGGCTACGACATCTACATCGGGATGAATCCCCTTCAACCCGGCTCGACCTCACGCACCAAGGATGACATTCACGAAGTCCGCCGCGTCTACCTCGACCTCGACGAGGACGGACCCTCGAAACTCAGGGAAGTTCTCACAGACAGCTTCAGCGGCAAGCTGCCCTCGGCTTCCTACATCATCAACACGTCACCCGACCGCTACCAGTTGATCTGGAACGTCAAGCC
>JAPOOG010000088.1 GCA_026713545.1 Bryobacterales bacterium
CACCTACATTCAGCTTTTCCCGAACAACATGGTGGCTTCGTTCTCGGGGCACGAGCGCGAAGACGCCTACTTCCGGACCACCGAGGAGGCCCGGCAGGCTCCGCCGACGGTGAACTTCAATCCGCCGCAGCCGGCGCAGGCGCAATAGGCCTGCTTCTTCACCTTTTCAACGAGCCGAGCATCTTGCGGAAGGCGTCTTCCGCGGCGTCGGTGGTCGCCTTGGGAGCGGTGAGCTTGAAAAACACCGGTCCCTGGGGAGCTTCGGCGATGGCGGCGAGCATGCGGTAGCCCGGCTTGGGCGTGGCTTGGCGCGCCATGGGGAAGGGTTTGAAGAGGTACGTGCCGGTGAGGTCGAGGGTGGTGACGGCGATGCTGTTGAAGCTGTCGCTGGAGCGCTTCGCGAGGGAATCGGCAGGGCCGCCGTCGGGGGCGCGGAATTGACCGATCCAGCGCCTGACGTTGGCCTCGACGCTTCCGCCCTGTCCGGGACCGAAGAAGTAGACGCCGCATTCGCCGTTTTCGTTGTCTCCTCCGGCGGCGGGGACGACGTAGTTGGCGGCGCGCATGCGTTTAGGCTGGGAGGCCCAGCCGTCGGGGGCGGTCCAGTTGAGGCCGCCGGCGGATTCGGCGAGGACAGCGGGCACGGTAAGGGCTGTCAGGTAGATGAGGAGGAGGGGATTGGGGCGCATGAGTATTAGTCTACAGTCTGGATGAGAGCGGCCGGAACGCGGCCGTCGGGGCTCGTGCCGGGTCTTGTCGAGTTGCGCGAAGCTCCACGATACTTGACGCGCAGCTCTTGCCGGCCTTGCGGCCGGTTTCTCGTTACGTGCGCAAGACGGTCATTCGTACTGCCGATCACTCAACGCCGCGGACCCGTTTTTCCGGAGGTGCATGACGACGGGAGTTGCGGGCTACGCCTGCGTTTCGGCCCTGTATTCGGCTTCCACCGTTGCATTCAGGCCGCCGCGTGGAGTGAAGTCGCCTTGCACCCGCGCATGGACCGGATGGATGGCATCCACCACGTCGCGGAGAACCCGGTTGACCACGTTCTCGTAGAAAATCCCCAGGTTGCGGTAGGCGAGGATGTAGAGTTTCAGGGATTTCAACTCGATGCAGAGTTCGCCGGGTTCGTATTCCAGAGTCAGCTTGCCGAAATCGGGCAGTCCGGTTTTGGGACAGACGGACGTGAACTCGGGCATCTCGATCTTGATGCGATAGCCCTTGAACTGGTTGGGCCAGGTTTCGAGAGCGGGCAGTTCGGCATCGATGCCGGCTTGAGCATGTTCACCGGTGTACTCGGACAATTTCGCTGCTACCTCCGTGCGCGGCTTTACTTGACGATGGATTTACCGAGTCCGGCATTGCTCCCGCGGTCGCGAACCCGCAGCGTCACCAAGCGTTCATGGTTAGCCGCCTTGTCGAGACGGATCGTGAAGGTTTCCCTTTGCGAATCGATGACGCCGTCATCGGCGAGAACGGGCACCCAGCGGCCGGCGTCGATGGAGTATTCCGCCTGACGCAACATGGAGCCGGCGTCTTGCGCCGCAAAGCGGATTACCTGCCGGTCGTCGATACCGAGCAAGCGGACCACGGGCGGCGTGTGATCGACGATCACGGGTTCACTCGCTCGAAGCGCCGTGCGGGCCTTGTCGGGCGGGTTCGAGCGGCCGTCGGAAACCTCGACGCGAAAGCGGTAGGTGCCGTCGGCGAGGGTGTCGCTGTCGATGAGGAGAGACTTCTCTTCGATCTCATCCTTGACGAGCTTCCAGGCGGATTCTCCGTCGCCGCGAAAACGTACCGCGGCAAGCAGGTCATCCCCGTCGGGGTCGGTTGCGGTCCAGGTGATCTTCAGCCTGCGCTGCGGACCGCCGGCGAAGGCATCGGTGCTTTCTGTCGAGGCGGTCGAGGACACGGAGCCGGTGTCGGTCACGGTGATGCTGTAGGCCGAGGCGGTGTCGGCCGTCGATGTCTCCTCCTCGAGGCTCGTGTCCTGGTCGCTGGTTGCGGAAACCGTGATGCTGTCGACCCGCGGCGCGCGGTTCCGAGGCAGGTAGGTGAGCCGCAAGGCGGTGAACGTGGGTGAGCTATCGGCGCGCCCGTTCAATCGGGCCTGCCATTGGACGTACCGAGCCGGCGGCGATGTGATCGGGCCGCCGCGCCACGTTCCTTCTTCGATCGCGACCGGCTCCGACCAGTCGCTCCAGCCGGCGTCGGGCTTCGCGGAATTGCCGCTGCGTGTCCGAAACTCGATTGCCGTACCGTTCGGCAGCGTCCCCTGCCAGGAGAGCCTGCCCCAAACTGCCGCCGACTTGGCATCATGCGCCACCGAAAGATAGGAGCCGGTTTTCGACGGCTCACTTCCGAAGCGCAAAAGGTTACCGGCATGCGCCGTGGCGACCCATCGTTCGCCGCCGCTGGTGACAAGCTGCGTGATCTCATCCTGGCCGGTCTGCGTCTCCAGAGTGACTTGGCCATCCTGATTCACGCTGTAGATGCGGCCTTGCTTGTCCGTCGCAAAGAGGACTCCCGCTCGCCCCGCACCAGGGAGAGTCAGCGCCAGTAAACCTTCGGAGTCGGATTTCCAAACCTTCTCGACTTGCAGATCGCTGCCGATACGCAGTAGTTCCGACCTGTCGATGCCGGCTACCGTGATGACGGGTTGCGAAACGGTAACCGCGCTTTGCGATTGTGTGGCCCCGCTGGTTTGGGCGCCGGGCTTCTGCACGACTTTGGGGTCGTTTCCGAGTGAGGCGGTCACGGTGATTGTTGTGGTAGCGGCCCCTTGTGCGGTCCCGACCGAGGCTCCGGCGTCGCCGCCGAACGACGAATAGCCGCCGCCGACTCCGGCTGCGAATATAGCGCCTTCCGGCGTGACCTGGAGGTTACGGATCTCAGGCATATCGGAGTCATAAAGGGCGAAAGCCTTACGCTTGCTTTCGATGCGATAGAGGATGCCGTTGGGGTCCGTGCCCGCCAGCAAGCGGCCCTGGACGTCAAACGCCAAACTGACGACGTGGCGTTGGCCGCTTTCGTAGTAGAGTTCACCCTTGCCGCGGCCGGTCACGCGGTAGATTTTTCCCTTGTCACCGGTGCCAACGAACAGGTCGGGAGCCTTATCCTTGCTCGGGTCTTGGGCGAAGGCGAGGGACCAGATGTAGGTCTGCTCGGGGTCGAAGTAGACCTCGTGCTGCCCCTTGTTATCGATCCGATAGACTTTGCCGTTCGGAGACGTTCCCGCAAAAACGTCACCGTCGGAAGCCACCGCCAAGGCGAAGACCTCGATTTCGGGAGCGCTCCACAACAGGGTGCTATTCCCTTTGGGGCCGATGCGGTAGACGTTGCCCTGGTGACCCGTGCCGACGAACAGAGAACCGTCCGGGGCGGCGGAGACACTCCAGATCAAAGGTTGATCCGAGGAGAAGACGGTATCGAGAACCGGAGCGATGACGAGCGCGCCTTCCGGCTGAACCGAGAGGTTCTCGAGCTTGCCGGCCACGAACTGGGCGTACTCGGTCGTTTCCCAGACCTGACTTGTCGCCGCCGGCAAGACACCGGACGCGAGCAGCAACAGCAAGATGCAAGACGCCGGTCGCCACGAGCGGATCGCCTCCGGCATCGAAGTTTTGCTCCGGAGCCGTCGTGCTATCGCAAGGAACCGCGAGGGAAAGGAGATCATTCGATGACCATGATGCGCGTGTTGACGCTGCCTCGGACGACACTATCGAGGCCATCAATCTCGTACTCGTCGAGAGTCGACTGATACTCCGTCGCAACGCCGCCGCCTTGCGCCCGAGGAGACGACAGGAGCGCAAGCACGGAAGCGGGGGGCGCCGGTAGGCGTTCCGTATCGAGCTGGAATGCCTGCGCGCGACGCCAAACGCGAATGTAGAGCCTGTTGTTGCGGCGCAGGCGGTTCATGGCGTGCACAAGCCTGGAGGGGTCCTGGGCACGTGTGGTGGATGCGAAGGTCCGCCACTCCAGCAGATTGAGCGAGCCGCCATCGGCGAAGGTGACCTCGATTGGACCCGGCTTGGCGCCCGGCGGAATCTGAAACGGCGTTCTCCTGATGACCTCCTCGCCGGCTTCGTTACGGAGAGCCGCGGCAAGTTCGACGGTTTCACCAGCGCGCGCACGCGTCTTCGACACCCAGCCGCGATCGACGTCGAGACGGCGGTCCTTGTCAACGGCCTCGACCGCAAGATGAATGCTTCGGGGCGAGACGGACTCGAAGCCGCTCTCCAGAAGATACGCAAACGGGACGCTCGTCAGAGTCGCGAGCTGCAGCGCAACCCCGTTGGACCCGGCAAACATGTTGTCGAGGCGCAGCGGCGGAATGCCGTTCCCCAGATCAACCTGTCCTCGGACACGATAGCTCGATGCGCCGACTTGCCTCTCGGTCGTATCCACCGCAGAGAACAAGGCCATCTGCATCAGAAACGGCGTGAGCGTGCGGTCGTTTACGAGGTTCATCTCGTATCGCCGCGACCGGGCGTTGGAGGTGAGATCGATCTCGAGCGGCACCATCCGGACAGAGCGGCCCAACTCGCCGGTGATGCCGCTGCCGCGGTCTTGCGTAACGGCGCCGAGCCGCCCGCCGGACGCTGAGATCTTGAACGAGTTGTTGAGGTTGGGGACCGTCGTGATCACCGATGAACCCAGGAGCGGCATTTCTGTGGGGCCGCTCGCAAGAAAACGATGTCCGAAGGCGTAGAGCCGGTCACCGGCGACGTGGGTGACCGTGCCGGCGGCGCTGAGTTCCATGTCCCCTTCGATGAGCGCTACGGAGACCATGGAACCGGGCTCGGGGCGTCGAGGTTTTTCGGCATCTACTCCCTGTCCCCCCAGGCCTTGCGAGGGCCGCAACCCGAGGCCGCGCAAACGCTCGCCGAAAACCTCGAAGGTCCGTTCCGAGAAACCGGCCATGGCGACGGGAGTCGCGATCGGAAGCAGCCTGGGCTCGCTGCCCAAGGGGCGTGCACCATCGGGAAGCAAGTCGGCCTCGGGATCGGGAAGAAATCTCGGGGCTTCACCAGCATTGACCAATAGAAACTTGGAAGAGTTCCCGGAACGCGCGTTCGCCAGGAGAGCATCTTCGAGCTGCCCGACCATTTCGTGAATCGGTCGGATGCCCGCAATCGGCTCGGTCGAAAAGGGGAACGAATAGGCGATCGCACCGGCGAGCTTGCCGTCCAAGTACACCGGGCTGCCGCTCATTCCGGCGGGAACCCCCATCTTGTCCAGAGGCTCACCTTCCAACCGTCCCAGAATCAGCGATTGACCGGGGGCGATGTTCTTCAGAACTCCCAGGATCTCGACCTGGAACTCCTCCACCTGTTCTCCCGTAAACACGGTTTTGCCGACGCCTCTCATCCCGGCCTTGACCTGGTCGAGCGGAAGCAAGTCGGCGGCGCACAGAGGAAGTCCTGCGAGCAGCAGGCCGATGATGAGCGAGCGCTGGAGCAAGGCTGGCTCTATTTTAACCTCTGCCCATGGTTCTCCGGCAGACGCGAGTCCGGTCTGTAATCCAAACGGGGCTCGAAGACCATTCATGACGACGGGGCCTTGCTGAGCTGAAACATTCTGTTTGTCAAGCCTGGGTTGACATCCATCCGGATGTTTCCTTTTTGAATGATCCGCCCGCGAGCGGAGGAAAAACTGACCTCGAAATGAGCTTCGCGACCGCCTCTTCAGCCGTGAATGATCCGCAAGAGAAGAAACGTGAAGACCGGAAAGGCCGCAAGAACAGACAACGCACACATGCGGTTCGAGAAAAGGCTGTCCGGCTCAGGCGCTGCGGGCAGCCGGGACGTCTGCGTTGACACCGAGGAACTGCGCGAGCGCCTGCCCGGTGTAACTTCTATCGGAGCGCATCACGTCTTCCGGCGTGCCTTGGGCGACAATCTCTCCACCTTGCTCTCCGCCTTCAGGTCCCAGGTCGATGATCCAATCAGCGGCTTTGATGACGTCGAGGTTGTGCTCGATGACGATCACCGTGTTGCCGTGATCGGCCAGACGATGGAGTACTTCGAGCAGCTTCTTGACGTCGTCGAAGTGCAGTCCGGTGGTCGGCTCATCCAGTAGATAGACGGTGCGTCCGGTCTGGCGCTTGCTCAGCTCGCGGGCGAGCTTGATTCGTTGGGCTTCGCCGCCGGAGAGAGTCGTCGACGATTGCCCGAGGTGGATGTAGTCCAGGCCGACATCGAGCAGGGTCTGGAGCTTCGGTTGGATCTGGGGCAGGTTTTCCATGAGCGGAGCGGCTTCTTCGACGGTGGCCTCGAGCAGATCGGCGATCGACCAGCCCTTGTACTTCACTTGAAGGGTCTCGTGGTTGTAACGGCGCCCTCGGCAGGAGTCGCACGTGACGTAGACGTCGGGAAGGAAGTTCATCTCGATGCGAACCTGGCCGTCGCCCTGGCAAGCCTCGCAGCGGCCGCCCTTGACGTTGAAGCTGAAGCGTCCTTGCGCGTAGCCTCGCGCTCGCGATTCGGGAAGCAGAGCGAAGAGGGCGCGGATCGGTGTGAACACGCCGGTATAGGTGGCGGGGTTCGACCGCGGCGTGCGGCCGATGGGGGACTGATCGATGCGGACGACCTTGTCGACATGATCGATGCCCTCGATGCGCCGATGGGCGCCCGGCACGGTGATCGATCGGTTGATCTTGCGGGCGAGCGCCGGGAAGAGGATGTCGTTCATCAGCGTCGATTTGCCGCTGCCGGAAACGCCGGTCATCACGATGAAGCGGCCCAAGGGAAACCTGACGTCGATATTTCGGAGGTTATGCTCGCGGGCGCCTAGAACCGTGAGCACTGCCTTGTCGGGAGCTCGGCGCTCAAACGGTATCGGGACGATCTTTCGTCCACTGAGGTATTGACCGGTAAGGGATGCGGGTGTCGCCGCAACCTGCTTCGGCGTCCCCTGAGCCACGAGATTGCCGCCCAGGCGGCCGGCTCCTACGCCCAGATCGACAACGTAGTCGGCCCGCTGGATCGTCTCGAAGTCGTGTTCAACGATGACAATCGTGTTGCCCAGATCGCGAAGCTGCGAGAGAGTCGTGAGAAGGCGGTCGTTGTCGCGTGCGTGCAGTCCGACGGATGGCTCGTCCAGAACATAGAGGACTCCGCGCAGTTCCGACCCGATTTGCGTAGCGAGGCGGACCCGCTGGGCTTCACCTCCGGAAAGCGTCGCGGCGGAGCGGTCGAGGCTGAGATAGTCGAGGCCGACGGCGAGCAGGAAACGGATGCGCCGCCGGATCTCTTCGACGATGCGGCCGGCCACTTGTTTTTTACGCTCGGTGAGTTCGAGGTTTTGGGCCACTTCGAGAGCCTTGCGGGCAGGGAGCGAGGCAAAGTCGGCGATCGACAATTCGGCGAGCCGTACGGCGAGGCTCTCCCTCCTGAGCCGGCGGCCGTCACAAGACGCGCAGGGGGCGGGGGACATGAAGCGAGTCAACCAGGAGCGGAAGTTTTCTGTGGCAAAGGACGAATGCCACTCGTCGAGCAGACCCAGCAGTCCCGGGAAGGAATTGCTCTTCTTGCCGGCGGCGAGGTCATCGCCGCCGAAGAGCAGGTGCTTCTGCTGTTCGAAGGTGAGCTCCTCAAAAGCTTTCCGGTACGGGATGCGAAGCTTTTTGGATCCGGCGATCAGGCCGCTTTCGACACGCGGGGGCAACAGGCCGGTTGCAATGCCTCCTTCAAGCAACGGCTTGCCGGCGTCGGCAATGACCTTGTCGGGATCGAAGTCCCAGCGGCTACCGAGTCCGCTGCACGTTTCACAGGCGCCATACGGGCTGTTGAACGAGAACGAGCGCGGCTCCAGAACCGGGACATTGGCGCCGCACCGGGTGCAGGCAAGCTTTTCGGAATACAGTTTTTCATCGCCGCCGACCTCTGCGACGACGACCAGACCGCCGGCCATCCTGGTGGCGGTCTGGATCGAGTTTTCGACCCTTTTCTTTTGGCCTTCGCGAACGGTGATCCGATCCACGACAACCTCGATGGTGTGGTTGCGCCGACGGTCGAGGTGGATGTCGTCCTCGAGTGATACGATTTCGCCGTCAACACGGGCTTTGAGGAATCCGAGCCGCGCGAGGCGATCGAACTCCTTCCGGTACTCGCCCTTGCGGCCACGGACAATGGGTGCGAGGATCATCACCTTGCAGCCGAGCTGCTCTTCGAGGATGCGGCGCACGATCTGCTCGGCCGACTGGCGCCGGATAGGCACTTCGCAATTCGGACAGAACGGCGTGCCGATCGAGGCGTACAGCAGCCGCAGATAGTCGTAAACCTCGGTGATCGTTCCTACCGTGGAACGGGGGCTGCGGCTGGTGGTTTTCTGCTCGATCGAAAGAGCCGGACTCAGACCTTCGATGGAATCGACTTCGGGGCGTTCCATCTGGTCGAGAAACTGCCGGGCGTAGGGCGACAGGGTCTCGACGTAGCGGCGTTGGCCTTCGGCGTAGATCGTGTCGAAAGCCAGCGAGGACTTGCCCGAGCCGGACAGGCCGGTAATGACCGTCAGGCTGTCGCGCGGAATCTCGACATTTACGTTCTTGAGATTGTGTTGACGGGCTCCGCGAACGGTAATGCGATCGAGCATCGAGAGGGGGACAGGCTAAGCGGAAGTCTCATTCTAGGCGATGTTCGAAATCACAACTCCGCGCTGCTCGATGACGCTGGAAGGAAGCCCTCCCGCGCACGATGATACGCCGCAGGGGGCACCTCGGTGTTCACTCGGTTCTGCAGTCCCTCCAGTTTCCCGGAAGCGTTGTCCTGGTCATCGGGCTGCCGGGGATGAAGACCCTGCGCTGCCGCTGGCCGTCTCAGAACTTGCGTGACCACTCCTGGGGCCAGCGCTCGATGACGACTTTCTTGTCGGTGTAGAACTCGACCGAGTCGCGTCCCTGGCCGTGCAGGGCTCCGAGGAAGCTGTCCTTCCAGCCGCTGAAGGGGAAATAGGCCATCGGCGCGGCTACGCCGATATTCACGCCCACGTTTCCGGTCGGCGCCTGATAACGAAACTTGCGGGCGGCCGCTCCGCTCGAGGTAAAGATCGATGAGGCGTTCCCGTAGGGGTTTCTCGCGACGATATCGATGGCCTCGTCCACCGAGGCGGCATGCGTGAGACTGAGCACGGGACCGAAGATCTCCGTCGAGGAAAGCGGCCCGTCAGGGGCCACGCCGTCAAGCACGGTCGGGCGGATGAAGTGACCGCCTTCGAGGCCGTTGACTCGCGCGCCCCGGCCGTCGAGTACTGCCCGCGCGCCCTTTCGGGTCCCGGTTTCCACGGCCGCTTCGATGCGAACCTTGCTTTCGCGCGTAATGACAGGCCCCATTCCAACGCCGTCGTCAAGGCCGGAACCCACCTGGATCAAACCCGCCGCGTCAACGATCGCGTCGCGAAACGTTTTCCGCGCCTCGCCCACCGTGACGGCGACGGAGACGGCCAGGCAGCGCTGGCCAGCGCAACCGAACGCGCTGTCGCTCACGATTTGCGTCGTCGCTTCCATATCCGCGTCAGGGAGGACCACGACATGGTTCTTCGCACCGCCCTGGCACTGCACGCGTTTGCCGCATTGCGCGGCGCGGGCGTAGACGTACTTCGCCACCGGCGTCGAGCCGACGAAACTGATCGCGCGGATATCGGGATGGTCAAGCAGGGCATCGACGGCCGGCTTGCCTCCATTGACAAGATTGAGGACTCCGGAGGGGAGGTCGAGCCGCTCGATCAAGCCGAAGAACTTCTGCATCGTCAGTGGAACTTTCTCTGAAGGCTTGACGATCATCGTGTTGCCGCAGGCGACGGAGTATGGCAGGAACCACAACGGAATCATCGCCGGGAAGTTGAACGGCGTGATCGCCGCCACGACTCCGAGCGGCTGCCGGATCATGATTTCGTCGATCCCGCGGGCCACGTCTTCGAGGTTGTAGCCCTGCATCAGCGTCGGGATGCCGCAAGCGACCTCCACGTTCTCGATGCCCCGCCGCAGTTCGCCTTTCGACTCGGCAAGCGTTTTGCCGTTTTCGATCGTGATCGTGCGGGCCAACTCGTCGAGGTTGTCCTCGAGAAGCTGTTTCAGGCGAAACAGGTATTGGATGCGATCTTCGGGAGGCGTCTGTCTCCAATCGGGGAATGCCCGCGACGCCGCCTGCACGGCGCGGTCGACTTCCTCAGTGCCGTCCAAGGGAACATGGGCCAGGACTTCGGCCGTCGCCGGATTGATGACGTTACTGAACTCATGTGCGGCCGCAGCCGTCCATTGCCCGCCGATGAAGTTGGGAACTGATTCCATTGCCGCCGCCTTTTCGTCTTGTCTGAAGCTGCCTTACGATGTTGCCGCAAAGCCGTTCTACCTCCAACACGGCCTGGATGCGTTGCTGAAGTATCAACACTATATGGTTTACACAAAGTACTTGTAGGATTTCAGCTTGCCAAGATGTAGAGGGGATCTTTGTACACGGTTTTCGGCATCCTTGCGATCACCGCAAGAATCGCCCTGTCTGGCAGGCTTCCGCTGCTGATGGATCAGAGTATCGTGTCTCGGATCAAATACGGACCTTCGGGGCCTGCGGCCCGAGCGAATGTCTTGTCAAGAGGTGCCATCTGCGTGCTGTGTCTTTTGGCCGGTTCCCGATCGACGGCGCCTTAGAACGGCAAACGGTGTCCCTCGCAAAAGCAGCAGCGAGGGTCGGATCGGGCTCGGTATCGCTGCCGTGACAACTCAACTCGGTCCGGGCCATTGACCGAGCAAGCTTGGGACTGAGGAGTCTCAGGCTATGCCTGCATCCACGACGATCTGCGCCATAGTCCTCAGACCTGATGGACATGCCCGAACTTGGATATCAAGCAAGAGATTTCAGTGCAGAATTGTATTTTTTTGAGAAGTCACAAAAAAATCACCAAATAACTTCGGTTGTTCATGTAGTGGGCATGGCCAAGTTGTTAAATACGCAATGCTGAAGAGTGACAAGGCATGTTCGCGGTCTGTAGGGAGGAGAAGGATCTCGGCGGCGCTTGGCCAGACCATCCCGGATTTGCGCGCAGAAACCTGCCTTGGCCTCAAGGATCGCCGTGTGGAACTGCCCGAATCACTACCCGGCCCATTCGGCAAACCGGAGCATGCGCTGAACGTCCCCGGTTGGATGGTTCAGGAGGATCCCGATGATGCAGTCCTCACCGATGCGACTGACCGCAACGGAGAAATCCACTTCTGCCCCGGTTCGAAGACCTTCCTCTACGACCGGCTGGGACTGTCGGCTCAATAGCTCTTGACACATTACATTCACAAGCCTCTGGCCGCATGCCGTCCTGCTGATTGCGTGACTGACCGGTCGTGAGGGAAGACGAAGTCTCGCAGCCTCGACACAAAAGAGAAGAGGACTCATCAGACATGTTCGACTTGTTGATCGAACGGATCGTGCCGGTCGAAACCGGCGGTGACGGGATGATGCTGACGCTGCCCGAACTTTTCAGCCGGCTTGGCCGGGATGCCATCGACGGCTTCCCCGGCCTGGCCGCCCATCAAGCGCAAGCTTGGTACCAATTCCTGGCTCAGCTCGGAGCACTTGCGCTGCACCGTGGACACCTGCGTGAACCGCCGGAAGATCCCGATGCCTGGCAGAGGCTGCTGGCCGACCTCACTCCGAGCTCCGCCGCCACCGCCTGGAGTCTGATGGTCGAGAACCCGACTCGTCCGGCCTTCCTGCAACCGCCGACTGGAATGCTCCATAAGTTCAAGCCTGCGGGCGAAACTCCTGACGCACTCGATGTTCTGGTGACCGCCAAGAACCACGATCGCAAGCGCGCACAGGCAATCCAAGGCGAACCGCACCTCTGGCTCTACGCCTTGATCACGTTGCAGACGACCCAGGGATATTCCGGCAGGGGTAATCCCGGAATCGCTCGTATGAACGGAGGTCTCTCCAGCCGTGTCCTGGTGGATCGGCGTCCCGGCCCGCGTTGGGGTCCGCGGGTTGCCCGTGCAATGCGCATGCTGCTCGTGCGCCGCAGCGAGATTCTGCGGCTTGTGAGTGACGACCTTTATCAATCCGAAGGTGGCTTGGCGCTGACGTGGCTCCACGAGTGGGACACTGACGCGCCGCTGCGCATGGAGGAGCTGGACCCATTCTTCATCGAGATATGCCGGCGTGTGCGGCTCACGGCTACCGGAAAGTGCCGCCTCGCGGCGCTGGCGCGGCCAGCGAAAATCCCACGGGTTGCTGCACAGGCGCTGAAAGGAAATCTCGGCGACCCATGGACACCCGTCAATCTGAGCAAGAGCGCCCCTTCCTCATTGACGGTCGGCGGCAACGGTTTCAACTACCGTCTGGCCCAGCGCATCCTGTTCGAGCGAGAGTTGAAGAAACCCCTCTCACTGAAGGCATTACCGGGAGAGAAACGCCTCGACAGCGAGGTTCACATGGCGGTCCTGGTGCGCGGCCAGGGCAAGACGGAAGGGCTGCACGAGCGGATTGTCCCTTTGCCTGAATCGGTTGCGCCGTATCTGCAATTCGATGAGGACGAACAGGGGTCGACACTCGCCGCTCTCTCCCAAGACATGGTTGCTCTGGCCGGCGAGGCCCGGAAGGTTCTGTGGCAGACAGTGCAGATCTATCTGCAAGGACCGGAACATCCGAAATTCCAGAAGCCGGACGCCGCGCCGACCATCGCCAGCTACGACCGGATCATCGACGAGGAGTTCTTCAACTGCTTGTTCGAAGCGCCAAAGATCGGCTCGGACGAAGTGATCCTCCGCTGGCAGCTATTGCTCCGGGACGAGGCGTTTCGACTCGCGCGGGACGTCTGGCATAAGACAACGCCGCCGAGCATCCGCCGGGAGAAAGCTCGTGCCGCGTCGGAGGCCGTATTGTTCGCTGGACTGCGTAAGCGGCTGCCTGAAGCCTTTCTCGAACAGGATTCCAAGGAGCCTTCCACATGAACACGGAAGCCGTGATTGACCCTCGTCCACTTCAGGACGACCCCGCCGGACCTCGCGGGCTGGGCCAGGTGATCGCAACGTTATCGCGGCACTTGAATGCCGAGAGGATCGGTGTTGGAGCATTGGCCGAGCTTCGCCGCATGACGGGCAACGATCTGCGCTCAGCGTTCTGGAAACAGTACCTGTGCGACGTGCCCGTGGAATGGCGTGAACCTCGCGGTCAGGTCGATGCACGTGTCGATCGGGCATGGGCCGGGCTCATTCGCGCCATGGTCGAGATGGCCCCTAACCCGCACTCGTTCGATCAGCCGTTCGGCGCTGCCCTCGCCAAGACACGTTATTCCGAAGACCGCTTCGTCCGATTGTTGCGCGCTGAAGGCGAAGACTTGGCTCGCGAACTTCGCGTCGCCGGCTCATGGCTTGCCCGAGCCGGCGTCAAGGCTGACTGGGAACGGCCGGCGCACCTGTCGCTCAGGGGCCTCGGGCTGAACGTCAACCCTCAGCTCGCCAGCCACCGAATGGCGCGGGACTACTTCCGTACCCCAACCCAACGATCATTGCACCCTTGAGGAGATCACGATCATGAGAGGAAGATTTCTCCAACTCCACACCCTCACCGGCTACTCCGCGACGTTGCTGAACCGCGACGATGTCGGTCGCGCCAAGCGCCTGCCGTTCGGCGGCCATGATCGCATCCGCGTGTCGTCGCAGTGCCTCAAGCGGCACTGGCGGGAGGCGACAGGTGAGTGGTCATTACAAGAACTGGGCAGCGGTAAGTCCACTCGCTCCCGGCGGGTTTTCAGCGACGTCATTGCCGGCCGGCTCCTGGAACGAGGACTCTCGGAGAACCAGATCGTCAATGTCCTCATGCCGATCCGGTTCGCGGTGGTCGGCGAGAGCATCAAGGCGAAGCAGGCGCGACAGGAGAAACCGGTCGAGGGCGCTGAACCTCTTACCGGCTTGCAAACGGATCAGGTCATCGTCCTGGGTGAGCCTGAGATCGCCTTCCTTACGAACCTTGCGGCTGAGCTTGTCAAAGACGATGCCGAGGGGACGGCTAAAGCCGTCGGTGCCTACTTCAAGGACAAGGCGAACAAAGCGAATCTGAAGGCTTTGGTGATGGGTTCCGGCCTGGATGCCGCGATCTTCGGGCGCATGGTGACCTCGGACCTTATGGCGCGTAGCGACGCCGCTGTCCACGTTGCACACAGCTTCACTGTGCATGCCGAAGAGACGGAGCCGGACTACTTCTCGGCGCTCGACGATCTGGTTACCGCCGAAGGTGAGCTCGGCTCCGCTCATATCAACACAAGCGAATTGACCAGCGGGCTGTTCTACACCTATGTCGTCGTCGATTTACACCAACTCGTCGATAATCTGTCCAGCGACCGCACACTGGCGGCGGAGGTCATTCGTCGGCTGGTTCACCTGATTGCGACAGTCTCCCCCGGCGCGAAGCTGGGGGCGACAGCACCCTACGCCTGTGCCGAAATGATGTTGGCGGAGAGCGGAGAGCGGCAGCCGCGTACGCTGGCGAATGCCTTCATGATCCCGGTATCGAAGCAGGGTGCGAAGGAAAAAGCCTCTGCCGCCATCAGCGAGTACCTCGGCCGCTATGGCGCCGTGTACGGCACGCACGAGAGGCGGAGGGTTGCAACCATGATCGAGCCGGCTCCGGAACACACCGGCAAGAGAGTAACCATGGCCGCGCTCGCGCAATGGGCGGCCGGCCAAGTGGGAGAGACAAGCTGATGCAGGCACTGATTCTTCATCTGCAAGCACCGCTCATGAGCTTCGGCGGCCCCCAGGTCGACCAGATCGGACCGACGGGACGATTCCCGACGATGAGTCAGATCACCGGCATGTTCGCAAACGCGCTCGGCTGCAAGCATGGCGACTTCGACCCGCTGCAAGCCTTGCAAGCACGTTTGTCAATCGCCAGCGCTCTTGTGCGCGAAGGTGAAGAGTTGCAGGACTACCAGACCGTGGATCTCGGCCAAACTCATCTGCGCAACCCCTCATGGACGACACGGGGAAGCAGCGAGCATCGGGAAGGTGGACTGGAGGCGCGGTACGGTACCCATATCCGTTTCCGCCGCTACCGCGCTGACGCCAGCGTATTGAGTTCGATATCGCTGTCGCCTGCGGATGAGAAGCCAACGCTGAACGACATTGGAAACGCGTTGATTGCGCCCGCTCGGCCGCTGTTCATCGGGCGTAAACCTTGCCTGCCATCAACACGGCTCTTCGTCGGCATCATCGCGGATGCCGACAGCCTTGCAGAAGCTCTCACACGCGTCCCCGACACCTTTCCGGACCGTTGGACAGAGATCGCGGGCAGGAACGACAAGGTGAAGGTCATGGCCGAGTGGCCTGAAGAGAATGATCGCGCCTTGCCTCCCGATGCGCGCCGTGCAATGCGCCGCGTCATCGACCGGCGAGACTGGCGAAACCAATTGCATGGCGGCGAGCGGATCGTGGCGCGCGGCACACTCGTCCTGGGCCGCTTGCCGGCTCCGGCCTCCGGCGGTGCATCATGACCGACTTGCACCTTGTCCGCCTGCCGTTGAATCTCCGCGAGTTCACTGCCTGGGCGCTAGGCCGCGGCTACCTGGACACGCCTCCCGGCGATGGCCGCGGGCGTCCGCGGGACGCCGAGATGGGCTACGCCCTGCACGCGGCCCTGAACGGCCTGTTCGGCGTGCAGTCACCCCGTCCATTCGCCATTCCACTTGGGGGCCGGCGCGAGCGCCGGCGGGCGGTTGCCGCATCGGAATCCCCTGGCGGCATGCTCGACCTGCTCGGCTACACACGCGCACCCCTCGAAACTCTTCGATCACTGGTACAACTAGCTGACGACGAGCTGCGCGCCACAGTCGACTGGGAAGCTGCGCGGTCCAAGCCGATGCCCTCCCCCTGGCCGAAGAACTTGCGGCTCCGCTTCGACCTCCGGGCCTGCCCGGTACGGCGGATCATCAAACCGCTCACGACTCGGGAGCGCCCGAAACTGCAGCCGACGACGTTCTGCAAAGGGAAGGAACTGGACGCCTTCCAGGTAGCCGCAGCGCGCCGGCCGGCACGCAGTGAACCACCTACCAGGGAGCAGGTCTACATCGAATGGCTCGAGGAACGGCTTGCGTCTCAGCCGGAACGGCCTCAGACCGTAGCGTTGGTGCCGAAATCGTTACGGGTGGAGGCCTACCGCTCGGTCCGCCTGTTGCGCCGCCCGCGGGGGGAGAACGGGAGACGAGCCCCTCAATGGCTCACGCGCCCGGACGTCCGCTTTACGGGTTTATTGGACATCACCAGCCCGGATACCTTTCCGGACCTACTCGCGAGGGGCGTTGGCCGCCATTGCGGCTTCGGTTTCGGCATGCTGCTCCTCAAGCCGGCATGAGGCAAGGTGGAGGAGGAACCCGCTTATGACGCTCCCGGGTCGTCTCGGACTCGATACCGCGAGTATTCCACACGCCGACCGCCACGGCCTGGTATGGCTCTCCCGCGGCCGCTTGTCGGCATCAGACGGCACACTCCGCTCCCTCCGACGGCCACCTCAACCCCCATCGCAACGAAGGGGGAAAGTCCGCCAAACCCGTAGCGGTTCTCCCCCCAAATGTGCGCAATTTTCGTTTGACATTGACAGTCAGGCGAGAGCTGTCGCCCTGAAGATCTTCGCCTCTTGTTTGGAGTTTCCCCCGCAGGCGCGGGGATGAACCGCTGACTACCTGGAGATTTGAGCCTGGAGAGTGGTTTTGAGGGTTCCATTTCAGGTCTCGTCGCCGTCCAGCTTGCGTCGCCGCAGCCGGCCGATATCGATCACCTTGCCGCTGCCGCGGTCCGCGGGCAACGGCTCCTGTTTCCGCACCAGTACGGGGTCCTCGAGCACGAGCCGCTGGAGCTCGCGGCGCAGCCGGAAGGCCTCCTGCTCGGCGCGGAAGGCGGACTTGAGGGCCGGGGCTTTCGACGGCCAGTGCCGGCGCAGCTTGAAGGCGGCCTCTCAGAGCGTGGCGTGGGCCTCGGTGATGATTCCAAGAAGTTGCCGGCGTTCGTCTTCGCTCAAGGGGACCTTCCGTGGGCAACGGCCAAAATAGGGGCTGCAGTCCTCCCGGTCAGTTCCCCGTCCGTTCCGGCCGGTACTGGCGCAGCACCGGCCGGTGGCCGGAACCGACCAGCAGCGGAACTCCCTCAGCCCGCATCAGCTTGACGAACGCGACCTTGGGCTCCATCTGCTGTGTCGCGGGATTGAAGAAGTCGTAGTACCAGAACCCTTCCCCGAAGATCGAGGCGGCTTCGACCGCGTCCCGCCCGTCGAACAACAGTTCCGGAATTCGTCCCGACGTGACGAAGCTTCTTTCGCTGCCGCTGAATGAGATCGTGCCCGTTTCCGCGTTGATCCCGAAGACATAGATCGGGCCCTGCTTCCAGCGGGGATCGTTGGATAGC
>JAPOOG010000160.1 GCA_026713545.1 Bryobacterales bacterium
CATCGCTGCGGAACAGCGCCGCATGAGCTCGCTGGTCGAAACCCTGCCGCCGCGAATGAAGGCCGCCATGACCCGCTGGATGGGAGCGGGACAGTGGGGAAAAATCTTCGATGTACCCGGCCTGGACAAGGAGATCGACGGCTCCGACTGGCAGGTTGTCGATCTGACCGGAGCCAAGGATTTTCCGGACCTGGTCGCCGCCGCGCTGTCCTACTGCCTGGAGCGCCTGAGACTGGAGCTCGAGCGCCCCGAGGAAACCACCCGGCTCAAGATTCTCGTCGTCGATGAGGCTTGGCGTTTCCTCGCCGAACCCGCCACGGCGAACTATCTTGCCGAAGCCGCGCGGACCTGGCGCAAGCGCAACGCCGCGCTCATCCTCGCGACTCAATCCGTCACCGATATTGTGGGCGGCGCCGCCACCGGCGCCTTGATCGAATCGATTCCCAACCGCCTGTTCCTCTCGATCCGCGCCCTCTCCTACGAAGCCGCCGCAAAGCTGCAATTGTCGGAAGCCGAAACCTCGCTGATCCGCAGCCTGGTTCCCAAGCGCGAAGTCTACGCCCGCAATCCCAACGACCGCGAAGTGCTCACCCTGAACGTGGACCGGCGCAGCTACTGGATGTTCACCAGCGATCCCATGGAGGAAGAGAAGCGCGCCGCCGCGACCCAGCGAACGGGAGATCTCCAGCAAGCCATCGAGGAGCTGGCGCGAGGAAGCTGAACCGATGCCCTGGCGAATCGCAACCGGACTGAGCCTGATCTTTTGGGTGATCTCCATCCTTCTCGTTGGCGAGCGGCTCAAGTACCTGGAGCCGTATGCCGAGCTGCTCTTCGCTCACTACACCTGGAACGTCAGCCTCTACCTGATGACCGCCATCGTGACGCTGTACGCCTTCATCTACTGGCTCGCACGGCGCGCCGGCCTGGGCGACCTGGGAGGCAAGCTCAAGCTGATGGACAAGCGTCTCGCTGCCGGCGAATCCCATGATGCCGAACTCGCGGAGCGGATGAAGCGCGAGCGCATGGGAGAGCTCGAATGAGCGTCCGATCGTGCTGCGTGTGCGGCTGTACGGATTGGGACGCCTGCATCGAACCGGACGGGTTTCCCTGTTGCTGGGTCGAGCATGACCTTTGCTCAGCTTGCGCCTTTTTCGCGCACAACGACAGGGTGGTTCTACTCGAAGAAGCTGAAGGCTTCAGCGGAAAGGAGGTCGCTTCAACGGCCTCGCCATGAATCATCAGACCGTACTCGCTCCAACAACGCGATCAAGAATCGGACACAACAACTGGAGTTTCCTGAATCTCGACATGCGGGAGCCACACATTGCCGAGGGGAAGGAGAGTGATTCATGCGAGGGCGAGAAATAGAATCACGCAACGGGGCTCGCTCCCGTCGAGCGGGCCCCGTTCGTTTCAAGACGGTCCCCCGCGATTCCAGCTCGCAGGACGACCGTAACCGCACACCCGGCAAGCCCAAATCGCGGCAGCATCCGCAACGCCAGCGGCCTACTCGACGCAACCGCACCCGCGACCGCATCGACTTCCATCAGCGCAAGCGCCAGGCGCTTGACGACATAGCGACCTACCGCGTCGTCAGCGTGCGCGATCTGGTCGAGCAACGCTTCGGCGGCAACGCCTTCGCCGCCCGCAAGGGCATCGACGCCCTCAAGGAGGACGGATGGCTCCATGAGCACACCGTTCGCGTCAAAAGCGGCAAGTCCTTCAAAGTCCTCTTCGCCTCGCAGAAAGGCCGGCATAGGGCATGGGGCAACCGCCAACACGACCAGCAACGCTATTGGAGCGGCCTGGCGAAGCCTTCGGAGATTCGCCACGATTCCACCGTCTACCGTGCTGCTCGCAGTGAGATCGCAAAGCTGGAGAAATCCGGCTCTTCCGTCAAACGTGTCCAGCTCGACTACGAATTGAAAAGCCAGGTGTCGAAGATTGCCGAGCGAACACGAGCGAGAGACGGCGACGAAGCTGCCTTTGACGCAAAGATCGAAGCCGCCAAGCAGATGAGCCTGCCCGTCGATTCCAATGGCAAAATCCACTACCCCGACGCCCGCATCGAGTACCAAGACGAGCAAGGCAGTCACGGCCGTGTCGATGTTGAAGTCACTAGCGACAACTACCGCAGCGGTAGCCTCCAAGCGAAGCTCT
The DNA here is from genome assembly GCA_026713545.1 of Bryobacterales bacterium. Classification (GTDB taxonomy): domain Bacteria; phylum Acidobacteriota; class Terriglobia; order Bryobacterales; family UBA6623; genus JAPPLB01. The sequence goes on from JAPOOG010000160.1 coordinate 2,161, forward strand.
CAGCAGGTTTCAAGCTCTATGCCAACGGCAGTTCCGCCAAGCGTCAACTTTCATCTGCCCTGGGAATAAAGGATTCCAAGAACGGCAGTCGCGGCGGCGGTGCGATTCGTGATGAGGAACTCTTCGAGCTATGACCTTTCCTCACCTGAACAGCCGCGCAGCCAAGCTGGCAGATTCTCTGGATCTGCCAGCCGATCTTGCCGAATGGCTCACCGTGGCTGCGCTCCATTCCGGTTGCTTTCTCCGCTCTCAACTTCTCTTTTTCAAAGGAATCGATATTGATGAGACCTCCGGAGCTGATCGCAAATCAATGACTCGAATAATTCGCCATTTAACAACCCGTCAGCTCATTGTTGAGAAGGATCTCGATAACTGTGGATTGCTTTCCCGCATCACCAACAAGGCCATCTACCGCCTCATCGACGCGGATAACATTCGCCATCGACGCCTTGCAAGCTGGCCCCTGACGTTCCGTCGCTTGCTCGCTCTCGACTACGTTCTCGATCATTCACATCTCCCCTGGCTTCCCACCGAACACGAGAAAGTCGCCTGTTTCGATCACCTTGGAATCGACCGCTCTCTCCTTCCCCGTCGTGTCTGGCACGGCGCGTCCGGTCAAACCATCCGACTGTTCGGCAACAAGCACCCAATCGCTGTCGATGCCAACAGCAAGCAAGCCTGGTTCATCTATACCGACTCCGACGAGAAATCACCCAAGGGAGTACGGAATTGGCGCCATGAGCATACCGCTCTCTGGTCTGATCTTCATCGTCTCGGCTTTGCCCTCTATATCGTTCATGCCAGCTACAACACTCGGCTCGAATCTCGTGTGAGCCGAGTGTTTTCAAGCTGGATGAAACTGCCGCAATCGACCACCAGCAGCTCTCAGATCGAAGCCGACCTCTTGTCAGTCCAGAAGGCAATCGAGTCCAACGACGATCAAGCTCTTGAAGTGTACGGAGGTTTCAACGGCGCGCTCCGCGCGGCCTCCGCACTCCAAGACCGACTACGCACGGAGAGCACGGTCGCCTACGCCGCCACCTACTCAACCTGGCTATCCGAACGGCTTCTACAGGCAACCAGCAACCCGAATCCTTCCGGCTCACACTCCAGAAACGCATGACAACGATAGGCTTCCCCTCGCTTCGATGACACCTTTGACACTGCAACCCGCTCTCTTCCGCTTCACCGCGATCACAGCCTTAGCGCTTCTCATCACCCCATCACTGGCCGCGCAGAACAGTGGCCGTGGCTTCATCAAGGTCCAAGCCGGCACAACGCTTTTCAACGATCAATACGACCTGACCGCCAGCGGCGGCTTCGGTGTCCGCCTTACCGACTACCTCGATCTTTTCTCCGAAGCCAGCACCGTGCACGACCTCTGTGACTTCGGGTTCTTCGGTTCACGAATCACGATGCCTGTACAGAGCGTTGTTACTCCGTTCTTCGAAATCGGAGGCGGCGCCAGCCGTATTTCTCCGCAACCCGTTGCCACCTTCGCTACGAAACCGGGAGCTGCTTCCTCTCCTGTTTCATCGCCCACACACTTCATGATCACCGCCACAGGCGGTATCCATCTTGCCGCCACCCGCAGATTCGGATTCGACCTTGCTGTTCGCTACTTCCGCATCTTCACCGACCACACCCCCTTGGCTCGAAGCCAGTTCCACTCCGGCATCGTCTACCGCTTCTGAGGCCCGCCATGAAACCTGTCGATTTCATCAACGATATGTTCAGCCCCGACGACCTGGTTGCGTTGGTCCTGGTGTCCCGCGACGCAGCTAAGAAAACCCAGCAGCGCATTTGGAGCGCCGAACAAGCCTCTTCGCAACAGATTCAGAAGTGGCTTCGCTATTCCAACACCCACGGCTACGACATCTACATCGGCATGAATCCCCTTCATCCCGGCTCTACCTCTCGCACCAAGGATGACATTCACGAAGTCCGCCGCATCTATCTTGACCTCGATGAGGACGGACCCTCGAAACTCAGGGAAGTTCTTACAGACAGTTTCAGCGGCAAGCTGCCCTCGGCTTCCTACATCATCAACACATCACCCGACCGCTACCAGTTGATCTGGAACGTCGAGCCCGATTCCTTCACTCCCAACGAAGCCGAATCCCTCATGCGCGGCCTTGCCACCAAGTACGGTGGCGATCGTTCCGTCACCGACGTGTCACGCGTCCTGCGGTTGCCCGGATTCAAGCATCGAGGGAAGAATACCTGGATCACGATGAGCTCGACATCCGCCGATCACAGCGTGAAATCCGACTGGCCTGATCGCCTTTTCCTGCCTTTTGAGGAATCATCCAGCCCTCAATCCAATAGCTCCCCTCCGCATCGCTCAGGCGGTGACTCATCGCCCTCGGGTCGAGATTGGGCCTGGACCAAAGACCAGATTCGCGGTGGAGTCTCCCCCGAAGAGCTTGAGAAGCAGCTCGCCGCCGCTCGCACCGATAAGCGCGATCCCTCCGACTACGCAAAGCGTACCGTCGCCCGCGCACGAGAAGCCGTAGACATGGACCGATGAATCGCTTTCTCTCTCCCTACACACTTGGTTTCGTGCTGCTCGCCGAAGGCTGGGCCTCTCTCGGAACCGAAATCCTCGCCCTGCGCCGCCTGACTCCCTGGGCCGGTTCCTCGGTTGACGTTACCTCCGTACTGCTGGCCGTCTACCTCGCCGCGCTCGCCGCCGGCTACCACCGTGGAGGCCGGCTCGCACGTCTTGGCGATCCCCGCCCGCGCCTCGCGCGCCGCCTGGCCGCGGCCGCTCTGTGGTCGGCCTTCTGGCTGTCGGAACCCGGCGTGCTGCTCGCCTTCTCGCTGCCGGCCGCGCCCCTGGTGCAAACCTTCGTCTATGCCATCGTCGGCATCGCGCCGGTCGGCTGGCTGCTCGCCGAATGCGTTCTGCTCGCTCATGCCTGCGCCCCTCCGCGCGACGCTTCCGAGCGCGCCGGGGGAGTCTTTGCCCTTTCGACAATCGGCAACGTCACCGGAGCTCTCGCGGCCACCTTTCTGCTCATGCCCACCCTGGGGCTCGCAGCGGCCATTTTCTCCATCATGGCCGCTTCCGCCACCGCCGCACTCCTCGTATCCCCTCGCTCCGTCTCGGTTCACGTCCTGATCTTCGCCGCCTGCTGGCCGTCCTTCGATCTGTGGGTCGAATCCACCCAATACGTTTCCCGCAACGCCTACGCCGACTACCGCATTGTCGATATCGGCTCCGATGCCAGGATTCTCGCCATCAACAACCAGCAGGCTTCGCGGCATGATCCCCAAGGCCAGGGCTGGGAGTACGCAGAACTGCTGGAGCGCACACTCTGCGGCGCCGGCGAACATCGTGTCCTCGTTCTCGGCGCGGCCGGCATGACCCTCGGCCAGGGCGCGCCCTGCGAGCTCGAGATCACCTTCGTTGACATTGATCCCGAACAGGAGAAGATCGCCGCTCAGTTCCTCGCTCTCCCCGTAGGCGCAGCCGGCGACTTCGCCGGCATGGACGCCCGCGCCTTCCTTCGCGACTCCGCCTCCGAATGGCAGGCGATCGTCGTCGATGCCTTCACCAACCCCCGCTCCACCCCACGGCATTTGCTCACCGCCGAGTTCTACCGCCTCGCCCGTTCGCGGCTCGCCCACGGCGGCTCTCTCTACGTCAATCACACCACCTACCCGGGCGAAGAACTTTTCATCACCCGCGCCGAACGCACCTTGCGCAGCGTTTTCTCCACCTGCACCGTTCGCGCCGCTCAGCTTCCCCCATCGATCGGCTGGCACGAAGAAGCATCCTTCGACCGCAATCTTCTCTTCCGTTGCCAGCAAAGCACTCTCGACGGCGACCGCGTAATCTACTCCGATAGCGTTTCCAAATCCGACCTGGATCGCTCTCTGCAATTGCATAAAAGCCGAGATCGTCGAACAATGTTGCTGAAAGGAGACAACACCCATGAGTAAACCCCTTACCTACGAAGAACGCCCCGGACCGGACGGCGAACCCGTTTTGGTGCCCGTCATTCCCCACGACGCTACGCTCGCTCAGATCGAGGACATCGTTGCGGAAGAAGGCGCTGCCATCATGACCGACGAGCAGCAGGCCGCGTTCGACAAGCACATGAGCGAGGGAGTCACTCGCGATGGCCGCATCCGCTGACGACCCCAACGCCGTTGATGGGATCGGCGCTACCGCTCTGCATCGCGCAGCCGACCAGGGATCGGTTCACAACATCCATCGCTTGCTCGTCAATGGAGCCGACATCAACGCTCGCGATGATGATGGCGCCACACCTCTTCACGCAGCGGTTCTCAGTGAAGAATCCGAAGCGGTGGAACGCCTTCTCCAAGGACCGTGCGACCTTAACGCCCGCGACAACTACGGCGACACTCCCCTTCACTACGCAGCCGGCGCGAGCAACCCCGAGCTGACCAGACGCTTGCTTCAGGCCGGCGGCAGCCCTCATATCCGCAATGAGAACGGAGCTACCCCGATTCACGCCGTCACATCGCATCCGACACACATCGGCCGCTCGCAAACCTCCATCGACACCGTAGACCGCTTGTTGGAGTCCGGTGCCTACCTCAACGCTCAGGACAACGCCGGCAACACCGCCTTGCACTTTCTCGCGGAAGGAAGGATCGCCGATGCCGCGCAGCTCACCGATGCCCTGCTCGAAAGAGGCGCCAGCATGGGCCTCGTAAACGCGGAGGGTCATACCGCTCTCGAAACGGCCGCTGCGGACCGCAACGGCGTTGAAGCCGAGTACGCCCGTGTCGTCAGGGAGGTTTTCGATCAATACCAATCCCAAATACATGAGTTCACTCAGCCCGTCAGCCTTGAACAAGAACATGACGATCACGAAATCGGCGCTCAGTTCGATTCTGTGAAAGAACGTTTTGCCGGCGAGGAAATCGATCACTTCTCCGAAGACGAACCCGGCCGTGAGACGCACCTTCATCGAAGCGCGGCTGCCGGCGAACCCGACCAGGTCGATCGCCTTCTCAAGCAAGGCGTCGATCCCAACGAGCTCGATGAGAATCATCGCTCTCCGCTCCATGAAGCCGTCGATTCCCGTTCCTATGAGACGGTCGATCGTTTACTCTCTGGCGGTGCGAAGCCCGACCAGCAAGAAGCCCTGCTTGGTCAGACTCCTCTGCATCGCGCCGCCGAACGGCTGGAGACAGAAATCATGGATCGGCTATTGCAATCCGGAGCGAACCCCAACCTTCGCGATGCCATGGGCGACACCCCACTTCATGCCGTCCTCAGAACCGATGTGCGTGAGGAGGATCAACTTACCGCCGTCAACTCCCTCATCGCTCATGGAGCTCGTCTCGATCTTCCCGATCGTCAGACAGAAGCAACCCCGCTCCACCTGGCCGTCACCAACGACAAACCCGACATCGCCAGCCGTTTGCTCGATGTAACAGCGACCCCCGACACTCGCGACGTGAACGGCGCTACTCCCTTGCACCTGGCGGCATCCTTCCAATCCCCCAAAGCCACTGACCGCTTGCTGAATGCCGGCGCCAACCCCAACTGCATCAGCAAAGATGGCATGACCCCCCTGCACATCTCCACCTTTTGCGGGGCTCACGAAAACACAGAGCGATTGATCCAAGGCGGCGCCAACGTCCACACACAAGACCAGCACGGCTCCACGCCGCTGCATAACGCTGCCACGGCCAACTGCACCAAGTCCATCGACCACCTGCTCCAAGCAGGAGCCGATCCTCGCGCCCACGTTCCCGACAAATTGGGCACGCCTCTTGAAACCGCGCAAGACTTCGGCAATGCCGATGCAGCCGCCAGACTCACACAAGCGGAAATCGCTCGCGATACCGCCGCACGTTCGATCGGCCAGCGCCTCTTTCGTCATGTGGCCGACCGCATTCCATTACGCAAAGACGATCAGCAATCTCGTACCACCATCAACCCCGACTCATACCACCACCGTAAGGAGAATGACATGCCGAAAGAACACTGGATCAACAGCAAAAGCGCACGGCAGTTCACAGAACAGGTTGCCAAACGCGTCGCCGGCCAGGTCGAGAAAGGCAAGGCTTCCTTTCAGAAAGGATTCGACAAGCCCAAGGGTGCAGACCTGCAGCCCTTCAATCCTGCAACCGGGAAGCGCTTCAAAGGACTGAACGCGGTTCAGCTCAAATCGACTGCTCAGGAAAAAGGCTACAGCGATCCTCGCTGGATGAGCTTCAAGACCGCCAACCGCGTCGGCGCGAAAATCAAGAAAGGCGAGCGAGGCACCCGCGTCGAATACCTGCGCTTCCCTCCGAAGAACAAAGACGCTCAATCGAAGGATGCCCAGGGCAAGTCAGCCCCCAATGGCGCCGCTGGGGGCGACAAGGATAAGGAGCAGCCTCAGATCAGTCATCACACCTACGTCGTGTTCAACGCCGAGCAGATCGAACGGATGCCCGCCTTGGAGCAACAACTCCCCCGGGAGCCACAGCAGCACGAAATCTGCGAGCGCGCCGAGCGCATGATCCAGGACGCAGGCGTGAAGATCGATGAGCCTCCGAGCGGACAGAACTACTCCAACTACGACAAGGAACGCGATACCGTCGAGCTTCCCAATATCGAGAAGTTCAAAACCCCTGAAGACTACTACGGCCATGCCGTCAAGGAGATGGCCAGCCGCGCCGGCCACGAACAACAGAAGAACCGTTCCGAACCCCGCAGCGAAGCTCAGCAGTACCACGAAGTCTCACGCCACGAAATGCGCCGCGAAATGGCTACCGAAACCATCTGCGCCAAACTGCATCTGCCCAAGGAGCCCACCGGCGACAAGTGCAAGCAGCAATGGTCGGAAACCCTCCGTACCAATCCCAATGAGCTGCGCTACGCCGCACGCGACGCCGATCGCATGGCCGACAAGGTTCTCCAGCACGACCGGCCTCAACTTCGCTTGCAGACCGAACCCTCGCGTGAGGCCGTCGCTGCGCCGCCCACCCCCGAGCGGATGCAGGAAACCCAGCGAGCCTTACAGCAGCAGCATCAGCCACAGCGCCAGATGTCTCCCGCCATGAGCCGATGACTGCATCCTTCGAATCACCCGAAAGGTGGCGGATCGTTTCACGCACCCTGACACACGAAACAACCATCCCGACAGCAGCAATGAACTGACCCACCGGAACCGATCCGCCACCTTGCATCCCCAACAGCAGCTCCATCCCGAATCTCCAACATCGCACCTTACGCAATAGCAGCATCCATCAGAATCCCAGCGCAGCGCGCCGTGTGGCCGATCTGATCTGCAACCTCTTTCCCACTCGTCCATCCCTTCGCGGATGGGTTCTCCGCTTTCCGCCAAGCACCAGTGAGCGGAAAGCTCCCACCCATCCATACCGAAGGAGGACTTCTCAAGTGTCCAACGATTCGAAGAAAACAAGCAGCGCCAGGAGGTTTGCCGAAAGAGCTGCGGAGAAGATCATCGAGCAACTCAAGAACGGTGTTGCTCCCTGGCAGAGAGGATGGGACAAGCCCGAAGGCTCAGAGCTGCCTCCGTACAATCCCGTCACCGGCACCCGCTATCGTGGACTCAACTCCTTCGTGCTTTCTTGCGAGGGGACCGAGCGGGGATATGTAGACCCCCGCTGGACCACCTATCGCGGCGCGAAGAAGACCGATGCCCAGGTGCGCAAGGGTGAAAAAGGCGTCTGCGTCGAGTATTGGAAGTTCCCCACCAAGCAACAAGAAGAGCGTCATGCCGCGGCTCTCAAAGCCGGTCAGGAACCCAAGAAGCTCCACATCATTCACCGCATCTACACCGTGTTCAACGCCGAGCAGATCGAGGGGATGCCTTCGCTCGACAGCGAGCTCAAGAAGGTCAACGAATGGGAAGCCAGCAGCCGCGCCGAATCTTTGCTGAAAGCATCCGGAGCGAGAATCGAACACCGTGGCGGCAACCGCTCTTTCTACCGTCGCTCCGAAGACTTGATCGTGCTTCCGAAGCAGACACAGTTCCACTCCCCCGAAGCCTATTACTCGACCGCGCTGCACGAGCTCGGCCACTGGACCGGACACGAAAGCCGTCTCGATCGATCGGAACTGATGAAGGGTAACTTCGGTTCTCCCGAGTACGCCAAGGAAGAGCTGCGCGCGGAAATGACTTCCGTCACCGTCAACGGCATATTGCAACTGCCGCACGATCCCAGCTCGCACGCCTCCTACGTCGCTTCCTGGATCAAGACTCTGGAAGACAACCCCAACGAACTTCGACATGCTGCCCGAGACGCCGGCAGAATGTCGGATTACATCCTTCAGTTCGACCAATTTCAGGAGCGCCAGTCCAAAACAGAGCCCCGCGAAGCGGGCAATTCATCGTCGGGTTCCAGTTAGCTGTCCGACCTGGCGCAACAGCCTCAGCAACCACCGTATAGCAGTCCGGTTTCGGCTTCAAATCGCAGACTTTAGGGTGCCGCGTTGAAAAACCCTAACGCGGCATCCTAACGCGGCATCCCTTGCCTTTCGTAACTTGCAGTTCCTCAAGCAGTTATGCGATTTCACTCACCCTTCCTGTGCCGTGCGGGAAGGGGTGAGTGTGCCCGTAGCGACCCCCCACCTGCCATTACCAGTACGGCACGGTCCTCTTCCCTGCGGTCCGAGGTTCGGGGGGTCGCTACGGGCTTCATCGATCCCTGCGGGAAGGCCAGCGCGCTTCGCGCTGAAAAAATCCCCTTCTCAAGCCCTTCTCTCCGATCGCGCTGAAACACTTTCACCATCCTGCTGATCGCACCCCTTCAACGTTCACTTTTCAGATTTTCGTGTCAGCCAGTTTCAGCACCCCCCACCTGAATCCTGCTGAATACCGCCCTTTTCAGCCGGATTCTGCCCCCGCGAACTCTGCGGTGGGCTGAAAACGGCTTGAACCTTCTCCCCGACCCCGCTTACGCATCCCTGGCTTTCTCACTCTCCAGCTCATTCCTTTTCTCGCATCAGGGTTCTCCGCTTTCCGCCAGGTACGGGTGAGCGGAAAGCTCCAAACCCTTACCGGCAAGAGGACTTCAATGGCACTTTCGGATTACCGCTTCCGCGATGACGGCCGGCCCCGCATCATTCACTTCTCAGGAGGCCGCACGTCCGCCTATCTCCTTTCCCACACCCTCGCTGCCTACGGCGGCTCTCTCCCCGATCATGTCCGCGTCGCTTTCTGCAACACCGGCAAGGAACGCGAGGAAACCCTCATCTTCATCCAGCGCTGTTCGGAGGAGTGGAACGTGGAAGTCACCTGGCTGGAATACGACTTCCGGCCGGACGCCAAAGGCGGCCGTCACGACCCGAAGCACGTTCATCGCGTCGTCAACTTCGAGCAGGCTTCCCGCAACGGCGAACCCTTCGAGGCCATGATCCGGAGCGGCTCGATTCTGCCCACCGTCGCTCTTCGCAAATGCACCAGCGAGATGAAGGTTCGCACCTCGGAACGCTGGGCGCGGCGGGCGCTGGGATGGAGGAAGCACTTCGACGTGCTGGGCATCCGCTACGACGAGCCCCGTCGCTGGCGCAAGGCGCTGATGGAGGAATGCCGTACCGAATACCCCCTGGTTTCCGCGAGGGTGACGAAACCGATGGTCGATGAGTTCTGGCAGCGCAGCCCGTTCGATCTCGGCATCCCTTCCCGGCTCGGCAACTGCGACCTTTGCTTTCTCAAGGGCAAGCGCAACCTGATCCGCACCATCAAGCAGGAGCCCGGCCGCGCGCAGTGGTGGATCGATCAGGAAGAGCGCATCCTTCAAGCGCACGGCCGCCGGCTGCGCAACAGCAAGATGGCGCAGTTCTCGCAGCGCTACACCTATTCGGAGCTTCTCCATGAATCGCAGATCCCCGACCCTCAACTCGTGCTGCTCGATGCTGACGGCGATTCTGGAATCTCATGCTTTTGCGGCGACTGAATCGCCACTCCCTCCACGTCATATCAGCCCGCTGCGCTTTACCGATTCGCGATCGCTTGGCATCCTGGATGCATGAAGTTCGTACTTCCCTGGATTGCAGGTTTCCTGTTATCTCTCTCCCGCTGGCGCTGGGAGCCGTTCCCCGTCTCCGGTACGAATCCCTTCATCGATCTGATCGAGATCAACGATCCCGCTCTCTTCCACCTCATGGTCGGCTGGTACTATCTCGCGCCGCTGGCTGCCACTGGAGTCGGCGGAGCCCTGCTTCTCTCGGCTTGGCAAATCTGGTTTGCTGGCATCGGCAAAGACAGCGGCGGCCGTGGTTCACTGCCGCGCTGGCCGACTTCCATCAAAGATGAATCCATCTCTCTCGTCATCGGGGAAACCCATCACCCCACCAAGCCGATCGAATCTGACAATCCCGACTGGCTCGTTCTCTCGGAGAAGGGCCTCTACACCGGCCTCGCCGTCGTCGGAGCCGTGGGGACCGGCAAAACCTCCGCTTGCATGCAACCCTTCGCCGATCAGCTCTTCTCATGGAAATCTTACGACGACAAACACAGAGCCGCCGGCCTCGTTCTCGAAGTCAAAGGCGACTTCTGCTACGCCATCCGGAACGTTCTCGATAAGCACGGCCGCGGCGACGACTACATCGAAATTGGACTCAATAGCCACTGGCAATGGAACCCTCTCGACGCTACCTGGATGGACACTTACTCACTCGCCTACACCATCGCTTCACTGATGAACCAACTCTTCGGACGCGGCAAGGAACCCTTCTGGCAGCAGGCTTCGACCAACCTCATTCGCAACATCATCGAACTGTTTCGCATCACCAACGATTGGGTCACTCTCAGAGACGTTTACAACTGCGCGATCGATCCCGAGCTGCTCGGCAAACTGATCGCCGAGGCCCGCAAAGAAGCCGCGCCTCCCGAGAAGACCGAGCCCCGCATCGCCGTGCCGGCATGGGCTTTCAAATCTCACCTGGACAAGCTCAAGAAATGGGACTGGATCAAGGAATCCACCAAGGAGCAATCAACTCTTCGCAGCCCCGATCTGATTGCAACTCTCTCCGCTCACAGCATCGATTACCGAGAAATCCAACCGCCCCCTCCGAAGTCCAATCCCCGGCTCGACAGCATCGATGCCGTCTATCGCTGGTATGAGTACGACTGGACCAAGATCGATATGAAGCTGCGCACTTCCATCGTCGAAGGTGTCTCCGTTTTCCTGGGCCTTTTCGACACTCCCGACGTTGCCCGTATCTTCTGCCCCCCCAAACCGATTCACAAGCCCATGACCATGAGCGCTGACACCGATATCGCGGAAAGCGCTTCACCCCTCGAAGCACTTCGTCCTCTGCCCTCGCTCAGCTCGCTCATCGAAGAAGGCAAGGTCATTTGCCTGAACATGCCCGCTTCATCCAACGCCGCCCTCGCTCGCGCGATCGGCGTGATGCTCAAGCAAAGCTGGCTGGGAGCGCTGTTGCGCCGTCCCGCTGAAATGCGTGATGCGCCCGACAAGATTTTTCGCCCCGCTGTTTTCCTGTGCGATGAATACCAGTCCTTCGCCACCGTTGGGGAAGCCGATCCCAGCGGCGACGAGAAAGCCTTCGGCCTCAGCCGTCAGTCCCGCTGCATCCCGATCGTCGCCACGCAGTCGATTTCCTCGCTGCGCTCCGTCACCGGCAGCGGCGAAGCCTGGCGCACCCTCTTTCAAAACCTGCGCACGAAAGTCTTTCTCTCGCTCAGCGACGATTCCTCCGCCCGCATCGCTTCGGAAATGTGCGGCCAGGTCGAAGTGCTCAAGACCACCTACTCCTTCAATGAATCCACCCCGAAGGCCGGCATCTCGCTCTTCAGCGGGGCGCCCGGAGGCGGCAAATCCTCGCTCGGAGTCTCCAAGTCCTATACGGACAACATCGAGCCGCTGTTTCAGGCCAAGACGTTTGCCGAGCTCGATACCGGCCAGGCCATCGTGCTGCCCTACGACGGCAAGAAGAACCTGTCCGCACGGCGCTGCTACCTCAAACCGTGGTACTTGCCGCGGGATCTCAGCTATTTCCGCCAGCGTGAGAAAGGACTGCTATGAGCCTTTCACTCGATGAGGTCCTGGCCGCCCTTCCCAAGCGGCTTCAGAAAGTCTTCGAGGATTCCTCCGTCACCGAACTGATGATCAACTCTCCCAGCTCCGTCTGGTTCGAGAAGCAAGGCTGCCTCTACCCCGTCTACACCGACAAGACGCCCAAGGCCGAGGCGCTCACCGAGCGGATGCTCGACACCACCGTCAAGCGCATCGCGCGGCCGTTGGGGTTCGACGCCGATGCAAAATCCCCCATCGTCGATGCCCGCTTGCCGGACGGCTCGCGCGTCGCCATCGCCTGCCCGCCCATCACAGAGAGCTTCGCTCTCTCGATCCGCCGCTTCGGCACCCGGCCCTGGACCGCCGAGAAACTCGTCAGTACCGGTTCGATTCCCTCTCATGTGCTGACTCTCATCAGCAAGGCGCTCAGTGACCGTGAAAATGTACTGATCTCCGGGGGAACCGGAACCGGCAAGACCACCATGCTCAGCGCATTCGCCTCGCTCATCAACGAAGAAGAACGGATCGTCTGCATCGAGGACACCCGCGAGCTTCACATTCCCGCTCCCAACTGCCTGCGCCTCGAAGCCAAGAGCTCCACCGAAGATGATGAAGGCTCCACCGTCACCATCCGCAATCTCGTCCGACATGCTCTTCGCCACCGTCCGGACCGGCTCATCGTCGGCGAGGTTCGCGGCGAAGAAGCCCAAGACCTCATCGAAGCCCTCAACACCGGCCACGGCGGTTCCATCTCCACCGTCCATGCCAACTCAGCCCGCGCAGCGTTGACACGTCTTGCAACGTGCGCCCTGCAGTCGAAATCCGCCCCGCCGTGGGACGTGATCTGCGAACACGTGGCTCTCGCCGTTCAGTACGTCATCCATCTGCATCGTTCTCTCGACGGCCGCCGTGGCGTGCGTCAGGTTCTCAAAATCAACAGCTATGACCGAAACCAGCAGGACTACGACTGCTCACTCGTTTGGGAAGCACCGCCAAGCAGTTCCCATGGAAACGGCGCCCTCGGAGCCGACAACCATTCAGATCAATCGATGAATCCAGATACCTCTGCTCGTCTTTGCTCCGAATGTTCTGCCGAGCTTCCTTCCAATGGCAAAGGCAGCCGATCAGACTTGTGCCGATCTTGCCGGCGTAAACAGCAGAATCACACTGCCTACCTTCGTCGCAAAGCCAAGAAGCAGCAACAGGCCGCTGCGAACAAACCGTCCGGCAAGGCCGTTCCTCGAGAACGCGCCAAGCCGCGTTCGCGAGTCCGTAAATCCTGATCAGTGCGGAGAAGCCGCATGCGGCAACGCTCTCCGGTTTCGTCGCGCTCACTCGCGCCGAGTTGTCTTATGGCGTCACTTCATGCCGCCTTTCCCACACGGATGTGTGAGAGAGGCTGCTCAGCCGTGAAGCCCGCTTCGCCGCTCTCTCAGATCGAAGCCGTAGACGGATGCCGGCGAGATCGGCAGGTTGCCGTCGACCAGGTGCGATCACTCTGGCTTCGAATTGCTTCCCGGTGAAGTGGCGACGTCGAACTGCTCCCCCGCTTGTCGCCGGATCGCCGCGGACCGTTGCGGTCCGGATTCGTCTACTGGATGCCGGCCAGGTCGCGATACATGTCGAGGAAGCCGCACTTGAAGCCGGCCTGAACCTTCTGGCCGTCTTCCACTTGCTTCGAGAACTGCGGCAGCGGCGGCAGCCGGTCGAGCGCCCATGCCAGCCGCTCGGGAGGCTCGCACATCCCCGGCCAGGTCGTCGCCCCCGGATGCGCTTCGAGGTAGCTACGCCGCTCGATGCTTCGTCCGTACAGCATCCGCTCGAACCAGTCGTGTCGATTCGGAGCGTACTCTTCAAACTCGACATGGTTCATAGCCCGCATCGAAGGATGATCCTTGCGCCACTCAAGCATTATGTGATCCGGCATGAAGTATGTTTCCGCGAACCAGGCCAGCGTTTCAGCACCGCGACTCGAACCGGAAAGGTTGTATCCTTCCGCTTCCCTCAACGGAATGCCGAGCCGCTCCATCCGCGCTCGGTCGGCATCGTAGGCTTGCATCCAGTTTTCCTGCAACACCCAGCCGTCCACGTCTTGATTCTCCCTCCAGCAGGTACGGCGCAATCGATTTTCAAACACATGCATCAACTCATGAATGAATGTGCTGAACTCTAGGAACGGCTCCCAGCCATGCCTGCCGGTGAGCCACACCACTTCATCGTTAGCCGCACCTCCTGCACCTGGAGAGTTAGGGATTTCTCCTTCGCGCTTGACATAGAGCGCGTCCGCGACCGAAGGCATG
>JAPOOG010000106.1 GCA_026713545.1 Bryobacterales bacterium
GCATCTCTACGGCGATGTGGTCGACCGGCCCGTCGGGCGCCGAGCCGTACCTAGCGACCCAGGCGTCGGCGACCAGCCGCGACTGGCGCGTCCGCTCGGCAGACGTTCGATGCTGCTGATCCGGGACATCATCTTTCTCCTTAAAAAGCCGTGTTTCGAAAAAAGGCCGTGTTTCGTGTCTCGTGATTCGTGAAAACCTCGGAACTCGCGCTGGCTTGCGCCGCGCGCCTGGTCAAAGGCCGTGGCTCGAAAAAAGGCCGTGTTTCGTGTCTCGTGATTCATGAAAACCCATTGGGCGCGGCTTGCGCTTGCTCTCCCCGGAATCGCCGGAGGGCCGGTGAACCTTGCCTTCGTTTGCGCCACGGATCTTGCATCACGGGACATGAGAAACAGGTTTTCTCTCCTCATACTATGCAGGTCGATCCGTACAAAAAAAGACTGAAGCCCTTCAGTACCAAGAGGTATCAAATCTCACGTTTCGGGTTTCGTGTCTCGTGTTTCGTGAAAACCTTAAACGCTGTGGCTTGTGAAAGCCTGGAAAGCCCTGATTCGTGACCCGCACCGACTGTGCTTCGCCGCCTCCCTGTGCTCATGCTATGCAGGCCGGGCCCGTGAAAAAAGACTGAAGCCCTTCAGTACCCAAAGGAACTAAATGAGTCAGGCGCCCGGGTATGATGGTGCAAGTCGATGGGAGTCGTTGCATTCCAGGGCGTCAGCAAGGTCTTCAAGACCTACCCGCACGGCTCCGGCCGCCTCAAGGAGTTTCTGACGGCGGGCCGGCTGCGGCGTCACGAGAAGCATTGGGCGCTGCGGGATGTCACGCTCGACATTCACGAGGGCGAGACGTTCTGCATCGTGGGCGAGAACGGCTCCGGCAAGACGACCCTTCTCAAGCTCATCGCCGGCATCCTGCGGCCCAGCAGCGGGACCGTGCGCGTCCACGGACGGGTCGCGGCCCTGCTGGAGCTGGGCTCGGGGTTCAACTCGGAGTTCACCGGACGCGAGAACGTCTTCCTCAATGGGACGCTCCTGGGGCTGACGACCCGCGAGATCGCGCAGCGGCTCGACGGCATCTTCGCCTTCGCGGAGTTGGGCCGGCACGCCGATCAGCCCTTGAAGACCTACTCCAGCGGGATGGTCATGCGGCTGGCGTTCTCGATCGCCGTGCAGGTCGATCCCGAGATCCTGATCGTGGACGAGGCGCTTTCGGTAGGCGACATCCGGTTCGCGCAACGCTGCATGCACAAGATCCACGAACTGCGCGAGCGCGGCGTGACGATCGTCTTCGTCAGCCACAACATCGCCGACGTCAAGGCCCTCGGCGACCGCACCCTGTGGCTCGAACAGGGCCGCATCGCGAAGCTGGGAGATACGAAAGAGGGGACGCTCGACTACATGGCGGCGCTGGTCAAGAAGGATGCGGTCTATCTGCGGGGTGAGCGGGCCAGCGGGCGCTCCGACAGGCGGTTGGACCCGCCGGAAGAAGTGATTACGCGCCTTCCCAAAGACCCCAAGCGGCACGGGGACGGGCGCGGCGAGGTGCTGGGCATCACGGTCGTCGATGAGCGGGGCCGGCCTCTCCAGGCGATCGTTCCGGGACAGAGGATCGTGGTGCGCATCAGCGTGCAAGCCCGCCAGGAGGTGCGGCTGCCCATCGTCGGCTGCCAACTGCGAAACGACCGCGGGATGGATTTTGCCGGCACCAATACCATCCAGGAAGACGTCGCCCTGCCCATCATGCAACCGGGCGACGTGATCACGGCGGACTTTCACCTTCACATGCCGCGCTTCGCGGCCGAGTACATCTCGTTCACGCCGGCCTTCGCCGAAGGCGCCGTGACCGAGTTCGCGGTGTGCGACATGGTCGAGAACGCGCTCCGCCTGCCGGTGGAAAAAGAGGCATCGCCGGTGGAGGGCTTGCTGAGCATCCCGTTTCGCGCGGTGACCCATGGGAAGGGACTTATAGAAGCTGCTCGGCACGACTGAAGAATGGGAGGAGATGAAATATGAGGTCACCAAAAGGATGCTTCTTGCTCGTCGTAGCTTTCGTTTTGATGCTCAACAACTTCTTCTACGCCGTCAATCCCGCGACGGCCAAGCCCATATTCGATTGGCTCGACCCTTTTGCGGTCATTGCCCTCGTGCTTGTTTTCATCGAGAAAATCCTCGGTGCGGTGAGGGGAGAAACCGAATGGCCTCGGCTCGTGGTGGTGGTCCTGGTCGGGGCGCTGGCTCATTTATACGCCTACAACTACCTGGCGAAGATGGCGGACAGTGGGCTGGAGAGCGGGACCCTGTGGCTGGTCATGGTGCCGTTTGCAGTCTCCTTGCTCATCTATGAAGGCTTTTTGCTGATTCGTGCATCCGAATAAGGGCTTGTCGGAAAGTGCCGGCGAGGGAGTCCGTTGGGAGCCGGCCGGGTTCGGACCCGCGCTGAGCAATCGGGCCGCCCGTGGCGGCAACACAACTCATAAGGTTTCCAACGAATCACGAGTCACGGGGTTTCCCGAGACCCGGCCTTATCGCAAGCCGCCGTGGAGCTACGGCCGTACTTCCTACCCCGGTTTTTGCATCACGAAACACGAGACACGAATCACGAAACACAGCTTTTTACGAGATACGGCCTATTACGCCAGCCGCCCTTGAGCAACGGCACTACCCACCCTGCTCAGGTTTTAGGGTCACGAATCACGAAACACGAGACACGAAACACGGCCTTTTTACCGCCGTGCGTGGAGGATGGTTCGCTCGTAGACGAAGCCCGACGGCCGCAGGATGCCCGAGTGCCGGCCGGCGGACTTGACTTCCCGGAATCCGAACTTGCCCAGTAGTTCCTCGATGCAGGCCTGGTTGGGCCACCACCAGGAAATCTCATCGACCGCGGGATCGGCGCCCCCGACATAGAGCATGGCCGGCCGCTCGTCCGCCGTCTCGGGGAAGAACTGCGAAAGAACGAGCGTGCCCGCGCACAGGGGAACGACGGCGGCCAGGGCTTGCAGCGGGTGGAGCGTGTGCAGCAGCACGTCGCCGATGAACACCAGGTCGAAATCCCCTCCCCCGAGCTTTTCGGGCGTCAGGTCGTAGATGCTGGCATAGCAGCGGTCGACATCCGCACGCAGGCGCTCCCGGCAGAAGCGGAACGGGCCGTCGAGCAGCAAGTCGTAGTACTCGGCGGCGCGTTCGGCGGCGGGCTTCTTCGGGCTGGTCCGGTCGCGTCCGGGATCGAGCATGTGCTCGATCTTGTCGATGGACTGCTCGACCGTCTGGCCGGGAAAGCGGTCCAGCGATTCGAGAGAAGGCAGCTCCACCGAAGTGACCCGGGCGCCCCGCCTTGCGAATTCGAACGTGAAGAACCCGGTCGCGGAGCCGACGTCGAGAACGCGCAGGCCGCTCATCTCGTCGGGAAACGCGAAGCGATCGAGGCTGCCGCGGAAATCGTAGAGCCCGGGCGTTACCAGCCCGTCGCCGAGATCGACGGCATGGTACCAGTAGTAGCGCGCGGCTTCATCGAGGCCGAGCGCCCCCAGACGTTCGTTGAACCGGCGCGTTTCGTCAGCATGCTCGGCCGCGATGCGCCGCTGCTCTTCCGACTGAAGCTGCTGAACCATCACGAACTTCCGAGTGTACAACGCCGCGCTCACCCGACAGCGCGCGCCGGCCTGCATGGCCCGCCGCGCGGCGAGACGAAGTGCGTGAGAGGCCGTCAGGACAAGGCGCGAGCCGCCCGCCGGCAACACGGCCTTCGAGGTTTCCAACGAATCAGGTTGTCAAGGTTTTATCCAAACACGAATCACGGGGTTTTTCGAAACCCAACCTGAACGCAAGCCGCCCTGGAGCAACGGCCGCACCGCCTGCTCAGGTTTTGGGGCACGAAACACGAGACACGAATCATGAGTCACGGCTTTTTACGGAATTGGCGTCCCCAGCGGGATTTGAACCCGCGTTGCCGCCGTGAAAGGGCGGTGTCCTAGGCCTGGCTAGACGATGGGGACGCGGTGGAACCTGCTGCGGCTGCGGAGGGTTGCTGCTCGTCTCAGTCTATCGGCGCTTCGAGTGGGCGTCAACAAACCGCTCGATGCACCCCGGAAGCCCGTTCCCGTATTGCCTCCCGCGCAGTCAGTGTCGGATCGACTAAGCTCCGACACTGAGCCTGCCCTGTCGCTGTAACTTTGGCTCTCGAATGACGATCTCCACGTCATGCCCCAGCGCCGTCAACAGGCGCAGAAGGCGCTCCAGGGAATACTCCCGGAAGTTTCCCCGCAGCAGGCGCGAAACGTCTGGTTGGGACAGTCCGAGCAACTTCGCCGCCTCGACCTGCTTGAGTCCGCGCTGCCGTATGATCTTGTCAATGCGGGTGACGAGATCTGCTTTCAACAGGTGAGCCTCGGCGTCCGGACGCGCCAGGTCGGCGAACACGTGCTCACTGCCACGTTCGACCTTCATTTTTTCATTATGGTGGTTTCACCATGGCAGTACCCGTCTCCTTCCGACGGCATGTCAGCCGACGCAGCCTGAATTGCCGATTCCGATGAAGGTGAACGCCTATCGGAGCAAAGCGACGGGTGTCGATGTCAGTCTCTTTCCATCTCAGTGTGCACAACCGGGCCGGTGAAGAAAGTCCACTCCGCCCCGTCCGTCCGCCGCTCCGTTCCCCCGCTCCGGGTTTACCTCGAATGGGTCAAGGACGACGCCAGCCCTCACGCGCCGGGCGACAGCTCGCCACCATACCCCTCCGATTGGTGTACAATTTTCTGGACCGGAGAGCCTTGGAGCCGCGATGCTTCCTTCGTCGGCGGCTCTCAGAGGTGAATGCTATCGCCCGCCGCCGGCCACACCCCAAAACCTGTCTGCGAGCGAGCCGGACCCCGTGCTGTTGTACGATCGAGGGTGCGAACGATTGACCCGAGTACGGCCGTGACGACTGCGACTGCGACGCGAACCAGCGCAAGAAGCAAGCCGGAACGCAACCGGCTCAGGCCTGAAGATCGTGCCGTTCACGACTGGTACCGCTTTGTTCTCTCTTTCCCGTCGCACCTCGTGCGTGACTACCTCGGCGTTTTGGGGGTCGATTCGACGCAAAGGGTGCTCGATCCGTTCTGCGGCACCGGGACGACGCTGGTCGAGTGCAAGAAGCTCGGCATTCCGAGCGTCGGGATCGAGCGCAATCCTGTGGCCGAGTTCGCGAGCCGCACCAAGCTGGACTGGAGCGTCGATCCGGACTCGCTGGTTTCCCACGCAGAGCGGATTGCCGCCCAGGCGTTCGAACGGTTCAAGGATCAAGGAATGGACGACCTCGGGGTGGCCCCTCTGTTCCAGTCGAACGCCCCTCGAATCACGGAACTCCAGACATTGCCTGTCGACCGCCAGAAGCTTCTTCTGAAGAACTCGATCAGTCCGCTGCCGCTTCACAAGACACTCCTGCTGCTTGACATGCTGGAGCAACAGCGCGATGAAACCGTGTACCAGCATGAGCGGCTCGCGCTCGCTGCGGCGCTCGTCTCGGAAATCGGCAACCTGCATTTCGGCCCGGAGGTCGGTGTCGGACGAATCCAGGAGGACGCGCCCGTCATCGGCCCGTGGCTGGACCGCGTAAGAACGATGGGCCGTGATCTCGCGACGTTGCGGAAGCAAGCCGCGACCGACGCCACGGTCCACTTCGCGGACTCGCGCCGGTTGGAAGAATTCCTCGAGCCATCGTCCATCGACGCCGTCATCACCTCCCCGCCGTATCCCAACGAGAAGGACTACACGCGAACGACCCGGCTCGAAAGCGTATTGCTGGGTTTCGTCCGGGACAAGCAGGACCTGCGAGACATGAAGCAGGGACTCGTCCGGTCGAACACCCGAGGCGTCTACAAGGCGGATGAGGACGACGCTCTCGTCGCCCGACACGAGGGCATTCAGCGCATCGCGCGGCTCATCGAAGAGCGCCGGATCGAACAGGGCAAGACTTCCGGTTTCGAACGCCAATACGCACGCGTCACCAAGCTCTACTTCGGCGGCATGGTCCGGCACCTGGCCGGCCTCAGGAGCCGGCTGCGTCCGGGCGCGAGGCTCGCGTACGTCGTCGGTGACCAGGCATCGTACCTGCGGGTCATGATCAGAACCGGTCAGATCCTGGGAGAGCTGGCCCAAAGTCTCGGCTACGAGTTGACGGCCATCGACCTGTTCAGGACACGAATCGCCACGGCTAGCCGGCAGTACCTGCGCGAAGAGGTCGTGCGGCTCCGCTGGCCGGGCTGATCGGCGTATCAGACACCTCCGCTCACCATGTCCAAGTCGAATGCGTACGCCGCGATCATCGAGGAGACCTTCGTTTCGAAGTTCGAGGCAGGCATGACGAGGGTCGACTTCGAGAGGTCCGATATCACCGCAGCGGCTGAGCGGCGAGGCCTTTCTCGTCCGAGCAATCCTGGAGATGTCGTGTATAGCGCGCGCTATCGGATGCCGCTGCCGGCGGCCGTTCAAGCCACCGCCACGGCAGACTGCGAGTGGACCATCCGCGGTACCGGAAAGGGCCGATACAGCTTTGTACTGACCAAGCGCATTCACCTGGCGCCCAACGGAGCAGATGGCCTTCACCAAAGTTCCGGACGCCACTCCAGGTGTCGTAACGATGTATGCGCTTGGAGATGAGCAGGCCCTGTTGGCAAAGGTGCGGTACAACCGCTTGATCGACATCTTCACGGGCATCACGTGCTACTCGTTGCAGAACCACCTGCGAACTTCAGTGCCCGGCATCGGACAGGTTGAGACGGACGAACTGTACGTGGGAGTCGACACGAAGGGCTGTCAATACGTCATACCGGTTCAGGCCAAGGGCGGACGCGACGCATTGAACATCGTCCAGATCGAGCAAGACATGGCCGTGTGCGAATCCAAGTTTCCGGACCTGGTCTGCCGTCCGGTGGCGGCGCAGTTCATGCCTGACGATGTGATCGCGCTTTTCGCATTCGAGAGAATCGAAGGCGAGGCAAAGATACTGATGGAGCGGCACTATAAGCTGGTTGATGCGGACCAACTTACTGCGGATGACCTGGCTGCGTACCGTAAGCGGCCGTAACTTGAATTCAGCGCCGCGAACGTGATGCATCAGCAGTCCCCGGGGTCTCCTCACATGCCGGACTTCGTCTACGTCCTCTTCGCCATCGACGTCGTCATCCTGCTGATCACGTTGGCGGGAACGCTCTGGTCTTTCGCGTTCCCTGACAGACGGATCTGGCCGCCGCCGCATCGGTATTCCTGGCAACATGTTCTGTCTTGGGCCTGCTTCTTTGCCGTCTGTGGACTCAACACGGCCCTGCTGTTGCTGGACTGGAATTCGTGGATCTTCAAGAGCGATCTGCGGTTCGTCATCGGTATTCCCGTGACGCTGCTCGGAGGATTCCTGGCCGTCTGGGGAGTGGTCACTCTCGGTGCGATGAATTCTTC
Source organism: Bryobacterales bacterium (assembly GCA_026713545.1). Lineage (GTDB taxonomy): Bacteria > Acidobacteriota > Terriglobia > Bryobacterales > UBA6623 > JAPPLB01. Next base: position 7,432 of record JAPOOG010000106.1, read on the forward strand.
CGGACTGAAAGGAGGCTTCGTTGCCGCCGGACCCTACCGGTTCACCCGCAACCCGCAATACCTGGGCGACAACATCCTCTTCTTCGGGGTGAGCATCATCGCGAACTCGTTGCTCCTCTGGATCACCCATGCGCTGCTCATCCTCGTATTCGTCATGGCTCCGCTAACCGAGGAACGCTGGCTGGAAGACCAGTACGGACAGGCCTACCGCGAGTACCGTCGAAAGATTCGGCGATTCTAGCCTGCCTGCCTCACCCCGCGGCGAGGCGAAGTGCGTGAGCGGGCCGCCGGGACGAGGCGCGAGCCGCCCGCGCCAGCAACTCGGCCTTCAAGGTTTTTCACGAATCACGAGTCACGAAACACGAATCACGGGTTTTTACGATTTTTCGTGACCTGATGGATTCCCCGTCCCCCTCACCAGGCCGCGACGAGGCCGTCTTTGCGGGGGTCGGTGCCGCCGATGAGGACGTCCCGCTCCCAATCCACCTCGATCGCCTGGTACCCGCCGAAGACGCCGGGAGCGCTCACAATGTCGTGGCCGAGGCGATCGAGCTCGGCGACGGCGGCGGCGGCGCCCCCCGATTCGACGGCGACGCCGGCGAGCGGGTTGTGCTTGATGCGCGCCGCCTCGCCCGCTTCCTGCACATTCATCCCGAACTCGATGCGGTTCAGCATGATCTGCACGTGTCCCTGCGGCTGCATGTCGCCGCCCATGACGCCGAACGACATCCACGGCTTGCCGCCCTTCGAGGCCATGGCGGGAATGATGGTGTGATACGGGCGCTTGCGCGGCTCGATGCGGTTCGGATGACCGCGTTCGAGAGAGAACAGCGCGCCGCGGTTCTGCAGCACGATGCCCGTGCCGGGAACGGTGACGCCGGAGCCGAACCCGTGAAACAGGCTGTTGATGAACGAGACCATGTTGCGGTCGCGGTCGACCGCGGTGAGGTAGACGGTGTCGCCCGACGAAACGAGCTTCCGATCGGCGGCGGAGATGCCGCTCTCGACGGCGGCCGCCGCCGTCTCGCGGCGGATGCGCTTGCGCTGCTCGGCGGCATAGTCTTTCGAGATGATCGTCTCCACGGGCAACTCGGCGCGCTGCGGGTCGGCCAGCCAGGCATCCAGGTCGGCGAACGCGAGCTTTTTCGCCTCGAGCAGCAGGTGCAGGTAAGCGGCCGAGTTATGTCCGAGCGAGCGCAGGTCGTAGCCCTCCAGGATGTTCAGCATCTCGAGCGCCGCCATGCCCTGTCCGTTGGGAGGCAGCTCGTGCAGCTCGAACTGCTTGTAGCTCGTGGAGATGGGCTCGACCCAGTCGGAATGCTGGCAAGCCAGGTCGTCCATCGAGAGGGGCCAGTCTTCGCGGTCGAGGTGCGCGACGATGCGGCGGGGGGGCTCGCCCCCGCCGCAAGCGTCGCGGCCGCCTTCGGCAATCTGCCGGTAGGTCCAGGCGAGGCCGGGGTTGCGGAACACCTCTCCGTGCCGCGGCGCCCTTCCGCCGGGCAGGTAGGCTTCGCGGAAATCCTTCCGCTCGGCGATGGGCCCAGCCCGGTCGGTCCAGTTGGCGGCGATGATCTCCGAGACCGGGAACCCGTTCTCCGCGTACTCGATGGGCGCCTCCAGGACCTCGGCCAAGGGCATCGCGCCGTACCGGTCGAGCAGAGCCGCCCAGCCGTCGACCGCTCCGGGAACGGTCACCGAATACGGGCCATGGACGGGGATCTGATCGAGGCCGCGGCTGGAGAAGAAGTCGAGGTCCACCTTTTCCGGCGAGAAGCCGCTGCCGTTCAGTCCGACCAGCCGGTCCTCCTCGGCCAGGTAGGCCAGGACGAACATATCGCCGCCGGGCCCGGTCATCATGGGCTCGACGACCGCCAGCGCCGCCGCCGCCGCCACGGCGGCGTCGAACGCATTGCCCCCTCGCTGCAGCACGCGGAGCCCGGCCTGAGCGGGCAGCGGTTGGCTGGCGGCCACCATTCCGTTCCGCGCCAGCACGGCGGAGCGGCCTACGCCGGCCCGGCCGGCGGGACGGTCGGCTCCCAGAACGAGGGCGGACAAGGCCGGCGCTGCGGCAAGGACCTGTAGAAAGATGCCAGTCTCCGACATGCGACCTCGATTCTAGCCGTTTGATCGGGGATGCGCCGTTGGTTACAGGGCCGCGGGGCTATACTGGGGCCGAAAGGCTTTCGAACCATGACGCGCATCTTCGTTCTTCTGCTCGCTTCCCTGCTTCCGGCCGCGGCGGCCGACACCCTCGATATCTACTGGATCGACGTCGAGGGCGGCGCGGCGACGTTGATCGTGACGCCCGGCGGCGACACGGTCCTGATGGATGCCGGCTGGCCCGGTTTCGAGAACCGCGACGCCAGGCGTATCCGGCACGTGCTGACCCAGGAAGTCGAAAAGGACAAGATCGACTACTTCATCACGTCGCACTTCCATCGCGACCACTCCGGCGGGCTCAACCAACTGGCTGCGGTCGTCGAGATCGAAACGTTCGTCGACCACGGCGACAGCGTCGAGCAGGACCGGCCGCGCGGGAAAGCGCTCTGGGACGACTACCTGGAGGTCGCCGAAGGCAAGCGTCTGACGATCGAGCCGGGTGACACGCTGCCGCTGACCGGGGCCTCATTGACCTTCGTCGCCGCCCGCAGCAAAGGACTCGCCGAACCACTCGGCACCGGCGCCGGGAACCCCCACTGCGAGGGCGCTCAACTCAAGGAGGAAGACACGACCGAGAACGGCAAGAGCGTCGGGTTCGTGGTCAAGATGGGCGAGTTCGAGTTCCTGAACCTCGGCGACCTCACCTGGAACTTCGAGCACGAGCTGGCGTGTCCGTTGAACCTGATCGGCGTGGTCGACCTCTACCAGACAACGCACCACGGGCTGATGTCATCGGGCGCGCCGCAGTTGGTGAAGGCGGTCCGGCCGACCGTGGCCGTGATGAACAACGGTCCGCGCAAGGGCGGCAGCCCGGACGTCTGGAAGAGCCTGCGGCAGGTCGATGGCTTCGTGGACCTCTGGCAGGGCCACCGCAATGTCGAAGCCACGGATGCGGAGAGCGTCGACCGCAAGATGATCGCGAACTTCGGAGAAACCGAGGATTGCCAGGGCCACTGGATCGCAGCCAAGGTCCGCAAAGACGGCCGCTTCACCGTCGTCAACAGCCGCAACGGTTTCGCGAAGACGTACCAGTCGAAGTAGGGAGCCTAGCCGGCGACAAGGCCGGCACGCTGACTTCGGCGGCACGGAACCAAGCGTTACGGGCCCGTCACACCGTTCCCGCCATCGCGGCGACCTCGCTGATCCGAACCGGGCGGTGCTCGGCGGCTGAGAGGTAGCACGCTTCGACCACGGCAACCGTCTTGCGCAGATAATCGGTCGCTTCGGTGGCGAATTCCCGGCCGCTGGTCAGGCAATCCACGAAATGCTGCTGGGTGGCCCGGCAACTGTCGCCGCGGTAGCCCGGCATCCCCTCGGCGGAGAAAGTCCGTTCCTCTCCCAGCAGAACGTCGCCGCTGTGGCGCAGGCGGATCTTGTTCTCGAGTCCCTCGATGCGGACGGTCTCCATCGCCGGCCCCGGCTCATCGGGCTCGCTGACGCGGTTGCCGTCGATCAGGCCGCACAATCCGCCGCTGTGCCGCAGCATCATCACGGCGAAGTCCTCGGCGCGGACGACGGGGTTGAGCGTGGCGGTCTTGCAAAAGACTTCGTCGATATCGCCGAACAGGAAGCGCATCGTGTCGATGTGATGGACGATCGCCTCGATGACGAAGAACCGCGCCATGTCCTTGAAATAGGGCTGCTTCGCGAAGGGCTTGCCGCCGACGCCGTCGCGTTCCCGCGTCGCGACGTGGTAGTAGAACGGCCGGCCGATGCGGTTCTCGTCCAAGAGCGACTTGATGTGGCGGTACCAGGCCTGCCAGCGCCAGTTTTCGTTGAGCATGAGGCGAATGCCGGTTCGCCGCGCCGTCTTGGCGATGCGGACCGCTTCCTCCCAGGTGTCGGCCATCGGTTTCTGGCACAGCGCCGCAATGCCCCGCTGGGCGGCTTTCCGGACCAGCGGCAGATGCCCGGCGGGACGCGTGGCGATATCGAGGAAATCCGGCTGCTCGGCGTCCAGCATCTCGCCGGCATCGCCGTATCCCTTCAAGTCGAAGTCGGCGGTGAATGATCGCAGCCGCTCGGCATCGACATCGCACGCCGCGACGATCTCCGCTCCTTCGACCCGCTTCCAACTCGCCATCTGAATCCGGCTGAAGTAACCGCAGCCGACCGTAACGCCCCTGAGCATGTTTCCTCTCCCTGGACCCGAAAACCGCCCGGGAAGCTCGACTACCGTAATCGAATAGCCGGCTACGCCTCCGGGCAATTCCTTCGGATACCGGGCCTAGCATAGCGGATAGCACGGTCTTTCCGGGACGTGTTGCGCAGTCATGATTCGATACCGGCATTTCCGCCGGCGCCGGGATTGACGGGCGCCGGCTCGCGGACCGAGACTTGAATGTTCGGGTACGCCCGCACAATGCCGCTACGGTCAATGGCCGCCACGAATGGAGCAGGCGTCCTTGCTGCGAAGCGGGCAATCCGGTGTCTTCCTTTCACCAATAACTCGGCGATATCCGACCCCGTCGCGTTTCTTGCCCGAATCACGATGACCCGTGCTGCATTCCTCATGATGGATTCGAGTTCAGCAGTACGGTAACGGATGTTCTTGTCTTTCGTGAGCGCAACCCAACCCATCCGTCCAACCAGCGCAATCCAATCTTCGTCCGGCGCGTCCGGCGGAAGGTGCTCGTCGTGCACCTCGACCTTCATCCCGGCCGAACGAAGCCTGTCTGCGATGATGTGCTTTCCAAGGTTGCGATCCAGGAAAAGGATGGGCTCTTCACGCTGCCAGTCTGAGTTCGCATCGGATCGCTTCTTCGATTTCCGCTGCTTCGCGCTCATAGTCTTGGGCTAACTGGCTGACCGACTCACCAGCTTTGCAGCGCTCGGCAATAACCTGGGTGGCGAGCCCGGTACCGGCGATGACAGGTCGACCGGCGGATAGCTTCGGGTCGATGACGACCATCGCCGGCGCGTCTTCCATGACGGTTCGGGTAAACGGATAGAACTTGACGGGGACGCCTTGGGGGTCACGCTCGATCCGGCGCAAAGCGGCGCTGATGATTTCCCGTATGGCCATCTGGCCCCCTTGACTGATATTGATCAGTTGCCCGTATTGCTCAATGAACAGATCGAGGCCGTCAGTTTCCAGCTTGCAACTGATCAACGGATGCCGCCGATCCGGCGCATCCAGAACATTCTCCACCAGGCACTCGATGGCCTTTCGGACCTTTGGCATCGATACGACATGCTTGCGCCGGATGGCGGCGAGAACATGCAGTTCTGTGAGATCAAGGAATGAAAGCAGCGTCGGGGAGAGCTGGGACGCCACGATAAGTGGCTCGTAGTCGCCCTGGCCCACCGACCAGTACCGGACGGTCGCCGCCGGCACGGTGAGGTAATGCGCCGCTTCCGAGATCGTGTAGGCGGGCAGCTCGCGGAGATCGTCCGTTTGCGCTCGGCGTCCGAACATCAGGTTCCCTCCCCTGCAAAAATCACGATCTTCTAAGTCAGAAACCAGTATAGCGGGCTCCTCGCCCTCGATCCATACAGTTTGAACGACACCGTCTCTCAATGACTTCACACTCCATCGGAAGTCGATCCACCTCTTCGGGATCGGCACAGAGCACGATAGGCGCAATCTTTGCTTGCTATAGAAAAAACTCATGATCGGTAGAAGGGAAGACAGGACCGGGGGAGTCATCGCTGCTTGGCCTGTGAATCTGGTCGTGCTGGCCCGTTCGCGACGAGGGTGTGTTGTTAGCGCGCCCCCGTCAACCCACTTTTTGCGCACTGGCCAAGGGCGCAAACGTCGTAGCGCGCCACCGCGTTACGCTATACTGAGGCGCCGAGATGGGGCGGAGAGAACCACAACAGCGAGAGAATCCCCCTTCTTCCGGAGTGGTGTCCGCCCTCCGCCTCTTTGCGGCCGGGTCTTTCCCGTTGAGGGGTCCGAAAGCTCCCAGGATCCGATGACAGGCTATCGAGAGTCCGGCTACCCGCTGATTCAGGCACGCGGGCAGGAAGGACGCTTCGAATACCAGGGGCTGTCGCTGCGGCTCGGCTTGTTTCACGGCGAAGAGGGCTGGTACATCGGCGTGCACATGTCCTCCGGACGGATGTGCGCTCGTCTCAGCCTGGAGTACGCCCGCAGCCAGAAAGAAGCGAAGGACATGTTGAAGTACGGCTTCTTCCTGCGAACCGAGGAAGCGCCCGAACTGCTGGAGCATCTGCAGTCGATCGGCCTGCTTTCCGTGCCGACGCCGGCGGCCGTGGAAGAGCCGGTCGAGAACCCCGTCTGACCTGAAACATCCTCCTGATGAAGCGGCGTTGACACCGCTTCGGATGATTCCCGCTTGTATGATCCGTACGCGGGCGGAGAAAAAACCAGCCGGAACGTACCTTCAATCCCCCGGTCCGTCAAGGACATCGCTTCCAGCCGGTGCTGTTGTACAATGCCGACGCCATGAAGAGCTACGTTCGGGGCCCGGACTGCGTGCTCATCGAGAAGACCATCGATCAGGTCTTTTGTGAAACGGCAGCGAGAGACCCCGGCCACGAAGCGCTGCTGTCGCGGCACCAGGACCTGCGGCTCAGCTACGGAGAACTGTCCGAAGAAGTGTCCCGCACGGCCGCCGGCCTGTGGGGGCTGGGCATCCGGCCGGGCGACCGCGTCGGGATGTGGGCTTATTCCTGCGCGGAGTGGGTGTACCTCCAACTGGCCACGGCCCGTATCGGGGCGGTATTGGTCAACGTCAACCCCAACTACCGCGCGGACGACCTGCGCTACATCCTCGATCGGTCACGCATGAAGGCGATCTTCCTCCACGAAAAGGACAACCGCGTGGACTACCGGGACGTCCTCGATCAGGCTCGGGCCGGCGCGGAGTTGCCGCTCGCGCACGCGGTGCTTCTGGAAACGGGTTCGTGGGACGACATGATCGCCGCCGGCGAACGGCCCGCACCGCCCGAACCGGACCCGAAGGACGTCGTCAACATTCAATACACTTCCGGGACCACGGGAAACCCCAAGGGGGTGATGCTCACTCACCGGAACCTGCTGAACAACGCCTACCTCGTCGGAAGCTCGATGCATTGGAGCGCGGCGGATCGCCTGTGCCTCGCCGTGCCGATGTATCACTGCTTCGGGTGCGTGATGGGTTCGCTGGCGTGCATGGTTTTTGGCGCGACCCTGGTGATGCCCTCGGCGGTGTTCCATCCGGCGGCCGTCATCGAGACGATCGACCGGGAGCGCTGCACGACGATCTACGGCGTGCCGACGATGTTCATCGCGGAGTTGGAGCATCCCCAGTTTCCCGAGCACGACATGAGTTCGCTGCGCACGGGCATCATGGCGGGCGCGCCGTGCCCGGTCGAGCTGATGAAGCGCATCGTGAGCGACATGCACTGCCCGGAGATGACCATCGCCTACGGGCAGACGGAGGCTTCGCCGGTGATCACGCAATCATCGACGACCGACAGCCTGGCGGTGCGCGTCTCGACCGTCGGACGCGTGCTGCCCGAGACGGAGGTGAAGATCATCGACCGCGAGACCGGCGAAACGGTCGAGGCGGGCGCGCAGGGAGAACTCTGCACCCGCGGCTACCTCGTCATGAAGGGTTACGACCAGGACCCGGAAGGGACGGCCCGGGCCATCGATGCCGAAGGTTGGCTGCATACCGGCGACTTGGCGACGATGCGGGAAGACGGCTACTTCCGCATCACGGGCCGGCTCAAGGAGATGATCATCCGCGGCGGCGAGAACATCTATCCGCGGGAAATCGAAGAGTTCCTGCACCGGCACCCCAAGGTCGCGGATGTGTACGTTGTCGGCCTGCCGGATGAGCGGCTCGGGGAACGGGTGCTGGCCTGGGTGCGCGTTCTTCCCGGCGAGACCGCCACGGAGGAAGAAATCCGCGATTATTGCCGCGGCCGCATCGCCCACTTCAAGATCCCGGAATACATCCGGTTCGTCGACGAGTTCCCGATGACCGTGACGGGAAAGGTGCAGAAGTTCATCATCCGCGAGAGAGAGATCGAGATGCGGAAGTTGGCCGGCGTGGCGCAGGCGGAGACGGCGTAGGACCGATCCTGCACAAGCCGGTCGGGTCGCGCGGCGCCCACTTGCCTATAATGCGGACAATTGGTGAGCAGCGGCACGGAGATTGGTGATCATGAAACGACGAGCGCTCCTGAAAATGGTACCCGCGGCGGCTTGCGGAGGCTTCGGGCCGGCAGCGGACGGAGCCGCGCCGAAGTCGATGGGAGGCCCGGCGCGCATCAAGTCGGCGCTGTGCGCCTACTCGTACCGCAGGGAGCTGGCGTCCGGCGCGATGAGCTATGCAGACCTTGTCGACGTGGCCGTCGAGAACGATATCGACGGGCTCGACCTCACGGTCTATTGGCTCCCGAAAACCGGCCTTGACGAATACCTGGTTTCACTGCGGCGCAAGGCTTACGTTTCCGCGGTCGAGATCCCGGCGATCGCGATCCGCTCCGACCTGTGCAAAGGCGACGCGCGGCAGCAGGAGGTCGAGGTCGCCTGGCTCAGCTATTGGGTCGATGTTGCGAACAAGCTTGGCGCGAGCCATATCCGGGTGTTCGGCGGCAGAGTTCCCCAAGGGGCAACGGAAGATCAGGCCGCGGGCTGGGTCGTCGAGTGCCTCAAACGCGCCGCCGAGTACGCCGGCAAGAAGGGCGTCATCCTCGGTCTTGAGAATCACGGCGGCATCACCCTCTATGCCGAGCGCGTAGTGCAGATGGTCAAGGCGGTCGACAATCCCTGGGTGGGGATCAATCTCGACACCGGCAACTTCAAGCGCGATCCCTATCGCGAGATCGAGATGTGCGTGCCCTACGCCGTGAACTCGCAGTTCAAGACGTCGATCCGGTTCGAAGACGGCCGGCGCGAGCCGTGCGACTGGGAACGCGTCATGAAGATGTTCGCCGCAAGCCGCTACAAAGGCTACATCTCGCTGGAGTACTCCGCGGAGGAACCGGTGGAGACGGCCGTGCCGAAGTACCTCGGGCAACTCCGGGATTTAAGCCGAAAGTATTCGGCCTGAAACCGCTTTTTTCCGCAACGGTCAAGCTAACCTGCATGTCTCACCACCCGACGGCCGCAGCACGCGATACGACCGCCATGACTTCGTTGCGCTTGCTTGCCGTGCTCAACGTACTATTCAAGTACGCCTGCGCGCGCCAAGCGGCTCGCGCCTCGTCCTGATGTCCCTCTCACGCACTTCGTCTCGCCACGTGGTGAGACATGCAGGCTAAAATACAGGATCGCCGCGACACGGAACCGTCTTGCGCAACAACGTCGTTCTCGCCGTCATCGTCTCGGCGCTGTTCGTCTGTTTTGTCTTCGCCAGTTGGGAGCTGGGGCTGATCGGGCGCCTCAGCGACTACGACCAACTGGTCATGACGATGCGCGGCGAGGGTTCGTGGGGACCGCTGGTCTGCATCGGAATTCAGTTCGTACAGGTTGTCATCTTCGCCATACCCGGCGAAATCACGCAGATCGCGGCCGGCTATGTTTTCGGAGCCTGGAAGGGCTTTCTGTACGCGGTCGTGGGGATCATGCTGGGGTCGGCATGCAACTACTCGTTCGCGCGGCTGGTCGGACGCCCGGTGATGGAAAAGGTGTTGGGACAAAGACGGCTGGAGCGGATCGACAAGCTGTTCGGATCGAACAAGGGGAAATCCGCTCTGTTCGTCCTGTTCCTGCTCCCCGGTCTGCCCAAGGACGCGATGTCGTACGCCGCGGGGCTGACTCAACTGAAGGTGGGTGAGTTTGTCGTGATCTCCGGATTGGCGCGCATGCCGGCGCTGCTGTTCAGCACGCTGATGGGTTCGCAGCTTTACGACCGTGACTACGGAGCGATGATCATGACCGCCGTCATCGGCGGCGCGGCGATTGGCGCGTTCTGCTGGTACCAGAAGAAGTTGATTCGGTCATGATACGCCTGATGACTGCGCAAGACATACCGGCGGGAATGCGCCTGAAGGAAGCGGCCGGCTGGAACCAGACGCCGCGCGACTTGGCAAACCTGTTGGCGATCGAGCCGCAAGGCTGCTGGGTGTACGAGGCGGACGGCGTCGTGGCGGGCTCGACGACAGCCGTCCTTTACGGACAGGACCTGGCGTGGATCGGCATGGTGCTCGTGCTGCCCGAGTATCGTGGCCAAGGGATTGCACGGCGATTGATGCGACACGCGCTGCGATACCTCGACGAACGCGGCGTGCGGTGCGTGAAGCTCGATGCTACCGACATGGGCAAACCTCTTTACGAGCAGTTGGGCTTCGTCGACGAGGCCGTGATTGAACGCTGGGCGGGCATCTCCGATGCACACAATGCCGAAGAGCCGGGGACCGGAACGGAACGGCTTGTCGATATCGCGGCAATTGCGGAACCGGATCGAGCGGCGTTCGGCGCCGACAGGAGCCGCTTGTTACGGCGGCTGCTCGAAGCCTTTCCACACGACGCCGTACGCTTGCCGGGAGGGTACGTGATGGGCCGACCCGGCTCGAACGCGCATTTCATCGGCCCCTGCGCCGCGGAGCACGCGGCTGACGCCCGACGGCTCATCGCGCACGTCCTGGAGCGGCACGCAGGTGCTCCTCTGTTCTGGGATCTGCTCCCGGACAATGAAGAGGCCGCGGCGCTGGCCCGTTCGTTCGGGTTCGGGCCCCGTCGCAAATTGTGGCGAATGTTGCGCACAAGTGCAGAATGCCCCTCCGGGAATGTGCAACAGGTTTTCGCGGCCGCGGGATTCGAATACGGTTAAAACATGCAGACAACAATCATTCTCAGACGGGTGTCCATTCCTTTCCGGGAACCCTTCCGCATCTCGAACGGCGTAGCCGCCGCCACCGACAGCGTCATCGTCGAGATTCGTCGGGGAGGACTCACGGGGTTCGGCGAGGCAGGGCCGTTGCCCGGAGGCGCTTACTCCGCGGAGACGGCGGTGTCGAGTTGGACACGGCTGAAGGAGAAACTCATTCCCCTGTGGCTGGAATCCAGCTTCGGTCATCCTGCGGAGGTGGGACCGGCGCTGGATGCCGTTCCCGGCGAGGCTTTCGCTCGCGCCGCCTTGGAGGGCGCATCGTGGGATCTCGCCGCTGCGGAGACGGGGCAGCCGTTGTGTCGGATGCTGGGCTCGCAGGCGAGGCCGGTCGAGTCCGGCGTGGCGATCGGTCTCTTCGACACGCTGGACGAGCTGTTGGCACGAGTCGAGACCTACCTCGCACAGGGGTATCGCCGAACGAAGATCAAGATTCAGCCGGGATGGGATCTTGAGCCGGTCCGGGCGATTCGCGAGCGATTCGGGGCTATCCCGCTGATGGTTGACGCGAATACGGCATACACCCTGGCCGACTCCGATGTGTTCCGGGAACTAGACCGCTTCGATCTGATGATGTTCGAGCAGCCGCTGGCGGGACCGGCCCTCGAGGACCTGGCGGAACTGCAGCGTCAGGTCAAGACGCCGGTTTGCGCCGACGAGTCGGCGGAAAGCATGGAGGCGCTGGAGACGATGATCGGACTGGGGTCGGCGAAGATCATCAACATCAAGATCCAGCGTGTCGGCGGCCTGACGAACGCTCTCCGCATGCACAACCGGGCGCGGCAAGCCGGACTGGGCACCTGGCTCGGCACAATGCCCGAATTGGGGGTTGCTTCGGCTCAGGGCTTGCATTTGGCCACGCTGACGGGCTTCAACTACCCCACGGATGTCGAAGCCTCCGAGCGCTGGTACGAAGACGATCTTGTCGACCCGTTGATCACGCTCGGTGGCGACGGCCGCATCCACATACCCGAAGGCCCGGGCATGGGTTACCGCGTCGACCGCGCCAAGCTGGACCGCTACACGACCCGGAAAATGGAATTCTCCACGTGATTGTCCAACGGCAGCGCTACGATTGGCGGATTCGGGACCGCAGCTTCACGTTAGGCTCGCGAACCCTCATCATGGGCGTAGTCAGCCTGGAGAACGAGGGCGAAGGAAAGCGCATCGAGCCCGGACTGGTGCTTGACAAAGCCCGCGAACTCGAACGCCAGGGCGCAGACCTGATCGAGTTGCATGCCGGTCCGATCTACATCGGCTCACGGCCTCTGAGCTCCGATGAGGAACTCCGGAAGCTCGTGCCGGTCTTGCGGAAGCTGCGGCACAACCTTGACACACCGGTTTCCATCAATACCTACAACGCCGCTACGGCCGAGCGGGCCGTTGAGCTCGGCGTGCAGATCATCAATGATGTCAGCGGCCTGGCATTCGACGCCAAGCTGGCAGGAGTGATCAATCAATCCGACGTGGGGCTGATTCTGACCCATCTGCGCGGCACGCCCGACACCTGGAAACGGTTGCCGGCCTTGCCGGATCTGGTGGCGACGATCGGTCGCGACCTGGTATCGAGCCTGGCGCGAGCGCGGCGGGCCGGCATCGACAGGCGGCGCATCGTCATCGATCCCGGCCTGGAGCTCGGCAAACGGGGTCTTGAAAACTATCGCGTCCTGACGCAATTGGATCGTCTGGGGCAGCTTCAGCAGCCCATACTGGTGAGTCCTTCCCGTAAACGGTTCATGACCGAAACCGTGCGCGCCAGCGATGCGGAATGGACCCTGGCCGCGGCGGCTCTGTCGACGATCGCAATCTACGGTGGGGCGCACATCGTCCGCGTGCACGAGGTGGAAGCGGTCGCACAGGCGACCAAAGCGGCGGATCGAGTTTTCGAGCTGGAGAACTGAAAGGAACAAGTCAACATAACCATCTCGTCCTTGAACATGATGAAGACCCATCGCATCCCCACGATCTGCCTGACCGCACTGCTTGCCGCTGTTGCTTCAGCACTACTTGTTCCGGGGCGTCCGGCCGCAGCCAGCGGCGAAGAAGGTCCGCCTGCTCCACGCAGCGAATACAAGGGGCGCCGCATCGCTCAGACCATGAGCTTCCACGGCGCCCCCTGGCTCATCCGCCCGGAGCGAGACCGCGAAGAGAACACCAAGCTGCTCATCGAGGCGCTGCAAGTGAAAGAAGGACAAACGATCGCGGACATCGGCTGCGGCAACGGCTTCTACTCGTTGCCGCTCGCCGAACTTATCGGCCCCACCGGACGAGTTCTGGCCGTCGACATCCAACCCGAGATGCTTGCACTGCTTGATGAGCGGGCATCCGAAGCGGGCATTGAAAACATCGAGCCGATTCTCGGCGCTCCGGCTGATCCCAAGCTGCCGGCGGGAGCGGTCGATGTTGTCCTCCTGGTCGACGTCTATCACGAGTTCTCCTACCCCAAGCGAATGCTGGCGGCCATGCGAGCAAGCCTCAAGCCCACAGGGCGGATCGCCCTGGCCGAGTACCGCATGGAGGATCCCTCCGTGCCCATCAAACTGCTGCACAAGATGAGCAAGAAGCAGATTCTCAAGGAGTACCGTGCGAACGGGTTCACACTCGTTCACGAGTTCGATGAACTTCCCTGGCAGCACCTGATGTTCTTCGGCCGAGCGGACTGAGCGCGAGCAGAGAGAAGCTTACGTCGAGCACATCGAGGCGCGTCTCGGCACAATACAGGCTGACCGTCACCCAAGCACAGCCCGATAGGGGAAAGGGGCAACATGGCAACGACAATACCGCAGAACTTCGATAACCACGCAATGATCCCGAAGGGATTGATCAAGGTGACCCTCTCGACCTTGGTTGGCATCATTTGTGCCGTCACGGGACTCTTCATGGTGAAGTCCACCGCGGGCATCTACCTCATTGGAGCCGGGACCGTGCTGGTCGGCGGCAGCGCGATCTTCGGTCTGGTATTGGCCCGCATCTATTCCACGAAGCTGCAAGACCGCATCATCCGTCTGGAGATGCGTATTCGATTGGAGAAGATTCTACCGGCGGACTTGCAAGCGGCGATTCCGACGCTGACAATCCCACAACTGATCGGGCTGCGTTTCGCTTCCGACGCCGAGATGCCGGATCTGGCACGCAGGGTCGTCACCGAGAATATCGAAGACCGAACCGCTATCAAGAAGATGGTGAAGGATTGGCAGGGCGACTATGACCGCGTTTAGCTGGAGCGTCAGCGCAGCATCTGTTCGGCGCCCGCTCTCATGAACAGAAAGTCGCTGCCGAGCGTCATGAACTTTGCGCCCTTGGCATGCCATTCTCGCACTTCCTCGATCGACCCCGATGTCATACCGAAGGGCATGCCGTGCACTTTCGCAGCTTCCAGGATGCGGTCACACGAGGCAAGAACTTCCGGTGTACGGGCGAAGGTCGTGTACGAATCCGCTCCGCCTGCGGCTGAGCTTGACGGGCCGGTGATCGACTGACCGGGTTCCAACATCGAGAACGCAAGGTCGTTCGGACCGATGAACACGGCATCCACTCCAGGGACGGTGAGCATTTCGTCGATCTGCTCGACGCCGGTATAGCTCTCAACTTGGATGATCAGGGTCGCCCTGCGATCGGCATCGGCCATGTACTCCTTCGCCGCAAAGCCATAGCGGGCAGCCCGAAACGGACCGAAGCTACGCCTGCCCTTCGGTGGAAACTTGGCGGCGTCAACGGCCCGGCGGGCCTCGGCGACGGTGTTCACCATCGGCACGAGAACCGCGTCGACGCCCTGATCGAAGAGCCAGTTGATGTTGTGATAATCGTTCTGCGCGGCGCGGACAACGGGCGTCACCGGAGAGTCGGCGAAGGCGCCCAGCAGCGACGGAAAGTTCGACTGGGTAATCTCGGAATGCTGCAAGTCAAGGATCAGAAAATCCAGTCCCAGTTGGGTCATCACCTCGGCAGAGGCATAGCTGGAAAACGAGCACCAGCCGCCGATCAGGTCAGACTCGTTCCGAAGACGTTCAACAAAGGGTTCTCGCATAGCGCCTATTGTAAAGTGATCAGGGAACAGACGCTGCCGGCAAGTCTGTTGCTCCCGGCCGTCGTTCTGGATGAGGGCCAGCGTGAATATCTCCCACGTGGGATAACATGCAGGCTCGAATTTGGGGACGAATTCCAGTAATCTAGTCCATATGCGTCGAGAGAGGAAACTCGGGACGCCAGGGACGGCGGTCCTGCTGGCCGGGCTTGTCTTGGGGCCATCGGCCGGGTTGCTTGCCGGGAGCGAGCCGGAAGAGTTCTTCGAAACGAAGATCCGACCGCTGTTCGCCGCCCAATGCCAATCGTGTCATGACGCCAAGCAGAAGCTGGGCGGGCTGGATCTGACGCGGCGAGAGGGCTTGGATCGCGAGGGCAGTGGCGGGCCGGTGATCGTTCCCGGTGATGCCGGGACGAGTGAGTTGATTCGAGCGGTCCGCTATGAGTCGAAGATCAAGATGCCTCCAACGGGCAAGCTGTCCGCTACAGAGATCGCGGACTTGACCGAGTGGGTCCGCATGGGGGCGCCCTGGCCCGGGCTGAGGACCGCACGGCGAACAGACACGGCGGGCGGCGCATTCACGGAAGAAGAAAAGTCGTGGTGGTCCTTCCAGCCGGTGCTGCGGCAGGATCCTCCTGCGGTTCGGAGCGCTGACTGGGTGAGCACGCCGATCGACAACTTCATCCTGGCGCGGCTGGAAAACGAGAATTTCGAGCCTGCCCCGGCGGCTGACAAGCTGACGCTGCTGCGGCGCGTGACGTATGACCTGACCGGGCTTCCGCCAACCGAGCGCGAAATCAAAGACTATCTGGCGGACGATTCAGCCGAAGCCTACGAGACTGTTGTGGAGCGGTTGCTCGATTCCTCGCGATACGGCGAGCGCTGGGGCCGCCATTGGCTCGATGTCGCGCGCTACGCCGATTCGACCGGTGTTGATGAAGACCACAAGTACCCTTTCGCCTGGAAATACCGCGACTACGTTGTGGACGCCTTCAACGACGACATTCCCTTCGATCGTTTCCTGCAAGAGCAAATCGCCGGCGATCTGTTCCCGGCCGAGGAAGCGGGCACAGTGAATGCGCGCGGCATCATCGCCACGGGCTTCCTGGCGCTGGGACCGAAGCTGATTGCCGAGCAGGACAAGAAGAAGATGCTCTACGACATGATCGATGAGCAGATCGAGGTCGTCGGCAAGGCCGTACTGGGGCTGACGCTGCAATGCGCACGTTGCCACGATCACAAGTTCGACCCAATCCGGCAGCGCGACTACTACTCGATGGCATCGATTTTCAGAAGCACCAGGCAGGTGGAAGACTGGAGGGCGCATGTCTCGGAGCTATACTTCATGCCTCTGGTTCCGGAAGCCGAGTCGGTGCAGTACTTCTCTCATCAGAAAAAGATCAAGCTGAGGGATCAGCAGATCAAGAACATCGTCGAAGAACAGTCGGCGGCCTACGTGATGAGAGTGCTGCCGGGAGTACGGAAATATCTGATAGCAGCTCGGGAAGTCAAGGACGCGCCCCCAGCGCCGGTTCCCGCCACAGCGGCTTCGGCGGAAACGGCTGCGGAGCCTGATCGAGATGAGGCTCTGATACGAGTCGCATCCAAACATGAGTTGGATGCGGTTCGGCTTCGCAAATGGATCGAGTACCTGAAGCCGACCGACGAGGTTCGGCCGCATCTGAATCGGTTGCTCGAAGCTGGCGCAACAGAGTTACCGGCAGTCGCGGAGCACTATCGAGCGGAGTTCGAAAAGACCGCTTCAAAGCGCTATGCCGATTTGGCGGCATGGCGCGTCGAGTTTGACAAGGCTCTTGCCAAGGGCGAGGAGCCTCCCGAGAGACCCAGGTTCTTCGGAGGCGAAAACCGCTTCTTTACGGAAACGACGACCAGCAATGGCCCCCTGGGCGTCAGCCGCGAACAGAGAAAGAAGGTCTTCTCCAGGGATGCTTTCGAACGGCTCACGCAGCTCGAAGCCGATCTTCGGGAACTGAAGCGAACTCTTCCGCCAAAGCCCCCCATGGCCAACGCCGTCGCCGAGGAAGACCCATTTCAGCAGCGCATTTTCGTCGGCGGCAATGTGCACGTGACGGGAGCAGCCGTGCCCAAGGCCTTTCCGGCCGTGCTGACGCATGGAAAGCAACCTGAGATCACGGGCATCAGCGGGCGTATGGAATTGGCCCGCTGGCTTTCGAGCCCCGAAAATCCTCTCACAGTGCGCGTCATCGCCAACCGCATCTGGCAATGGCACTTCGGCGAAGGCCTCGTGCGAACACCCAACAACTTCGGCAGGTTGGGCGCCCCTCCCACCCACCCCGAGCTGCTCGACTACCTCTCATCAGAGTTCGTAAATAGCGGATGGTCGTTCAAGGCGATGCATCGCTTGATCGTCTTCTCGAACGCCTATCGCATGAGCACCGAGACAGCATCACAAGCCCGCGAAACGGATCCCGACAATCGGCTCTGGTCGCACTTCAACCGTCGTCGGATGGATGTGGAAGAAATCCGCGACTCACTATTGGCGATCGAAGGCACGATCGACTTCGGGATGGGCGGCACCCTGCAATCGGGCGAAGGCCAGGGGATGACGACAACCAATCAACTTCCGCACTTCGACGCCTCGAAGAGCTACCGGCGGACGCTCTATCTACCATTGCGGCGGGCGAACATCCCGAAGCTCCTGACACTGTTTGATTTTGCCGACGCCGCGACGAGCACCGGCGCACGGTCGAGTACGAACGTCGCGCCGCAGGCCTTGTTCATGATGAACAGCGAGTTCGTTTCCCGTGTCACCGAGGGCTTTGCGCGGCGAGTGCTCGCCGAACGACGAACGCCCGACGAGCAACGCGTACGTCAGGCTTGGCTTATGACGCTGGCCAAGGAACCGACAGCAGCCGAAATCGAGGAAGCGATCGACTACATCAGCGCCTTTCGAAAACAGTCTCTGGACAAAGACCTCACAGAAGTGACGAGTAAGCGCATGGAAGGCCCGCATCGATCACCGGACTACCCCGCCTACCACTACAACGCATCGACTCTCGCCGCCTGGCAGAGCTACTGCCGGGTGCTGCTGGCTTCGAACGATTTCATCTACATCCAATGAGTGCGTTCAGGAAATCACCGCTATCGCGACGGATGCTCCTGCGCTGGTCCACCTGCGGATTCGGGTTGCTCGGCTTGCGTGGGCTGCTGGCTGCTGAAGAATCGCGCAACCCTCTTGCGCCGAAGCAGCCTCATCTTCAGGCGCGGGCCAAGAGGGCGATCTTCATTTTCATGCACGGCGGCCCATCGCACCTCGACATCTATGATCCCAAGCCCCGGCTCGAACGCGATCACGGCAAGCCGCTGCCGTTCGAGCGCCCCCTCACGTTTGCCGAAGAACAGGTGGGCGGGTTGCTGAAATCGCCTTTTCAATTCAAACGACACGGCGAGAGCGGCATTCCGCTCAGCGAACTGTTCCCGAAACTGGCGCGGCACGTTGACGACATGTGCATCATCCGCTCGATGGTCGGTGACAGCGTAGCGCACGGTGGGGCGTTGATGCAGCTCCATACCGGGACGAACACGTTCACGCGGCCGAGTTGGGGTTCGTGGGTGGTGTACGGGCTCGGCACGGAGAATCAGAACCTGCCGGGATTCATCACGCTCAAGCCGACTCTGTTCCACGGTGGCTCCAAGAATTATTCCGCCGGATTTCTACCCGCCGCCTACGAAGGAACGGCCATCGGCTATGCCGCCCTCGGACCGGACGACCTGAAGGAACCCATCCAGTATCTGGAGCGCAAAGGCCTGTCGCCGGAACTGCAGCGATTCGAGCTCGACATGCTGCAGAAAATGAATCGCCGCAGCGCGGAACAGGCAAACTTCGATCCGCAACTCGAAGGGCGCATTCAGGCGTTCGAGTTGGCGGCGCGCATGCAAACGGAAGCCCCCGAGGCCTTCGACATTGCCAAGGAGTCGGAAATCACCCGCAAACTCTACGGACTCGACCAGGAAGAAACGCGTGATTTAGGCTGGCAGTGCCTGGTCGCTCGGAGACTGTCGGAGCGCGGCGTGCGCTTCGTACAGGTGTCGCATACCTACCGCGTGGGAAATCCGGTTGGCTGGGATGCTCATTCGAGGTTGGTTCCGAACCACGTGGGACGGGCGAAGCAGGTCGATCAGCCGATATCGGCCTTGCTCACGGACATGAAGGCGCGCGGTCTTCTCGACGACACGCTGGTCATCTGCAGCGGAGAGTTCGGCCGCACTCCTGTCGCGCAATCCGGGGACGGCCGCGACCACAACCCCTACGGCTACACCTCATGGATGGCCGGCGCTGGCGTCAAGCACGGCTTCATCTACGGCGCCACGGATGAGTTTGGATACCACGCCGTCGAAGACCGCATGCACATCCATGACCTGCACGCCACCGTCCTCCACATCCTTGGCCTCGACCACAAGAAACTCACCTACTTCCACGGAGGCCGCGACTTCCGCCTGACCGACGTGGCCGGCAACGTGGCCGAGAAGCTGCTGGCCTGACGCAGCTCGGGGCGTCCGCGAAGAAAGCTAACCCTCCACGGCGTACTTCTTTACGGCGTCTTCATCCAACTCGACACCCAACCCGGGCTTGTCGGAAACGATGGCGAAGCTGTCTTTGATCTCGATCGGGTCGACGATCAGATCATCCACACGCTGATAGCTGAGGATGTCGCTCGGGTAGGTGCAATTGCTCGCCGCCGCACATGCATGCAGGTACGAGGCATCACGTATGCCCATGTCGTGCGAAGAGCCGTGCCAAACCTCATATCCCATGGCTTTCGCGATGTAGCAGTTGGCGACGAACCGCGGCATGCTGGCCGGAGACGTATTGAACATGTCGACGGCGCCCGCTGAATAGGCCTTGATCATCTCCAGCGGGTTGCTTTGATGATGGCAAACCATGTAGCTGACCTGGTCCTTCAGCTTGCGATAACCCTCATGATCTTCCTTCGGGAAAGGATCCTCCAGGACCATCATGTTGCCGATTTTGTCCAACTCCTTTGCGAGAGGCAGACATTGCTCATACGTATAGAACCGCTGGTTGGGATCGACAATGGCTTTGATGCCGGGGGCCTCATCGGCAATGGCTTCAATGACCTCCACCACCGGATCGCTCAGTTTGCATTTGATCTTGATCGATGTGAATTTCCCTGTCTTGGCGCGTTGGGAGACACGGCGCATGTCCGTCGCGTTCTTTCGGCCGCACCAGTAGCCGACCAGCACTTTCCGCTGCGCGAGACCGCCAAGCAGCCGATACACGGGCCAGCCGACTGCCTTGCCGACGATATCGTAGAGAGCGACCTCGAAGGCGTCGTAGGCGTGGCGGTCCGGCAGAGCAAGATCGGTGAGGTTGAAGTCAAAGACATTCTTGCCGAGAAAGGCGTCGGCCGTCTTGCGAATCTTCGCTCCGTCGGCGCCCCGGTTGCTCTCACCGATACCAATAATGCCGGCATCCGTGTGGATCTTCAGGATCCATTTCGGAACCATGGAAAACAGCGGCGTCTCGACATACTCGGGGCTATAGATAATGTCGTCCTGCATCGGCACGGCGACGCGGAACATGTCGATCTTGGTGATTTTCAAACGGTCGCTCTTGCCGACGGCACACGCGGGAAGCGCTGCGAGTCCGGCAGCGGCCCCGGCGGCCCCAATGAGATGACGGCGAGAAAAGTCTTTTGGATTCATGGGAATGCGCTCCTTGGAGCTAAAGTGAATCGTATCCAGTCTAGCGAGTCGGGAGGCGGATCGGCAGGAGTTCTTACGCGATGACGGCTGCCGCGGCTTCAGGCTCGCCACGTGCAGGCTACAGCCTGTTCCGCAAGCGCGGAAACTCGCGAACCATCATCACTCCGACGTAGAGGCCCGCCGCTATGCAGATCAAGCACGACAACACGATCGCTGCTCCCGACATCAGCCCAACCTCCACCGGCGATACCGGTAGGCTACCACCCAAAACGCCAACTGGTTTGCGACGAGGCCCGCAACGAGCGACGGCACGCCGTATGGATTCCCCAGACTCCACTCCCAAATCGCGGCGGTGGCGGCTCCGGCAACGATACTGGCCATGCCGCACGCCTTGGGGACCCCCTTCCAGAGCAGCCCGATGACCAATGGCGCGACCACCGTCGGCGCCCACAACGTATATACGATCAAAAGAGCCTGCACAAGACCCGGTACCAGCAGAGCGAAGATCACCGCGATCACGCCGATCACGACCACCGCGTAGCGGCTGTATGCGAGCAGGGTCTTGTCGCTCGCCTCCGGCCGGATCGTCTGATAGATGTCGATCGAGAACGCCACCGACGCGCTGTGCAGGCAACTATCCTGCGAGCTCATGATGATGCCGAAGATGGCGGCGAGCACCAGCCCGAGCATACCCACGGGCAGGTACATCTCCATGGTCTTGAGAAAAACCGTATCGCCCGTCATGCCGGGAAACGACGCACCGCCGATGATCCCGATCGTCACGACCACGAACATCCATGGGAAACCGAACAAGCCCGCCGCCATGAAGCCGCGTCCCGCCTGACCCGGGTCGCGCGCCGCCAAAGCCCGTGCGCAATAAGGCGGCAGTAGGATCTCACCGAAGAAAAAAGCAATCACCAACCCCGCCAGCTCCGTCGGAGGATAGCCCCCGTGCCAGGTGAAGTGAAGCTCCGATACCTTGCCGGCCAGCGATCCGAAGTCGAACAGGTAGCCCGAGAAATATACAACCGTCGGAACCGCGACAGCCAGAGCGACGAACTGGATCGCGTCGGTGAGTATCACCGTCTTCACCCCGCCCCACGCCGCGTAGAAGATAACGGGCAGCGTCCCGACAATGATCACCGTCTCGGCGGGTATGCCCGTGAAGGTCGATACGACCTCGCCGAAAGCCCGCGCGATCAGTCCTACGACAAACGAGTTGAACAGAAACGACAACACGCCGGTCACCCAACGAACGGGCGTGCCGTAGATCTCCCCCATCACGTGACCGACGCTATGGCACTGTGAATACTCCCTCATCCGCGGCGCCACCCACTTGCCCACAAGAACCGTCTGCAGCGGCACCATCAGCCCGATCAGATACCAGGCATAGCCCTTCTCGGTCCCGCCGGCGGCGATCCCCAACGTAAACGCGGGTCCAATATAGGTCGCGCTCATCGTCGCGAAGACCATCGCGCCCGGCAGATCGCGGGAAGCTACGGTGAAGTCTTCGAGCAGCCGCGTCCGGCGAGCCTTGACGGTGATCAATATCAGCGCGCCGACGTAGAAAGCAACGACGGTCCAGTCAAGCCAATGCATCAGGGGAGGTCACAGTATGTGTGGCGTTGGAATCGAAGTCAAGAAAGCCTCATGCCTTCTGCCCGAGTAGCCGGCACAACCCTTTCGGAATCAATGCCGGGAATCCTTCCCGTGTCGATGCAAGCTTGCCGCTACCTTACGTCGACGATCGCCTTGACGAGGCCGGCCCGGCCGGGCAGATCCTGAAAACGCTGTGGAACCTCGGCGAGTTCGAGTCGGTGCGTGATCCAGGGTGTCGTGTCGATGTCGCCATCTTCGATGAGCCGGATGATTCGCGGGAACTCGTGGCAACTGTTGCGGCTGGCGAGCAGCGTGATTTCCATGCGGTGAAAGTGAGGATCATCGAACGAGATACGTCCCTGCACCAGGCCGACCATGACAAGCCTTCCGCCGGGCGACACGTAATCGAAAGCCGCTTCCATCGCTCTGGGATTCCCGGTCGCGTCGAAGACCACTTCCGACAACCGCCCGTCGAATTCGGAGATCACCTCGACTCCCAGGCCGCGCACGAACTCCCTGCGAGACTCGCTGAGTTCGAGCACCCGCAACTCGGGTCCGGCAAGCTGCGCGAACTGAATCACGCTAAGCCCGATCGGGCCCGCGCCCACGATGAGCGCCGTCTCTCCCGCTTTGACCTTACTTCGCACAACGGCGTGGGCTCCGATACCGAGCGTTTCGACGAGCGCAAGCTGATCCAGCGACAGTTTCTCGGAGCGATGAAGCAGCCTGACGGGAACGCTCAGCAGCGGGCGCATGCCGCCGTCGACATGAACCCCGAGAACTTTCAGGTCGGGACAGCAGTTCGGCCGGTTCAACTCACAGGCACGGCACGCGCCGCAGTTGACGTAGGGTTCGATGGCGCAACGGTCGCCCGTCTTGATGCCAAGGCTGTTCGGCGGGGCTTCGATCACTTCCACCCCCAGCTCATGCCCCAGCACTCGCGGATAGTTGAAAAACGGCTGGCGGCCGGCGAAAGCGTGCGGGTCGGTTCCGCACACGCCGATGCTGCGGACGCTCACCAGAGCATTCGTTTCGGAAGAGTTGGGCGCGTCGGTTTCGCGTTCGCCGAATTCACCCGGCCTGTTGAGGACGATTTCTATCATGCTGTGGAACGTTCCAACACCTCACGGCACTCAGACCATGTGGCGCTGTCCAAGCCTCGGCAGCTCACTGCGAGCGTGCCTCTCGGCCAAGGCGCCCATGCGGGCATCTATGCGAAAACCTGTTTCCGCACGAGGTATTTCTTGACGGCGTCGTGGTTGAGCGTGTAGCCGAGACCAGGGCGGTCCGGGACGGCGTACGAGCCGTCCTCGAGCACAAAAGGCTCGTTGACCAAGGTGTCGATCCAGCAATAAGGACCGACCAGATCGTAGGCCTTCGTGAGATGGGGCATACAGGCGGCGACGTGCAATCCCATGGCCGAACCCGGCCCGTAGGCGACCGTCTGCGACCAGCCGTTCATGCCCAGCTCATGAGCCAGATGCGACATCTGAAGCACCCGCAGATGGCTCGCGTGGCCGACGATCGCATGATCGAGACCGCGCGCTTCGAAAACCGGCACCAAAGCTTGTTGCGAAACGTGATCGGCGATGGGCAGGTGGACCGACTCGCGCAGCCGCCGCCACTCCGACCAGGAACCGCCGAACGCCGCTTTGTTGATCGGGCTTTCCAGAGAGTCCATCAGATGGCCGCGAAGACGGCGCGTCACTTCTTGGGCAGCCCAGACTTCCCGCAGCCGCCATCGGATATCGGGACGGACCAGCATCTCGGGAGCTACCTTGTGAATCGCCTCGACACGATCCACTACGTAGCGAATTCGCTTCTCGTCGGTGTCTTCGCGGTGCGTGATGCACTTCATTTTGTAGACACGAAAACCCTCTGCCCATCCCCATTCCGCTTGGTCGGCGGTGTTCTGGGGTGTCTTGTATCCGGTGGTCTGAGCGACCAGGATTCGGTCGCGGAGCTTGCCGCCGAGCAGTTGCCAGATCGGCACGCCGAGAGCTTGTCCGCGGAGATCGAGCACGGCCTGCTCGAACGCTCCGAACAGACGCACACCGGGAGTTCGGAGGTTCACCTTCATCACGTCGCAGCCGATCCATGACGGCAGGTCCGATTCGATTTCGTTCGGGCGGCGGAAGACGCGCGTAAGACCGACAAGACCCTGGTCGGTCTCGACTTCCACGATGTAGTTGTCGTCCCGCTGATGCTCCGGCTGGCCATAGTAATCGTCCGACCACCACCATTTACGCTCGGGAACGTTGACCACGTACAACGTCAGGCGGGCGATCTTCATCGACCCCCGCACGGCTTCTTGCCGGGCGCCCCAGCCGGGGTTTGCGCCGAATAGAGCCGCTGCCGACACCTTCAGCGTGGTCAGCAGAAAACGGCGGCGGTCCCATTCTTCCGCCCTAAGAATTCTTCCCGTGGTATCCCCTCTTCGCAAGAGCATGGCTCGACCTTTCCCCTGAAAACTCTTGCCCGCGATTATAAGCAACTCAACGAACAGAAGAGTGGATCAGTTCAAGTGCCTTATTGGCCGCCTCGCGAAGGGATTCATCCCCATCGCGTACCACTTCTTGCAAATAGGGGATAGCCTCAGAGGTGCGCCCGAGAGCCAGCATTGCGAAAGCCAGGTTGTTCCGAGCCCTGAGAACACCCGGATCGATCGCCAGCGCCTCTTGGAACTCCAGGACGGCAGTTTCATACTCACCCTGCTCGAAGAGCACCGTCCCCAGGTTCAGCCGGGCGTCCGCGAAAAAGGGATTCGCCTCGGCTGCATCACGGAAAGCCTGTTCGGCTCCACGCTGACGTTGCAGGCTGATGTAGACCAGACCCAGGTTGTTGTACGGATCGGCCGAATACCCGCCGTCCAGTTCAATGGTTTTCTTGAGAATCTCGATCGCCTCCTCACGCCGCCCCATGTCGGCCAGGAGATTCCCCAGGTTGTTATAGGCCTGGATGTATTCGGGGTCGATCTCGATGGCCCGCAAGTAGTTCTTCTCGGCGTCCGCAAGCCGTCCGAGCTTGCTTTGCATTTCCGCCAGATCAAAAAAGGGGTCGGGCTTGTCGACAGCCGCCTCGCTCAGCGCTGAACTCAGCTCCGACGCCGCTTGCGCGTTCGCGGTCTCCTTGCCATGACTGATGGCCCGATAGATGTCCCTCAGTGGCCCTGACAACTCGCTCCCACCGGGGAAATACACGATCGACCCTGCTTCCCAGTCTGTGCTCTCATCCGCCTCCTCCTCGAGTGGCGCAAGCAGGTCCCGATCCGGTTTCGACCGTTGAATGAAATGGTCGGTCATCACAACCCGCACTACATCCTTCGTGCGCCGCGCCGGCATATGGCACTCGGTGCAATCCGCACTCTGGAAGTGGCTCTCGACTTCATGACAGCCAAGACAAACTTGCCGGTAATGGGCCGCTCTCTCCGCAGGCGGCAGAGACTCGTGCGGATCGTGGCAGGTCGTGCAGGTCATTTTGCTGCTCTGCTGAAAACAAGCTGACTTGCGAAGCCGGTACGCTGCGCTGACAATCAGGAAATCGTCCTCATGCCCGGTCCCCTCTTCGTAGTCGAAATGCACGATATAGTCGCTGAGCGGCTCTCCCGGACGATAGGAATAAAACGACCGGCCAAATCGGAGAACCGACTTGGGAGTGCGGAACGGCGTCTCCAAGTGACATTGCATGCATATGTCGAGTTGCCGCTCCGCGCCAAGCCGCGCCGGATTGGTGATGGTCTTGCGGACCCGCTCGATCGAGGTCGGGTTGTTCGCCTCACGGATGTGCTCCTCGCCCGGTCCGTGGCAGCGCTGGCAATCGATGCCCATCGGGATCGCGCCGCGAAAGCTCGGGTCGTGGTCCCAGCCGGGGCGGTCCGCTTTCATCGCGGAGAACGGATAGCCGTTGTGGCAGAACATGCAGCGGTTGGTGATGATACGGGTGAAGCCGGCGTGGTCGGGCTTGTCATAGCCCGGCGCCATGCCCCAACTGTTTTCCTGCGCATACCAACTGATCGGCAATTCAACCATGCGGCCGTTGGATGTCTGGTGGATATAGCTGCGGGCGCGCGCGCCGGAACCCATCACATGCGTGACCTGCTTTTCGAGCTGATGGATGCGGCGGCCCTGTGCGTCGAGCTGATACCGTCTCACATAGAACTTGTCGCCGCGCCGCGTCATCTCGTAGTGACGCTGGGATGGCTCGTGATAGTAGCTGTTGTGCTCGCTCCAGTCCTCAACCATCTTCTCCGGATCAGGAAGATAGAATGCCCGACCCATCGTGGTCTTCTGATACTCGTCATAGATGCGTTGGTGACACGAACGGCAGGTGGCTGTGTCCACATATCCGGCGGCCGCCCCGCCGTCAGCAGGCAGGCGAAGTGCAGCGAGCAGGATCAGCAGTAGCAGCCGCATCCCGAACATCACTCTGTCAGCAGCTCTGCCAAAGCTTCGGTGAGCGCGGCGGCGACGAGCGCGTAACCTTTCCGCGTGCAGTGCACGCTGTCCGTAAATAAACCGTCGCCCCCGCTTGCCCGAAACACGGGGACCAGGTCCACGACCGTGACTCCCTCTTCCCGTCCCACGCGTCTCACGATCTCCTGACGATCCCCTTCCATCGACTCCACTGTCTGCCGCTGCATCGGCCACACCTGAAACACAGCCGCGCTTCCCTTCTCCCTGCACCAGGCTGCGATCAGCCGCAATTGTTCCGCGAACTCCTCATCGTTCAGACGTTGCCGGTTGCCCGGTGTCGCCCGGCGCCAGAGGCGTGTGAACCGCAGGCGACTGAACTCACCGCTGCGTTCTGCGACAAGCAACTCTTCGTGCTCGGCGTCACTGAGGTGATCCCAGATGCTCCGTCCGTTCGGCCAAAAAGTAACTACGACCACGTCGGGCGTCTCTTGCAGTTGATCCAGCAGAATCCGTCCTTGAAAGACCGAGTAGCCCGGCACACCGGCATTCACGGCGCGAATGGCAATCTCATGATTTCGCGCAAGCCGCTCCTGTGCGCGCGCCGGGAACGCCTCATCGTCGTCGACTGGGATGCCGAATGTGCACGAGTCTCCGATGAAAAAAACCGTCGTTTCCGCATCATTCTGACCCGGCACGCGCCGGCGGCCCTCCGAGTCCGTCGATACCGTGAACGGATACTCAACGCCGGGGAGCTTCTCGGACGCCTTGACCTTCTTGAGATTCTTCCGAAGACGCCAGAACAGCTTCTCGTCGGGCTCGAACAACTGCTCCGTGCCCGGAAAGACATCCAGGTTCGTGACAAGAAAATTCCAACGAGCGTTCTCCGCCGCCCGTAGGCGGCTGCCGCCGGCGAATATCAGTATCCAGGCAGACCACAGACAGACAACCGTGAATAAGGCGCGCCGCTGTGAGACTCCCCGGCGATTCAGCGGCAAGTCCGATGTCATGGCGCGGCCGCAAGCTGTTGCAGCGCGGCTTGCGCGGCCGCGCGCAGCCGCACGTCCCCGTACTCGAAAGCGATCTGATAATGGCGTCGTGCGCGAACCATATCGCCCCGGTAAGCCAGCAGTGAAGCCAGGTTGATGTGCGCCGTCGCGTATGTCGGGTCCAACGTCACTGCCTTCTCGAGCTCTTCGATACCCTCGTCGAAGCGCCCAAGGTCGCCAAGCGTGGCGCCGATGCCCGCCCGGATCTTTGCTGAACTCGGCTCCGCCGTGAGACCCGCCCGATATTGCTGCAGCGCCTGCTCCGGCTTGTCGGAACGCGCCAACGCGTCGCCCAGGTTCGTGTGGATCGTCGCCAGACTCGCATCCCGGCTGTGGGCGCTTCCCGGCATGAGCGGGGACCGCGACGTCGCTTCCGCCAGCGCGTCGGCTCCGCCCCTCAGCGCCAGAGCATGCCTGTATTTCTCGACGGCGCCCTCGTAATCACCCATCTCGGCCAACACGCCGCCCCAGTTATTGAAGACCTTCGACGAAGCTGGCATCAATTCCGCCGCCTTGCGGTATTCGGCAACGGCGTCGGAGTGGCGCTTTTCCTTCCACAGAGCGTTCCCCAGGTTGTAGTGGGCGTCTCCGACGTCAGGCACCGCGCCCGCGAGGGATTCCATCGCCGCGAGTTCGCGCTCGGGGCTGTTGATCTCGAACGCAGCCAGAATCACGACGATGGCGACCAAGTATGCGGCCTGAATCATTCCCTTGCGCGCCAACCGCACCTGTCGAACGGCTCGCTGCACCTGCGCTTTCGCAGCGGCCAGTTTGCTCTGTCCCGGCTCTGTGGCCAACTGAATGTCGAGCCCTTCCCGCGTTTCAGGCTCCCGTATCTTCCAGATGAAGCTGTCGTAGTAGTAGTGGAGCGCGTTCGAGGTGAATATCAGTGCGATCAGGATGCGGCTCGCCAGCTCTCCGCTGAGATAGGTCGGCAGCAGGTTGATGCTGCCATACCCGAAGATCAGCGCCGTGTAGAGAAACGCGAGACTCCACCGTGGCCGGAAGAGGAACCGTGTAAACGCCCTGACCGGACTACGCCGGTCCACCCGGTTGCGGTTGAAAACCCACACGATGCCGTAGTACTGGATGCAGTGAAACGCCGACCAGACCGTGAACCCGACCAGGAAGTCCTCGATGCCGACGTAAAGGTAGTACGTAGCGGCAAGAAAGATCCCCATGAGTGTGAGCTTCTTGAAGCTGACTGGCTTGCCCATGCGCCACAAGTTGGCGTGGTAGCCGACGTACGCGAACGAGATCAACGCAGTCGCCGCCCACAGCGTCATCCGGACCCCGTCGACCAGCTCCGGTGAGATCAACGGCAAGCCGCTCTGGTACGCGCGGCTCAACATGTTGTGGCTGTAGTGCGGGCTCGTGGCGATCAGCGTGATGTACCACGAAATGGCGAATCCCCAATCGAGTTTCGAGGTGAGCTTGGCCACCGCGCCCGCCTTCGAATCGTAGATCCGCATGAAGCCGTAGTGCTGCATGAGGACGTGCCAGATGTCCCACGCCGCAACGAACAGAAGCAACCCGTGAAGGTCACGGCTGTTGAACCACATCGCCGTCGCGAACAAGATCGGCGGAGCCAGCAAGAAGCGCCACTTGAAGCGCTCGAACAATTCCTGGTCGCCGTAGGCCCGCAGGAAGGTCGGGAAGTGGTGGCCGAACGTAAAAAAAGCCAACGACAGAATGGCGATCTGCTCAGAACTCATCACGCCGCGCAGAGGCAGAAACGCGGCGATCACCACCAGCGGCGCGCCGATGAACAGAAAGCTGTCCCAGAAGGGAGAAATGATCCAGCCGGCGGCCGCCTTCGCGGGCTCGCCGGCAGCAGCCGGAGCGGGCCGCACACCCCCTGATCGGACGGGCTTTTTCGACTTCTTGCGAGCCATCCGGGATACCCCCGACCCACGCCCAGCGGCGCCGGCCGAGTATTTCATTGTATCCCTGCGAGCGTTTTTACCGTGTCGCGAACAACACGGGACAGCGGTTCAGGCATGGATCCCGTGACTGCGGGCCCGAGACAAGACACCGAGTTGTTGCCCATGCTCCGAGTTTTTTACGAAACACGAGTCACGAAACACGAATCACGGCTTTCCTCACCGGAAGTTCGTATACGGCCCGGCCTGCGTGAACTCCGTCGCCGCCAGCCCCTCCGTATCCCAGACGATCTCGCCCTTGAGGACCGTCAGAACACAGAAGAGCTTCTTGTTGCCGATCATCCTGGCGCGACCCGAGTCGAGAAAACCGAACTCGCCTTCACGGAGCCGGAACACCGCGATATCGGCTTCGGCGCCCTCGCTGAGCGTCCCCAACTCCGTTCGGCGAATCGCCTTGGCCGGAGCAACGGTCGTGCGCTCGACAATCTGCTCCAGTGTCAACCCCATGTTGAGAAACTTCGACATGGTCGTCGCCATGTTGGCGCGCGGCAGCATGATGCTCCGCTTGTGGATGTCGGTCGAGATCGTGTCGGGCAGGAAACCTTGCTTGATCGCCGGTACCGCCTTGCGGAAGTAAAAGCTGCCGTTGCCGTGACCGACGTCGAAGAGGATGCCCTTCTTGCGCGCCTCCCACATGTACGACTTGACCTTGTTGTTCTCGTCAAGCCAATCGAAGCGCCGGCTGTAGACGTGCGTGTGTAGGTCTCCGGGACGCATGTGCTCGAGCAATAGCTCGCGGTAGCCGCGGTCGGGCTTCGGACGGAAGTCCACCATCAGCACCGTGTTGCTCTTCTCGGCCGCTTCTCGGGCGCGATCGATCGCAATCCAATCCACCGGCTCGTAGTGCGCGGTCTTGATGCCGACGATGATCTCCGGGTGCTTCTTCACCATGCGGACCGTAGCCTCGACGTCCATCTGCTCGGGATCGTCCTCGACTTCGGGTCCGTACATCCCGGCGCCGACGATATTGAGCAACGCCAACACTCGTGTCTTCGATTTGTCGATCGTTCCCGCCTTGAACTCCTCGAAACCCTTGTGGCCCGAACTGCCCGCGTCCACGGCGGTCGTCACGCCGTTCGTCAGCGCGTGATGGTCGGGCTGCAGATTCAACCACGCCCCGTAGGCGTCGAAGTGCGTGTGCAGATCGATCAGGCCTGGGGTGACGTAGTACTCGCCCAGGTCGATCACCTTCTTTGCATGGGACGCCGGCAGGTCCTTGCCCACACTGTGGATCTTCTCGCCTTTGATCGCGATATCGAATCGGCCGTTCCGCTCGTTGTGCGGATCGATCACATGCCCGTTCTTGAGCAGGATGTCGATGATTTCCTGTGCTGCAAGCGGCACGCTCCCCGTCCAGGCGGCAAGTCCGATCACGATGAAGGCATTTCGAACGAATCTGGTCATGATTTTTCTTTCACGAATTACGAGCCATGGCTACTTTGTCATTCACGAAACACGAATCACGGCTCTTCCAACTCCGGCCATCAGGGAATTTTGTCGTACTCGCCGGCTTCGGTCCAGAGCGGAAAGCCCAGGCCGTCCTCATCAAACACGATCTCGCCCTCGCGGACGGTCATCACGGCCCGCACGCGCCGCGAGCCGATCTTCTTCTTGCCCCAGGCGTCTTTGAAGGCGAAGATCCCTTGTTCCATCTTGAGAATGGCGATGTCAGCGATCTTGCCTTCGCCGAGGGTGCCGATCTCGGGGAACTTCTTGATCGACTCCGCCGGAGTCACCGTCGACCGGTGAATCGCTTCCGCGAGTGGCATCCCGAGCAGCATCATCTTCGAAATACAGTTCGGCATGTCGGGCGCACCCGCGCGAACGCTCTTCTGATGGAGATCCGTACTGATCGTGTCCGGCGGAAATCCGTCTGCCATGGCCTTGGACGCGACCGGCCAGAGGAAGCTCCCCGCGCCGTGACCCATGTCGAACAGCACGCCGCGCCGCCGCGCTTCCCACATGTAGGGCTGTACTTTGCCCCCGAAGCGGCTGACGACTTCCACCTGCCGGTCGTTGTAGAAGTGGGTGTGCATGTCGCCGGAACGGAATTTGTCGAGGACTTTCTCGCGCGTCGTGCGGCCCGTGTTGGTGAGAATGCCGCTATCGACAATGATCGGCCGGTCCGTCAGGCGTCCCGCCTCGATCGAGCGGTCAATCGCAATCCAGTCGGGATTGCTGTAGTGCGCGGTCTTGATGCCGACGATGAGATCGGGATGCTCGAGGATCTTCGCGGCGGTTTTCTTCGGATCCATGTCCGTGATGTCGTGCTCCGCCTCCATGCCCGCGATGCCCTTGCCGACGATGTTGATGAACGCCAGAACGCGCGCCTTCGACCTGTCGATGATCTTCGCCTTGAAATCGTCGAAATTGCGCCAGCCCGCGTCGCCGCAGGCGACCAGCGTCGTCGTCCCCGTGGTCAGCCAGACGTCGTCGGGGAACAACGGCCCCGAGTTGCAGAGATACGGATGCGCGTGCAGGTCGACAAAGCCCGGCGTCACGTAGAGTCCCGACACATCGACGACCTTGCCCGCCTCCGAAGCGTCGATCGATTCCGCGATCCGCGCGATCGTTTCGCCCTTGACGGCGATGTCCATCACGCCGTCGATCTCGTTCGCCGTGTCGATGACGTGTCCGCCTTTCAGCACCAGCTCATACACCGGCTGTGCGGATATCGGCGGTGCCAGAGCAGCGGCGAGAACCACCGCCGCCAGCGATACGAAACCAACGATGCGTGTCCTCACAGCTGTCCCTCCGTCGTCAAGCTCGCGATGCTCTTTCCTTGATGATCTCCGTGATGCGATCCGCGATGATCACTTCCTCGCCCGGCTCGAGCAGATACGGGAACAGCCCCAGCCCCTTCCACGGAGGATTGAACCGCCGCATGTCGGAGGCTTCGATGGAGGGGTTCCCTTCTCGCAACGTCTGGATCATGCCCTTGAGCGACAGGCCGAGCTTCTGCTCATCCCACTGCACCGAAAGCCGAGGAGAGTGGCTGTAGTCGTTGTTGGGAATGAATTCCGTGTAGACGGTGGGCAGGCCCTGCAGACGCGAAGCGATCCGATGCAACCGGGCGTACCACTCGCGCCGCTCGGCGGCGTGATCCTTGCGCAGATAAATCTCGAGCGCCGCCAGCGCGCCGACGATCTCTTCCTTGCCGACTTTCGCGATCCTCGGAAGATAGTTGTGCGGCGCGGCATTGGCGTAGGCCTTGTCGATCCACTCCTTCTTGCCCATCAGGATGCCGCTGCACTGCGGCCCGCGCAGGTTCTTTCCGCCGCTGAACGCCACCATGTCCACGCCCATCTTGACGAACTTGCTCAAGTTCTCGACCGGCGGAATCTCCGCGGCCGCGTCAAGGATCACCGGCAGATCGTGCTTGTGGGCGATCTCGGTATATTCGTCCAGCTCCACTTTGTACCCAAGCGTGTG
Organism: Bryobacterales bacterium; assembly: GCA_026713545.1. GTDB lineage: Bacteria > Acidobacteriota > Terriglobia > Bryobacterales > UBA6623 > JAPPLB01. Next base: position 40,546 of record JAPOOG010000106.1, read on the forward strand.
GTGACTCCGCACGAACGCAAAGGCCGCCGTTCTCTCGTTGACCGCCTGGACGATGTCCTCGGCCGTTTCCACGTCGACGAGCTTCAAGCCGACCATGCGGAAGGCGTGGTCGTATGACGTGTGGTGAATCTTCTGTATGATGACCTCGTCCTTCATGCCCATCAGGTCGGGAAGCTGCCGCATCTTCTCACGGTCGTCGCCCGCCGTGACAGCGCAGGCCGAAAGGCAAAGTCCGCACGAGGCTCCGGCGGTGACGAAAGCCGCCTCGGCACCAACCAGTTCCGCAATCCGAGCCCCGACTTTCTCCTGCAGCTCGTGGATGCGCACGAAGTTCCGGGAAGCCTGGTCCATCGCCTCCTGGACTTCCGGCGGCATGCGCGTGCCGCTGAGCGTCGTGAGCGTACCGACGGCATTGATGAAGGTGCGCACGCCGAGGCGATCGTAGATGTTCGCCGTCTCGAACACGCGCGGGGCGCTCGCGGCCGCCGCGCTGGCTGCTGCTGCGGGCAGGGCAACGCCGGCTTGTACGAAGTTCCGGCGAGAGTAGTTCTCACTCATAATGGTTGTTCCTCGTAGAGATCGGGTGATTACGGACGCCGGATGCCAATGAGAACATCACGGCGTCCATGGAATATGATCAGGCCTTCCTGGCGGCATCCAGCAGAACCTCGCGCAGCCGCATGCCGACAATGCGTTCTTCGCCGGGGAACAGGTTGTAGGAGGCAAGCTCCAATCCCCCCTCCGTGTTGTTGACCTCGATACGCGGCTCGCCGTCCTGCAACGCCTTGTAGCATTCCGAATAGCTCAGACCCAGCTTCCTCTGATCCCACTTCACGCGCAGATACGGAATCGGATGCCCGCCCGGCCCGGGGACGTAGACCTCGGTGTCGATCGACGGCACGTCACCCACGATCCTCGCGACGCGTTTCATGAAGCCCCGCCACTGCTTCTGGTCGTATTCGTGATCCCGCTTGTGGTAGATCTCGACGGCCCTGAGCAGCCCCATGATCTCTTCCTTGCCGACCTTCATGCCGCGCCCGATCGTGTCGCTGTGCGGGTTGTTGTTCGCGTGCGCCGCGTCGATCAGGTCCTTGCGGCCGATCAACAGGCCCGACGCCTGCGGCCCGCGCAGGCCCTTGCCGCCGCTGAAGCAGACCATATCGAACCCTTCGCCGACGATCGCCGACAGATTCGTCATCGGCGGCAACTCGGCCGCGGCGTCATTGAACACCGGAATGTCGTGCCGCTTGCCCGCGGCGATGAAGTGGTTGCGGTTGATCTTGCCGCGATGCTCGAAGATGTGAACGAAGAAGAGCATCGCCGTTTTTTCGTTGATCGCCTTCTCCAGTTCCTCCGGCGTCTCCACCTCGACGATCTTGACGCCCACGGCGCGCGCCGCATGATCGAAGCCCATGCGATGGCTCTTCACCATGATGACTTCGTTCTTCATGCCCGTCGTATCGGGAATACGGTGTATCTTGTCCGCGTCTCCCATCGTCACGCAGGCCGCCGTCGCCAGAGTGATCGAGCTCGCCGCTCCGGCGCTCACCAGCGCGGCTTCGACGCCCAGCATCTTCGCAATGCGCTTGCCGACGGCGCGTTGCAGCTCGATCAGAGGGACAAAGTAACGCGAAGCCTCCGCCATCGCCTCACGGACTTCGGGGGGGATGACGGAACCCGTCAGTGTCGTGTACGTGCCGGCGGCGTTGATCAGAGGACGAACGCCCAGGGCGCGGTAGCTCTCCCCATGCCGCCCGGCCAAGTACGCGCCGTAGAGGTTTCCTGGGCGTAACGAGCCCAAAGTGGATGCAAGCCCCGCGGCCAGCAGAAACTTGCGGCGTTCCCAGGAACTGCCAAAGCGCTTCATCTTTTCTATGCCTCGTCGAAGGGTCGAAAAAATACACCTCTCCTTTTGCTGCCGCCGGTATTGTAACACCGCATTGCGGGCGTCCCCTCCGGCATGCGTTTCTCGAATCACGGATTCTCAGCGTTTTCCCGAATCACGAGACGCGAGACACGAATCACGGGGTTTTTCCTACCCCCCGAGGCCGCAGTAGTTCATCGCGGCGAGCGCGTAGACCTGCGCGCAGTGCGTCAACCGGGTAACGGAGACCTGTTCGTGATCGGAGTGGGCCGTCTGATGCGCGGGGCCGTAGTAGACCGTCTTCACGCCGCCGTCGTTGTCGTAGAGATTCGCGTCGCCGACCAGGCCCATGCCAACGATGTCCGGGGTCTTCCCGGACACCGTCTCGGCACCGTTCCGTACGGCTTCCACCAGGGGATGATCGGCCGGCGTCTCGAAGGGCTCGCGCTCGCCCTCGATCAAGTAGCTCCAATGCAGTCCCGATTGCCCGGCGTAGCGGTCGCAGATCTCCTGAAACTCGGCGCGGATGTCCGCCAGCGTAAGACCCGGCGTCCAGCGCCTTGTGCCGGTGATGCGGAACGAGGCCGGCAGCCGGTTCATGTAATCCCCGCCGTTGACCATCCCGACGTTGTAGAGCTGCCGTCCGCAAAGCGGATGGGCCGGCTGTTTCTCGAACTCCTTTTCCCGCTCCTCGAGCTCCAGCAGCAGCTTCCCGACCCAGTACGCCGGGTTCGTCCGGTAGGGGATCTTGATCGTGTGGATCGGGCCGCGGTCGTCGGTGATGTCGAAGTTGAAGATCCCCGAACCCAGGCTCGCCGACCAGATCGCGCAAGGCCCTTCGACGATGATGATGGCGTCGGCGGGAATCCGGCGCGAGCGGAGATGCTCGATCAGGCGCTTCGGGCCTTCCTTCTTTCCCTCGGGCGCTTCGTGGCCGATGACCCCCGTGAGCCACAGGTCGCCCGCCAGTTGGACACCCGCTTTCTTCAGAGCCGAGGCCGCGTGGACCATCGCGACCAGGCCGCCCTTCATGTCTTCGGTGCCACGGCCGATGATCCAGTCGCCGTCGCGTCCCGGCGGGGTGCTCTTGCCGATGGGAATGGTGTCGGTGTGTCCGTTGAAGGCCAGCGCCGGTCCGCCGCCCGATCCCGCAATGCGGACGTAGACATTCGGACGCTCGGGTTCGACCTCGTCCATCTCGACTTCGAAGCCTTCCCTCTTGAGAAGGTCAGCCAGGAAGTCGCTCCCCGGCCCTTCCGTGCAGGTCTCGCTCTTGACTTCGACAAAAGCAAGCGTGTCCCGGGCAATCGCTTCCGGATCGATGTGGGAAAGAACGTCGTTGGAATTCATCATTTCGGTTCGAATCAGATAGCTCGCCGCCTTGCCACCCGTGGTCGAACGGGGCAGGCCGCAGCTTCTACTACATCACAGCATGGCAAACGCCAAAAGCGCCCCAGGCTGCCAAGCTACCACGCCGGTAAACGCAGTGCATATCCAGGGTATCGAAAAGTCCATCCACGCCCCTCGCAAGGCCCGTGAGTGCGATCAGCGAGGGAGCGACGGCGGTTTGGTACTGAAGGGCTTCAGTCTTTTTTTCAGCCGGCCTGCTTAGCATGCGAATAGAAGGACGTGATTCATGACCCGTAGATCAAACCTGAGCAAGGTTCCCAGGCCCGTCAGGCATGTCCTACTTGAGCAGCGCCGGACCGCGCTTCCCATGGTTTTCACGAAACACGAGACACGAATCACGGCTTTTAACGCATCACTGCCTAGGGAAGTACGCGAAGGCCCTCCAGCTCGGCCGCCGATGACAAGCGCTGGTCCAGGCAGACGAACGTGAGCGGACCGGCCCACTGCTCCTGCACCAACAGCGCCGCGCCAAGCTGAGCCGCGTCGGCGGCGCGCAGGGGATGGCGCGCAGGGGATGGCGCGCCAACAGCGCGTTCGCTCGGGGCCGCACGGCGAGCACGTCGGTCACCTCGTCCCAACTGCCGGAGAGGGCGTCGAAACGCTCCAGCACTTCGCGGCGCTGCATGCGGGACAATGACCCTTCCCGCGTTCGACGTTCAATCGCACTGACGATTTCGGTGCGGCTCCACACCCAGGTGATGATCCATTCGTCTTCGGCCAACCATTCGCGCACCAGGCTGCTTGCGGGTTCGGCAACGACCAGCGGCGCCAGCGCCGAGGCGTCCCAATACCTCACAGCCGGTCGTCCCGGTCCGCAGCCAACGCCTCGGAAACGCTCACCGGAAGCACCACCGGAGGCTCGTTCAGAATAGCGCCGGCGCCGCCCTTGCCCGCTCTCAGCAGGCCTTGGCTGATCAGCCGCTCCCGGACTCCCCGGTTGTCCTCCGCAGCGGGTGGGACAAGCCGGGCTACCGGCTTGCCGCGGTCGAGCACCTGAACCTCGCCTCCCCGGCGGACTTCCCGGACGTAGCGAGAGAGATTCGCCTTCAACTCGGAAATCGACACCGTCGTCATAAAGACCAAATTGGTCTTTATCTCCGGACTAGGTCCTGTTAACACTAACCTGCAAGAACATTTTATAATAGGGCATGGAGATCACCGAGGAGCAATACCGCCGTATCGAGCCCGTGCTGCCGTGCCAGCGCGGTAACGTGAGCCTGTCGAATCTCACGGTTCTGAACGCCATCTTGTATGTCGC
>JAPOOG010000035.1 GCA_026713545.1 Bryobacterales bacterium
CACGGCGGGCGTCTCGTGCCACCGGCGCGCGTCGACCCGCCGTTCCTCCTTGCCGCGCATCGCGGGCGACGGATACCAACGAAGCCGGTGGCCGTCGTAGATCGGCCAGTTGAGGTTGAACTTCTCGCGCAACTCGATCTGCCATTGCCGCAGCACTGCCTTGGGCGCCAGGATGAGGATCCGCTTCGCCCGCCCCGCGAGCCATGCCTGACGCAATACCAGACCCGCTTGGATGGTCTTGCCGAGCCCCACCTCGTCGGCGATCAGCAACCGCGGCGGCCAATGGCCGTAGAGCCGGTTGAAGGCCCGGACCTGATGTGCCCAGGGGATGACGGCCGAGGTCGCCTCGCCGACCCGCGCTCCACCGCCGGACAGGGACGGTGCCTTGGCGATGAAGGACCAGACGCGGCTTCTCATATCCGGACCGAGGTGTTCGGCGTCGTCCCGGTCGCGCTTCGGCTTGCGCATGGAAGCATCCAAGGGTTTTTCCCGAGTCGCGCCACGTTCCTTCAGACGCACCGGCGGTTCCCCTTCCCTGGGCCGGAATCGCATCAGGTCCTGCCGAACCGCGTCCGGCACGGCGAGAACCGCGACGCTGCGGTTCCGGTTGGCCCAAAGGCTCGCGAAGTTGGCCTCCTCCTCGTCGACCCGCCGGGGGTCCAGCCCCCAACTGGTGAACACGTTGATGCTCTCCCAGTTGCGCCGCCAACCCGCGGCGGTTTCGTTGAGGCTGCCGTTCCACGCGAGCCGGTCCCCGGCGCGGTCCGCGACGACGCCGGCCTTTTCGTGAAAGATGCCCTGGTCGGGAACCGGACGACCCTCGGAGTCGCAAGGCACCCCGACCTTTACCTCAAGATGGCCGCTCGCGACCATCCAGGCGAGGAGTTCCAGCGCGGCGGAAGACTCCGGGTCGGGCGGAGCCAGCGGCACGTTTTCCAGATGGCGCTCGACGAGCCGGCGCAACGACTCGCCCTTCTGGATGGCCTCGATCTCGGCCGGTTCCAGCGTGCAGCCCACCAGCAGCCGCATTCGACCGGAGTTGCGGACCAGCCCCTCGATGCCGCGCGCCGCCAGGGCGAGCGCCCCGGCGCTGAAGTAGCCGGTCAACCGGTCGTAGCGTTCGGCGTCCTCAAGGGCGGGAATGTAGAAGAGCCGGACAAGATCGCCGTCTTCCCGCGTGTATTTGCGTTTCCAGCGGCGCTCGGCAAGCATCGGCTCAGGCAGCGTCGTCCCGCCAGAGCTTGAGCTGCTTGGGTTCGTCGATCTGCTCCCGGTAGGCGAGCCGGGCCAGATTCAACAGCGCCTCGAAGTCGTCCCCCGCCGACTCGATGTCGCCCTCGATCTCGATGCCGGTGAAGGCTTTGGAAACCGGCAGAACCTCAAGCACGGCTTCCAATGACGCGAAGAACTGCGGGTCGCCATCCACGCCGGTGTCGGCCAAACGCTCCCGCGCAGCCTGTAGCGAGCGCGAGCGCGCCAGATGGGCCGCGTGATGGATCGCGTCGATCATGCCGCGCGAACCGTCGGCCGGACCGAGCGTTCCCTTGGCCGCGCGGTGGGCGCTGTCCCACAGATGCAGCGTCTGGCCCTTCTTCAGCGCGAGGCGATTGACGATCTCCCGGTCCAGATCGACGCCGACGGCCCGCGCAAGCCGCAACGCCTCGTCGTAGGAGAAGGCGGGTGCGCGGAATGCGTCCCAGGCGAGGACGAAGAAAGCCGTCGGCGCGTCCAGGTCGGCGTTCGCCTTGAGATCGGTGAGTTGCTCCAGGCGCCAGCGTTTGACCTCGCGCCGGGCCACATCGAGCGCGTCCTCCGGGGTAGCCGCGTAGGGGTCCCACTCATCCGCGAATAATTCCTTCTGACGCCTCCGCCGATGCTCCACGGGCCGTTCGCGCGGCGTGCCTCGGCGCACGGGCCAATGGCGCGAAAACTCCTCCAATGCCGGGCCAAATGAGGCGAGGTACAGATCGACGCCCGTGATTCCGGCATCCTGGAATTCCCCGACCCGCGACCGCGCCGCTTGGGCGACGACAGGCTCCACGTCCTCCCAATAGATCGTCGCCGGGTCTTCTCCATAGGATGCGGAAGCGTCCTGAACCATTGCGTCGGCACCCGCGCCGGCGCCCACACGCGCATCCGCACCTGCACCGGAACCCGCGGCGGAGGGGCGTGGGCGGCAGACCAGGAAGATGGTGCTTTTCGCCGCCGCCTTTTTCTTGATGTGCAGGCTGCCCTCGGCCTCGGTGTTGATCGGCCACGACGCGGTGATGACGAAGCCGTCCTCCATCAGCCCCTTGGTGAGCGCGTCCCACGCGCCGGTGGCCTTGTGGGTGAACATCAGCGTCATGATGCCCTCGGGCTTCAACACCCGGCGGCACTCCGCGAATATTGACGCCATTCGCTCCTGGTAATCCCTTCCGGCGAGCGCCTTCGCGCCCTTCTGGCCCTTGAACCTCGCCTGATTGGCCACGGCCTCGTTGTCCTTGTCGGTGAGGTGGCTGCGAAACAACTCGGGAAAGACGTGGCCGGCTGTGCGCTTGAGCCAGACGTAGAAGAAGTCCGACAGTTCCGCGTACATGACGTTGTCGTAGTAGGGTGGATCCATGACGACCGCGTCAATGCTGTCATCCTCGATGTGGTCGAGGCTGTCGCCGGGCTTGCAGGTGATGGCAATTGGTGGTGGAGTGTAACTTGTCTCAGAAGGGGTGAAGAGATCAGCGGGAGCACCCGCCGCGTCGGGGCGGACGAGGGTGACGAGCTCGTCGATGCATTTGGCGGTTTTTTGGATGGCCCAGTCGTAACCGACACCTGTAACGAGAGGCGCCATCTCAGCATAGGACCATACGAACGCGAAATCGTGCCGATCAAATATTGAGCGGACTCGACCGGTAGTACTGTCCCAGCGACCAGCTCGATTGTTGTAATTGAGTAAAGTGTCGAGCGTAAGCGCCAAGTAACCGTATGCGGCTCGCCGAACCTCGTCTATCGTGCCATTCGTACGATCAGCGTCCAGCATTTCTCGGAACACCTCGACGCTCGTGCCGTGACACAGGAATTGGCGCGGAGAAAACAGGTCGCGCCATGAGTTCATCCCGTAGCGCTGGGGTTCCGTTGTCTTGTTGCCGTCGGGAATTTTCTCGCTCGGAACGATGTCGAAGGCTTCCCACTCCGGCAGCTTTTCGGCAAGTTTCGCAGCAATCTTCGCACTGTTGTCGTCCTCCGGCCTTGGCGCCCGGTAACCGCGAACCCATCGGTCCTTGCCACGCTTCCCGGATTTGAGAATCTTTATGACGCGCTTCTTGAAGACGACCGCATAGAGTTGCTCTCCCATCCGGCCGACTTGGGCTTGACGCTTGATCTCATCGCCGTCGATCACGCGTCCGCAGTCCGGGTACGGACAGGTTCCGGCTCCACGCGCCACGGTGCCGTCGGATTGTTCGTTGGCCGCTTCAACAATCTCGAACGAACATACCCGGTTTTCGGAACCTGGACCGGTGCCGAGCTCGGGCTTGAGCCGCACACCGGTCCCGCCCGGCGCCAACCGCCAGTTCGGCGACAGCGGCACGAGCCCTTCGCAGTAGGGGCAAGTGATCGTACGCGCCCAGAGATACGTCAGATCGATACGGTCTGGCAGGTCATTCTGTAGGAAAAAAGCACACAGACGCTCCTCGGTAGTCTTACGCCATTCGATAGCCAATTGGTTGAATTCTGGATCCATGTCGTTGGGAAATACCGATGGCCAATCGACCGTGGCTTCCAGAATAAGGGCAGCTACGGGATTTAAGTCATTAGCAAGCGGCGCAAATCCTGCCCGCGCTGTCTCGAATGGAACACTCCCACCACCTGCTGTTGGGTCGAGCACAGTCAAGCATTCGGTGCCCTTTTGCAGCGATGATTGTACCCATTCGCGGTCGCCTGAATTTAGACTATACCCAAACGCGCGGTCGTAACCGTAGGGGTTTTTCACTCGGACGCCTGTCCTACGCGCGTGATCAATCGCATGGCGGGCCGCCACCGGGTCGCCATGAATCCCGATCGCATGGAGAAACTTCTCCCGATCTGCGTCCGCAGGGAGCAGAGAGGCAAGAACGGCGGCTCGCGACGCCACCAGCGGTCGTCGCGCCCACCAGACGTGGAGTCGGTTTGGGGCGGGGAACGGCGTCATCGGCGTCCGTTCGCGGACACTTTCGACACCAAGAGCTGCTATCGGAAGCCAGCGTTCGATTAGGCGGACATCAGGCACGTGATTTTCACGTTGGTCGGCGCTCATTGTCTTCGTGTCACCGCTTTGTGATTTTTGGACCGGCATAAACGACGTAGACGGGCTCGCCAAACCTGATCGGCCAAGAGAAATGAAAACGCAGCGTAGTACGCCGCACTTTTCCGTGCCAAGGGCAGAACAGCCGGCTATCGGGATCCCTTGGGTCGGGAAACGTCATTTCGCTGGCGAATCGGTTCCTTTCGGAGTCAGACGAATCAGAAAAGGGAGCCATGTTGCCTGTGAAGAAATCACTATAGATGCGATGGCCGTCAAGCGTTCTGTTTCCTGTTGCGTCGAACGCCCGGCACAAACGGTCCAATACGTCCAGCAAGGCAAACAGACGATTCGCAGCCGCTGAGGAAAAGGGATGGCCCCGCATCGGCTCGAAGCAGTCTGTCCCGAATATCAAGTTTTCGAACCTTGCCGAGCAAGCTTCCCGGACGTCGTCCCAAGATGAGAGTGGCGGCGCCGTGCCTTGCAACTTGCGTTGAAGCTCGTCAACCTCAACCCAATTCTCCAAGCTTGCATGCTGATCGGTTAATCCTCCGTCGCGAAAACACCAGGCAACTTCCACCGGCGAGAACTCCCAATCGGAGGGGGTCACGCTGACTAAACCGCATGCGACTCCGTGAAGCGAGCGAAAAGCGGCCTCGCCCACCGCGGTGTCTGTTACCAATTCGTCGCCACACGCGAGCCAGTCGTTCGCGCCGTGCTGGCGCAGGTCATCCCAGAACGGCCCGGCACGCGTCAGCCAACTCATGACAGCTCGGCGTTCGCTGTCGGCGATCCGGCTCATCGCCTGCTGCATCGGCATGCCAGGGATCGGGCTTGTATTCACCATCCCCCGATGGCAGTGCACGTCATGTCCGTACCTTCGCGCAGCGGCGCGAATGGCCATGATTCGTCCGAGTGCCCTCCTGAATGAATTCAGATTGTGGAATTGTTCGTGAATCGACAGATCATTGGTCAACAACTCCATGCATCAACTCCAGCCCGCAAAGTAGTTCATGTCCTTGTCGAACTGGTCGAAGAACCCCTTTGGCCACGCGTCGATGTCGCCCTCCGGATTGATCGTTGGACTTTCAACCTGCGGCCCCGCATCAGTTGTACGCGACCTGAAAAAATGCAACGCGGCATCGTCGCTTGCCAGCAGTCCCTCCTTGACGGCTCGCCTAATCCCGTTCATCACATGATCGCTATGCGTTTCGATTACGACTTGCACACCCGCCGATGCAACCTCGGCCATAAAGTGCCCCATCATGGCTTGTCCAGCCGGGTGCAGGTGAACTTCAGGATTCTCAATCAACAAGAGATCGTTCTCGCTCGCCGATAAGGCGGCTACGATCACAGGGAGCGCCTGGGTCAGCCCGAACCCCGTATGAATCGGGCGATGAGCATCCGTATCCTTGGAGGTACGAATACCTAGCGTAACCGCATTGGCTCGCGGAACCTGCTCAACGACCAACACGCAGCCCGGGAAAAGCTGCGCCATCCGCGCCTCGACCTGCCGGAATCGAGTTGGCGGGACATCCTTGAGCACCAGTTTATCCAGCACCCGCTGACCGCGGCCAGAGTAGAGAACGCTTACAGCGTACTCTCCCTGCGAACCGACAACCGGTGTGAGCTGTGGATCGTCAAGAATATAGTGCTCCCGTGGCCCCAATCTCTCGGCGGTAAGATAGGTAAGCTTTCTCAACCTTTGGGGAAGCAAACCTTGCCCGTGCGGCTCCGGCAAAAGATTTTGAAGAACATCGGGATTCCTCCCGATTACTCCATCGACAGCGACGCTTGAGACATCCATTGCCATCGCTTCGCGACCACCGGTGAACGTCCACCCATACCGATGGTCGTCGTCCCACAATTCAATCCCGCACTCGCGACGTCCGTATACCTGATCGATAACGTCCGCTACCGTTCCCAAGCGGGTGACAGCGCCGTTTAGCATCAACCGTAACGACCATTCATGTTCACACATGGTTTGATGAAGCAATACGAGCGCCTGCATCACGGAAGACTTCCCGGATGCATTGGCGCCCGATAGCAGGGTCAATGGACTCAAGGGCAGCTTCAGTGTCTCGAAGCACTTGAAATAGCTTAAGTCAATCCGTGTGAGCATCCAAAACATCCTCCAACGCTCTCCGCGTTGCGCCAAATCGATGCCGCACCTTCCGAGCGTCGTTGGGACCATAGGTGATGGCTGTATTGAATTCCTCGTCCTGCAGCAGGTCATAGATGGCTTGACGAAGCGGATTGAGATGAGCTTGGACCTGCTCTTTCGGGTATCTGGAAAGTCCAGTGGACATGACGTCCCAAAATGATGCATTAATCACGACACGTCGCTCCGATTCTGGACTATGCTTCCTGAACGCTTGCCGCCCAAACAACAAAAAATTGTTGTCGAGACTCCTACGGATCTCCGTAGACAATTGAGACAATTGAAATTCTTCCATCCGGTTCATCAGACGTAGGCAATCGGCCAAAAATTGATCCATGTCGCCGCGATATTTGCTCAGATCAAGTAGTTGAAAGGCGCAGAATCTATTTACGAATTCTCGGTCCCGCATAGTTCTGGCGCTCAGACTGCCTCCGGTGGCTCTGAGAAAAATGTCAGTCCTCGACTCTTCCTTAAGAAAACTAGTAGCTTTTCCCATGAAAAGACAATTGCGCATCTGCTGTCTAGTAAGCGGAATGCCACCGTTCACCCTCTCGAAGATATCGAGCCGAGCGCGCTCAGGAACTTTCGAGTCAACGATGTAGAATATGAGATTGCAGTCCTCAATCCTGTTCTGCAGCTTGGACGACAGTTCCGAAAAACTTCGGCCATGAAGTTCTTTCCTGTCTTTGAGATTTAGTTTCAATTCGTCATTCACGAATCGGCTAAATGTGGTCAAGCGCTGTAATCCGTCCACGACCACCATCCGTCCTTCGCCGTCCTCCGCCAAATAGAAAACGGGAAGCGGTATGCGCAAGATCACAGATTCAATAAGCTTGCTTTGCTTGTCTTCCGGCCAGATAAAATCGCGTTGAAAATCTGGATCCATGACGTAGTTGCCTTGATTAATACGGCGAATCACGTCGTGGATTGTTCGATTTTCGTGCCGTATGAGCAGATTGTCGATGGGATAGTCGCCCCACGATCCGTGACTATCGTCCAGTCCTCCGACATCGTCGCAGTCGTCACCTGACACATCGAGTGGTTCAGCTTGCATGGGTTCGTCGCTCTATTCCGGTAATGGGGACGGCGCGCACTGATTTGCGGTACGGCTCCGTCAACAGCACGCGCAGCGCCGTAAGCACCCGCCGAGGATACGGCCGGTGCATGGCCATGCCGAGCCAGTAGGCGGCTTCCTCCCGGCCCATCGCCTCGATGCCTTCCGCCACGGCGCGCATTCTATCGCGGCTGCGCATGGGGGCGAGCGCACGGAACAGCAGGCCGAGGGTCAACGCCAAGTCTTCGGTCACAGGGTACCCGCGCCTTTCGTGGTTCTGCGTGGGGCCAAGCTTCACGCCGGCCTGGGCGAGCTTTTTCAGCACCCGGTGTTCCACGAGCTCCAGGTTGCGCCCCCGCAGGCCCGCGACGCGCGTCGGCGACGTTATGTGGGGCGTCGCGCTCGCGGGCATCTGCCATATTTCATACCCGGTGTCGCCCGGGCGGCGACCGTGCACTCGCAATTCGTACCGGGGCGCCGACTCGGGCGTCTCCACCGGCGCGATTCGTTTCAACCCTACCACTATCAGTCCTCTCAGTCCCCAGCCTGCGCGGTGGCGGACACGTAGGCGGCGGCGCTCGCGAACCGCGACAACCGCCCGGTGAGCTTTTCGGACGCATCGCCGTCCATCGCCAAGCCCTCCGCAAAGGTCAGTTCGAACTCGATTTGAACGTTCGTCGCTCCCGCGCCGCGCAACTGCGGCTCAAGAAACTCCCTGACCGGCTGAGCGTCCGTTGGCGAACCCCTGAACTCCAGTTCGAAGGAGCTTCCATCGCGGGTTTCATAGCCGCCCTGTATCGCGACTGTCTTCTCCGCGCCCGCAACCGCCCCGACGGCGCCCAGCAGCCGGAAACCGTCCCCCGCTTCGAACATCTTGACGGTCAGGCGCCCGATCCGTTTCACCTTTGCCGAGCGGGCCTGTTCCCACAACTTGACCAACGCTTCGCGCAGCAATCCCTCGGCCTCGAACGACGCTTGCGCGGACGGGTCGGGCGGTCTCGGAGGTGTATTCGATCCTTCGCCCGATGGGTCTTCGTCCTCGAAGGTGGAGGCGCCGCCCCCGTCGGCGACTCCGGGCTTTGCATCCACCTGTTGCTCTCCGCCCGGTTTCTTCCGCTCCGGCCTTGGCCATATCCCGGTGTTCTTCGCGAACGCCATCGTGTTGATGACCGATTGCTCGTCGATCGCGATGTGGGACTGCGGCTCGCCGGGGCCGACCAGCATTTCGCCGCGCTGGAAGATGTACTCGCCCTGTTCGATGCCGCGCCGCACGCCCTTGACGAAAACATCGTCACCCGAAAGGATCGGCAGGGCCGGGTCGCGCCGGAATTCGTCGCGCAGCGCACGCGTGGTGATCTGGCCCTTCTTGAGCGGCGTGCGGTCGCGCACGTAGGCGGGCGAGTCGGGCTCGTCCTCGGGCAGCCGCAGCTTGTTGAGGTCGCGCAACGCCCGGATCACTTGCTTCTGGCCGGCGCCGGGCCTGTCGGAGGCGGAGGTCGCGTCAATGGCGGTGTGCGCCAAGTCGATGTGCCGCGTCCCGATCCGGTGGCGGGACGGGTAGAACAGGTGCCGATAGCACTGCTGGATGGCGATCGCCAGTTCCTGTTCCGAGCGCGCCTCCAGTTCCTTGACCTTTTGCTGCTGGTGTTCGGCCAGATCGCCGATCTGCTCCGGTTTTTTGAGGTCCTGGAGGGCGAGCCTGCGGCGGGCGGCCTTGCGCATGTCGGCGACCTGGACCTCGTCGGCGACCACGAACACGAGATGGTTGCGCAACGCGCGCAGCGCCGAGCCTTCCGAACCCTTGCGGTTTTTTACCCGCTCGACGAGATCGGGCGCCTCGTCCACGGTTCCGCCGATGCTCACGCCGTCGTAGGACAACACCACCAATTTCGGGCGGCCGTCGCCGACGCCGTCGTCCACGTCGAACGGGCCGCCCGGAAATTTCACGGTCTCGAACACCTTGCCGTCGAAGATTTCGCGGATGCGGTCGTTCAAGTGGGCGCGGGTCTCGCCGTCGTCCACGTGCTGTTCGGCGCGACGGATGATCTGCGTCAGGTTCGCCTCGGCGAGGAACCGCATCGGCGCGGCGGGCCGGTCGTCCAGATAGGCGGATCGAGACAGGAATTTCTTGCGCGCGTCCTCGATGAAACTGATGTCGACGGCCGGACCGAGCATCGAGTAACGCAGTTGCTCGGCCGGCAGCCCCTTGAGCGGTTCGTTGTACGCGAAGGTGTGCATCAGGATCGTCCGCGCCACGTAGCCGGCGTAAGTAGCCATGCCGCCGTGATTCTCCGCGTCGATCTCCTGTGCGAGCGCGGGCCGCTCGCTGGCGCCGCCGGCCACGTCCCGCGCGATAGCCGGCGTGAAGGCGGACTGCTGCAGACGGGTGACGATTTCCTGGCGGATCGGCTGGTTGCCCGGATCGATGTGGTGCAGGTGGATCGCGGTCGCATCCTTGGGCCGCTGCTCCCAAAGATGCGCGACGGTGCGAGCGAGGAGCCTCAGCATGCCGCGCACGCGCTGGAAGTTCGCGAGCGTCGCGGTCTTGCCGGTGAGCGTTTCGAGGATCTCCGGGTGCAGCGGATAGCTCCGCCGGAACGCTTCGGACGTGTCGGGCCGCGATGCCTCGGGCGGCAGCGACTTTTCGTGCTGCGACCAGAGGTTTCGGTACGCGGCCACGACATCCGGCGCCCGCGCTTCGTCAATGGATTCGAACAGGCGCCGGCGCAGCACATGAACGGTCTCGTCCTCCTCCGTGGGATTGAGCAGCGTGGCCTTGCGCGCCGAGACGCTCTCCGCCTCCGCCATGCGGTCGGCGATGAACTGATGCTCCTCGCTGTAGGCGTCGGTGGCGCGACCGTCCTTGCCGATGGCCAGCGTGTACACCAGCGCCGCGTTGGATGCGCCTTCAATGGCCTTGAAAAGCGAGGTCAGAAACGCGGTTAGCTGTTGGCCGCCCTGGTCGAGCCGGCGCACCTTGCGCAGGTAAACCGAGATTTCGTCCAACAGGATCAGGGTAGGCTCGTTGCCGAAGAGTTCGCGTAGGGTTCCGGCGCCCGGAGCCACGCGCTGCTCGTCGCTGGCCCGCACGCGCTCGTAGCCCGCCGGTCCGGCCAGCGCATGGGCGATCTCGCCCCAGGGGGTGCGCGCCAGCACGCCGTCACCCATGTTCCGGCCGTTGGCAGGATCCGCATTCTCGCCGTCAAAGGCGGCGACGCGCACCGGGCCAGAGGGGATCAAATCCGTATCGATAAATTCAGCGACATTCTCGACGCCCCCCATCCCCCGGGCCATGTGGGTTAGCGCGATCAGCGAATGGGTCTTGCCGCCGCCGTACGAGGTGTCGAGCCGGAAGATGGCGGCGGCTTCGCCACCCGCGCCGCTGAGCCTCCGCCCGATGTTGGCGAGCAGGTTGCGCAGGCCCCGAGTGGGATAGGTCTGGGCGAAAAACGCTTCGGGGTCGGCGTAATGCCCGCCCTCCCCCTCCGCGATGACCTGAGCGAGGTCCGCGGCAAAGTCTGCTTCCGTGACCGCGCCCCTGAGAACGTCCGGGCGCGGGCGCGAGGTCTCGAAAATGGTCGGTATCGTCATCTATAGCGCTTGCGTTCGCGCACCTGCGGGGCTTGGAGCAAGTGCAGGATATGCGTTAACGCCTGATTATTCCAACGAGGGCGGCGGGGGCCCGCGACGAGTTCTGGTCTCCCAACGTCGTGGCCATTGTCCGCCTGCTGATGCTGACCGGCTGCCGGGTGGGGGAAATCCGCACCCTCGAATGGGAGTGGATCAAGGGCAAGCGCATCTTCCTCCCCGATTCCAAGTCCGGCCCGCGCACGGTCTGGCTGTCGAGTGCGGCGCGCGCCGTCATCGACGCCATCCCGCGCTACAGCGAGGATTGCCCGTATCTCTTCCCCGGCCGCCCGCCGACGCGGCCCCTGCACAACATCACATCTCACTGGAGCCGCATTCGAATCGAGGCTGGATTGGCGGGCGGGGGGCTTCCCGACCTTCCCCAACACCCTGCCTCAGTCGCGGCCCTGAAACGGGGGGGCAAAGGCAGGGTTTCTTATAAAAACGTTTTTTCTTGTGGTAAAAGAATTTTCCCAAACTTGAGGGTTACTTTTTTCATTTTCGGTTTCGGTTCCCCCCCCCCATTTTTGGGG
>JAPOOG010000104.1 GCA_026713545.1 Bryobacterales bacterium
GGAGCCGCATGGCTTGGAAACGGCGCTTCTCCAGCGCCTCAAAATCCCGCTTCACACCTTTCGGGTTGCCCATACCTATATAGACGCTACCAACTACCAAAAGGTGTCATAATATTTTGCGGGACTCAATAGATGTAGAAGACGAACGACTGCTCCACCTCTTCGCGCATAACGGCGGGGGCAGGACGTGGAAACTTCGATCGTGTTGAAGGGCAGGGCGGACCAAGCTTCGAACGCCATGCCCTTCAACGATATCAACCTGCTTTCCCCAGAGATTGACGGGGGAAGCAAGCGACAAGAAGACCGTGATTCATATTTCTTTGGGTTCGTGATGCGAAAGGAAGAAACACATGTTAGGGCCATTATGGCTTCTTTGCGCTTCCTTGCCGTGCTCGATGGTAAAGGCGGTGATTCGTGTTTCTTGATTCGTGTTTTGATACCTGTACGGACTTCTTCTCGCCAACTACTGAAACATGAAGATTAATCCTTCTGCCACGATGGAGAGCATTACCAAGTTGGAGCCAACTCGGTTGATCGCCATGCAGGCAATGGGTCCAACCGGTTTCCTGCATACTTCCTTGTTCCGGTTTATCGCGCCAAGGCGGTCCCGGTCTGTACAACCATGCCTTGAGTGACAAATTGAACGCCGCCGATGATGACCAACTGCCCGTCTTCGAGATCACCTGTTACAAAGGCCTCATCGTTTACACGCTGCAGAACGCGCACCGGGACGATACTCACCTTCTTGTCTTCACGTACCGTCCATACCTCGTTGCCCGTTTGCAGTGCCTGGCGTGGTACCCGGAAATAGCTCTGCGGTGCGAGACCCCGGATCTCTACCTCCACGAACTTGCCCACCAAAAGCGGAGGCGTGTTCCCGATGCGATGGGTCCCGTCCACCGGAACCCCCGCGGAAAAGGGATTGGGCACGCGCACAATCACGTCAATGGTTCGTGTCTGCTCGTCGATGGATACTTCAGCCCGATCGACATAGCCCCGCCAAGCATAGACTTTCTCTTCGAATCTGGCGATCACACGGGTGTTCACCCTCCGTGAGGAATCCCCTGCGCGAAGTTTCCAGAGCCCTGGGATCAAGGCAGCGCTGGCGTCGGACACGGGAACGACCACCTCGACGGCATCGGACGCGAACAGCCGCCCGACAGTCTGACCGGCGGTAACGTATTGCCCCACGTCCACCGATTCGCCGCGTACATAGCCGTCAAAGGGCGCCCGTACTTCGGTACGGGACAGCGCCAACTTGGCGGCGGCTATCTGGACTTCCACGCGGTTCAGCTCGGCTTGTGCCGCCTTCAACTGAGGTTCCTTCAGAGCCAGGGGACCCGGCTCTCCGACCGAAGACCCCGCTTCGGTCTGCTGGCGGGAGTACTCATCGAATTCAGTGCGGGCGAACGACGCTTCTTCCTGGGCTATATAGAGCGCCACCTTCCGGGCCTCGAGATCGGCCTCCGCCTGGCGCACGCGATTGAGGTAGTCCGCTTCTTCGATGCGTAAGATGCTCTGGCCCGACTTGACATGCCCGCCACTCTGGAATCCCGGATCAAGCCAGGTGACTCTACCCGTGACCAACGGAGCAATGTCGATTTCAGCGCTGGGCCGCACCGTTCCGGCGCCGTATACGGGGATGGCGCCCGAGCCCGCCACAACCCGAGCTGACTGTACGAACGGGATTTGGGGCGGCGGCTCGCTACGCTCCGGCTCGGGAGCCAGCGACACCAGATAATAGGCCAGGTACACTGAGCCGGCAAGGATGGCGACCGAAGCCAAAAAGCCGATTAGTTTACCCATGCTGATCTATTCGGAAGATATCGTTGCAGATCGGAACTGCGCTGCACGGGCGGAACCGTCAATGGAAAAGGCAGCCGGATCATGAATCGTCCTCATACCTCCGAGGGACGGCTGAGGTGCAAGACAAGTATATCCCGGATCGCGCTCCGTCACCGTGCCGACATCAGGCCGCTGCACAGGAGTCCGGCCGATATACCCAACGGGAGCTTGTGGCTGAATCCGGAGGAACCGACGTGGACTCTTCGAAAATAGTCCCGAGCCAATCTCGCTCGCCAGTATCTCACGAACGGGCCGCTGAGTTGAGAATATTCATGCCAAAGAAAAGCACCGTCCTGTGACAGAAAATCGCTGAGCTGGACCGCCTATCTTACCATTGGCAAATGTGAAGCTCAGTTAGATCACTTCCGGGGAGTCGGGTTTCTGAGATTGATCGAGTGAGAGAAAGTACCGGAAGCTGCTAAAAGGCAGAGCGGTTGAGGCTTGAATGAACGGCGTCACACAGAGCCCGTAAAACCAGACCTGACCCCGGGGTGACAGCCAAGCCGGTCACGTGGATTTCTATACCCCGCACCACTTCTCCAGATGCAGCCCGCATCGGAATTTGAGATACGATAAACAACCAGATTCTGGTATTTATGGCTACCCGATTTGCTCAGAGAGTACTGCAGCCGTCGAACCACGTGTTATCAGTGAAAATGCCAGCAAAAAGCACTAATCGTAAAAAGAGCCCCTTGCTTTCCCCGTTCCCTGAGGGTTGGTACTTCGTTGCCAGCCGCAAATCCATACTGAAAGAGAAGCTGATTCAAAAGACCTGGTTGGGTGAAGAAATCGTCGCCTGGTGCGACGGTGCAGGTCGCATCTGCGTGGCCGTGGCGGTCTGTCCGCATTTGGGGTCCGAGCTGGGGCCCGCTGCCGGTGGCCGAGTGAGTGACGGCTGTCTCGTCTGTCCGTTCCACGGTTACGAGTTCGACGTCAGCGGTCAATGCGTTGCCACTCCGTTTGCCGCAGCTCCCAAGGCCGCGAAGCTAAAGGTATTCGAGACGCGGGAAGTACTTGGCATGATCTTCGCCTGGTGGGGAATCGATGGACGTCCATCGCAATGGAGCCTTCCCGAAGACCCGCCGGCCAGTGCCGACTGGTGCGAATTGGGGTTCCGTACGCTGCGATTTGCGGGCCACCCCCAGGAAACCAGCGAGAACGCCGTGGATCTGGCGCACCTACGGTACGTGCACGGCTACGACAGTGTGCAACGGGTCGAACCGGTAACAGTGGACGGCGCTTATCTCACGAGTTGCTTTGACTTCAAACGCACCCAGACCATCGCCGGGATCATAGACATCACATTCGACGTCTCCGCCATGACCCACGTTTTAGGAACAGGCTATTCGTTCGTCGAAATTCACGAGCGCTCCATTGGAATGGATGCGCGTTTGTGGGTGCTCGCAACTCCTGTCGACGGCACGCTGATCGAACTGGTGCTGGTCAGCCAAGTACGGCAGATGCGTAATCCGAAACGGCCGATCGTCGGATTGAGGTTCGTTCCGCTGAGATTTCGCGCCAGGATCATGAACCGAATCCTTATGACTGCGCAGAAACAGGACGTTATGCAGGACGTAGTGATCTGGAGTCGGAAACAGTACCGATCCCGCCCGAGACTATGCCGCTCCGACGGAGAGATCGGGGTGTATCGACGCTATTGCAAACAGTTCTATCCCGATCATGAGGATTCCTTCCAGGATGGACCAGTCGACCGCGTCGCCGAGCACGGAGAGGCGCCACCATAAAGTGAGGACATTTCTTGAGTCACAACTTGCCGGGGGGCATCTAATGAATAGACAGCTACTGGAGGCAAGATGATCAGACCGACCCGACGACAACTGACGCTCGCCGCCGCCCTTCTTGTGGGGGTGAACGCACGAGCCAAGAAGCCAAGGAGGTTCGAAGTGACGCGCACTGACGACGAGTGGCGGCAACGGCTCACCCCGAAACAATACGCCGTGCTGCGAAAGGAAGGCACTGAGCGCCCCGGGAGCAGCCCGCTGAATCGCGAAAAGCGCCATGGCGTCTTTCATTGCGCCGGTTGCGACCTGCCGTTGTTCTCTTCCGAAACGAAGTACGAAAGCGGCACTGGTTGGCCGAGCTTCTGGAAACCACTCGACAACGCCATCGGAACTTCCGAAGACCGGTCATTCTTCATGACGCGCACCGAAGTGCATTGCCGCCGCTGCGGCGGGCATCTCGGCCACGTCTTCAATGACGGACCGCGTCCCACCGGATTGCGCTACTGCATGAACGGCGTGGCGATGACGTTCAAGCCGGCTGACGAGGGCGCATCCGATTTCTAAGCCGCGCACTGCATCGTCGCAAGATCAAACCTTACCAGGGAGGCATTCCCATGCGTTTCCGCGGCATTCTCACTTTGTTCGCTATTGTTCTTTCTTCGGCAGTGGCCGTCTCGGCAGCACCAAAGCAGGATGGAACGAGCTCCGCCATTTTCGCCGGGGGGTGCTTCTGGTGCATGGAGCCGCCCTACGACAAGCTCGACGGCGTGCTCTCGACAACCTCCGGCTACACCGGCGGCTCGGAAGTCAACCCCACTTACAAGCAGGTCGCCTCGGGCAGGACCAGCCACCGCGAGGCGGTCCGCATCGAGTATGACCCCAAGCGCGTCAGCTACGAGCGCCTGCTCGAAGTCTTCTGGCGCAACATCGACCCGCTCGACGGACGCGGCCAATTTTGTGACAAGGGCCGGCACTACACGTCGGCCATCTACACGCTCGACGACGAACAATTCGCCGCCGCCCAAGCGTCCAAGGCCGAGCTGGTATCGGAAGGGAAGCTGAAGGGCGAGATCAAGACCGAGATCCTGCCGGCCGGCCCCTTCTATCCGGCCGAAGACTACCACCAGGACTACTACAAGAAGAATCCGATTCGCTACAAGTACTACCGCTGGGGGTGCGGGCGCGACGCCCGCCTGAAAAAACTCTGGGGTGGCCCAACCGACGACTGATCGAACGGCCCCCCGAGCGGTGGGCTAAACCGTCAGACGGCAAAACCGGCCGGATCAACCCGGCTCGCTGTGAACTTCCCGCAGCGCCGTGCCGGCCGCCGCCTGCAAGAAGCGCATGTCATTCGCAAGGTCGATGAATTGAAAACCTTGTTGGATGCGACGGGCCACGTCGGCCGCATCACTGACGGGAAGGCCGGAAGGTTTGCCGGCTCGTTCGCATCCCTCGCGGAAGCGCTGCAAGGCCGCCTCGTGATCCGGATGCCCGGCTTCTACTCCCATCGACATCGCCAGGTCGCCGGGCCCCAGAAAGCCCACATCCACGCCCTCGACCCGAGCGATCGCCTCGGCGTTCGCAATCCCCTCGATGTCTTCGATCTGCGGGATGCACAGCACGAGCTCGTTCGCGACCTTCGGGTAATCAGGGCTGATCGTTCGACAACGCCCCGTACCGATCGAGCGCGTCCCGACCGGCGGATACCGCATCGCGCGGGCTACGCCAGCGGCCTGTTCCGGCGTGCTGATGTGCGGAAAGACCAAGCCCCAGGCTCCAGCGTCCAGAAGCCGTGCGATTGTCACCGGATCGTGGTCCCACGCCCGCGCCAGCGGTACGCCGCCGCGCGCTTCGATGGCGCGAAACATGTGAGCGATCGACTCCATGTCGTAAGCGGTGTGCTCGGTATCGACGGCCAGCCAGAGGTATCCTGCGCTGACCATCACCTCCGCCGCCAGGGGTGAACCCAGATTGAGCCACGAGCCCACACTGGGCTTGCCGGCTTCAAGCGCTTCGCGAATCGGATTTTTCATGAGCCTGCCTTTCCCGGAAACGAAGATCGACCGTTCCGGCCGAGGAATGCCTTGACACGCGGATGATCAAGCACCTCGGGATTCAAGATGTGCTTCGGCTGACGGCCCTCGATGGCATCGGTAACCTGTTCGAACGTCTGGCAATCCAGCCGGGTCGTCGACTCGACCGTGATGCCGCCGTTGTGGTTCGTACAGATGATGCGGGGGTGCCCCTTGTGGATCTCGCGTGGGCCGTTCACGGGATCATCGACAACGTAATACCAAAGACGATTTTCCTCGATCGCACGAAGAACTGCTTGGTCATCGACAAGATTGCCGCGCGAGGGGTTGATCAGAGACGCATGCGGCCGCATCGCCCGCAGCTCGTCATAACCGACGATCGTGTCATCGCCCGAGACATGTATCGAAACCGTGTCGCATTTGCAGAACAAGTCTAGAGGGCTCTCGACCGCTTCGGCCCCGAATCTCTGCGCCAGCTCCGTGATATCCGGGCGCACGTCATAGACGAGCAACCGGCCCTTCTCCCCCAGCAACGCCTGCGCCCGCGACGCCACCTGCTGCCCAATCCGGCCAAAGCCGTACAGCCCCAGCACCGAGCCCTGCGCGTCATACGTCCGGATGATCGAGAAGTCACCCTCGTGAGAGAGCCGGTTCAGCGTATAGAGCCGTTTGAGCGTGGCCAGCCACTGCGCAATCGTGTACTCGGCGACCGTGTCCATGTGAACCGGCGAGACCGTGATGATCACCCCGAGCTCCGTCGCGATATCGACGTTGACCTTGTCGTATCCCACGCCCCATCGGGCAATGATCCGCAGGTCTTTCGCCGCTTCATAAAAGCTACGATGGAAGAGCGCCGAGTCCGCAATCACCGCCACCACGTCCTCGGCATGCTGATCCGTCATGTTCCGGGTCGTGTATGTCTCCACATCGGAGAGTTTCGCCAGCTCCCGCGGACCGTCGCTCCGCGGTTCGGACACGAACTCCTCGTTCTGGAAGATACGCGCGATCAGGGTCTTCTTTCGCATGAACTCTTCCTATCGGATGGGGGCCACTACCGACGGCCTGCTGGTCAACCCTGACATCCCGTGACAGAAGCACGAGTTGTCGCTTCGGACACGGGTATCTTTCGGCGCCCTCGTGGAATCAACAGTCTACACCGGCTTTCCATTGAGAAAAAAGGCGGACTATCCGAAGGGCAAGGCTTTGCCGGGCCGGGAATCCTACTGCCAGCTTCTGTCCCGGCTTGCGGGTCGAGATCGATGACGATGCCGGGACGACGCTGAAGGCGAATCGCCCAACAAGGAGTTCGGAAGAGCACGGCGGCCTCCATGACGCCGAGCCTGAGGATCCGGCTTTCCTGCCGGCCGCCGGCAGGGTGAAGTATCATGAAACATCAGATAGGTTTCCGGGTTCTCACCGGAATTCATTCTGCTAGAATTCACTCAAGCAGAAGCTACTGGGGTAGATTCAGGTATATTATTGAAGAAAAAAGAGTTGCCTAACAAAATCGCAAGCATTAAAAATAAGTAATACTAATAATACAACTTCCTATCTTCGCTTGCAATTATAATAATCGGGTGGTATTCTGCATAAACCCCTGCAAACGGGGGCGCCTCGATCCAGCATTCAGGGGGCTCCACCCTCGGGCGAGAGCTCAATGAGCGTGTTTTCCTGTCCTCTGGCGGCCGGAATTCGCGATTCAATCACACACAATGGCCAAGTTCTGCATGTCCAGGCACGGATTACCACAGCGGCAAGGTCTGTACGACCCGCAGCGTGAACACGATGCCTGCGGAATCGGCTTTGTGGCCGACATGCAGGGACGCCGCTCCCACAAGATCGTAGAACAAGGCATCGAGGTCCTGGTCAACCTTACGCATCGCGGCGCTTGCGGCTGCGATCCCGAAACGGGAGACGGCGCCGGCCTCATCCTGCAGTTGCCCGACAAATTCTTTCGTCGAGAGACGGAGAGACTCGCGGTTTCATTGCCTCCGGAAGGTCAATACGGCGTCGGGATGCTCTTCTTTTCGAAGGCGCCGTCCGACCAAACCGCCGCGCGCTGCATGGTCGAGGAAGTCATCACGGAAGAGGGCCTCGAGTTGCTCGGCTGGCGCGAAGTGCCGGTCGACAGCGGAGCGATCGGTTGGCTGGCCCGTGAGTCCGAACCGAAGATCGAGCAAGTCTTTATCGGGAACGGCCCCGATACCCGTGACCTTGAAGGCGATGCGTTCGAACGCAAGCTCTACGTCGTGCGCAAGAGGATGGAATCGGAAGCGCAGAGGAGAGAGATTCCTCGCTTCTATCCTTGCAGCCTGTCGTCACGGACCGTTTGCTACAAGGGGCTGCTGATTGCTCCTCAGATACCCGACTTCTATCACGATCTGGGAGATTCCGATTTCGAATCGGCCATCGCTCTCGTCCACCAGCGATTCTCGACCAACACGTTCCCCACCTGGGAGCGCGCGCAGCCGTTCCGCTATCTGGCGCACAACGGAGAAATCAATACTCTTCGAGGCAACATCAATTGGATGCGCTCACGCGAGGCGACTCTGGCATCACCCCTATTTGACGACGACATCAAGAAGATTTTTCCGGTGATCGACGAGAGCGGCAGCGATTCGACGATGATCGACAACGCACTGGAGTTGCTCATCCAGGCTGGTCGCTCGACGGCCCACTCCGTGATGATGCTCATCCCCGAAGCTTGGGACGCACATCCGCACATGGAGGACTACAAGAAGGCGTTCTACGAATTTCACGCCACCATGATGGAGCCCTGGGACGGGCCCGCATCCGTCGTATTCACCGACGGCCGCTACGTCGGCGGCGTGCTCGACCGCAACGGTCTGCGGCCCAACCGTTACTGGGTTACGCACGACGACCTCGTCGTCATGGCTTCCGAGGCCGGCGTGCTCTCGATCCCGCCGGAGAACGTCCGTCTCAAGGGGCGCCTGCAGCCGGGTCGCATCTTTCTCGTCGACACGCAGGAAGCACGCATCGTGAGGGACGAAGAAGTCAAGGAAACCATTTGCAGGAGCAAGCCCTATCGCAAGTGGCTGGATGAGAATCTGATCCACATCGACAAGCTGCCCCAGCCCACCAAGGTGCACGGAACGGATTTCGAGACGCTACTTCAGCGCCAGCGCTCCTTAGGATACACGCTTGAAGACCAGCGGATGATCCTCAGCCCGATGGCCGCCAAGGGCCAGGAACCGCTCGGCTCGATGGGCGTCGATATCCCGCTCGCCTGTCTCTCAGACCGTCCGCAACTGCTTTTCAACTATTTCAAGCAGCTCTTTGCGCAGGTTACGAATCCGGCGATCGACCCGATTCGCGAAGAACTCGTGATGTCGACGACGGTGTACGCCGGAGCCGAAGGGAACCTGCTTGCCGAGTCGCCGAGGCACGCTCACCAGTTGAAGCTGCCACTGCCGATTCTAACGAACCACGAACTCGAGAAACTGCGCGGCGTAGGCGTGCCGGGCTCGGCCGAGTACGGCAACGGCGCTCTCGACGGGGTGGGCGGAAAGATCAACTTCGGTGCCCGTACGTTGAAGGCGCTGTTCCGGGCGAGCGACGGTGCGGAAGGGCTGCAGAAAGCCCTCGACGAGCTGTGCCAGAACGCCGAGTCCGCTGTCCGGCAAGGCTACAGTGTTCTGATCCTCTCGGACCGTGGCGTCAACGAGGAATGGGCGCCCATCCCGAGCTTGTTGGCCTTGGGCGGGGTGCACCACTATCTGATTCGCGCGGCGATGCGCGGCAAAGTCGGCCTGATCGTCGAATCCGGCGAGCCGCGAGAAGTCATGCACTTCTGCCTGTTGATCGGCTATGGCGCGACCGCCATCAATCCCTACCTGGCCTTCGAATCGCTCGAAGACATGCAGCGGATGGCGCTGCTGGCTCCCGGGCTGACATTCAAAAAGGCTCAGAAGAATTACATCAAGGCGATCCGCAAAGGCGTGCTCAAAGTGATGTCGAAGATGGGCATCTCGACCGTGCGCAGCTACCACGGGGCACAGATCTTCGAGGCTGTCGGCCTGAGCCGCGAGATCGTCGACAAGTACTTCACGGGTACGACGTCGCAGATCGAGGGAGTGGGACTCGAAGTGCTGGCGGAAGAGGTGATGCGCCGCCACAAGTATGCCTATCAGCCGCTGACCGACGACGTCACGAAGCTCGACGTCGGCGGCGAGTACCAATTCCGCGTACGCGGCGAGCAGCACCTGCTGAACCCCGATACGGTCTCGAAGCTGCAGCATGCTGTCCACCTCGGCAACTTCAAGAACTTCAAGGAATTCACCTCGACGGTTAACGATCTCAGCAAGACTCTGTGCACGTTGCGGGGGCTGTTCGAGTTTAAAAAGGCTGAACATCCGATACAACTCGAGGAAGTCGAGCCGGCGAAGGACATCGTCAAGCGCTTCTGCACCGGCGCGATGTCGTTTGGGTCGATCAGCAAGGAAGCCCACGAGACCCTTGCCATCGCGATGAACCGCATCGGCGGCCGCAGCAATACCGGCGAGGGGGGTGAAGACCCGGCCCGCTTCCACCATGACGAGAACGGCGATTGGCGCCGCAGCGCCATCAAGCAGGTCGCATCGGCGCGTTTCGGTGTTACGGCCGAATACCTTGTCAACGCCGACGAATTGCAGATCAAGGTCGCCCAAGGCGCGAAACCCGGAGAGGGGGGCCAGCTTCCGGGTCACAAGGTCGATGAGACCATCGCATGGCTGCGCCATTCGACGCCCGGCGTGGGACTGATTTCACCGCCACCGCACCACGACATCTATTCGATCGAAGACCTGGCGCAACTCATTTTCGACCTGAAGAACTCGAACAACCGCGCCGACGTATCGGTAAAACTCGTCTCGGAAGTCGGCGTCGGCACGGTCGCCGCAGGCGTTGCGAAAGCGCATGCCGACCTCGTCCTGATCAGCGGACACGACGGTGGGACCGGCGCGTCACCGATGAGTTCCATCCGTCACGCCGGCACGCCCTGGGAGCTCGGCCTTTCCGAGACACAGCAAGTCCTCGTCATGAATGATCTGCGCAGCCGCATCAAGGTGCAGGTCGACGGAAAGCTCATGACCGGCCGCGATGTCGTGATCGGCGCGCTACTCGGCGCGGAGGAGTTCGGCTTCTCCACAATGCCGCTCGTCTCGATGGGATGCATCATGATGCGCAAGTGCCACCTCAATACCTGTCCTGTCGGCATTGCGACGCAGGATCCGGCGCTGCGCAAGAAGTTCAAAGGCACCCCGGAGAACGTTATCAACTTCTTCTTCTTCATCGCCGAAGAAGCACGGCAGATCATGGCCGAATTGGGATTGCGCAGCTTCGACGAGATGGTCGGGCGCGTCGACAAACTCGACGTCAAGAAGGCCGTCGATCACTGGAAGGCTCGCGGGCTCAACTTCAGCCGCATCTTCTACGACCCGCCAGTCGACAAGAGCGTGCCGCGCCGCTGCACTCGGACGCAGGATCACGGCCTCGAATTCCAACTCGACAACAAGCTGATCGAGCTGTCGTCGGAAGCAATCGAGAACAAGACGCCGGTCGAGATCGAGATGCCCATCCGCAACATCAACCGCACGGTCGGCACGATGTTGAGCAGCGAGATCGCGCGGCGCTACGGCGCCGAGGGTCTGCCGGACAACACGATCCGGATCAGTCTTCAAGGCTCAGCAGGACAAAGTTTCGGTGCCTGGGCCTCGCCCGGCATGACGCTGAAGCTGGAAGGCGACGCAAACGACTACTTCGGCAAGGGGCTCTCCGGTGGGCGCTTGATCGTGTTCCCACCGAGAGGGTCGAACTTCGTCTTCGAGGAAAACATCATTATCGGAAACGTCACCTTCTATGGCGCCACGGCCGGCGAGGCGTTCATCAACGGCATGGCCGGCGAACGCTTCTGCATCCGCAACAGCGGGGCCTCGGTCGTCGTCGAGGGCGTCGGTGATCACGGCTGCGAATACATGACGAACGGCCGCGTGGTGATCATCGGCTCCGCCGGACGGAACTTCGGCGCCGGCATGAGCGGCGGTTTCGCATATGTTCTGGACGAAGCGGGCGACTTCGCGGAAAAGGCCGCCAACCACTCGATGATCGACCTCGAACCACTCGATGATCCACAAGACATCGAGTTCGTAAGAGATCTGATCAAGCGCCACGTCGGCTATACCAACAGTCCGAAAGGCCAGTGGGTCCTCGATCACTGGGACGACATGCTGCCCAAGTTCATCAAGGTCTTCCCGAAAGAACTCAAGCGCGCCCTGGCCGACCGCTACGAAGAAGAACGCGCCCTGGTCTCGGTGTAAGCGAGGTTCGGGCCTGCAGGATTCCGCAGAAGGGACCTCCGGCGGCCGCCGCCGATGCCAGGCCCGGACAGACAGAAGAACGCAAGAACATGGGTAAGGTAACCGGATTCATGGAGTACATCCGCGAGGGCCTCAAGGCCCGTCCGGTCGAGGAGCGAGTCAGAGACTATCGTGAGGTCTACATCCCCGCCAACGAACATGTCCTCAAGACCCAAGGCGCCCGTTGCATGGACTGCGGGATCCCGTTCTGCCACACCGGGTGCCCGCTGAACAACATCATCCCCGACTGGAATGATCTCGTATACCAAGGCCGCTGGCAGGACGCGCTGCGCCAATTGCACTCCACCAACAACTTTCCCGAGTTCACAGGCAGCATCTGCCCCGCGCCTTGCGAGGCCGCCTGTGTTCTCGGCATCAACGACGACCCGGTCACGATCAAGAGCATCGAAAAGGCCATCGCAGACCGCGGCTGGGAAGAAGGATGGGTCGAACCCGAGCCTCCACAGATCCGTACCGGCCACAAAGTCGCCGTCATCGGCTCCGGACCGGCCGGCCTGGCCGCAGCGCAACAACTCAATCGCGCCGGCCACACGGTAACGGTGTTCGAGAAAAACGAAATCCCCGGCGGACTGCTCGTCCTTGGAATCCCCGACTTCAAGATGGAGAAGCATCTCGTCGAGCGTCGCGTGAAGCAAATGGAAGAGGAAGGCGTCAACTTCCGAACCGGAATGCACATCGGCGTAGACATGGAAGGCAAGAAACTGCTCGCCGACTTTGACGCCATCGTGATCGCCACCGGGGCCGAGGCGCCGCGCGACCTGCCCATCACCGGACGCGACCTGGAAGGCATCTACTTTGCGATGCAGTTCCTGCCACAACAGAACCGGCGTGTCGACGGACGCCCCGTAGACCCCGGCTTCGATCTCAGCGCGAAGGATAAGCACGTCGTCATCATCGGCGGGGGCGATACCGGCGCCGACTGCCTCGGCACGTCGCGGAGGCAAGGAGCAAAGTCGATCCGGCAATTCGAGCTACTGCCGAAACCGCCGCTGTCTCGCAACGAACCCGGCTCGCAACCCTGGCCCTTCTGGCCCTTCACCTTCAAGACCGAAAGCTCGCACGAAGAAGGCGATGTGCGCGATTGGGCGGTCAGCACGAAAGAGTTCATCGGAGACGCGCGGGGACATGTCCGCGCTCTCAAGGGCGTTCGTCTCGAATGGCCCGACCCCGATCCTGAAACCGGTAAGCGGCCCTTCAAGTTTGAAGAAGCAGCCGGCTCCGAGTTCGAAGTCCCGGCCGATCTCGTGCTGTTGGCGATGGGTTTCCTGCACCCTGTGCAAGAGGGTCTGCTGGAGCAACTCGGCGTCGAAAAGGACGGACGCGGCAACGTTAAAGCCGAGTACGGCGTGCATGCTACTTCCATCCCGGGAGTCTTCGCAGCCGGCGATGCCCGGCGAGGACAATCTCTCGTCGTCTGGGCTCTCGCCGAAGGCCGCAAAGCCGCCCGTGCCGCCGACCTCTACCTAATGGGCGAGAGCAAGCTCCCCGCGGCATAGGCCTGCGCCTTTCTCACAACAAGTAGGTGAGAAAGGTAGGTCAGGACTTCTGCGCAGCCTGCCGCAAAGCGTGCATGTAGCCCAGCGAAAACGCCCAGCCGCGCTGCGAAGCCACCGTATCGCCGCTGAATTCCGGAGTGTGATCGGGAATGATGAGGTGGGCATAGCCAACTTCGTGGAAAGCCCTCATGCACGCCAGCATGTCGCAATCGCCCTCATCGTGCATGACCTCGGTGTACTTGTAGTAGGGAATCTCAACTTTCACGTTGCGAAAGTGGCAATGGTTAATGCGGTCACGCGACCCGAAATAGCGAATCGCCGCCGCCGCATCCTCGCCCATTTCGGTTGTCACTCCCGTATCGAGAGTAATCCCGTTGGACGGGCTGTCAAGAACCTCAATCAAGCGTTTGAGGTCGGCGATCGAACGTAATGGTTGCGCGGCTCCCCGGTACGCCTCGACCGGCGGGGCATTCGGGTGACAGGCCATCCGGACCCCGGCTTTCTCCGCCACGGGAATCACTTCCTTGAGAAAACCCTCGAACCGCTCCCACATTTGCTCGCGTGTGTGTGTGCCAACATTTGGAAGCGGAGGCAGATGCTTGATCCGCTCATAGTCGAAATTGCGCAGCCCCGCATCGCCGCGTCCCGTCGTGCGCGCGTAACCCTCCGAGCCGCGCAGCGGCGTAAAGTTGTATTCAACCACGAGAACGCCCGCCTTGCCGGCGGCTCGCAGGCTCTCCTTGACGTTTTCCAGCTCTTGGCCGGCATCGGCGCGGCCGTGTAGAATCCTCGGGAAGCGCCCCAGGTGGATCATTGCGACTTTGAGGTCAGCATCTTCGATCTTGCGCTTGATGCGGATGAGTTCGTTCGTGTCCCAGGCTTGCAACATCTGCCCCGGACGAGGACCGTGGTCGGTTCCCGGGACAAGCCCGCGCTTGCGGACTTCGGTGTTGTAGCGCGAAGGCATCACGACATGCTCGATGCCCATCTGCCGAAAAAACCGCAGCGTCGCGTCGTTAATGTCGCGCAGGCCCTTGCCGATCTTGAGCTTGAAGTCGGGCACTAGCGAACCTCGATGAAACAGCGTCGGGAACAGCAGTCGGAGTATGTCACGCGAACGATCCTAACCTCTGCCCTCACGCCTCCGTATTGTAGTCCGACGTTCCGGCACTACAATAACCGCACGACCACGTAGCAGGCCGGGAGCGAGAACAACAAACCGTCCACACGATCCAGCATGCCGCCGTGGCCCGGCAACATGCCGCCACTGTCTTTCACATCGGCTCCTCGCTTCAACGCGGATTCGGCAAGGTCACCGCTCTGCGCCGCCGCATTCACCCAAATCGACAACAGGACCGCAGCTCGCGGCGCGACAGGACCCGGAAGAAAGTAATAGAGATAGCCTGCTCCGACAACCGCCGCAACGACTAGCGAAGCCCACGCACCCAACCAGGTCTTGTTGGGACTGATCACCGGCGCCATCTTACGGCGTCCTAAAACCCGGCCGAGGCACAAAGCCGCCGAGTCGCCCGCCCAGTTCAGCACCAGAACGTAAAAGAGCCAGTGCGGGTCAATCCAATGCAGCTCGCGGCCCAGAGCGAACGGACCGGCGATATAAACGACTCCGAAAAGCGTCGATGCAACATCTCCCAGCGCCCGCTCGTAAGTGGGCCGCAAAAGCATGAGCAACAGGAGGACCAACGACAACAGCACAAGAAGCGCCTCTTGCGGAGATCCTCTGGCAAAGATCAGCACCGTCCCGGCCCCATAGCCGATTACCCGGAAAGGCTGAAAATCCAACTTTTGGGCAAGGAGAAAATACTCGCGCAAGCACAGCACCGCAACGAGCACCATTACCGCCCACGTCACGAGCGCCGGCAGGTAGAAGTTGATGCCCAAGATAAGGGGAATCAACAGCAGGGCCGTCAGGACCCGTTTCATTCGTGTTATGGTAGCGTTAGCGGCCTATTCCTTGTAAGTCACTGATAAAAAGTGGCTTGCTGTCACTGATCTAACCAAATTCCCCTTGTTGCTTCCCACTTTCCAAGCGGGAGCCTACGGGGCCATCGAAGCCGTCCTTGTACTGTACCGTTCATCATCAATCCGCTCCACTCCGGAAGCTCCGTGAAACCAAGGCCGGCAAGTGAAGGATTAATCCGTTTCGTTTACGGCCCTTCGCTTCGCAGCCGCTTCCCATGATTGCCGTGTACCTTCTCACAGCACTTCGGCGTTGAGCGCCAGGAAGGCGCGCAGAACCTCGTCATCCTAGATGTCCGCGGACGCCCTCCCACCATCTGAGTCCTCGATGACCTCGGGAGAGTGGTCCGTCTTTGCGGCCGCCGGGTCCCAGAAGCTCGATCGGAAGCCGTGCGGCGTGGCGGTGTGCGTGATCGCACGCGCCAGCTTCTTGGGCACGTTCGAGCGTTGGCACGGTAGCGCCAGCGCTTCGGACGAGCCGTTTACGCTTTTGTCGGAGCACCGCTAATCCCTGTTCACGGTAGAAGCGCTCGATTCTCTTGTGGTTCGCTGTTTGGTCTTCACGCCGCAGCAGTGCGCACAAGCGCCGCTAGCCGTAGCGTGGGTGCGCCGCGGCGAAGTTTGCGGAGCCGCGCGCACAACTCCTCGTCCCGCTTCTCTCGTGGCCGGTAGCGGTAGCTGGAGCGGTCCAGCCCCAGTAGAAGACATGAACGCCGCTCGCTCATCAAGCAGCACTCGATGACGTGCCTCACCTCCTCGCGTCTTGCTACCGGCTCGATCCGTTGTTTTCGATCATCGATTTGAGGTCAACCTTATCGAGGCTGAGATTTGCAACCAACGTCTTGAGTCGTCGGTTCTCTTATTCGAGTTCTTTGAACCGCTTCAGTTGGCTGACCTTCCTTCCCGCCTCCAGTTGCCTCGGAACCTCGATGATCCTCTCTTCGCTCAACCAACTCTTCTTCATCTCCTCGCTCTCCTTCCTGTCGGAGAACTTCCAATCCTGCTTGATCGGGTTTTTCGGGAGCACGTCAGGGGGAGTGCTTCGACCTTGCGATGGGGCAATCACCTTCAGGCATCACTTACACTGAACACGGTTACGGCTGGCTTCTTTTCAGGGGCGGTCTGACTTTGGCTTTCGTTATCCCTAAAGCAGTAAGTTTTGTTCTGCTCGGAATTATAATATGGGCGGCGCAAAACCAGGACAGAGAGGCGGAGTAACAGTAGACCATCTCGAAGAGGGTTCGGTTCTGGGTGCGTCTCCGATCGGCCTGCGACCCTGCGCGACTGCGGGCATATCCAACGGCCGGCTGGATCGGGTTATCAGTCGACGACGACCTATGCACAACAAAGTTGATCAACCTGAAACGCAGAGTACAGCGGCACTCTATCTTGGACATCTCGCTCTATGGTTCGGGCCTTTGTTTGCAACTCCATTGTTCGTAGCCGCACATAATTCTGCTGACATCACGATCTCGCTGGGGACGCTCGCCGGGATCTCCGCCGTCTTCTCAATCATGCTCTCCGGGATCACATTTTCTCTCAGCACGTGGACTGGGCGTGTATGGCACAAACGGATTTCGATCGCCTTCCTGGCGATGGCGTTCGTCTTAGCCATTCAAGGTAATCTGATCCATGATCTTTTCTACTATGGCGATTTCAATGGAAGCCCTGTGGATTTTCGGGCCAACGGCTGGCAGTTCCATGCGGAGTGGATTGGGTTCCTGCTAGCGATTCCCTTGGTCAGTTGGACGCTAGCCCGTATCCGACAGATTCCTGCCTGGATTCCGATGCTACCAATCGTTTCCTCCCTTCTGCTCGTCTCGCAAGTGCTGCTCACCCCAGTTGATGGCGTATCGCCGAACACGGACGGGGACGAAGTTGACTCAGCCGTGTTTCAGTTTTCAGATGCCTCGAATCTAATCCACTTACTTCCCGATGGCCTCCAGGGGGATATCGTAGAAGAAGTCCTGAATGAGGACTCCGGTCTGGCGAGCCATTTCGAAGGCTTCACGCTGTTTGCGAACCATGTGGGGCGTTACCAGGGAACTGCTCCCGCAGTTGCAACCCTCCTTACAGGCGAACCGTTCCAATTCGAGCGAGGGCACGATTACGCGTGGGTCATACCCTACCTCCAGGAAAACGCGTACCAGAACTCTCTCTCCGAAGCTGGATTCCGGATGGACTTGGTACCAGTTTCTGGACTTTACTGCATCGGTGAACCCGACTCATGCCATCCGCGGTCTTTCAACGATATGAAAGCGCGAGGCTATACCCGGCAAGCATTTGGCAGCGCCCTGCACTCGATTTATCTCGTCGCAGACTTGACGCTTTTCCGGCTTTTTCCAATGGCCGTGAAAGAGAAGATCTACGATCAAGGCCACTGGTTTCTGTCAGATACGAACGCACATGGAATATCCCCTCATCCCGATCCTATCATCCGCGAATGGACAAGCCAAATGGAAGTCACTAGCGATAGGCCTGTCTACAAGTGGTACCACTACATTGGAACTCACATCCCACCGCACTGGGATGCCAACTGTAACTACATTCGTGAGTTAGCTCACGAAAGGGAGAATTACAAGCAACAGACTGTCTGCGTCCTGACTGGAATCGCTGATTTCCTTCAGAAACTGAAGAGCGCTAATATTTACGATCAAACGGCAATTGTCATCACAGGTGATCATGGCATCAACATCCCTCCGTCCGACCAGTCGCAGCCGTCTTTCAATGCGAGTCTGTACGCGGGAATGAGTGGTTCAGCCCGACCGGCCTTCCTGGTAAAGAGGAGGCATCAAGCAGGTCCCCTTCAGGTGAGTGAAGCTCCGACCGCGCTGGAGGATGTTGCAGCAACGGTCTTGGATCTCGCAGGCCTTGATGAGGAGAATCACGGAAGGTCAGCCTTTTCCCTGGATGATGGCGAGGACCGGCCAAGACTCTTCACCCCCTATTCCAGCAGCCAGCTCTGGGGAACCAACCCGGTTCCCCACGATATTTATGAGGTCAAGGGGAATATCCGTGACGGTCAGAACTGGGTCCTCAAAGACATCCTGGCATACGAACCGGCGCCATCGAGCTACCCCGCAGTAAACTACGGATCAGCCCGCCAGTTCATGCGTGGAGCTAATCTGAATCCTAACCGGCCCGAAGAAGAAGCCTCTTGGATCGGTGGCCACCAAGTTGCTTTTCTTGTGTCGCCGGATCCAGATGTGCGGAGAGGTATGGAGATGATATTGACTCTCCATGTTCCAGAATGGGTAGGGCCACAGAGCTTCGAGGTGTCGGTCAACGATGAGCGGCTCGGATCCACGATCGAAGTACCTGTTCGGAACGACCTATTCTGGCAGGAACTGGCTGTTCCAGTGCCCGCCAAGACGTTTCGGGAAGGAAACAACTTCGTCTCAGTCGTCTTCGACACGGTGGCCCAATCGCCACAGCCGGAAACATTTAGAGCGTCGGCCCTTCTAAAATCGGTACACCTTCGACCATAGATGCTGCCTTCATGACGACAGCAGGAAGGAACCCTCTTGTCTAGCGGCCCTCTTCCTGATTGGCAATCAGAGACGCGGCGAAGCTCGGATGGGCCAATGAAAAAGGGGTCCGACAAGCAATGAAACGAAACGTGCCCTGTTGGACAGTGAAACCGAGCTTGTTGGGGTTTCGGTGATGGCGGGAGATGCGCCCTCGTTCGGTCTCATCGAGATGGAAGTACTTGGCGAGTTGCTCCTGGGTGGGCTCGCCTGCGAAGCGACCGTAGCATTGCCCCTGCTCATGGCGAAGTCCCGCCATTAAGACCCACGGATGGCTGATGCACGCCGTACATGGGGCCGCTGACGCGGTTTCTCGAATCGGCGTCACTTGCACTGGCGGTGAGGGGGAAGCCAGCGAAAACATCCAAGTAAAATGGCGCTTATCTTCCTAGCGAGATCACAGACGATGGGCCCTGTCAAGTATACAGCCTCTTGTCGTGGAAGACGGCTCGGGCGCGCTGCAGTGGAACAGTGACGCCGGGAGTGCGCTCCCGGTAGCCGCCCAGGACCATACACGGTTCCGCGCATGTGGGAGATGAACCCGGGTTTCCAGGGCTCCCTGTTGGCGCGCTCCAACTTCGAAAGGGCCCTGCGCAATGCATATATCACGGGTTCCGAGGGGCAACCGCAGAGCTACCTGGCCATGGTGGATCCGAATTGTGACGAGCCGCTGGCGAGATTCGTAAACCCAACTTGTGAAACGCCGTGCTGAGCCGGTTTGTTGAGCAAGCCTGGAGTGCCTGACCTCTCTCTCGGCCCCCTTACAGGCGTGGGGCTTGGAAGCAGCATCGGCCTGGGCCAGAGGAGTCTTGGACGTCGATTCAAGGGGATTCCGGCGGCATGAGTGACAACCGAAATACACCTTGACCAAGCCACCAGCCTGTCCGACTATCCGAGGCCACTTCAATCATCGCCTTGAGTTCGCTGCGTACTGAGGTGACGGAACGACCAGTTCCTCAAACGGGCAACGAGCCCCGCGCGACGTTCAACACTCACATCTCTGACCAGTAGGCCCCATTCCACATCAAGCTCAACAGGGCGGCCGGGCGGGAAGGCACACACGTGCTCGACGGGCTGCTGTATCATGGATCCTATCTCCATATCAAAGAGCACCATAGGCATCGTTTGCGGGTCAGACGGGAAAGAACCATAATTTGATAGCACGGGGACGGAGAATTTCCGCCACTTCCTTCCCGGGGCGCGAGCGTGGAGGAAGAATGAATCTGAAAAGGATCTCCCGGACGGTGCTCCTATTGGCAGCGCCTCTCCTCTTGTTCCCCCGGGAGGCGCATGCCTACCTGGACCCCGGCAGCGGGAGCCTGATCGTGCAGGCTCTGGTGGCCGCCTTCTTTGCCCTCTCCCTGGCCATCAAGGCCTACTGGCGAAAAATCAAATTGTTCGTGGGGGGGTTCTTCCTCACTGGTCCGGAGGTGCGGGACGGGGATGAATAGTTCGTCTCTCTCATCTCAATCCGTCGCCAGCGCGTACAGGAAAAAGGACCCCGTGCCAGGGGGGTGAGAAGAGATGGAGGTTAGCGGCACCTCTCGGCTGGGAGCCTCTTTCAGAGACCCCAGCGGTTTCGTCTTCGTGCACGCGCGACAGATCCATCGGCAAGTCAATCTCAGCTACCGGGAGAACTACGATCACCTGATGAGTTCCGGCCTCTATCAGGAGCTGGCCGGCCGGTTGCTCATCTCCCACCAGGAGGTGAGCGATCCGCCCCCTCTGGATGGGGAGCAGGCCTACAAGGTGCTGAGACCCGAGCAGGTTCCCTTTCTGTCCTATCCCTATGAGTGGTGCTTCAGCCAGTTGAAGGACGCCGCCCTGGCTACCCTGAAGATTCAGAGCCGGGCTTTACACTTTGACATGACCTTGAAGGATGCCAGCGCCTACAACATCCAGTTCCTGAAGGGCAAACCTGTCCTGATCGACACCCTATCCTTCGAGAAATACCGGGAAGGACAGCCATGGGTCGCCTACCGGCAATTCTGCCAGCACTTCCTGGTACCGCTTCTGCTGATGACCTACCGCGATGTTCGCCTGAACCAGTTGCTGAGGATTCACCTGGATGGGGTCCCGCTGGATCTGGCCCGTATGCTCCTCCCCTTCCGCGCTCTGGTCCGGCCAGCGGTTCTGGCCCACATCCAGCTCCACTCCAGGGGCCAGCAGCACTTCGCTGCCAAGGGCGGAGCGGCCAAAGGGTTGCGTGTGAGCCGGAGAGGGATGGCGGGCCTGCTGGGGAATCTGGAGGCCCTAGTCAAGGGGCTCACTTGGCAGGGCCAGAAGACGGAGTGGGGCGACTACTATTCAGACACGAACTACACCGAACAGGCTCTGCAGGAAAAGAAATGCTTGGTGAGGCAGTTTGTGAGCCGCAGCCTGGAAGGGATGGTCTGGGACCTGGGAGCCAACCGGGGCCTCTTCAGCCGAATCGCCAGCCAGCAAGCAGAAGTGACTATCTCCATTGACATGGATCCGGCGGCTGTCGAGAACAACTACTTGGAAGTGGTCAGACGCAAGGAGACGGGGCTGCTTCCGCTGCTGGTGGATCTGACCAGCCCCAGCCCGGCCATCGGATGGCACAACCGGGAGCGCCAATCACTGCTGGAGCGCGGCCCAGCCCAGACGGTTCTGGCCCTGGCCCTCATCCACCACTTGGCCATCTCCAACAACCTGCCCCTGGCCCAGTTGGCCGATTTCTTCGGCGCCATCTGTCACACGCTGATTATCGAATTCATCCCTAAGGAAGACTCCCAGGTGCAGCGACTCCTCTCCTCACGAAACGATGTTTTTCCAGACTACACGCGGGAGGCCTTCGAAAAACAGTTCAGCGTTCTTTTCGCGATCCGGGAGAGCGCGTCTATCTCGGATAGCGGGCGAGTTCTCTACCGGATGACCCGCCGCGCTGCTACCGGTTGAGTTCCCTCCGGCCTGTCGACGGGGGGCTGCCCCCTGGATGTAGGGTACCGCTCAGATTGCTGCAAAAATATCCAGTAAGCTCCTTGATCAGCGGGCCAGGACTCATTGGTGTTTCTCGACTGATGCCAAACCGCGGGCTGGGGGGACTTCCGCTCTCCAACCTGCACTAGCTGCGCTGGCGTGTCCGGGCCGCCTGCTCCGGCGATAGCGATTCTCTTGCGGCCCCGATAGGCCCCAAGCTGCTTGGCAAGGGCGATGCCCTCGCGCTGACGTTTGCGGATTAAGATCCGCTTGAATGCGGCGATGGCCCCGATGACCGACAGAATCAGGTTCGACAGCAGCGAGTCCTCAGCAGAGAAGGTCAGATTTTCCTTGACGACCTTGATGCGCACGCCACTTATGGGTGGAGAGAAGAGGAGGGCCGGTCGCCGACAGCGGCATCACCGGAGGATTCAGCGCCGTTGACAGTCACAAGCTCCCGGTCCGGTTCCGGCGCCTCGGTCGAGTCACTCAAGCCTCCATAGCGGCGCTCGCGTTTCTGATAGTCCAGCAGAGCTTCAAGCAAGTCCAGCGGGCGGAAATCCGGCCAGAACTTGTCGGTCACGAAGATCTCAGCATAGGCGATCTGCCAGAGAAGAAAATTGCTGACCCGCATCTCGCCAGATGTTCGAATCAACAGATCCGGGTCCGGCAGGTCCGCCGTGTACAGATGCTCGCTGAGAATCTGCTCGTCAATCTCGAACAGTCCGTCCAGCTTGCGGGCCCGCGCCAGCAGACTGTTCACCGCATCGACGATCTCGGCGCGTCCGCCGTAGTTCAGTGCGATGGTCAACCGCAGCCCCGAGTTCGCGGCGGTCTCAACCATCGCCATGTCGAGGTCATCTTGCACCGAAGCCGGCAGGTCGTCGATGCGGCCGATCACTTGCATTCGAACACCGTTGCGTTTGAGTTCCGGCAATTCGCGGTGGAGGTAGTGCTGAAGCAGTCCCCATAGCGTCTCCACTTCGGCCTGCGGGCGCTTCCAGTTCTCCATCGAGAAAGCATATAGGGTGAGCGCACGGATTTGCAGGCGGCAAGAAGCCTCGATGATCTCCCGGACCGATTTTACGCCGGCGCGATGACCAGCAACCCGCGGAAAATGACGCTTGCGAGCCCAGCGCCCGTTGCCGTCCATGATCACGGCGATGTGTCGGGGAAAGGCGCTTGGATCCAGAAGCGAAGCCAGCCGGGCTTCCTCGCTCCCCGGCTTCGCCCACTCGAGGAAGTCCTTCATTTCGGCAAAGATACACTCTATCCTACAACGCCCCCGAAGAGGCGTCCAGAATGAGCCTGGATCGATCCGCCAGCATCGGACTCCGCCAAGGCGGCGCCTCACCCCACGCCCGTCTCCACGGAAAATGCCAGGAGCACGTCACACCGGAGCCCATAGCTCCTGTCCAGGGCTTCAGGAAGAGGCTGCCAACTTCGAGCAGTCCTCCCGGCAGCACTCGGAATTGTTTTGCACTGATTTGCTCCTTCATACGTCTGACTACAATAGGAGAACGCAGGAGGCATTGCATGCGGATTCGTCGCCGTCGTGGATTCTCATTGATCGAATTGCTCATCGTGATAGCGATCATCCTGATCATCGCCGCGATCGCGATCCCCAAACTCACGAGCGCACGCATGGCGGCGTACGAGATGGCCGCGATCCGGGCGATGCACACCATCAACACCGCACAGATCCAGTACTTCTCGACGTACGGCAGATACGCACAGTCGCTGATAGAACTCGGCCCTCCTGTCGGCAACGCCACGTCTTCTCCGGCAGCCTCCGACCTAATTCCCGGCGACCTCTCGACGGGAATCAAATCAGGCTACGTCTTCACGATGGTCGGAACGCCCGGCGGATACACCGTCAACGCCGACCCTCAAACCTATGACGTGACGGGTTCGAGAACGTTCTACACCGACCACACCAACGTCATCAGGAACCACTTCGGCAACGAACCCGCCAGCGAAAACGACGCCGAAATCCAGTAGCCGACCCGTTGAGGATCTCTCGATCGAACTGCGGCGTGGGAGGCGTAGACAAGCTGTCCGAAAAGCAGCTCGAAAGGCCCATCACCGCCAGAAAGCTATCATGAAATTCGTGGGCGTCAACAAGGCCGTCATCCTCGCCGCCGGCCGCGGCACACGCATGCAAGACCTCACCGCGGAGTGCCCCAAGCCCCTGCTGCCGCTGAACGGACGGCCGATGCTGGCCCATGTTATCGAAGCCATTGAGTCCACGGGCACAACCGAGATCCTGCTCATCGTTCGCTACAAGGCCGAGATGATCAAGGACTTCTTTCGTGACCACCCTCCGGCCCGGGCCTGCCTTACCTACAAGCATCAGCCCGCGCAGGATGGAACCGGGAGTGCCGCGTTGCAGGCGCGCGAGTTCATTAGAGGTGAGCCCTTCCTGCTCACCTTTGGAGACATCATCGTCGATCCCTCGATCTACTCCCGTCTGATCGAGTTCTCCGAAGACGCCGCTGCCGTTCTCGCGCTCAAGAGCATGGATGACCCCTATCGCGGGGCGGCCGTATACGTCGAAGGCCGGCGCGTCACCCGGATCATCGAGAAGCCGCCTCGGGGCACGTCGACTACGCCTTGGGGCAACGCCGGGGTCTACTTCTTCCGGTCATCGATCTTCACCGAACTGGAACGGGTTCCGCTATCGCCCAGGGGAGAATATGAGCTGACGGATGCAATCGATCAACTCTTGGCGGCCGGTCAAACCTTGCACTGGGTGGAGATTCGAGGCCACTGGCGGGACGTAGGGCGCCCGGAAGATCTCTCGGCGGCAGAGCACGCGCTAACCGGAAGGTAACCAGCTTGGCGCGGCTTTGAACGCCGCTTCAAGCGAAGCCAAGAGAACCTTCTTGATCGGCTTGAGCGAGGGATACTCCCGGCTGAGCGAGACGGAAGAGGAGGAGAAAACGGTCTTCCGCATGCAACCGGTCTGACCCCCCGCCCTAGTTCACTGGACCGATTCTCCCGGCAACTCGTCGAGGAAGCGCTCGACCACTTCGCGCTGCTGCCGCTCGGTCAGGGAGGATTGAATCAAACGTCCGGCGGCTCGGATCGCCAAGTCCGCAGCGGTTTGGCGGATCTCCTGCAAGGCGGCTCGTCGCTCAGCTTCGAGCCGCTGCAGTCCCTGGTCGACAATCCGTTGCGCCTCGGCTCGGGCGTCATCGAGGATCTGCCGACGCGCCTCGTCCGCCTCTTCTCGCGCCCGCTGCACGATCTGCTGCGCCTGCTGCACCGCTTCGTCGATCCTGCGCTGGGTCTCTTCGGCGGCGCTCGCTGATTCGGCCCGCGCCTTCTCCGCCTGCTTCAGAGCGTCGTCGATCTTCCGCTCGCGCTCGTCGAGCATCCTCAGAATCGGTCCCCACGCGATCTTGCGCAATGTGAGCAGCAAGACGACGAACGTGATGACCGTCCAGATCATCAGGCCGGGCTCGAACCGCAGTAGCGGGTTCTCGCCGGACGCCAACAAAAGGGCGTACAGATTCAACATCTGTCGCTCCCCCCTTATCTCATGAAGATGACGACGAAACTGACACCGAGAGCGATGACCGCGACGCCTTCAAGCAGGAACAACGGCAACTGGAACGCACCCACGATGTCTTTGACGGCCTGCGGCTGTCGCGCGATGCTCTCCACGGCCGCGGCCGTCAAACGCGAAATGCCGATTCCCGCGCCGATCACCGCGATTCCCGCGCCGATCGCAGCGCCGAAGTAATGGAGCGTTGGGTTATCCCCGTCCTGCGCCAAGGCGGCGTTCGGGGCCGCCAGCAACAAAAACGCCAGCAACAGCATAGCTTGCGCGAATCTCTTTCGACTGGATCTCATCTGAACTTATCTCCTCTGTAAACCTTGGACCGCTCTTCCTCTAATGAGCGGAATGAACCATCATCCCAATGAAAATCGCTGACAGCAGTGTGAACACATATGCTTGGATGAACGCCACGATCAACTCCAACAAGCTGACCGCCACCGCCATCGGAACCGACACGAACACGCCGACGAAGACGTTCTGAAAGATGAACACGAATGACATCATCACCAGAATCACAATGTGTCCCGCCGTCATGTTGGCGCCAAGACGAATCGTCAGAGCGATGGGCTTGACGAACGTGCCGATCACCTCGATCACGATCATCAGCGGCGCAATCACCATGGGCGTACCCGGCGGCACCATGTGCTTGCAGTAGCCCACAGGCCCCATCACGATGATCCCGGAAAGAATCATCGTCAGCAGCGTGATCAACGCCAGTGTGCCCGTCACATTCAAGTTGCTCGTCGCCGTATAGCCGCCCGGCACCATCCCGAGCAGATTGCACGTCAGGATGAAGAAGAACAACGTGCACAGGAACGGTGTGAACTTCCGGCCATACTTCTTGCCCATGTTCGTAATCGCGATGTTGTCGCGGACGAAAACCACCACCGACTCCATGGCGTTCGTCAGGCCCTTGGGCGCCGCCCCGCTGTTGACCCGCGACCGTCGGAAGGCATAGCCGAGCAGCAGGATCAGCACGCCCGCCGCGATCAACATGAACAACGCCGCTTTCGAGAACGGCGCAACCTGGTCAAACGGCCACAGATGAAGGTCGGCGTTCGAGATGTGATGCATCACCACATCCGCAATGGTTTCATCGCCTTCCCCGTGACCGCCCTCGGCGGCCGCGGCAGGATGCATGAATGGGATGGCCAGGCTCATTTTGATCGAATCACCTGCCGATGCCGGAACGTCTCCACCAGAAGCACAACGAAGTAACTGCCGAGCAGCGCCGGCGTGAATAAACGCCCGTCAAGCGAACCGCTCGCGAGCACCGCGCCGAGCAGGCTCAAAACGAGCAGCGTGCGAACCGCCGTGCTTAACAAACCGAGTTTCCAGAAGGTATGCACCGGCCGCGGCCGCCACCATCGCAGCAGCACTTCCGACACGCCCAACGTGGCAAATCCCCCCAGCAGTCCCCAGAACACGGCGTTCATTGCTTCCGCCACATGATTTTCGCGATGTTATACATCCCTACCACGATCCCGATAAACAGTCCGATCAATGTTGCCGCCGGATTCGCGTCGAAATAGACACCCAACATGTATCCGATCAGCAGGCAACCGATAACACTCCCGCTCAGCGTCCAACCGGCGTCCGCCGCCGGTCCGTAACGCTTGATCCAAGACCCGCGCCCTTCAGTGTCTTTCATCCGAAAGCACTCGCCGCGGATACCGCATCAAACTGATCTTTCGGGATCGTACAGGCGAGGCGAAGCCTCGAGAAAACAAGCCACTGGCTAGAGATTCAAGATAGCAGGCGCAGCCGAGCCGAAGCAACTTCGCGCTACGCTTTGGCCCTTGATGAAGTGGTTCCTGCCGCCTCTCAGGAGCAAGTCGGAACAGCGGTCCCCATGACCCGGAACGGTGAGGACTCGATGATCCGGCGCGAGAAGCGGCCGAGTCTGGTTCGCCAACGATGGCGCTCCCTTCGGCGTCGGCCGCGATCGTGTCTTTGTATACCCTGACTTCTTCCGGCGCATCATTGCACGCGTCCCCGGCCGGCCACTTTCCAGACGTCCTCGATGAGCCCTTTGCGGACGGCGTAGGCCTCGTCGTGATGGTTGATCGTGATGCCCTGATGATCGGGGATGACCGAAAGACGTTCGCCGACGCGGAACTTGTGACTGACGGCGCTGACGTCGACATGGCCATGCTCGACCGACATGCCGTAGATGACGGCGTCGGGGTGCTCGACGATGTGTCCGTAGCCCCTGCGCGGACCCCGCTGGAAGGTTTTTTGTCCGCCGTCGATGATGATGCGGTCGGGCGTGGGGGTGCTGACTACCGTGGTGATCATTCGCGTCGCGCAGGTATCCGGGTTGG
This sequence comes from Bryobacterales bacterium, assembly GCA_026713545.1. Lineage (GTDB taxonomy): Bacteria > Acidobacteriota > Terriglobia > Bryobacterales > UBA6623 > JAPPLB01. Next base: position 27,824 of record JAPOOG010000104.1, read on the forward strand.
GCGGGTTTCTGGAGGCGCTGATGCGCTTGAGGCCTTCAAACACGTACGACCCGCTGCGGTGGACGGTGCAACCGATTTCCTTCGAGCGGGCTTCGGCGCCGGTGCCTCCGCCGCTAATCTCTTCGATCGGCAGTCCGGCCTTCCGGAAGAGAGCAACGGTCTCTTCGATGAAGGGTTTCGCCTCGATGCGGCTGGGATATGTCATTACCCCCCGCAACTCGAGGTTCGGCAGCTTCGAGACTGTTCGGGCAAGTTCGACGGCGGCCTGGGGCGATTGGACGCCGGTTCTCTTGCCGCCGGTATCCAACTCGACGAATACGCGGACCGACGCGCCGTCCTTGCGGAGTTGCTCGGAGATTCCCCTGGCCGTGATTTCGGAATCGACGGCGACGGTCATCCGGGCGCGCTTCGCCAGTCGCGGCAGGCGTATGAGCTTGGGCTTGCCGACGATGTTGTACGGAATGAGGACGTCGCCCTCGATGCCGGCCGCGACCATCACCTCGGCTTCTCCGAGCTTCTGGCAGCAGATGCCGACAGCGCCGGCACGGAGCTGCATGTGGGCGATCTGGGGGACCTTGTGGGTCTTGATGTGGACCATCAGGCCGATGCCGGCGTCGTGACAGACTTGCTGCATCCCGTTGATGTTCTTTTCGAGGACATCGAGGTCGATCACCACGGCGGGCGTATCGACGTCGTCAATGGTGTGGACATTGCCCTCACGGGTGACGGTGGCGGAAGCACGGGATGCCGCGAGGCCGGCGGTTGGAAGGAGGCTCGCGGCTTGCAGGCAGGCGCGGCGGCTGATGCGTTTGCGGAAATTGGAGGTGACATTTTTCATGGTTGTGCCCTCGGATTGGCGGACGGGGATGCAAGTTGCTACGGCCCGCATGGTACACGTAGTCCAGGGGCGGAAGCAAACGAGGCAGCAGGTTGGGCAGGTGGTTTCGGACGCCGACCAGACAGTGGTCATCGATGAGCGGCCACGAGTAGCCGGGCAATCGCGAGAAACACCACACCCTGGCCCACATCTGCTCGATTCCGGATATGAGGAACGCTGAAGCCTCGGCCCGCCGAGCCGGCCGGAGTGTATCTTCAACGACGCTTTTGTTACGCGGCGGTCCCGTTATGCTTATGCGGCGACCGACGAGGCCCGCTACGCCTTCGCCGCCGGCGACGGTTCTTCGGATCGGGCGACGAGGACTCCACTTTCGCAATCCGTTCCCGAGGTTCGTGCACGGCCGCCGTTGCGAGAGAAAACTCGGGAGCGTCGCGTCGCGGGATCTTCGACTTCAATTTGCGCTCGATCGCGTGGACCGCCGGCAACTCATCGACCGCGGCAAAGGTATACGCCATCCCGCTCCGTTCCGCGCGGCCCGTGCGTCCGACGCGGTGCGTGTAGTCGTCGGGGGTTCCCGGAACGTCGAAGTTGATGACGTGCGAAACGTTCTCGACGTCGATGCCGCGGGCCGCGATGTCGGTAGCCACGAGAACGTCGTACTTTCCGCTGCGAAAACCTTTCATGGCGCGGTCGCGCTGCGACTGGGTCATGTTGCCTTCGAGCCCCACGGCTTGATGCCCCGCCCGGCTGAGTTGTTGGGCGAGCCGCTTGGTGCGATGCTTGGTACGAAGGAACACGATCGCGGAGCGGAAGTCGTCGCCCGCCAGCAGGTGTCGCAGCAGGTAGGGCTTCTGCGTAGCCCGCACGATGTAGAGTGCATGTTCGATCGTCGAGGCAGGCATGGAGTGCGCCAGCTCGACTACGTGGGGCTCCTGCAGCACTTCATCGGCCAGCGCGCGTACTTCGCGCGGCATCGTCGCCGAGAACATCAGGTTCTGGCGCTTCTCGGGCAGCAACTGGAGAATCCGCTTGAGGTCGGGAAGAAAACCCATGTCGAACATGCGATCGGCTTCATCGAGCACCAGGGTCTCGATGCCGTCGAGCGGCACATGCCCTTGCCCATAGAGATCTAGCAGCCGGCCCGGACAGACAATCAAGATATCCGGCCGCTGCTCCAGGCCGCGAATCTGCGGTGGGCTCGGGACGCCGCCGTAGATCGTGATTGCCGTCACTTCGGTAAACTTCGCCAAGGCCCTGAATTCGGTGTGAATCTGCATCGCCAGTTCCCTTGTGGGAACGACGATCAGCGCCCTCGGACCGCGTTTGGGGTCCGCCAGCAGGCGCTCGAGAATCGGCAGGGCAAACGCCGCTGTCTTGCCGGTTCCGGTTTGGGCCAAGCCCAGCACATCACGACCGGCGAGACCCGCCGGAATCGTCTCCGCCTGAACCAGCCGCGGATCGACGAATCCAAGACCGTCGATCCCTTTTTGGAGACTGCTTCGCAGATCGAACTGCGAGAACCCGGCCCGCGGCCGGGAAGATACTTCTTTCATGTGGAAAAACACCTTTCAGTGGCCGTCGCGCTTTGCGCTGACGAACACTGCACCCCGTTCAAACCCATACAACAGCGACAGGAGTGAGAGAGAACCAACAGGCGCGATCTATTGTCAGGAGACCCTGTTGTGCGCCGGGGCCGCCGAGCGGCGGCCGGATAGATATCGTGTCTTCAGTATAGTACGGATTTCACATCGTGCGGATCGCCCGCCGGATTCACTGGACCTGGGGACGAAGAGAGGTTCCTCGATTCCGGCGTGGCCGAGCACTACGGTCTCACGACAACACGGCTTGAAGGTCTGCTTGACCCGCAGCCAGGATCGCTTCCTTCACCATTACGGCCGGAACAGCCTCACGGGTCCCGCGGAACGAACACTCACTCCCTGCCTCCAAACCGGAATGAATACAGCTTTACGCCGAAACGCAACTCGAACCGCAAGCGAATCTCTCCGCCCGTGAGCTCAGCCAGGCTCGACTCTCCACGCCACCGAACGGTCTTCCTCGTCGAGTTCGTCGTGTGGATACGGTCGCAATCGTCCAACGAAAACCCTGGTATCGGCTTTCCCTGCTGATCTTGCACCTCCACTCGCAGCAGCCCCAGCGCCGAGGTGTCAACGTTGACGTGCAGCTCGCCACCCTCGAACTCCAACGGCGTCGTCGTGAACTCTCCCCCGGTGTATTCGGCCTCGACGGCCGTGAAGCCGTCTCTGCGAAAAACCGTGCGCGAGACCGTCGGGCGGAATTCGATGCCGTCCTTGGGCGCCAAGTGGCTGTCCCACGTCACGAAGTACAGCCACATCTCGTCGTCTCGAAAAATCAAACCTCGCACCGGGTAGAGGCCTCGATAGTCGAAAGCCCCCGTCGGACCCAGCGGGATCAGAGGATTCCGATCGTAACGCTCCCAGTGAATGCCGTCTCGGCTCGAGGCGAAACCGATGTCCAGCGGGCCGATGTTGAGACGGCCGCCTTCGGGCGCGTAGACGCTCAAGTCGTCGGCGACAAACCAGGGCCGGTAATGCAGGTAGCGGTTCTGGAACATCACGTAAGCGTCTTGCGCATGCGGATACTTCATCACCTGAGGCATATAGAAGTCCGCCTCGGCAAGACCGCCAAAGCGAGGGTCTCGCTCATCCGCTTCCAAAACGATCTCCGGCATCGGAAACGAAGCGAGATCGGTGGTGACGGAGCGGCCGACAGCCCGCAGATAGCACTTTCCGAAATCTCCACAGCGATCTTTATGCTGTGGAGCTACTTCGACGAGGTCGTTTACTCGAACATAGGCCACGTAGCCACCCTGCGCCGCGTCATGGAAGGCAATGTTCTGGCTGTCCATGCCGTCGGGATAGAGAGCTGCCTTCGGAAAGACGTCGTCATGCACTGCCTTCCATTCCCGTCCGTCCGCTGAAGCGAACACCTTGTTCCGCCAGCCGCTGACGATCTTGTAGCGCTCTTGGGGGGGCGCATGAGGATCGCGAAAAACGACGCCGAAGGCAGTGAGCCTGGGGTACATGCTGTCGCGAATGCCGTAAGCGAAATCTCCCGCGTCGAGCAGCTCCTTCGTTGCCCACTGCCAGTCCACGCCGTTCTTCGAGATGTAGCGAAACCCTCGGAACACCCCGTCGTTCGCCATCACCTGGAGGTAGGCGGATGACAGCGGCCCATCCGTGACACTCAGGGGCTCGCCGGCAACCAGCTTGTGCACTCCGGCGACGATGTTTCGCTCACCGGTCTTGCGAGGCGGCTGGACTACAATCCTGACGTTCTTTCGCTCGGCCAGAAAACGACCGTCGAGGAAGATTTGATTGCCGCTCCCGATGTCGTAGGCCTGTTGGCCTTCAGACGGCAGCGGACCGAACACAGTCACCAGCGTGAGAGCGACGAGCCAAGCGCAGGAGCGGGCCGCCGTGCCCGGCCGCATGCGATTACATTGCGCGAACGAACGAATTTCCAGGAAACCAGTCATTGCCGCTCCCCGATCCGAAACTTTGTCGATCGAGGAACAACAAGGGGGCTCACTGCCGCAACCGCCGCGTCTTCAGGACAGTATCTCTCCAACGCATCGGCGCAACCCCTGCCATTCCGTGCTCGACGATATCAATGCTTCAGCAATACCACGCCCTCACGTTCGATACGGGCAAACATTTGCTTGTACTCGGAAGAGCCGTCGTCGTCCCAGTATTCGGTGCTGAGAGGGAGATCGTAGCGCAACGGGATCAGGCGACGGCGGTCCGGGCGGACCATGAAGATGGAGTCCTCGGGGTTGGCGATATTGAACATCCGCGTGCCGTTGTCGAACGTCGTTTTGATGATCCACTTGGGTTGTTTCGGAAGCTGCAGCTTCTTCAGCCGCTCCAGTTCGTCGGCCTTCAGGGTCACGCCGAGGCCGGGCTTTTCAGGGACCCGGATCAACCCGTTGACCGGCTCGAGCCTCTCGTTCACAACGTCCGACTTCCATTGCTCCGATGAATCGATGAAGTGAAAGCTCCCCGCCTTGAAAGCACTCTGCATGTGTGTCGTCATGGCGCGCGTCATGTTGCCGCCGACGTTTTGGAGCATGAAGGGCATTTCCGCGGCCTCGAACAAACCGGCGCTGCGCATCGCCTTACCGATCCGGTGATGACCCAACATGTAGGCGTCGGCGGCCCGGTGCAGAACCGAATACGTGAAGCGCATCGCTGCGTGGTGCAGCACGACAGGGAGTTTCACGCGCTTGCGCAGCTCGATATAGCCGTCGATCTCGTGTGGTTCAAGCGGGTCTTCGAAGCAGCCCGCGATGGGGTATTCGGCGAGGCGCTCGAGTAGGTCGAACATGTGGTCTTCGGTGCCGCCCATCGTGATGTCGTAGTGGATCTTGAAATCCTTCGGTGCGACCGCCTGCATGGCCTCGGTCTGATCCAACACGTTCTCGAATGGCGAGAGATGAAACTTCATCCACGTGTAGCCCTGCGCGGAGTAGCGTTGCACTGCCTCCACCATGCGCTTGGGATGCGTCGATACGGTCCACGAGCAAACCGGCACCAGGCGACGGTACCGCTGCCCGAACAGCTTGTAGACCGGCACTCCCGCCGCCTTGCCCATCAAGTCGTACATCGCCGTGCCGAGCGGCAGGGATGTCTCGTCGCCGACCCAATCGAACGGGCTGGTACCGACATACTTCTCGACGGTGTCCTCGGATTCTTTCTGTCCTTCGCCCAACCCGGTAATGCCCTTGTTCGTATGGACCACATAGACCGTGCGCCCGCGAGGCCCGTAGTAGTGGTTCAGTTGGTAAGCGATCCAGTCGTGGTACTCCAGCGTGATGTCGTGAGTCTCGATCTCGGTAATGCGAATGTCGCCAAACACCGAATCGGCCGTCTTCTTCGCTGCGTAGGTCGATTCAGCCGTCGAAGCGAGGATTCCTCCGAACGCGGAAGCGCCCGCGGCGGCCTGCAGGAAGTCTCTCCGGCTGAAGGACGGGCAGTTGCTTCGGGTTTTCATGAGGGTCTCCTCCACTGAACCGACAGATCATCCTTCGGTTGGAAACCGAGGATGCGTTTCGTCTTTTCGTTGTTGAATTTGCCGTGGGGCATGTCTCCGAAGCAGCAGAAAACCTCGCACTTCGAAGGCAGGTCCTCGAGATCGATCGCCAGGCCCAGTCGGAAGATCTCGCCGGCGTCGGCCCAGGAGATCTGGAACGGAGCACCGCCCGAGCCCGGCTTGAGCATGGCCGGATCACGGAAGTTGTAGAAGAGATACTCCTGCACCCAGATGTCGTGATGTTCGGTGAAAAGGCGGCAAATTTCCTGTCCCAGGGACTTCGATTGCGCATAGAGATTGATGCCCGACTGCGACGGGACATCCGGCCGGATATCGAAATCGAACCCTTCGTAAGGCGGCCCGGTGATGGTGAAATGCGGCCCCGTGTTGATCACGCGCCGGATGTTGTGCTCCACCGCCGCGAGCATCATGTTGTAGCAGCCCATCATGTTCACTCCGAACGCCAGCACGCGATGCGGACGCACGACGGAGAGATTGAGGATCGTGTCCATCCCTTCGGCGGCCTGCATGACCTGGTCGAGATTGGTTACGTCGATCTTGCGGTACTCATGCGGAGTCTCCGAAGGAGGCGGCTTGATGTCGGTGATGAGCAACTCGTGCTCCCCTTCGAGCGCTTTGACGACGTGCGGGCCGAGATAGCCGTTCGCGCCGAGGATCAGGGCTTTCATCTCGATTCTCCTTTCTGCTCTGTTTTGCCGTCTCAGCCGTTGTGGACGGGCTCGTAACCGAGAACGCGGTTGGCGCGCTTGGAATCGAACCGCGCTTGTGCCGAACCGGACGAAACATGTAGTACCGACCAATGTGCAAGGGTGGAAGGGCTTTCCTCTCCTTGCGCTTCGAGCGCCAGGCGGACAGCCTGGGCGACATCCTCTTCGGCTACGGCCATCGGATCGCCAGCGACCTCGGAAGCCGGAACCACATTCCCGAGCCGGAGTGTGACGACCGGCAGCTTGCCGACTCGCGCAAACTCCCGGCAGGTGAATTCGCAGAGATACTTCGCTAGAGAGCGGCCCTTCAGATCCGGGCGGGGACGCCAGGTTTCGTTGACGAGAAAGTCCGAATCATAGACCGTCATGATCTCGAGGGTGCTGAGGTAGACCACCTTCCGCACCCCGGAGTTGGCGGCTGCCAGCAGCAGATTATAGGTCCGCCGCGTGAGGTAATCGATCTGCTCATGCATGTCGTCATCCGCAAGAGGCTCGCCGACATGGACAATCGCGTCGATTCCGGCAACAAGTTGGTCGGTCGGTTCCTCGTGGTCGAGATCGCATTGGCGAAAAGGGTGCTCGGATTCGATCGTGTTGCGGCTCGTCTGCATGACCTCGTAGCTTCCGCTGAGGTTATCCGCCAACATGCCGGCCAGAGCGTGTTCGCCCGATGTGATCAACACGCGTCGTATTTCGCCTGAACTGCTGTCAGATGCGGAGCAGGCGGTTGCGCCTGCGGCAGCCGCCATCGCGCTGTTTCTCAAGAAGGATCTGCGTTGCATAAGGATTCACCGCGGCCAGGGAGCTTCGAAAGACATCCCGCCAAGCCAGCCGCGTCAACCGAAGTGTACGCCTCCGTCCGGCGCCGCGTCCAGTGGGAAAACAGCAAGCTGCGCACGGACAGCACGTCTATGTAAACGAGAGGCGCTCCTGTATGGGACGCCGCGGTGTCCAGTACACAAGCATCCAACAACTTGTTGCGCCACCTTTCGGACATGGCCGTGGCAGCAACCGATATCAACAAACCGTCGGAACACCCTCCCATCAAGCGGGCCAAGCCGTTGGCGTCGCGAGCGGAAACAGACGCCCTGAAAACCTCGTAACGTCAACACTATTAAGGAGTTGACGGAATACCATGGGGGACGCCCCCTTGCCCTGGGGGCCGCCGAGCGATTACACTGACACCGTCGAAAGGCGCGGCTCGGGAGGCCCCGTCGAGGGCGTCCGCGTGCCGGCCCGAGGCGGGGAGGGAAATCCGGTTCATGCCTAAACCTCTGGTATTCCACATAGCCGGCCGCA
>JAPOOG010000016.1 GCA_026713545.1 Bryobacterales bacterium
GAGCCAACACCCAAGGCACCTCTCTCGAGGAAGCCCGATCGAATCTTCGTGAAGCCGTCGCCCTGGTGGTCGACGCCAACCGGATCTTGGCCCGCGAAGAGGCCGCCGGCAGCGCAGTCATCAGAGAGCCGCTGTCCGTTACGGCGTGAAGCGTCGAGATCTGCTCCGGCACTTGGCGCAACACGGGTGCAACTTGCTTCGCGAAGGCGGCAACCACACCGTGTACGTCAACCGGACGGCCAAGAAGGTGTCGACGATTCCCCGTCACAACGACATCAACGAGAACCTTGCCAGAAGAATCTGCAAAGACTTGCAGGTGCCCCGGCATGACGCCTAGCGTGATTTCCGGCGTGGCCGACGTCCTGGCTTGCGACACGTGAGCCGCAGCTCTCCCAGGGCATCCTGCCTGAGCAAACTCTTTTGTTGGTCCACGCCGAGGCTGAGCAGAAGCGCAGGGTGCTGGACCGGTGGGACCGCGACGAGAGTAGAATCGAGAGTCTTATCCGAGACAGAGTGCGCAGCCGTGACCGTGCGGGACTCAATAGTAGGCGTGAGACGTTGCGACTTGCCGGGCAGTACGAGGCTTACAAAGAGCAGCGGCAGCACGGTACGGAGTGAGACTTTGGACTCAGTTGCTAGTGTTCTCACTCCGAAGCAGCACGGTCGGGGTGAATCTCAAGGTCTTGTAAATGCGTCAGAAGAAGGGTCAACGAGGCGTACAACTTCAGCCAGGATGCCCTCTCCGCCCTCGCGCTGGACTGCTATCTTGCCGTCCCTGTCGATAAGGTAATAGATTGGTGCAGCACTGACCCTGTACCGCTTGAAAACCGGGCTGTCAGTCTTGAATTGAATCGTCTGTGGCCACGTGATCTTCTTCTCGGCGAGAAATGAACGCAGTGTTTCTTCGTCATCCACACCGTTGATTCCTATAATTTCGAGACCCATGCCATGCAGTTTGTCATAGGTCTGGACCATCTGCGGAATGATCTTCTGACACGCAATGCAGCTCATGAACCAAAAATCCAACAGGACCACTTTTCCGCGGTAGTCCGAGAGCCGGTGCGTCTTGCCCTCCAAGTCCTGAAACGTGAAATCGGGTGGAGGATAGCCAGGTCTGAGGACCTCTGTCTCGGCACGCAGTACCGGCAGTGGCTTGAGCCGCAACTCGTCACCGTTGCGAGTGTCGATCAGTAGCTCGTAGTCTGTTTCGTTAATCCGGACGAACTGTTCTCTAAGGTGGAAAAACTCCTTGGATCCGGGAATACACTCCAGCTCCCCATCGCCGTTGAGGTCGAAAACCGCCTTTCGATAGGCGCCTGGGATGCCAATCAGCCCAAAGGAGATGTTGCGCCCCCCCACCCGGATCAATCCCTTGCGTAGTGCATCTTTGTGGACTCGTACACCGGTCGACGGCTCCGACTCGCCAAAGGGGGTTTCGTGAACGATCACAAGCTTCATGAGACCAGGACTCGAACTGTCCTTCCGCACTCCGAAGGTTCGAGCGTACTCGCCGTTTTCCTTCTCGAACCGTATCGGGCTGTCGTCGGTCAGGTCACCATTTGCGTTCAGATCAGCGTAGAGGACGTATCCGTCCTTCTCGTTCCCATCCACGATCCAGCCAAGATACCGGATCTCACCTTCCACCTTGAAATCCATTCCGAATCGGGCTTGCGGGCTGAGCTGAACAGGTCTCTTCTTCATGAGGAGAACATTCTTACTGCCCCTTGCTGCGATAGGCGCTACCCGCTTCAGATACAGATCTTCGGGTAGCCCTACAAGAACACTGGATTCGCCGGAGGTGAGGAGAATTCGTTCCCCCGTTACGCCCTCGATCGCAATCTCTTGAGACGCCTCTCCCATTAACATCGAGAGACCTCCCAGGAGTATCAATCGACCAAGGCGAGCGCAACCCAGTCTAGAGACCCACATGGCCTAATTGTAGTCGATGGGACTTCGAAATCTGTTCGGGAGGGCCTGTTGGTGGCAAGCGAAAACCGCACACTTTGCTGGTTGGCGAGTGCCGGTCTGTGGCCCACGATGTTGGCAGATCCAACAGCGAGGGGGAGGGACGCGAATGCACGGATGAGAGACGAGGATGCTGCTGAAGCACTACCTGGCGCGGGGCGTCTCGAAGGCGGCGTGGGCGAGGCGTTTCGGGGTGATGTAGGGGGCTGTTTCAAATGACATACAGAAATGCTGCGATGAATGCGCCGCTGAGTACTGACATACAAGCACTTGCGGCAGCAATACCGCGGACGGAGATGGACGTATGAAATGAAAATTTCCGGTGATTTTCTGCGTATTATTGAACGATATCTGTGACATTCCGATCGAAAAACTGACCGATCTGCAACGGTTGAAACGCACGGAAATTGCCCCAAAAAATCCGCAAAAATTATTCGTGGGCACGACGCGATCAAGGCCGCCTGAGAGCGTCCTCGCAATGGCGCTGGATCACGTCGAGGATTTGCGCATCGACGTCCTCGGAGCGACCGAGGAAGGCACGGGCGGGAATGTCGCCCCAGGGGATGGGCCTGCCGTGCCGTGTCGATCCGATCTCACCCTCTACTGCTCCGAACTGATGGGTTGCCGCGTAGGCAAGATTAGATCCGGCCTCGGCCGATTGTGAGTCATAGCGGCTGGTGATGCTGCCGGCGAGGCGGCCTTGGACCTGGAGAATCTGGCGGGGCCATTTCTTTTTCTTGGTGCAGCGGGCCTTGGTGTGCTCGGAGAGATCGGCCCAGGGCTTGCCGTCGGGGGACTGCTCTCGTTCGAAGGCCTCCTCGGCAGCATCCTCCAGCGTGTCGGCAATCTCGCGCATGGCCGGAGTGAGGTCCTGCCCGGATCTTGCGAGGCGGTTCAGCGCCGCCACTACTTCACGGTCGTCGTACTCGATCTTGATGTCGGCTGGCATGGCGGCTACAATAGCTGACGAGCGACGGTAGGCTGGATCGGGGTCCGATAGCCGCCGCGGCGGCGAGTACGCTCCCCCGAGGGCGTCCACTCGTGCCTCACTCCCCCTTCTCCTTTGGGTACAGCAGAGCGCCTGTGCGCTGGCTGTTGAGTCCTGCTCTCGGCTTCGGGACAAACTGGAACAGTACCGCGCCGCCGGGCGTCTCTTCGACGACCGCGAACCCGGCGCGGCCCTTTTTGCCCGTTCCCTCGAAAACCTTCAGGTAGCGCTTGCGATACTCCCCGGAGTCGTAGTACGTCATCCAGACCTCGCTGGGCTCCTGCAACGTCGGCAGAATACGGTTGGCGAAGCGCTCGCGGTGCTCATCGCCCTTGCTGGCGATATAGGCGACCTTGGCGCGGTCGAGCAGGACGTCCCCGTCTGACGTCTTGACCACCCGCCGCTTGATGTCGTCCGTCAGCCCCAACGCGGTCTCGACGACGGCGGCGTGGCGGCAGAGCGCGGGTGTCGGGCCGTCTGTAGTCCCTCCAGGTCGGCTGATCCGGTACGGCCTTGGCGCCGGCGTCCGGGTCGCGCAGCGGGCCATGCGCCCTTGGTGCGTAGCCCTATCCCTCGTCAGGCGTGAATCCGCCCAGCCCGCTGTCGCCCTCGAGCACATCCTGCCCCAGGGAGCGCACTTGGCGCAGCGACAGCGCCCGCACACGGCGCGGACTGCTGAAGGTCGAACAGCTGCACGCCTTGGCGCGGGACGTCTACTACGGACGCCGCGGTCGGATCAACGCTCGCGAGCTGCACGAGCAAATCAACTCCTGTAGCTGCCTGACGTTGATTCTGGCTTGCATCATCTATTGGCAAGCCAAGCAGATCACGCGGCCTCTGCGCTCGGGAGATGTCGCCGAGGAAGGCATTGATGCAACCCTGCTCCAGCACGTCAGCCTGATCGAATGGGACAATGTCATTCTCTACGGCCGGTACGTCCTCGATCGCGCCCGGGTCAGCTAAGGAACGGGTCCTTATGTTGTATTTCAACACGAATGTGGGCGCTGCCCTAAAAGGCCACCGCCGCTGGGGTCAGGCGGCTGTGGCCTGCAAGTTAGGGGCTTAACCTTTGCAAAAAGAACGAGACTGCGGCAATGATCACGGTAGAAATGCCGACAGCAAGGGTCAAAGTCCATTTGAGATTGGCGATGCCATTCTCAACGACTTTGATACTCGCTTCCATCAAAGCGAGCCTCTCGTTGACTGAGGCGTTCATGACGCTGATTGCGGCGGAATGGTTGCGGCCGGCCATTTCGTGAGCCTCATCCACTGCATCAAAAGATAGCATTTCATTAGCTTCGGCGCTGAGAAGAGCTTGGAAGAGAGGGCTGCGGCAAGAACGGCTTTTCGTTTCCTGGTCTGCCATCGTGGTTATGTCCTCCTGGAGGTAAGTGTTGGGAGCTTTCCGCTCACCCTGGGTAGGCGGAAAGCGGAGAATCACGACGGGGGGAGAGAGCTGGACTCGAGGGACACAAGATGTTGTGTTGATTGTTGGTCGACCGGCGCGGGTCGCGCGCGCACCATCACAAGATGTTGTGCCTGATGCGGAGCAAGGAAGGAGCCCCTGGAGTGGGTGATTCCAGGGCCGGTCAAGGTATCAGAACTCGATCGAGAGGGTGTCGCGCTCGTCGATGGCGGTGTTGACGGCGTTGTGGAGAAGCCTCGACAGCTTCTCGTCAATGAGCATCATCTTCGTGATGCAATGGGTGCTTCGCAGGCACTTTTCGCCGTCAAGACGATCGAGGGTTTCGTTGATGGTATGCAGTTGAGCTGCGGCTTGCGGGTGGGTCATCGATGGTGGCCTTCTGCCGTTGTAGGATTTGGAGCTTTCCGCTCACCTGTACCTGGCGGAAAGCGGAGAATCCAGGCGGGGGAAGGGGCTAGGACCGAATCTCGGTCCGCACGCGCATCAGGATTTTCCCGAGGCGGTTTTCACCGGCCCCACGGCACACTCCCCAATAGCGGTCGCCCCACTCGTTTCCTTCCATCAGCTCGGCGTCGCCGGTGGCGAGCAACCGGCGCCGCAGCCAGGGGTCCGAGAACTTCGCCCGCACGATCGACAGCATCACGTCTTCCTTCACGCGATCCCAATCGGGGCGCATAACGACTTTTCGCCCGAGCCGCTTCGCCGCTCCGGGAGAGGCCAAGTTCCGGAACATCCGGAACTGTTCCGGCCGCTCGCATTTGGCGGCCTGGTAGGCGTGCTCGGCGGTCGGCCATCGCTCTCCCTTCCAGGTCAGCGGCCTGGGGAAGAAGTTCGAAAGGAAACGATACTCGCCGACGAACCGCTCGATCGCTCTCGGCCGATGAAGGGCGGCGGGGAATTGGCGTTCCATAACAGGTGTTCTCCTAGCGAATGGGATTGGGGAGCTTTCCGCTCATCTCTGACAGGCGGAAAGCGGAGAATCCAGCTAGAGAGAACAGCAGGGACGGTAAGAGGCGCCCGATGAGGAGAACGATTGTAGAAGCAACCTCCGGATCCGCACAGCGAATCCGGGGCTGCTGGGGGTCCAGTGGAGGGGAGAAAACGCCTTGAGCGGCTTTTGAGAGCGACTTTTTTTCGAGACCGTGCCTTCTGCGGATTCGATGACAGGGAAACAGGGATTTTGCGTCGTAAGGGGGTGAACCGGTGGATGTGAAGCGGAACCGGTCAAGACGGTTTGGAGTTGTCCCGAAATAGCCGTAAATCCGCGCTCTGCGGACCGTCCTGCGCAGATCAGCGAAAAAAGGCACATCGCGGGCATGTCTGAATCGGAGATCGCTGCTCCTTGCGCCGCCATGCGCGCACGTTGGGTGTGTCGAAGTATCAGGATTTGTCGAAGAAAAAAAAGGCGGGGCTTTCGCCCCGCCTGTGAACGGCTGGCCGTTAGGACTGCTGATCGCTGTCCGGGTCGGCGGTGTTGCCGTTGGCGACCTCGAAGATCCTGGTGTGCGCCTGGTCGGCGACCTTCGCCACCACGAGCAGGTCGTCGCGGCCGAAGCTGGAAGTGGACTTCCAATCGCCGTTGGCATCCTTGTAGATGCGCGAGAAGGTGACGTTGTGGCGAACGAC
>JAPOOG010000015.1 GCA_026713545.1 Bryobacterales bacterium
CGCGTGTGAAGCTCCGGCGCCCCTGTACGGCCGAGGGTCGGGGTTGCCTATTCCGCTATATTCGCGCCGTCCCCCCCGCCCCCGCCTCTGCCGCCTGGTATGCGCCCGGGGTTTTGCTTGTCCGGCGGTCGGCCGCGACGACCAGCGCGATCATTCCCGCTCTCCGTTCAGCTGCTCTTGCGGCTCGCTCCATGGTCTGTCGCCGGCAGCCGGCACGAACCCGCTTCCCGCCCACACGAAAGACCCCTGCATGAAATGGATCCTCGTCGTGTACGCGCTGACGTACAGCACCCCGGAGCCGACCGGGTTCCGCGTCCCCGCCGACTTCCCGACCCGCAGCGCGTGCGAGTTCTGGGGCGCCAAGGTCCCGCAGCACGGCGACGCGGTCGTGCTCGACGGCAGCGGCAACCTCATCGTCATCCCGCCGATCGGCTTCGAGTGCCGGACCGGCCGCCAGATCTGAACCCCCTGATTTCTACAAGTTCAACAGGCGCCCGCAGGGCGCAACCTCCTCGTCGTACCAACTGCTCCAGCGTCTGGTAACCCGCTTCCCTGATCCCGCCTGAAGCAAGCCCCAGCCGGAAATAGCCAGCCTTGTCAGGGCCTTTGGGATGAGGTGACAGCGAACGTATGCCCCGCGACATCGAGTAAGCTGACAGACGCCCTCTTTCCTTGGCCGCAAACCGTTTTTCGTCATGGATTTGGTCGACCAATCAACGGGTCAGGCGCGCTTTCCGCCAACGGAGATGTTGCGTTTTCCTTTTCTGTACTCTATCTTTTTTAGCAATACCCCCTGCCGTTTCGACCGCAGGGCGCAGGGCCTCTTCGGAGGCCCTTGCTTTTTTGAAAGAGCGTCGTGCGCACATTCGTCTACGTCGACGGCTTCAATCTGTATTACGGGGCGCTGAGAAAATCACCCTGGAAGTGGCTCGATCTCTATCGGCTGTTTGAGACCATCCTCCAGCCACACCACGACCTTCTGGCCATCAATTACTTCACCGCCAGAGTCTCCAGAACGCCCAACGATCCGTCGAAACCTCAGCGACAGGCCGCCTATATCCGCGCCCTCCAGCAGTTCCGCCCCGAAGTCAGCGTTCATTACGGCCATTTCCTTACCCACGCCGTCTCGGCCCCCTTGGCAAATCCGCAGGGACCAGACCGCTTCGCGAAGGTGATCAAAACCGAGGAAAAGGGATCCGACGTCAATCTTGCCGTACACCTGCTGAACGACGCCTGGCTCGATCGTTACGACTGTGCCGTCGTCGTCACCAACGACAGCGACATCGCCGAGGCCATGCAGCTGGTCAGACACCAGCAGCAGAAGCGAATCGGCTTGATCACCCCTGGAAAAAGCCCCTCGTCCCGGCAACTCACCACGCACGCACACTTTCGAGCCCGCATCAGGCCGGGCGTACTGGCGCATTCGCAACTCCCGGACCCGATTCCGGGAACCAATATCCGGAAACCGCTCAGCTGGTAGCCGCCCGCGGCCGGCCTGTTTCGAAAGTCGACGGGCGTTCGTTGATGGCGATGATCCGGTCTCTGTTTGCATCGATGCCGGTGGCAAGCCAAGTGAGGACCGCGATCAGGACGGCCAGGCCGAACCCTGCCCAAGTCGTCGTTAAGCGTGCTGAAGAGAAATGATTCTGAGGCTGTCGCAGGCGACCGGGTTCTCGGCCTGCCCTGCATGCCAAGGCTCCAGATCAGACATCGGGGTCGACCGGAAGCGTGCTGGAGCGCGATTACCGGTCGATTGGACGGCCGTTTCGCGAACAATGTTGCTGGAGCGCGTGTTCTTGGGCTCCATGGGCGACCTGTGCGCCCGAAAACAGCAAGAACCCCTGCACGGGCCGCCCGTCCAGCGGCCGGTGCAGGGGCTTCGTTGACGGCAATCCCTACGCCCGGTTCCCGGTCCGAGCAGGCATGCCCTGGTTCCTTCTGGCGGAAGGCCGGCGGCGGTGGCGGCCGCTGCGACGACGGTGGGGGCCGTGCCGGAGCCGGCGATGCATCCATTTCGTCTGCTTTTCCGTGGCCCGATAACACGTCACGACCACACCGTCCCGGAACACAGCCTTGGTGCCGCAGAGGCGCCGTAATCGATCACTTTCGGGTTCACCCTGCGCGATTGCGTACTCCACGTCCTTCTTCCGCAGCAGGACTGCGTCGTCGGCAACCAGCGTGCCCCAGGAAAGGACCAGATCGATGTGCCGGCAGCGGATTCCCCGCTGCTGCATCCGCCCGGCGGCGTGTGGGCAAACCTCGAACTCGACCATCATCGATCTCCTTCCCGGCGGTCATCGCCTTCAGATGTGCCCTGTTCGGGCTGGTCGACCGGCGCGGGTTTGCCTGTCGAGCCGGTTCCTGATGTTTGTTCGGTCGCAGGCGGCAAGTCCGGATCCAGCAGCCCGAGCGCCTGCCCCCATGAAGAGATGTTCTGCTGCACGCGTGTCACATCGTTCCGGAACCAGGTCTCTTCGACATAGTCCCGCGCGTCCTCCAACGTTGAGGAGGCCTCCCTGAGCAACTCGAAGGCCCTGGACGAGGCCGCGAGCTGCTGCGCGGTCTTCGCGTCAGCGATGTCCCTGGCCACGATCTTCCCGGCCATGATCTCGGCGATCTTCCCGGCGGGGACATCGGCGTTGTCCGCCAGCAAACGCGCGGCGGCGGCCGACGGGAACTGCGCCACCAGGTACCGCTCACCGTCCTTGAGGACCTTCGGATCCCCTGTTTCCCGGCGGAGGCGCCGGACTTCTTCCTGCAGCACCGCCATGCCCACGAGCAGCGCATACGCCACTTTCGCCGAGCGGGGGATCCGGTCGGCCTTCAGCCAACCGGTCAGCGTCGATTCACCAATGCCGAGGAACTCGCAGAAGTCTTTCCGAAGAAAGAACGGGCCGCTCTCCAGCTCTTCGGGAAGGGTTTCGGCGTTGATGACGCGGTCGGCAAATTCGCCGGCCGAAGCGGCTCCCAGTTCCAGAACCGCATCCAGGTTCATTTCGTGTTCGAGCTTTCCCATGATTGCCTCCGGCAAGTTCGCAATACGAACATAGTAGAGCAATGACATTCGTATGTCAGCATAGAGTGAGTCAGAAAGTTCGTTATCAGAGATTCTGTTTCCGCACGGCTTCGTAAATCATGCTGACGGCGGGCCTTGGTTCGGGAGCTGGCCTCGAACCGAGCATGTTCTTCGATTCGTGCGAAGAGACGACAAACTCCGGCTCCTTGGCCTGTTCGCCTGCAGGAGCTGCCCGGTACCCGGGCGTTGCGGCGGCTGGATCTCATCCCGAACAGCGCCGCCTGCGAAGAGGGCTGCGCCCGCGAGAGGAGCGCTCCCTGCATGCGCGGGGATGACCCCAATATCCAAAAAGTCGCCCGCGACTATTTCGAGCGTTCCCTGCACGCGCGGGGACGACCCTTAGATTGTGTCTGAGTAAGTCATCTTTGGAGGCGTTCCCCGCCCGGCGGCACGCGCAGGCCTGCGGGGTAGCTCGAGGTACGATTTCCCCCGCTCCAGGCGGTTTAGCAGCTCAAGTCGGACGGTTTCTGCATACCGGCCAACCGTGACAAATTGGCAGAAACCGTCCTGCCGGCCGGTACATCGCAAGAGCTGGCCTTAGGATCGCCGCGTGCGGCCGCGAAGGCCCTGACGTTCAGCCAACATCCGGGAACGGGCTCGGAACATTCGCCCGGATCTCCGCGAGCACAGGCCTCGACGTCGGCCGGACCCGGGCAAGCAGGCGCGGGGGCGGCGGGCCGTCGCGTTCAGGGTTGCGGATCCGCCCGCCCTTCATTCAGCGGAGTCCCGCCTAAAGACTGATGCGGCGTCTGCCTTCTCTAGCAATTCCCTGGTGCGCTTTCCGTCCGCGTTCAGTGCCAACTCTAGTTCCTCGGTCGCTTCCACCGCGAGCTCCGCCAGTGGGCGCAAGCCGGCGCCGCCGTTCTCTACCAGCTTCGCCAGATCGACACTCGGATTGGCAAGCATCCCCGCCAGCAAGCGGGTCGTAACGTCCACTCTCTGAACGTCGTTCAGGTCGTAATGTCGATAGGCACTCATCGGGTCGGTCCTTGCGCCACGGGGTCTCGAATGTCGCGGCCACGCTCGACGTTCCGCCCATGGCCGCCGCTCAGCGAAGGACCATACTGCCGTTCGCGAATGCTGCAGCCGAGCTGAAGGGCAGGGTCAATGTAGAAACCCGCGCCGTCAGTCGGCCGGGTCGGGCGGCTCCAGGCCAAGAGGGGGCAACTCGTACCCGTCGGGCAATCCGCCGCCCTCGCTCGCATCGATCCAAATACACGCGTCCTTCGCGTCGACTAACAGGGTGACAAATTGCTCCATCCTCGGCCGCTTCTCTGCCTCGGTCTCGGGGGGCGGCCGATCCCGCAGCCCATCCAGTTCGAACAAGAGCGTGAAACAAGCCTCGGTCATGTGTGCGCCCGCCGACGCCGCCACGGCGACCGCGACCACGGCGGCGATGGCAGTCAGCTTGATCATGCGCCGAGGCTAGCAGACAGCTCAAAATGGAGCGGGTGTGGGCACTAGACATCATGGATTGACCTGCCCTTGCCTTGAACCCGTGGGTTACGTTCCCCGGCGTAGACCAAGTTGGCAGTGCCACCTCAAGAAGGGCAGGTCAATCCATGATGTCTAGGGGAGAAGCCCGGAAAATAGGGCGACGACGGGCCATCGCACGACGAGATCGACCGAATCGCGGCGATCAAGCGCGAAATCGACGCGAGGTTCGCCGTCAACGCCGCCCGCACCCGCACAGGAGCCACAACTCTGCCGGAGTGCTTGAAGGTACAAATCAGTGCCTACCGCCGCCACAAGACACCACCCGCCCCGACACCCACAACGGGCCGGCACGACGGAAGACAGGCAGCATGACAGCGTGCAGCACCCCCGACTGTCCGAACCAGGTCTCCCGCCCCGGACACACGCTCTGCTACGCATGCTGGAAAAGCAGTCAGCAGAAAGGGGCTCGCCCCACCGGGAAACCGGGCCTGAACGCATCGAAGCTGGGCGAGCATTTCAATGTTTCATCCCAGCGGATGAACCTGACGCTAGCCGAACTCGGATGGATCGAACGTGCCGTCAAGGGATGGAGTCCCACCCGGCAGGGAGTCGACCTTGGCGCCCGCGCGGCCGAGTTCAACGGGCGCCCGTACGTCACGTGGCCCGACGAAGTGGTACAGAACGAGATCCTCGCGAATGCCCTGCAGGCAGACAGTTCCAGACCGAACGGCACAGCGCCGCAAGACGATCCCCGGCAGGCCTTCGCAGCTCAATACCGCACGGCCGACGGGCACTACATCCGATCGCGGGCGGAACTCGCGGTCGACAACTGGCTCTACCGGCTGGATGAAGCGCATGCGCCCAAAGACCCGGACGAATCACTAGCCGATTGCAGCAAGACGCTTGCGTAACGCGTCCAGGTCGGACGGTTGTAGCGACTCCGCGATGGTGGCAATCAGATCCAGTAAGGCGCCACTTCTGCCACTTTGGTTGCCAGTACGGCCTTCCTTCGGAACGTTGATCCTCATTTTCAGGCTGGGGGCCTTGTTGTGCTCGGCCAGAAAGGCCGACAGCGCGACACTCAGCTGTTCATGGTGCTCAGTGGATGGATCAAGCGGCTTAAACCACTGCCTGAGTTGTGCCTCGGTTCTCCGTCCATCCAGAAGCCTGCTTGTCGCCTGTTCGATGTAGGTCTCGGATGTCAGCCCTTCGTAACCAACAAATTTCGACGGACCAAACAGCCACTGTCCGTCCTCACCCTGACAGGCGTACCACCCTCGCGCGTAAGCCAACCGGTCACGCAGCTGGGGATTTCGACGAACCTCGGCCTGGAAACGGTGAATCGCGCCGCGTACGGATTTGAGAGATGTGGCAAGTGCCGCCATACGAACTTCTCCTGTGTTGTGCATCTAATTCGAGATCAAGTCGCATATTAGAAGATTTGAATTCGTTATGCAATAACTTCCTGAACTACACGAACAACTCGGCATAGGTGCTAGAACGGGCCGTCTTGTTTGGGTCGAAGTCGGTCAACAGCGCGATGCTGAGTTCGGGCAGGATTTCGGTTGGAAAGTCCTGCAGCTCGATGATCCCAGCCGCTGGGAATGGCGCCCGCAGGCCTGCGGGGCAGCTTCCAGATACGGTGGAGAGGCGGCCCTGGCCGGGCACCCATAGGACCACTGACGCCAACCAGTCCGGGCTCGGAGCCGCACGGCAGCGGGGCAAAGTCGCCGGAACGATCCCCCAGCCGGACCGCGACGCTAGCAGCCGCACGACCCCGCTTCCCGCCCGTACGAAAGACTCCTGCATGAAATGGATCCTCGTCCTGTACGTGCTGACGTACAGCG
>JAPOOG010000013.1 GCA_026713545.1 Bryobacterales bacterium
CTGCGCGCCGCCAAGGCCCGCTCGCTTGCCGCGCTCGAGACATGCCTCGCCGATGCCCTCGCTGCTGTGACTCCGCACAACATTCAAGCTTGCTTCCGCCACTGCGGCTACGGACTATGAAATCTTTGAAAATGCTCTAGCTCCGCCGAAAAGCTTCGAAAGCCTGAGTGACGCGCTCGGTGAAGCCGCCTTCTTCGCCCCGGACAAGCAGCATCACGGCGAGGTCCTGAGCTGCGGCGAAGCGGAATGCTTCATCCTCGCCCATGACCATCAGCGCGGTCGCGTAGGCATCGGCCGTCATGCAGGAAACATGAATGACTGTCACTGATGCTAGGCGGTGGGTCACCGGGCGTGCCGAGCGGGGGTCGATCGTATGGGAATAACGGGCGCCGTCCTTCTCGATGAAGTTGCGGTAGTCGCCGGAGGTGGCCATGGCGCCGTCATTGAGCCGGACAATCCCCTGCTGCGCTCGGCGGCCCAGGGTAGGTTGCTCGATGGCGATGCGCCAGGCATTACCGGTCGGGCCGTGCCCAGCGGTTCTCACTTCGCCTCCGACTTCGACCATGTGATTGCCGTAATCAATGGCGGCGAGCGTCTGCGAGACGCGGTCAACGGCGTATCCCTTGGCTATCGCTGAAAGGTCCGCTTGCGTGGCCGGGTGGCTTTTTCGGGCGGTCGCAGGTGCTCCGATTTCGATCTTCTCCCAGCCGACCGACTGTCGCAGTTTGGCCAATCGTGATTCGCTCGGCATGCGGTCGAGCTTAACGGGCCCAAAGCCCCAGGCGTCGACCAGCGGTCCCACGGTGATGTCAAACGCGCCCTCGGTGGCTTCGCTGATGCGCTGGGCTTCGCTCAAGACCTCGATCATATCTACTGAGAGCTGAAACGGCTCGGTTGTCCGCTGGCGGTTGAATCGAGAAATCTCAGAGTCCTCCTGATAGGTCGACATTTTGGCGTTGACGTTGTCGAGTTCTCTTCGGATAGCCTGATCGATGCGCGATTTCCCGGCGTCAGAAAGGTGCGGACTGACGACCTTCACCCGATAGGCCGTCCCCATGGTGGGGCCTTGAAACAGATACTCGGTCTCCACCGAGATCGGAGTGCTTGCGCATCCGACGAAAGCAGTGATGAGAAAACCGTTAACAGTCGCAAGCGCGAGGGTATGGCCACCAAGGAAAAAGCCGTGGCGCGGCATAGCGCCACCGTTCCAATTGGGGCTTTTCTCTGTGAAGCGTATGGAGGCTACCCTCCGAAGTCGTCCGACATGATATTTTCCGGTTCGACGCCCAGATCATCGAGCATCTTGAAACAAGCCGACATCATCGGCGGTGGTCCGCACACGTAGTATTCGATGTCTTCCGGAGCCGGATGGGCTTTGAGGTAGTTGTCGTAGAGAACCTGATGAATGAATCCCACGTCGCCTGTCCAGTTGTCCTCGGGAAGCGGCTCCGACAGCGCCAGAAGCCACGTGAAATTGGGATGCTCGGCTTGGATCTTGTCGAAATGGTCGATGTAGAACGCTTCGCGCAGGCTGCGGGCTCCGTACCAGAAAGAGACTTTGCGGTCCGTGTGCAGGCGCTGGAACAGGTCGAAGATGTGTGAGCGCATCGGCGCCATGCCGGCGCCGCCGCCGATAAACACCATCTCGGCGTCGGTGTCCTTGGCGAAGAAGTCTCCGAACGGGCCGGAGATCGTGACTTCGTCGCCCGGCTTCAGGCTGAAGATGTACGACGACACCACGCCCGGCGGCGTTTCCTTGGGAGCGCGTGGCGGCGGCGTCGCTACCCGAACGTTGAGCATGATGATGCCCTTCTCTTCCGGGAAGTTGGCCATCGAATACGCGCGATCGACGGACTCGTCAGTGCCCGCGGTCAGCTCCCACAGGTGATACTTGTCCCAGTCGGGCCGGAACTCCTGTTCGATGTCGAAGTCTCGATATAGAGTTGCATACGGGGGACAAGTGATCTGAATGTAGCCACCTGCCCGGAAGGGAACTGCTTCACCCGGGGGCAACGCCAGCACCAGTTCCTTGATGAAGGTCGCCACGTTGATGTTGGAACGTACTTTGCAGTTCCACTGCCGCACGCTGAAGACCTCGGGCGGTACGTGAATCTTGAGGTTCTGCTTGACTTTCACCTGACAGGACAGTCGGCAGCCTTGGCGCGCTTCTCCGCGTGTGACGTGGCTGGTTTCGGTGGGCAGCATCGCGCCACCACCCTCGTTGACCTCTACCTTGCAGACGCCGCAACTGCCTTTGCCGCCGCAGGCCGAGGGGATGAAGATCTTGTTGTTCGCGAGCGAGTTGAGGAGGCTGCCGCCCGTGGGGACCCGAATCGCTTTCGAAGCATCGTCGTTGATGATGATGCTCACTTCCCCGCCCGCCACAAGCTTGTTGCGGGCCGCCATCAACACTGCCACGAGCGTCAGGATGACGGCAGTGAACATGAACACGCCGAGCAGAACGGTCATCTTCGATTCGTCAGCCCCAAGTTGACGTCCTACAGTTGCACTCCGGCGAATGCCATGAAGCCGATAGCCATCAAACCGGTGACGATGAATGTCATCCCCAAACCTCGCAACCCGGCAGGCACGTTGCTGTAGCGCATCCTTTCTCGTATCGAAGCCAGCGAAATAACCGCCAGCGCCCAGCCAATACCCGAGCCGAGTCCGAAGACCGTGCTCTCGGCGAGCGTGTACTCACGCTCGACCATGAAGAGCGAAGCACCGAGGATGGCGCAATTCACGGCAATCAGCGGCAGAAAGATGCCCAGGGCGTTGTAGAGAGCGGGGATGAAGCGGTCGAGGGTCATCTCAACGATTTGCACCATGGCGGCGATGGTCCCGATGCAGCACAGGAAGCGGAGGAACGAAAGGTCGTACTGTGCCAAGTCGGGCGAAACCCAGGCCAGGGCGCCTTCTTGCAGCAGATAGCGGTAGATCAGATTGTTCATGGGGACGGTCAGCGTGAGCACGAAGATCACAGCGCCGCCCAGGCCGATGGCCGTATTGACCTTTTTCGAAACGGCCAGGAACGAGCACATGCCCAGGAAGAACGCCAACGCCATGTTCTCGACGAAGATGGCTTTCACGGCGAGCGAGAGGTGGTGCTCCATCTCAGCCCTCCTCCTCGACTTGGTCCGGCTTGCAGGCACGCAGGCCCCAGATCAGGAACCCGATAATGAAGAACGCCCCTGCCGAAGTGACCATGATGCCGTTGGGGTAGTACCAGCCTCCCTCCGTCACGACCGGAAGCACCGTGTAACCGAGCAGCTTGCCGGCGCCGAACAATTCCCGAATCGCGCCAGTGATCAGCAGCACGATGCTGTAGCCGAAGCCGTTGCCCAAACCGTCCGCGATACTCAGTGCCGGTCTGTTTTGCATCGCGAAGGCCTCGGCCCGGCCCATGATGATGCAGTTGGTGATGATCAGCCCGACAAACACCGAGAGCTGCTTGCTGATCTCGAACAGATACGCTTTGAGGAATTGATCGGCGATGATCACCAGCGAGGCGATGATCGTCAATTGCACGATGATGCGGATCGAACCGGGGATGAGATTCCGGATCAAGCTGACGGAAAGATTCGACAAGGTCAGCACGAAGATCACCGCGCCGCACATCACAATCGAGGTCTCGAGCTTCGTCGTGACGGCCAGCGCCGAACAGATGCCGAGCACCTGCAGCGCGATCGGGTTGTTCTCAAAGAGCGGATCGAGGACCGCCTTCTTTGCGGAGTTGGCCATAAAAACTATCCTCTGTCCCTCATGATACTTGTCAGCGTCGGGAGAGCGGAGAGCTGGCTCGAGGTGTGATCAATCGTGATCGTCTGGACTCCTCGGAGGAAGCTGAGCTGCAAGGTGAAGCAGGAGCCGAAGGACCGCTTTTGTTTGATATGGGACAAGATCTCGTGTGACAAAGCACTGGTATCGCTTGAGAAGGCGTCACGGGGTCTTGTTTGGAGGGCGGTCTTACCTTTCTGAACGCCCTTGGTGGTAGTTTTTGAGATAGGTTGCGAAGCCGTTCGCGCCCAGCCAGAAGCGGAGCATGTTTGTCACCCCGCGGCTCGTGATCGTTGCGCCGGCCAGTCCATCGACCTGATGGGGATCGGCCTCTGCCGGGCCGGCTTGACCCTTGATGACCTCAATGACAACCTCGCCGCTGTCATCGAACGCGATGCGTCCCGGCCAGAGGCCTTTCCAGCGGGGGTTGTCCACCTCCCCCCCGAGACCGGGCGTCTCGCCGTGTTGGTAATAGGTGAGGCCGCGAATCGTCTTCGCGTCCGCGTCGAGGGCCAGAAAACCGTACAGCGTCGACCATAGGCCGTACCCCTCGATCGGCAGAACTATCATCTCGACATCACCCTGCTCCCCCAGCACGTGATAGACGACGGCGTATTGGGGAAGCCGTTTGATCACCGCGGAGTTCGGGGGAGCTTCGCGGCTCAACGCCGGATCGCTCTTGGCTTTCTGCTGATCGTAAGCGTCAACATTGACGTCGGGGGCGGGCTCGCCGCTTTCCAGGTCGATTACCAAGCTGCTCACGTTCTTGAACAGCTTCTCGACATCCTCCGCACTCACGCCCCGGCTCGAGTCGATCAGCCCCGCCGCAAGCAACACGTTTCTTCGCTTGTCAAGGGTCGCGTTCGCGTCCTGGAGTTCAGACAGGGAAACGGCGGAAGTCGAGACCAGGATGGCGCACACGACGCAAACTGCGCCCGCAAAAAAGATGGTGTACGCGACGCTATGCCGCATAACGCGCCCTCCTGCGTTTCACGTTGGCTTGCACGACGAAATGGTCGATCAATGCGGCGAACAGATTCATGAACAGGATTGCAAGCATCATGCCTTCGGGATAGGCGGGGTTGACGACGCGAATCAGAATCGCCAGCACGCCGATCAGGAATCCGTAGATGTAGCGGCCCGTCTCGGAGTGCGCGGCCGATACCGGGTCCGTCGCCATGAATACGGCTCCGAACGCCCAGCCGCCCAGAACGAAGTGCCACTCGAAGGACACGTTCAACAACAGATTCGTTTCCGATCCGACGGCGTTCAGCAGGAGAGCCGCTGCGTACGAACCCACCGCAACGCCCAGCATGATGCGCCATGACCCCACCCGCGAAACGATCAGCACCAGCGCCCCGAACAAACAGGCGGCCGTCGATGTTTCACCCATCGAGCCGGGAACAAAACCGAGAAACGCATCCCACCATTCGACTCCCTCGGCCAAGACCGCCTGCCCGGAGACAGCGGCTTCCGCAAGCCATGTGGCGCCGCTCAAACCGTCCACGCCGGTATCGGCGGCAATCCATACTTGATCACCGGAGATCTGCGCCGGATAAGCAAAGAAGAGGAATACGCGGGCTGTAAGAGCCGGGTTGAGGATGTTCATCCCGGTGCCGCCGAAAATCTCCTTGCCGATGATCACGCCGAAGGCGATGCCGATCGCGACCTGCCAGAGCGGGATCGTCGGCGGGAGCACCAGCGGGAAGAGCATGCCCGTAACCAGGAAGCCCTCGTTGATTTCGTGACGGCGGACAAGGGCGAACAGGGCTTCGCAGCCTCCCCCGACGGCAAAAGTAACGATCAGAACCGGCAGGTAGTAGAGCATGCCATGGACGATGCAGGCAACGACGTCCGTCGGGTCCCAGGCGCCGTAGCCAAGCCACTCGGCGACGCTCGTTTGCCACGTCTCCAGTGGCTGTGCGCCCTGGAAAATAGCAAGATGCGCCTGATAGCCGGTGTTGTACATCGCCATGAACACGCAGGCGAGCAAAGCGATGACGACCGTCATCATCATGCGCTTGACATCGAGGCCGTCGCGAACGTGCGATGCGCCCTTGGTGACCGTTCCGGGTGTGTACAGAAACGTGTCCGCCATCTCGTAGAGGGGGTATGCGAACTCCAGCTTTCCGCCCTTCCCGAAGTGCCGGGCTTGCGAGTCGAAGATAGATCGCAAGAACTTCATCAACCTTCCTTCTCGATGGTCGTCAGCACATTGCGCAGCAACGGCCCGTACTCGACCTTGCTCGGACAAACGAATGAACACAGCGCCAGATCTTCTTCCGCCAATTCCAGACAGCCCAGTTCTTCGGCCTTCTCGATATCGCCAACCACCAGGGACCGCAGCAGAAACGTCGGCAGGAGGTCCAGCGGCATTATGCGCTCATACATGCCGATGGGAACCATCGCCCTGTCCGACCCGTTGCGTGACGTGGTGAAGTCAAACCGTTTCCCCGGCAGCAGTTTCGAAACGAAGGTGTTGACCGTCGAATACTTGTGCATCCCCGGGCTCAACCAACCAAGGAACTCCCGCTTGCGCCCCTCCGGCAGCACCGACACCTGATGGTCAAACCGCCCTAGATAACCGAAAATCGGGCCGGACGCCGACCGGCCCGAGAGCACCGATCCCGACACGACGCGGGTCTCTCCTTCGTGCAGCTCATTCGATGTCAAGTCATCGGTGGAAGCGCCCAATCGCGTGCGGAGCAACCGCGGCCGACGGGCTGCGGGTCCGGCCAAGCCAATCACGCGTTCGACATCCAAACGGCCGGTCGCGAAGAGTTTGCCAATGGC
This sequence comes from Bryobacterales bacterium, assembly GCA_026713545.1. GTDB lineage: Bacteria > Acidobacteriota > Terriglobia > Bryobacterales > UBA6623 > JAPPLB01. The sequence continues at coordinate 6,571 of JAPOOG010000013.1, forward strand.
CGCGACATCCTGATAGTTGGCGTGCCAGACAAGTTTGTTCCGGTCAACCGGGTCAAGACGATGGATGTGGAAACCGACGGTGCCGGAAGGATGCGGCCCGGCGAACCTTTCTTCGTGGAAGGGTGAATCCGAGGGGACCGGGACGCGGCTGTCCGCGCCCTTGCAAACGTACACGGGGCCGTCGGTCAGTCGCGCCAGCGCGCGCAGACCGCGCTCGAAATCGTCATGTCGGCTTTCGAGCACCGTATCGACGTCGGGCGCTAGTGGGTTGGTATCGACGGCCGTAACGAAGACCGATCGCGGTGTCTTGTCCGGATTGGCCACGCGGTTGAACGGCCGAGCGCGAATGGCGGTCCATAGCCCCGACTCGATCAAGAGATCCGCGACCTGCTCGCGGCTCAAAGCGCTGGGCGGCGTTCCCTGATAGGAGGAAAACTCGACACTGTCCGATCCGCCGGCCAGTTCCGATTGATCGAGTTGAATGACAACGGACTGCAAGGCGCGCCGCGCACCGCGGTTGATGGCGGTGACTTTGCCGGATGCCGGCGACGTGTAACGCACGCGAGGCGTTTTCTTGTCTTCGAAAAGAATCTGACCCCGGCGGATGTCATCACCGGCCGCGACGTGCATCGTCGGCTTCATGCCCACATGGTCATTGGCCATCAGAGCTACTCGGCTCGGCTGTGGCGCTGCTGCGATGACCTGCTCGGGCCGGCCGGAGATCGGTAGATCCAGACCCTTTCTGGTTTTGTGAAGCCCCATCGAACTTGTTAAGCCCGCTCTCCGTTCAGGGCGCCTCTTGAGACGTTACCGCCCTGGTGCTTTGCTCTTCAATAAAGGCATGCCTGTCCACGGTTCGGCCGCATCGGTCTGGAGATCCCACCTGTTCATATCGAACTGTTGACCCGCAAGGCCATCGGGACGGCACTTCCGAAAGGACGATACGCGGCCGGCTGGACCTTGGGGTCGATCACTCCGCAAATGTATCTGAGAAGGGGATTTCGGCTTGCCGCTTGACGTGTTTCGTGCCCCATCGTTGGGGTCTTCGCTTGCGCCTCTCGTTGGTGAAACGTCAGTCGATCGGCGTTTCCATTCCGCTGGGCGAAGCCGTGATTTTTATCTTAGCGCCTCCAACCGCCGAGGTGCCGGAAAGCCCCGGCCCTGCATTATAATTAGCGGCGGTAGGCCGAGCGATGCCCAGCGCTGAAAAAACCGAAGCTGTCGGGCAAGCCGAACACGTCGGTTTTCTGCTCAACGGCGAACCGCATCAGGTTCCCGAAGGCACGAGCATTGCCGACTTGCTCGAGGCACTCGGGTTGCCCTCCGATCGGGTCGCCGTTGAACTCGACCGCGAGATCGTACGACAACCTCGACGAGAGACGACGGTCATCAATCCGGGTGCTTCGATCGAAGTTGTCGAGTTCGTGGGCGGAGGCTAATTTGCCCGTCTCAGGGCCCATCGCAGTTTGCTAAAGTTTGTGCTGTCGGTGGAGCCGAGTTGTCGTACAATTGCAGAGTCCCTGAACAGTGAAGCTGATTCTGCCTTCATGACGTGGTGGGGTGGTCGTTCCATGCTCAAGCTTGAAAAATCCCGTTTGTCCAAACCCCAAGGCTACCCCGAGACGTTCGGTAGTCTGGAAGTTTCCGAGATCACCGGCGTCAGCCTGCGCCAGTTGCAGTGGTGGGACGAGCGAGGTGTCGTCAGCCCCGTGCAAAGAGGGCACAAGCGCATGTACCGGTTCAATGAGGTGATCGAGATCGGGTTGATCACCGAGTTGCGCAAGAAGGGCATTTCCCTTCAGAAGATCCGCAAAGTGCTCCGGTTCCTGCATAAGGAGCTGGGCAGGGGATTGTTCGATGCCGTGCAAAACGGGAACGAAATGCACTTGCTGACCGACGGCAGGAACATCTACCTCGAAGACAGCCATAAGAACATCGTTGACATTCTCAATAGTTCCAGGCAGCCGCTCATCTCTGTCTGTATCACCGATCAGGTTCGACGCTTGACGGCCGGTGAGGCCATCAAGAAGGTCCTGCGCTCGGAACATAAAACTGCCGCCGGCCGCAAGTCCCGAGCCTCCTGAGGTCAACGCCCTTCAAACTCGGGCTTCCGCGACACTGCTGGAGGCAGGCCGCTCGTTGCGGCGCTTGAATGCGATCAGCTCCTCTCCCCACGTGGCGGGACGAAGTGCGTGAAAGGGCAGTCGGGACAAGTCCCGAGCCCCCGCGCCAGCAACACGTCCTTTGAGGTTTTTTTCTTGAATCACGAGTCACGAAACGCGAATCACGGCTTATGCGCGGCGCGTAACGCCGCCTTGAACGCCTTCCGGGATGGTTTCCGGCAGGAGATCAATCATCCGGCGCGATCAGCCGCAACTCCACCAGTTTTACCCAGACCTTCTCGGCGCTTTCTTGCGGCGTCTCGACGCTCGAATCGAACTTGACGGCGGGATGTAGCGGAGGCTCGTAGGGGTCCGACACACCCGTAAACTCCTTGATCTCCCCTGCGAGCGCCTTCTTGTACAGGCCCTTCACGTCCCGATCCACGAGGGTGGCGAGCGGACAGTGCGCATGCACCTCCACGAAGTGCTCGATCTTCGCCGCCACCTCGTCGCGCACTTCGCGATACGGTGAGATCGCCGCCGCGATCGCGACCACGCCGTTCCGAGAGAGCATCTCGCACACGAACCCGATCCGTCGGATATTCGTGTCGCGGTCCTCTTTGCTGAACCCCAACCCCTTGGAAAGATTGGTCCGTATGACATCGCCGTCAAGGAGTTCCACGCGAGCGCCGTCCTCGCGGAGTCTCTTCTCGATAATTTCCGAAACCGTCGATTTTCCGGCGCCCGACAGTCCTGTAAACCAGAGAGTAAAACCTTTGTGAGTCATCTTTATTCAATAGCGCCTGAGGAAGTCGGCACGCAGCCTATGCCCCTGTGTAAGCCTCGATCAGAATGTCGGCGATTTCGGGCCGAAGGATCCGCGGGTCGGGCCGCTTGCCGCTTTTGAGTTGTTCGCGTACCTGCGTTCCGCTGATCGCGTAGGGCTTCTTGTCAGGGTGGTTTTCCATCAGGTCGACCCGGCCGAGCGATTCATAGAAGGCCGCGAACCCGATCTTGCACGGGCGAAGGTGAAGCTCGCCCGCTAGGGAATCAAAGATCGCCTGGGCATCGAAGTCGCCCCAAATCGGACTGCGGTCCTCAAACGGTGCGTCGGCATGTTTGCGGCCGATCACCAGATCCGAGAATCCGTGGTTCTGCCGGTAGACGGCGTGCATGACGGCCTCTTTGGGGCCTCCGTAGAACATCTTGATGTCGAGCGGGATGACCTCGAACACGTCGCTGATGTCGTAACCCGCCGCCGCCCACAGCGCCTCGTCCTTGTCCCCTTTGCCGAGCAAGCCGCGATCGTGCAGCGTGCGGTAGCAGCGCATACGCACTTCCGCGTTCACGTCGTCGCCCTTGAGAACCCCGACCAGAGGATTCAGCACGACTCCCGTGAAATGACCCTCTCGCGTGAGCCTTTCGACGCCCGCAACAAGCGCGTATTCATGGGCCCGGTGCAGCGGGTTGCGCGTCTGGAAGGCCAACGCTCGCTTCCACTTCCGCTGCCGAATCAACAGCCGCGTCATCCGCGGACTTGACAGCGGCGCGCCCCACTTCGGACGCGCCTTCTGCGGGAGCACCCGCAGCGTCCCGCCCAACAGCCGCCTTCTCGGGTCCCCTTCCACCATACGCCCGCCGGGATGGTCGAAACGCTCTGTTCCGTAGACGCCGTGGACGTGCTTCCGCTTGTCCCAATCGAAGACTTCGGTCTCGTCCAGGATGCCGACCAGCTCGCCGTCTTCGTCTCGCAATGCGGTCGGTCCGCCCGCTGTGAGCGCATCGGCCTCGGCATCGCTGGCCGGCAAGGAGAGCGGAATGCCCCATGCATACGCCTTTCCCTGCGACAGGATCGCGGTTTCGTCAAGCACGCGCTGCCAGGCGCTCTCGCCCATCGGGCCTTCGAGAGGCGAAAGCGTCCCGTCCGCGATCCGGTGCACCGTCGACAAGTCGGCTCGGGACACTTCGACGGAGGGCAGCGGCGCTGCTTCCTCTTGCAACGCTTTTCGGCCGCTGAGCGGAACCGTGCGATCTACCGGCTCCGAAAGACCGCCGTGTACGGGAACGAGATCGTGGGACATGAGCTGCTGGTCTGCCTGGCTGGAAAAAGAGAAGCAGGCAGATCTCAGATCGACCCGCCGCCTCGTAACGCGGAAAAGAAAGGATACCGCGACTGGAGCGTGGCGGCTTGCGGCAATACTTCATGAAGCATCACGTCGAACTCGCGTTTCAGCTCGCCGCTGGGGCTGAGATGCAATCCGCATTCTTTGGTGGCGTCCGTTTCCCACCACCATCGCCCGGCCCGAGCGTCTTCCGAGCCCGTGGTTGCTCTCGTGCAGGGCGCGCAACCGATGCTGGTATATCCCTGATCGTAGAGTGAATGGTAGGGGACGTTGTGCCGCCGGATGTAAGCCCACACTTCTTCGTGGGTCCAGTCTGCCAGCGGACAAATCTTGGTGACGCCCTCGTGCTTCGCATCGAGCGATACCTTCTTGATGTCGCGCCGGGTCTCCGACTGCCCTCGCCGCAAGCCCACGACCCAGGCGTCGAGGTCCTCCAGCTTCCGCCGCAACGGCCTCACCTTGCGCACCTCGCAGCACATGCGCCGCTTGGCGAGGGAATCGCGGAACAGATTGGGGCCGTGCCGCGAGACCATGCCGGCAACCTCGGAGGCGTCCGGGAAAATGACTTCGATCTCGATCCCGTATCTCTCGCGGACCTCGCCGATGAGTGTCTGCGTCTCTTCCGAAAGCCGGCCGGTATCGATCGTGAAGACGGATACGTGTCCGCCGGTCAGCCGTGCCGCCATGTCGATGATGACCATGCCTTCCGCTTGAAAGCTCGTGCAGATCGCGAGGCGCGATCCAAACCCCGAGATGCCCCAGGCCAGCAGTTCTTCGGCAGTCGCATCCGAGCGCGGCGGAGTCACGGGCCGTGCAAGAGATTTAATCATTAACCCTAATCCCTATCGATATACTGGAGATTAGGATAGCATGCCTCTCTTCGGCTTGCAAGTCCGCGATGAACCCTCAAGCGGCGAGGGTGTCCGAGTGCCGCCGCTCGTGATCGAGGAGGAACTGCTTGCGCTCGAGTCCCCCGGCGTAACCGCTGAGCTTGCCGGACGCCCCGACAACCCGGTGACAGGGAATCAGCAAGGAGACGGGGTTGCGTCCGACGGCGGCGCCGACGGCTCTCGATGCGGAGGGGTTGCCGACCGCCCGGGCCAGGTCGCCGTAGCTGCAAGTGGCGCCCGCTGCCAGCCGCCGCAGTTCATTCCACACCGAGAGTTGAAACGGCGTGCCGCGCAAGTCGAGCGGGATGTCCGACCCGAAGTCGAGGTCGCCCGCAAAGTAGCAGTAGAGGAACCCTTCGGTTCGCAGCAGCCACGGGTTGCGGCGCGATCCGACGCGTCGGGAACGGGGAAAGCGGCGCTCCATGGCGTCCGCCTGTGGGTCGAAGTAAAGCGCCGTGAGCCCCTGCTCGCTCGCCAGCAGATGAATCTTGCCTAAAGGTGAGCGGATATTGGTGTAGTTCAGGATGTCTCCGGGCACGGTTCGCCTCTCCCAACAAGCCCCATCCTATCACCGTCTGCCTGCGGGGAAGCCTGCCAGCGGGTATCATGGCAAGCTACGTGGCCGCGTCAGACCGGACCTGACGCGAGGGGGTATCCATGAATCGAAGACAGTTCGTACAGGCATCGGCCGCCCTGGCGAGCGTCGCCTGCGCCACCGAAACCTCCACCTCCGAGGAATACAACCTGCGCTACGCGCCGCGGATCGGCTTTCTGAACGACCGGCCTGTCCCTCGCCAGCTTGAGATCTACGCCGAGCACGGATTTCGCGCCTTCGAGTACAACGGCCTGCCGCGGCACTCGCTGCAGGAGGCCGAGCAGTTCCGCGGAAAGATGGACGAGCTAGGGATGGAGATGGGTGTCTTCGTCGTCAACTCGGGTGGCTGGAAAGGCGACGCGCTCGTCGATACGGCTTTTCACGAAGGGTTTCTGAAAGACGTTCACAAGGCCCTCGAGTATCACGGCATCATGCGCAACGGTTGGTCGACGGTGACGAGCGGCCTCGCCGTCTCGAACATCCCGCTCGAGCAGCAAACGAAGAATGTCATCGAGGGCCTCAAAAGGGCCGCCGACATCGTTTCGAAAACGGACCTGGTCCTCGTTCTTGAACCCTTGAATGTGCTGGTCAACCATGCCGGCTACTTCGTGGTGACGTCGGAGCACGCCGCGGAGATCATCGATGCCGTCGGCAGCCCGCAGGTGAAGATCCTGTTCGATATTTATCACCAGCAGATTTCCGAAGGGAATTTGATCGACAACATCGAGAAACACTGGGAGCGCATTGCCTACTTCCAGGTCGGCGACGTGCCGGGGCGCAAGGAGCCCGGCACCGGCGAGATCAACTACCGCAACGTGTTCAAAGCCATTCACGACAAGGGCTACACGGGGCTGCTGGGCATGGAGCACGGGCTTTCGCAGCCGGGAATGTCCGGGCTGGAGAAGTGCTTTCGCGAATACAAGCAAGCGGATACGTGGACCTAGAGACGGCGCCTCCCGCCGTGGATGCACGCCCCCGCCAAGGGTTTTCACGAATCACGAGACACGGCCTTTCCTCGCCCCGTGGTCTGCCAGTAGCGAAGGCGGAGCAATCCAAATTAAACTGTGACCATGCAATTGACTCGACGCCAATGGTCTTACTTGATGTCCGTGGCCGCGCTGGCGCCGCGGTCCGCCCCCTCGCAGGAGATACCCGTGATTGACAACCCCAAAGGAAACTTCAAGTTCGTAAAGGGAAGCGGGCCGTATTCATCCGGAGCCGCCGCCCATGACGGCTACGAAGTGGTCCACGCCATTTTCAATCCTTTACCGGAACTTTGGGATGCGTTCGACATCATCGAAGGCCACCTGAAATCTCTGAATAGGCCCCTGAACGCCTTGTGCGGCATGGAGTTGCGTATTCCCGAAGCGCTCTCGATCGAGGGCTTCAATGAGTTCAACCAGCCGTATATTGACCGCCTCAAGGCGTGGGGGACTCATGTGGATGGGCTGAATCCCGTGGCCCGCACGAACGTCGCGATCGCGGTCAACCCGGTGCCGGCGCCGTCGGTGTACGGTTTCTCGTACACCATTCCTTCGGACTACAAGCGCAAGACGTTCGTCATTGCGGGCGCCGGGGAGCTGCGCTCGAGCAAGCTGGCCGGATCGGAGATCGTCAGCCGCGGCGACACCTCGACCACGGGCATGCGGGCAAAGGCGAGGCAGGTGCTTTCGATCATGGACCGCCGTCTGGAAGCGTTGGGGCTGACGCATGCCGACATCACGCAGTCGAATGTCTACACGGTGTTTGACATCGCGGAGTTGATGGAGTCGACGATCATGCCGGCGCTTCACGAAGCGGCCCGGCACGGTGTCCGCTGGCACTTCGCTCGGCCGCCGGTGATCGAGATCGACTACGAGATGGATATGCGCGGCGTGCGGAGCGAGATCACGCTGGCCGGTTAGCCTGTATTTCTCACCACGAGGCGAGATGAAGTGCGTGAGAGGGCCGTCAGGACGAGGCGCGCGCAGGCGTACTTGACCGTACGTTGAGCACGGCAAGCAAGCGTTGCGAAGTCATGGCGGTCGTATTGCATGCTTCAGCCGTCGGGTGGTGAGACATGCAGGTTAGCGGCGGTCCGCTCACATCTGATAGAGCATCAGATAGATCGCCACGCCGGTGATCGAGACGTACATCCAGATCGGCCACGTCCAGCGGGCGATGCGGCGATGCTTGTCGAAGCGCTCCCGCCAGGCCTGGTAGAGGGTGATCAGCGCCAGCGGTACGATGGCAGCCGCCAGGATGATGTGCGAAATCAGGATCGCGAAATAAACCGGCCTTGCCCAGCCCTGCCTCGTGAAGGGCACGGAGCCGGCCTGGGAGTGGTAGATCAGGTAGCTCGTCAGGAAGACGCACGACGTGACGAATGCGCCCGTCATGGCAAGCCGGTGCCGTTGGACCTGCCCGCGGCGGATGAAGAGATAGCCGGCGGTGAGCAGCAGCGTGCTGATCGAATTCAGGCAGGCGTTGACGGCGGGCAGATCGGTGATTTCCATTGATGAGCCGTTGTTCCTGGAGCGTCTACCCTAGCCTGTATTTCTCACCACGAGGCGAGGTGAAGTGCGTGAGAGGGCCGTCAGCACGAGGCGCGCGCCGCTTGGCGCGCGCAGGCGTACTTGACAGTACATCGAGCACGGCAAGCAAGCGTTGCGAAGGAAAAGCGAAGTCATGGCGGTCTTATCGCGTGCTTCGGCCGTCGGGTGGTGAGAAATTCAGGTCAGGCCTTCCGGGGATGATCGGCCGGTTTGGTAGTAGGCGGCCGCCAGAGTGAGCGCGCCAAAGACGAGCGTCACCGCCCAGCAGGTTTCGATGGACGGTCCGGGGACCTGAACCCCGGCCGGCGCGAGGTAGTGGCGGTAGGCGCTGATTCCGTACGTCAGCGGGTTGAACGACATGACCCCTTTCACCCAGCCGGCCGCGCCGTCGGCCGGGAAAACGGCTCCGGAAAGCATCCACATCGGCATCAGAACGATGTTCATGACCGAGTGAAATCCCTGCACGGAGTTGAGCCACCAGGCGAAGAAGAAACCCAGGCCCGTCAGCCCGAACGAAAGAACCAGCAGCACTCCCAGAATGGCGGGGATGCGCTCCGGCGATACGGAGATGCCCAGCAGCGGGGCCAGCGGCAGAAACAGCAGCCCTTGCAGCACGCCGATCGTCGTGGCGCCCGTCACCTTGCCCAGCACCAGCGCCCAGCGCGAGACCGGAGCCACCAGGACCGAGAGCAGAAAGCCCTCCCGGCGGTCTTCGATGATCGACATGTTCGAGAAGATGGCCGTGAACAGCACGACCAGGACAACGGTCCCGGGGTAGAAGAACTGGAGGTAATTTTCACTCCCGGCGGACGTCCTCAGGGATGTGCCGAAGCCCGAGCCGAGCAGCAGCCAGAACACCAGAGGAGTCGCCAATACTCCGATGACGCGGCTTCTTTGGCGGTAGAAGCTGCGGATCTCGCGCCACCAGAGCGTGCTCATGCTGAGCAGAAAGCTCGGCCGGGTCGCGGGCGCTCCGGTCGAAACGGCCGGCAGCGGGACCGTCGTGGCCGGATCGGGAAGCGCTTTGGAAGGCGGATGGGCCATGCGGGACGGGCTTTGCTGCGTCTCCCTCAAGGCTCATTATGCCTGATCGCCGCGGCCTCACCCTCTCCGAAGCGGTGGCCGGTCACGCGGATGAAGAAGTCCTCCAGAGTCGGGTGGGAGACCGTGACGGAATCGATCTGCTCCGGCAGGGCCTGCATCAGCCGGGCGACGAGCTCGGCGCCTTACGGGTGTTCGAAGCGGACGCTGCCGTTGACGATCGTCGGTTCGAGGTCGAACTGTTGCGAGATGTCGCTCGACAGTTTCTGGCTGTCCCGCGAACTCAGGATGACGACGATGTCGCCGCCGATCTGCTCCTTCAGCTCCCGGGGACTGCCCTCCGCGACGAGCCGGCCCTGGTCGAGGATCGCCAATCGATCGCACTTGTCGGCCTCCTCGAGCAGGTGGGTCGTCAACAGCACCGTGATGCCTTCTTGCCGCCGCAGCAGTTGGATGTATTCCCAGAAGTCGAGCCGCGCTCCCGGGTCGACGCCCGTGCTGGGCTCGTCGAGAAACAGTAGTTCGGGCTGGTGGATCAAGCCCTTCGCCAGCTCGACACGCCTTTTCAGGCCGCCCGACAGGGTGTCGACGGCGTCGTTGCGGCGGTCTTCGATACTCAGAAGTTCAAGGAGCGAGTCGATGCGGTTTTTCAGCGCCTCGCCGCGCAATCCGTAGAGATGACCCTGGTGGATCAGGTTCTCCGAGGCGCTGAGCCTGCGGTCGAGGCTTTGGTTCTGGAACACGACGCCGATGATCTTTCTGACCGCCAGAGGTTGCCGGGAAACGTCGAAGCCCGACACCCGGGCCGAGCCCTCCGCGGGTGTGAGCAGCGTGGACAGGATGCGAAACAGCGTCGTTTTGCCCCCGCCGTTCGGCCCCAGAAGACCGAAGATTTCGCCTTGCTCGACAGAGAAGCTGATCTTGTCGAGGGCGGTCCGGTCCCCGTAGCGGAAGACCAGGCTGCTGACTTCGACTGCGGGCGGAGCGGGCATCGCTTGCATTTCGCCACCCTAGCACAAGGGATCGGGTGTATCGCGGTCGGTGGTATCGGAGTTGAGCCTGCTTTTCCGCCACGCGGCGAGGCCAAGTGCGTGAGAGGGCCGTCAGGGTGAGCCGCGAACCGCCCGCGCCCGCAACACGGCCTTCACGCTCCCCCGGCCATCAGACATTTCCTTCTGGAGCGAACCAGGCCCCCGCCAGAGGTTTTCACGAATCACGAGACACGAGACACGAAACACGAAACACGGCTTTTCGGCTTTTCCGCCGCACGGCGGGAAAAGCCCATCAATAGGTCGATCTTCCGCCGCTGACGTCGTAGGTTTGGCCGGTGACGAACGAGCAGTCGGGGCTGGCGAGGAAGTGCACGACGGCCGCCACTTCTTCGATCTTCCCGGTGCGGCGCCGGGGAATCCGGCTGGTCATGTAGTCGACTTGCTCGGGGGTGAGCTGTTCGAGGATTGGGGTGCGGATGACCGCCGGGGTGACGGCGTTGACACAGATATTGTTCTCGGCGACCTCTTTCCCGAGGGACTTGGTCAAGGCGATCACCCCCGCCTTCGAAGCGGAGTAGGCCGACATGTTCGGGTTGCCGTCCTTGCCGGCGACCGAGGCGATATTGACGATGCGCCCGTAATCGCGGTCGCGCATGTGTCCGATGACTGCCCGGCAGCACTGGAATACGCCGGTCAGATTGATGTCGATGACGCTTTGCCAATCTTCATCGCTCTGATCCCAGACCGGGGCCGCCTTGCCGGCGATGCCGGCGTTGTTGACGAGGATGTCGATGCCTCCCGTCTTCGCCAGGACCTGTTCGACCATGGCCTCGATCGAGGACGGGCTGGCGACGTCGACGCTGACCGGGAATGCCTGCGAGCCTCCGCCGGCGAGCCGGCCGGCCGAAGCCTCGGCCGCCGCGGTGTTGCGGTCGGCGACCGCGACCCGCGCGCCGGCCCGCGCGAGGCGCGTGGCGATGCCTTCGCCGATGCCCTGAGCCGCGCCGGTGACGATCGCCGTCTGCCCCGCCAGGTCGAAGAACATCTATTCTTCTTTCGCTTCGGCGGCTGCTGCTGGAGCGGAGGTTTCTTCCGGCGGCGCCTCTTCCGCGGTTTCCGCCGCGGCCTCGGCCGCCTCGCCTTCTTCCGCCGCGGCTTCCTGGGGTTCCTCTTCCTCGCGTCCTTCTGCGAGCACGTTGACGGTCAACGCCACGTTGACGTCGCGGTGAAGGTGAACCGAGACGACATGCTCGCCCACCATGCGGATGGGCTTGCTGAGGGCGATCTTGTGGCGATCGATGGTGTACCCCTTGGTTTCGAGTTCGGCGGCGATATCGCGTGAGGTAACCGACCCGAAGAGCTGATCCGAATCCCCGGCGCGCGCCGTGATCTCGATCGTGAGCGCCTGCAGTTGCTCGGCCAGTTTGGAGGCGTCTCCGCGCAGGCGCGCCGCTTCCCGGTCGGCGGCGGCCCGCATCTCTTCGATCTGCTTTTTGTTCGCGGACGTGGCGGGCAGGGCCATCTCCTTGGGGAACAGGAAGTTGCGCGCATAGCCGTTGGCGACGCGAACCACGTCGCCCTTGCCGCCCAGCTTGCGGATTTCCTGCTTGAGGATGACTTCCATCATGACGCGCCCTCGGTCTTTGCGGCCCCTTCCACGGGAGCCGGCCGGACTGCGGGGTACGGCCGGTCGCCCGCCCGCTCGGGACGCGGCCGCGCCGCGGGGCGTCCGCCAGAGACCGGCTTGGCCGGCCCGGCGAAGGGCAGCAGGGCGATATTGCGGGCGCGTTTGATCGCGCGCTTCAGCAGCCGCTGATGCCGGGCGCTGAGCCCGGTGTGACCGCGCGGCAGAATCTTGCCGCGGTCGCCGACGAATTGGCGCAGCGTATCGGCATCCTTGTAGTTGATGTCGTCGATCTTGTTGACGCTGAAGTAGTCGACCTTGCGGCGCCGGAAGTAGCGGCGCCCGCCGGGCCCCCGAGAGCCGCCCCTTCCGCCGGGACCGCGGCCGCCCGGACCCCGCGAGGGAGGCCCGCTCGGACTCCGGGGCGCCTGAGAGGTCCCGCGCGATTCTTGCGGTTTCGTTTCGGTGGAAGCTGCCGCGCCGCCGGCTGACGGCGCTTGCGTGGTTGTTTCGTTTTCAGCCATGGTTTTTTCCTATTCTAGCCTGCATTTCTCACCACGAGGCGAGGTGAAGTGCGTGAGAGGGCCGTCAGGACGAGGCGCGCGCAGCTTGGCGCGCGCAGGTGTACTTGAAAGTACATCGAGCACGGCAAGCAAGCGCAACGAAGTCATGGCGGTCGTATCGCGTGCTCCGGCCGTCATGTGGTGAGAAATGCAGGCTAGGAACTCGCCCCTTCCGGAGAGCCGGGGGCGGAAGCCGGGGCTTCGGGCGCTCCCGGAGTCGTGGCCGCGGGCCGCGGTTTCGGACGGGATTCGGCGGAAGGCGCCGTGGGCCGGTTGGCCGCCCGCATTTCACGCTTCTTCTTCAGCTTCGCAATCCGCTGCAGGTCTTCGTCGATTCGAACCGTCATGTATTTGATGACGGCGTCGGCGACTCCCAGGCGGCGCTCGATTTCTTTCGTGAGGCCGTGGTCCTGCTTCACCGAGTACTGCACCAGTACGTAATAGCCTTCGGTCTGATGCTGCACTTCGTAGGCCAGGCGGCGCTTGCCCCAGCGGTCGATTTTGTCGATCGTGCCGCCGCCCTCTTCGATGGCCTTGGTGAACTGCGCGATGGCGGCCTCGGTCTCTTCGTCGGCAAGGTTCGGTTTCAGAATAAAGATCAGTTCATAGATTCTCATGCTTCCTCAGTGTCAACTCCCGGGGCGCGTCGGTTGTGCGCCGACATGGCCTGAGCGGCGCCCTCGGTTAGGATCAGACGAACGGCGTCCGCCGCGCGTCCGGTAAACTCGGCTACTTCCTCCAGTTCGTTACGGCGAAACGGCCGCAGCACGTAGGCCGCCCCGTCCGAGACGGGATGGCCGGGTTGAATGCCCATCCGAACCCGGATGAACTCGTCGGTGCCGACGGCCTCGATAATCGATTGGACCCCCTTGTGTCCGGCGGCGGAGCCCCGCTCGCGGATCCGGAGTTGCGTCCAGGGCAGCGCCAGTTCGTCATAGACCACCAGCAGGTCGCGTGGCTCCAGCGCATGGTTGCGCAGCAGCGCTTTGACCGGGCCGCCGCTGCGATTCATGTACGCAAGGGGTTTGGCCAGCAGAACCGCATGGCCGCCGAGTTCGCCGCGCCCGACGCGGGCCTCCGCTTCCCTCCATCCGAACCGAATGCCCTCCTGCTCGGCCAAACGGTCGAGTGTCAGGAACCCCAGGTTGTGCGGTGTCGTCTCGTAGCGGCTTCCGGGGTTGCCCAGCCCGACGATCAGGCGGGAGACGGGACCCGCCTTGCGCGGACTCGGACGCGCCGGTCCGGCGATACGCGACCACACTCGTCCTAGAGCGCTCATAACAAGCAGCCATCGACGACCCTACTCCTCCGGGCCTTTCTCGTCGCCGGTCGGCTCGGCGGCTTCGCCTTCGACGATTTCTTCCTCGGTCTCGACTTCCTCCTCTACGACCTTCGGCGTCACGCAGTGCACCAGCAGCATCTCGGGTCGGCTGAGAAAGGAGTATTGGTCCGCTGTCGCCAGGTTCTCCACCCGGATGGATTCGCCCAGGGCCATGTTCGTCACGTCGATCTCGATTTTTTCCGGCACGTCCAGCGGCAGGGCGCGCACGGCGACCTCGCGGTTGACGACTTCATCGTGTCCGCCCTGCTCGCGCGTGCCCCGCGACACGCCGATGATATGGATCGACACGTTGACCTCGACCGGCTGGCTCAGGTCGATGCGGCGCATGTCGACGTGCAGCAGGTGTCCCCGGACCGGATCGACTTGCCAGTCCGACGCCATGGCGGGGGCCGTCTCGCCGCCGCTGACATTGAGGTTCAGAATCTGGTTGTGGCCGGAGGGCGACTGTAGAAGCCGCGTGATTTCCTTGCCGTCCAGCGACACGGAGATGGAATCCTTCCCGAGGCCGTACAGGATGGCCGGCACTTTGCCGGCCGCGCGCAAGCGGCGGGCGGCGTTCTTGCCTCGTTCCTGCCGAGGCTGCGCCGCCATGTCCAACTGCTGTTGCATCGTTCTCTCCTTTGTCCGCCGGCGGCCGCCCGTCGAGTGCGGTCCGGTCTCGGGCGGCGCGGTCTGGCGCGCCGGCGGCTCTTCAGACAAATAGTCGACTGATGGAAGTCTCCTCGTGTATCGATTCGATCCCCTGCGCCAGCAGGGGCGCGACGCTCAATTGCTTGATGCGGCCGCACTCGCGCGCGCGCTGTTGCAGGGGGATCGAATCCCCGACGACCAGCTCGGTCAGCGGCGAACGATCGATGTTGTCCAGCGCCGGACCTGACAGCACGGCGTGCGTGCAGCAGCCGTAAACGGCCGTTGCGCCGTAGTCGAGCAACGCTTGCGCCGCCTTCACCAACGTGCCCGCCGTGTCGACCATGTCATCCACGATCATACAGGTGCGGCCTTCGACGTCGCCGATCACGTGCATTACTTCCGCTACGTTGGCCTGCTCGCGGCGCTTGTCGATGATCGCGAGTTGGGCGTCGAGGCGTTTGGCGAAGGCCCGCGCCCTCTCGACGCCGCCGGGGTCCGGCGACACGATGGTCGGGTTCTCGAGCTGCAGGGTCTTGATGTAGTCGACCATCACCGGCGCCGCGAATAGATGATCGACGGGGATATCGAAGAAGCCTTGGATCTGGGCCGCGTGCAGGTCCAGGCTCAGGACGCGGTGCGCCCCGGCGGTCACGATCAGGCTCGCAACGAGCTTCGCCGAGATCGGTACGCGCGGCTTGTCCTTGCGGTCCTGCCGGGCGTAGCCGTAGTAGGGCAGCACGGCGGTGATCCGCTTGGCCGAGGCTCGCCGCAGCGCATCCATCATCAGCAGCAGTTCCATCAGGTGATGTTCGACCGGCGTGCACGTCGACTGGACGACGAACACGTCGGCGCCCCGCACGTTCTCGTCGATCTGCAGCCAGATCTCGCCGTCGGAGAACTTCTTGATCGAGCACTTCGAGATGGGCACGTCCAGGTGGGCGCAGATGTCCTCCGCCAGCTTCGGGTTGGCCGAGCCCGAGAAAACCCTGAATCGTGTCTGATCCATCGCTCTGAAATCGGCGCGCGCCCGGAAACCCTGCACTCCCCGAACGGCGCGGTTCAATCCCCCCAGACCGCTTGGCAAGCGCGGCGGCTCAACGAGGGCCCCGCCCAGACGCTCCCGGGAAACGCGCTCGACGTCTCCGCGGCTGCTTGAGCCCGTCCCCGGTCCGCGAACCATCCGAAGATCGCCGGCCCGCTGCCTGACAACATCGCCGCATCCGCCCCATTCCGCACAAGATGGTCCTTCCACAGCGCCAACTCGGGGCGCTGCCGGAAGATGACTTTCTCGAAATCGTTTGCGAAAAGGTCTGGAGGGGCTTCTGCGAAACGGCGCGCTTCCTCTTGTTGATGCGGCGCGCCGATGCTTGCGTAGAAAGAATTTATGATATTCCGGGCCGCTTGCGGTGTCAATGCGGCGCTCCGGCTCTGGCTGAGCGCCGCGTAGGCTTGGGCGGTCGAAACCGGCTGCTCTGGCGCGAGCACGACCAGCCACCGCCGCGGCGGTTCCGGCAGCGGATAAACCTCCTCGCCGCGCCCGACGCCCACGCAACGGCCGCCCACCAGGAAGAACGGTACGTCGCTGCCGAGTTCCGACGCCGCTTCGTATAAAACGGCCCGCGAAGGCCGCGGGCGGAGCATCTTGCCGAGAGCGAGCAGCACCGCCGCGGCGTCGCTCGAACCGCCGCCCAGCCCGGCCCCGGCCGGGATTCGCTTCTCGAGATCGATCTCGACCGCCCCTGGCCACTTCCCGGCCTCGAGCAATCGCCGCGCGGCGCGCGCGGCGAGATTGTCGTCTCCGGCCAGCTCCGGCCGGTTGCAGCTCAGCTCGATTCCGGACCGCGCCCGCGGCCGGTACGTGACCTTCAGGCGGTCGGCCAGGGCGATGGTCTGCAGGACCGTTCGCAGTTCGTGGAATCCGTCGGGACGCCGGTTGAGGACGCGCAGGGCCAGGTTGACCTTGGCCGGAGCGCGGCCCGTCAGCGTCGGCATCGCCTATTCGTCGTACTGCAGCAGCGTGTGGATCTTGTACCCGGGCAGCCTCGCCCGCCCGTTCAGGAAGTTCAGCTCGACGGCGAACGAGAGAGCGGCGACTTCGCCCCCGAGCTTCTCGACGAGCCGGCAGGCCGCCGCCGCGGTGCCGCCCGTCGCCAGCAGATCGTCCACGACCAGCACCCGCTGGCCCGGCTGGATGGCGTCTTCGTGCGCCTCGACGCTGTCCTCTCCGTACTCCAGCGCGTAGCTCACGCTCACCGTCCCGGCCGGCAGCTTGTTCGGTTTGCGCACCGGGATGAACCCGCAGCCCAGCCGGACCGCCATCGCCGGGCCGAACACGAACCCGCGGGCCTCGATCCCGAGAACGAGGTCGGGCCGCTCGTCGTGGTGCGGCGCGGTCATCTCATCGAGCAGCGTCGCCAGTCCGGCGGCGTCCTTGAGAAGCGTCGTGATGTCGTAGAACAGGATGCCGGGCTTGGGAAAATCGGGCACCTCGCGGATCAGGCTCTTGAGACCCGCGATGCGGTCGGACGTGTTGCCGGGAACGATGGAAGACATCCGTTGTGACCTTGCCTTTCAGTATGTGATGCGAAAGCCGCCGCCGCCGCAGTCAGGCGCCTCGGTTTCCTCGACGCGGTCGACTCTCGACCACCGGGGCCCCTCTGCGAGCAACGCTTTCAGCCTTTCGAGTCTATCGAGATTTCCGCCGGCGCACACTTCCACCGTGCCGTCCGCCCGGTTCCGGACGTACCCGCTCAGCCCGAGGTCTTGCGCGGCGCGCGCGGCGAAGTAGCGGAACCCGACTCCCTGCACGCGGCCGTGAACGAGGTATCGGCGCGTGTTGCGGGCAAGCTTCATCGCGATGCCGAACGGAAGATACTACCTGTTTGCCGCGGCGGGTGGGTAATATCTGCCCACCGGCGAAATGCCGAGCCGGGCCGCTTTCTCCCTTGAAAACAACAGTTTAGCCGCCCATCGCCATGTTGGAACGCCGATTGCCCCTCGACAGGGCGTGACTCCGTTCGAACACCTTCTCCCCGTTGCGTTGGTTCTCCTCGCGTCGTTCCCTCTCGCGCTCCTCGCCGAGTGGGGCCTGCTGAGCGTCATCCTGCGGGCCATGACGCCGGACCCGCGCTCGGGGCGGAACGTACCGGACAGGTCACGGTGACTCTTTCGCCGAGTCGTGAGCCCTTGCAGGGCCTTTAACCCGACGGACCACGGGAACGCCTCCTCCCTGCAAGGGCTTTTTCCCCGCCCTGGGTGCCGCCGGGACCTGCTGGCGCGGCAGGCAAGCCGGCCAAATGCGGCCAAACCCGGCCAGGTGGACCTACTTGCGCGCCTGGCGGCGCGGCTTCTTCCCCCGCGACTGCCGCAGTTTCTTGGGCTTGCGCTTCGGTTTCGAAATGTTGAAAGTCCCGCTGCCGAGATTCTCGGCGCTGTACAGCTTGTCGACGTTCTCCGCCATCAACTCCTCCCAGCCGTTATTCTAGCCTGCCGCCGCGGGCCAGTGACGTGGCGAAGTCCGTGACAGCGCCGTCACGACAAGCCGCGAGCCCCCGCAACACGACATTTTCCCGTCGCTCCGGCGACACCAAGGAGAGCAACCCCAAGCCCGACCAGAGGGTTTTTCACGAGACACGAGACACGAAACACGGCTTTTTTCGAGACACGGAACACGGCCTTATGCGCCTATGCTATAAGCTGATTGAAGCTGCGAGGAGGTCCTGATGGCGAGTGAAGGCGTCCGTCATGCTGTCTGGAACGGGCTTCTGGACGTGAATCGTCAGGCGCGCTACTACGGGATTCAGTCCGGCCGCTACAACACGTGGAGCACACGGTTGACCGTGGTGTTCGCCATGGTCGGAAGCGCGGATGTGGCATCGGTTCTGGCCGCGGCCGATCATCGAGTAAGCATGGCCCTGTCGTTGGTGATTGGGATACTTGCCGTGGTTGCCAGCGTGGGGGATTTCGCCAAGAAAGCGGCTGTTCTCCATACATAGCATTGGTATCGAGTGCGACTACTTGGCTGCGGAGTGGGAAGAGTTGTGGGCGGGAACCCACGGCGGAAAGCTTTCAGACAACGCTGCGCTCACGAGGAATCAGGAATTGATGCGGCGCCTGATTTCCGCCACCAATCGAGCAGGCCAATCGGGTGTTCGGGAAAATCGCAAGGTCAACGAGAAGTGCTGGACCGAGGCCTGCGCGACGCTTGAGAACAAGTATGCATGATCCGGATGGGATCAAGGGCGGTGGATACCCGCCTCGTCCTCCGAGTCCGCCACCGCCAAAACCACCACCACCGACGCCACCTCCCCCAAAGAAGTAGCATCATCACCGGCATTCAATAGCTTGCTGCGTAATCTCCGGTGCGTTGGGTCTTTACCACGGCCGCTCACTCGCGCTGCTCACGTTCCGGATGCATTTCCGTGCAGTCTCGCGCGATCGTCAGGCTAACCATTCCCACCGCGAACCGGCGGCCGGCAGACTTTCCCCAGGACGCAGGGGTGGAGGGCTCCCGTCGCGGAGGGCAGGTTGGCGGGCCGTCCGTGGAAGCTTTCGTAGGCCGGAATGGCGAAGGCGATGGCTTCTTTCGCGTCGCTGTCGATCCCGAGTTCGGCGGGCGTCCGAAGCTGCGCGGGCTCGAGCGCATCCCGCAACCGCCGCGCCGGCTCCGGGTTCCGGATGCGAGTGCTGGGCTCTTCCAGCGCGGTTCGTCTATGCCTGCATCAGTGAATTGCCCCTACAGGATTGCTCCGGACCGGTGAACCACTCCGGAACCCATCACGGACGGCTGCGGCACTGGAATTCAGTATGAAAATATCCTGCCATGTTGGAAAATCATTTCCCTCGGGGGTTTCACGATGGCGGCTTCCCATAAGCGAACATTCAGCCTGCCCGCTGAGCAGGCAAGGTATATCGATAACCTCGTCGCCTCCGGCTCCTATGCCACTTGCAGCGAAGTGATCCGCGCCGGCCTGCGCGCCTTGCAGGAACGCGACGCCGCCGTGGATCGCTGGTTGCGCGATGAAGTCGTGCCGATTGCGGCCGCCATGCAGGCCGATCCCGGACGCGCGATCTCCGCCGGCCGGGTCTTTGCTGAAATCCGGGACCTTCACGCCGGGCGGCTGAAAAACCCTGAAAGCGATGCATTCGGAACCATCCACGGGAGCCTGGACGTCACGGAGGCGGAGCAAAAGGGAGCCGCTGGGGCGGAGTAAGGATAGCCCCTGGCGGGAAGAAGGCTCTTTTCGAAAAGTCGATTCCTTCTACCGGCCGCGAACCGGCGGCCGGCAGACCTTCCCCAGGACGCAGGGATGCCGGGCCCCCGTCGCGGAGGGCAGGTTGGCGGGCCGTCCGTGGAAGCTTTCGTAGGCCAGGATGGCGAAGGCGATGGCTTCTTTCGCGTCGCTGTCGATGCCGAGCTCGTCGGACGTCCGAAGCTGCGCGGGGTCGAGCGCTTCCCGCAGCCGCCGCGTCAGCTCCGGGTTCCGGATGCCGCCGCCGGAGGCAATGACCTCGTCGACCCTCATCTTCGGAGACACGAAGCGCTGGAGCGCCCCGGCGATCGTCTCGGCGGTGAAGGCGTTGGCGGTGGCCATCGCGTCGGCGGGCGGGAGCGAGGCATCGAGGAACGGCTCGAGAAACGTTTCGCCGAACTTCTCGCGGCCGGTGCTCTTCGGCGGAGGTTGCCGGAAATAGCGGTCGCGGCCGAGTCGGTCGAGCAGCTCCCGGTCGACGTTGCCTTCGGCGGCGAGCCGGCCGCCGCGGTCGAACTTGCTTTTCCCCAGGGAGAAACGTTGCGCCAGGGCGTCCATGATCATGTTTCCCGGACCGGTGTCGAAGGCGATCACTTGCTCCGGCTCGCCGCCCGGCGGGATGGCCGTCACGTTGGCGATGCCGCCGATGTTCAGCGCCACCCGGCCGCGGCTGCGGTCGCGGAGCAGCAGGTAATCGACGTAGGGCACGAGCGGCGCGCCCTCCCCTCCCGCCGCCATGTCCGCGGGACGGAAGTCCGCCACCACCGGCGCTCCCGTCAGTTCGGCGATCAGCGCCGGCTCGCCGATCTGCAGCGTGCTCGCGACAGGCTGTCCGCCGGTCTCGCTTGCGGCCGGCTGGTGATAGACCGTCTGTCCGTGGGAGCCGATCAGTTCCAGCTCGGCGAGCGAGATGCCGGATTGCCGGCAGGCGTCGCGGACCGCTTGTCCGTACACCCGGCCCAGCAGGAAATGAACCTGGCTCAGGCGTCCGACGTGGGCCTCGGTGTTGGTGACCGAAAAGATCGCCTCTCGAACCGCCGGTTCGTAGGGGATCGAGTGGAAAGCACGCGGCTCGACGCTCTGCCGGAAGCCCTCCCCCTGGATTTCGACCAGCGCGGCGTCGATCCCGTCGACCGACGTGCCGCTCATGATTCCGGCTACCAGCATCGGCTTTCTATACTGACCTGAAACATCCTCCTGATCAAGCGGCGTTGATACCGGCCCGGATGTTTTCAGCTTGAATGATTCGCACGAGGGCGGAGGAAAAACTAGCCGGAATGTCTCACCACGTGGCGAGGCGAAGTGCGTAAGACCGCCGTCAGGACAAGGCGCAAGCCGTCCGCAACACGGCCTGTAAGGTTTTTCACGAAATCACGAAACACGGCCTTTCCCGCCTTTACGCTTCAGCGCCCATCGGACATTTCACCTGGAGCGAACCAGGCCCCGCCAAAGGTTTTCACGAGACACGAAACACGGCATTTATGAATCACGGCTTTTCTACTTCTTGCCGCCGAGTTTTTCTTGCCACTCGGCGAGCAGGCTGAGCGCTTCGATGGGGCGGAGTTCATCGATGTTCGTGTTGGCGATCGCTTCGCTGACGGCCCGCTCCGTTTCGTTGACGAACGAGACCTGCACCGGCGCGTCCGTCGGGTCGATCGAAAGCTCCTCGGACACGGTCTGTTCGCGCTGCTCGTGCATCCTCAGGACGGAACGCGCCCGCTCGACGACGGCGCCGGGAAGGCCCGCCAGCCGCGCCACCTCGATGCCGTAGCTGCGGTCGGCCTTGCCCGGCTCGACGCGCCGCAGGAACACGATGTTGTCACCCGCTTCCTTGACCGAGACGTGCAGGTTCACGACGCCGCTCAACTGTTCGGCCAGTTCGGTGAGCTCGTGGTAGTGCGTGGCGAACAGCGTCTTGGCGTGTGTCCGGGCATGGATGTGCTCGACCACGGCCCAGGCGATGGCGAGTCCGTCGAAGGTGGCGGTGCCGCGCCCGATTTCATCGAGCAGGATCAGGCTCGAATCCGTCGCGGTGTTGAGGATCTGCGCCGTCTCGGTCATCTCGACCATGAACGTCGAGCGGCCTCGCGCCAGGTTGTCGCTCGCGCCGATGCGGGTGAAGATGCGGTCGATGATGGGCAGCCGCGCGCCGGCGGCGGGAACGAACGAGCCGATCTGCGCCAGGATCGCCGTGAGCGCCGTCTGTCGCAGATACGTCGACTTGCCCCCCATGTTGGGGCCGGTGATGATCGCGATCAGATGTCCGTTCGGGTCGAGGTAGACGTCGTTCGAGACGAAGCGCTCGCCGCCCTGCTCGTCGGAAATCCGCTCGATGACCGGATGCCGCCCGCCTGCGATCTGCAGCTCGCCGCCGGAGCTGAACTCGGGAGCCGCATAATCGTTTTCAGCGGCGGCTTGGGTCAATCCGCGCAGCACGTCGAGCTCGGCGACGGCCGTCGCCGTGGTTCGGATCCGCCGCGCCTCCCCGGCGAGCCATGACCTCAGCTCCTCGAACAGCGTTTTTTCGAGCGCCAGGATGTGTTCTTCGGCGTCCAGCACCTTGCTCTCGTACTCCTTGAGCTCGGGCGTCGTGAAGCGCTCGGCGTTCACCAGCGTCTGCTTGCGGTCGTAGTCGTCGGGCACCGCGGCCAGATTCGCCTTCGAGACCTCGATGTAGAAACCGAAGACATTGTTGAAACGCACCTTGAGGGACGGGATGCCGGTCCGCTCGCGCTCCCGCGCTTCCATCCGGGCGATGGTGCCGCGGCCGTCCTTGCGCAGCGCGCGCAGCTCGTCGAGTTCGGCGTGGAAGCCTTCGCGGATCGTGCCGCCGTCCGCGAGATGGGCCGGCGGCTCGTCGCTGAGCGTCGTCTCGATGCGCTCGCGGATGTCCGGCAGCTCGTCCATCTGTTCGTGAGTCCGGCGCATCCGGGCCGATTCGCACTTCGCGATCCGCCGCCGCACCGCCGGCAGACAGGCCAGCGAACCGCCCAGCCCGACGATGTCGCGCGCGCTGGCCGAGCCGAGCGTGATCTTGGCCAACAGCCGCTCGATATCGAGGACGGGCTTGAGTTCCTCCCCCAATTCGGTGCGGGTGATGACCTGGCCGTGCAGGTCGGCGACGCCGTCGCGGCGGGACTCGATCTCGGCGCGGTCGATGGACGGCCGCAGCAGCCACTGCCGCAGCAGGCGCGCGCCCATCGGCGTCTGCGTCTTGTCGATCACCTGCAACAGCGTCGATTGCGCCGAGCCGCCGAACAACGGCTCGACCAGCTCGAGATTCCGCACCGTCACCGGATCGAGCGCCATCCAGTCCTGCTTGCCGTAGTAGGTCGGCGGATCGAGGTGCTGCAGCGCGCCGCGCTGCGTGTCGCGGACGTAGTGCAGCACCGCGCCGGCGGCGGCGATCGCGGCGGGACGGTCCGCGGCCCCTAGCCCGTCGAGGACGTGCAGCTTGAACTGGTCGCGCAACGTGCGCTCGGCGTAGGAGGCCTCGAAAATCCAGGGTTCGAGCTCCGTCCGCAGGTAGCCGTTGGAGGCCGTCACGGAGTCGGGTTCGTAGGAGAACAGCGGTCCCGCCGAAGGGAACAGCACCTCCTTGGCGCCGAGATGTCCCAGCGCGTCTTCGACGTCGCCGGCGTCCAGTTCCGTCATGCGGAACTCGCCCGTCGAGATATCGACGTAGGCGAGCCCGGTCGAGTCGCCTTTCTCGGCCACGGCGGCCAGGTAGTTGTTTTCCCCGGAGCGCAGCAGGCTCGTGTCGCTGGCCGTGCCGGGCGTCACGATGCGCGTCACCTCGCGGCGCACGAGCTTCCTGGCCTTGCCCGTATCTTCGACTTGATCGCAGATCGCGACGCGATGGCCCTTGGCGATCAGCTTCGCGATGTAGCCGTCGGCCGAGTGGCACGGCACGCCGCACATCGGGACCGGCTCGCCCTTCTCCTTGTTGCGGGAGGTCAGCGTAATGCCGAGATCGCGCGAGGCGACGATCGCGTCGTTGTAGAACAGCTCGTAGAAATCACCGAGATGAAACAGCAGCAGGGCGTCGGGTACGTCGCTTTTGATCGAGTGGTACTGCCGCATCAGCGGCGTTTTGGCTTGCGAAGCCATGACTCAACTCGGAATTATACCCAGCGGTCCTCTGACCGGAGCAAAGTGATCCCCAGCCTGCCTGTCTCCCCACGTTGCGAGGCGAAGTGCGTAAGAGAGCCGGCAACACGGCCTTCAAGGTTTTTCACGAGACACGGCTTTTGCGGCCTTTACGATTCACCGGTCGTCCGACATTGCTATCTGGAGCGAACCAGGCCCCCGCCAAAGGTTTTCACGAATCACGAGACACGGCCTTTGTATGCAGGCGAGTCCCTCGCCCGCGGGCGCTACGCCGTCAGCGTACGGATGCCGTAGCGTGGAATGCGGGCGTCCCAGGTGACGAGGACCAGCCCTTCGGCCTGCGCTTGGGCAACCAGCAGCCGGTCGAACGGGTCCCGGTGATGCATCGGGAGAAGTCCCGCCTGCTCGGCGTGGTGAAACGTCAACGGCAGATGAGTGAAGCCCCGTTCTTCAATCATCTCCGACAAATGGTCCGGGCCGGTCATTCGTCCCTTCGCCCGCTTCACTGCGATCTCCCATCCGGTAACGGCGCTGACGAAGATGTCGTTGCGCGGCTCCACGATGGCGGCGCGAGCGGCTTGCGACAGTCTCGAGACATCGCTCAGGCACCATACGAATACGTGCGTATCCAGCAACAGGCGCTGCATCCTCAATCCTCGTCAGGAAAAATCTTCGACCTCTCGATCGCCTCGATGAGTTCTTCGTCTTCTTCGTCGAAGTCCGGGGGCATCCAGACCTGCCCTTCCAGCCCGCCTAGCTTCCGCTCTTCCACGCGTTCACGATAGGGTTCCAGCCGCAGATAAGGTTTGCCGGCCTTGCAGATCACGACCTCTTCGCCCCGGCAAGCCAGCTCGGCCAAACGGGAGAGCGTCGATTTCGCCTCGTGCATGTTCACCTTCATCCATCGGCCTCCTGCTTTGCTATAGACTAAGTCTAGCTAAGTCTAGTATGGTCCCCGGCATCTGTCAAGACGCCGCCCCCGCTTCGGCAACACGGCCGTAAATGTTTTCCACGAATCACGAAACCCGGTTTTTCCCGTTCACCGGCCGTCAGCCCCTTCTTCTGGAGCGAACCAGGCCCCCGCCAAAGGTTTTCACGAAACACGAGACACGAGACACGAGACACGAATCACGGCCTTTTCTGCAGGCTACAATGAGGCTGCGGGCCTGTAGCTCAGTTGGATAGAGCGCCTGGCTTCGAACCAGTAGGTCGGGGGTTCGAGTCCCTCCAGGCCCGCCATTCCCAGTTGCGCACCCCTCTCCGGGGCGGCCGCCCGGATGCTATTGGCCGCCGCCGGCGCTGGTTCCGAGGTGGCAGGACGTTGGGGGGTAAGACCTGAAATCGGGCGGTTCAGTGGGTCGGCGGCGACGGAATTCTCCAAGCCGTCTTGCAGGGGTAGCGCGGCGCACGCAAGAACTCGGTCAAGGTTCACCTTACGGAATCGATCTCTCATCTACCTTCCGGGATGAGTTCGGGCAGCGCCGGCTGCTGACGTAATGGATATTACGGACTATTGGCCTCAAACGTTGCTTTCCGCTTTCAAGATGGCGACGCGCTTTTCCGCCTACTGGTTTCACCAGCCTCGTACGGGCGCGTGAGCAGAGAGGAGACGTTTGTGGTGAGCGGGCGATATCCCGCGTGCACGGAGGCTCGAATCGCAGCTTCCTGGACAAGGCTGGCATAGTGCGGCCGGTTGTCCTCGGCCAGCACACTTGTGGGAGCACTCATGCTGATGGCGGCGACTACTTGTCCCTTGTGATCGCGAATCGCAGCGGCGAGGCAACGCAACCCGCGTACCCCTTCCTCGTCGTCAAGGGCGTACCCTTGGTCGCGAATCGTCTCCAGTTCGCGACGCATGGCATCCAGAGATGTGATCGTCTTGTCGGTGTAGCGCTCGACCTCTTTGGAGAAAATGCGCTCCAGGTCTTCAGGGCTTCGGTAAGCCAGCATGACCTTGCCGAGAGCGGTAGCATGTACCGCCCGCCGCTCCCCTGTGTTGGCGAAGAGATACAAAGAGCTGGGATGACCGACGGTGTGGAGGTAAAGCACCGCGTCGTTGTCCCAGAGCCCAAGGTGGACCATGCCTTCGGTCTTCCCGGCGAGGTCCTGCATGACGGGAAATGAAGCACGATACACACGCGAATGCCGGAGAAAACCTGTGCCCACCCACAGCGCCTTGCCCGTCAGCCGGTAGCGCCTCGAGTCCCCGTCTTGCTCAACGAAGCCCGCCTCCATCAGGGTCGCAACCAATCGATGAGTCGATGTTTTGGGAGCGTCAAGGCTGGCGCTAATCTCGAAGAGGCCGAACTCGAAGGGCTCTCGCGCAAGTAGTTCGAGCACCGACAGACACTTTATTGTCGAAGCCATCGTTCCCCGCCGTTTCTCCGTTGGCTTCATGTTCTGACTCTTCGTCTCGATGCAGTGCCCCGAGTGCCTTGTCCACACACTCCTCCACTATACAACACGAAATCGGGAACCGAATTTCGGAACTTCATCTCCATATATTGACACATCGGCCTCATTTTGACTATACTTTTCTAAAATTTGCGGTTTTCTATTCCGCATTGTGGAACATGGGGGGGTTTTCATGAAGCTAGTTGCTACTTTGCTTGCTGTTTTTGCAATGGCCCTGGCGCCTGCCAGACTCATGGCTCAGGGCACAACAACCATATCCGGAGTCGTCACGGATGCATCCGGAGGCTTGGTCGTAGGCGCCAATGTGATGGTGACTAACGTTCTTACGAACGCCGAACGGTCGGCAACGACAAACGAGTCGGGCTTCTATACCGTAGGATCACTGCAGCCCGGCGAATATACGGTTGATGTTCAGGCGCCGGGCTTCCAAAGGTTCACTCAGTCCGGCGTTACCGTCGAAGTCGATCGCCGTATTCGGGTCGACGCGTCCCTCCAAGTGGGTCAAGTCACCGAGGTAGTCGAGGTCAGCGCTGAGGGCGTCACGGTCAACACCCAGGACGCCGTCATTAAAGAGGTGGTCGATCAAAGAAGAGTCGTCGACCTCCCGTTGAACGGCAGGTCTCCGCTGCAACTGATGTTGCTGGTGCCTGGTGTCCATGCCGTGGAGGGTTCCGGCAGCGCGGGCATTGGAACCTCGTTTACTCCTTCCGGCCAGCAATTCATTTCATCCAGCGGCAGCCGGGGTAATGAAATCAACTTTGTCTTGGATGGTGGTTACAACCAGGATGACTATCGCAACCTGTCGAATGCCTTCCCCAACCCGGACTTCCTGCAAGAGTTCAGCCTGCAGACCAACAGCTTTAGCGCCGAACACGGTCGCTTCTCCGGAGGTGTGGCCAACGCGGTCACGAAGTCGGGCACGAACGAGTTCCATGGGACCCTGTTTGAGTTCATTCGCAACAACAAATTGAACGCCATTAATTTTTTCGCCCCCCAGGACGACGGGCTGAAACGAAATCAATGGGGTGGAACGATCGGTGGGCCGGTCTTGCTTCCCAAGTACAATGGCCGCGACAGAACCTTCTTTTTCTTCGGATATCAGGGCACCAAGATCCGACAACGTCCCACCACGTCCACGGCGATCGTTCCCACGGCTCAGCAAAGAACCGGAGACTTTAGTGACTTTTTCGACAGTCGAGGCAACTTGATCCAACTCCACGATCCGGACACGCTCGTTCCCTATGCGAACAACATCATCCCTTCCAGCCGGATCGACCCGGTGGTCCCCAAAATGCTGGAGTGGATTCCGGTTGCGCAGGATCCGGACGGAACGACTCGTTTTCCGAGGCAGACCATTTTCGACGGGTACGAGATCCAGGCTCGCGTGGATCACAACATCAGCGATCGTGACCGTTTGTTTGTGCGCATCTTTCGCCATAAGAACACACGGCCGAATACCGGCGTCACAGGCAACATCTTGAGCTTCAGCACGGCTCAGCTCGACCGCTCTTTTAATGGCCGGATCCAGTACGAACGCACAGTGAGTCCGACCACACTGTTCACGAGTGGCTTTACCTTCAATCGCTCTTTTGGCCTACGGCAAGGGACAACGCCGTTCACCTTCCAGGACATCGGGGTCAACGCTCCCCCGGCCGGCGCCAGCGACGACATGAGGCTCGACGTGATCGGTTTCTTCCGGGTCATTCTTTTCGGCGATACGCCCCTGGTGCGCAATTCTTTTCAGTACCAGGCTTCGTTCGGCAAGATGATGGGAAGGCATAACCTGCGCATGGGTTTCGAAGCCAACCGGCGGCAGTTCAATATTCCCATTGTCAATGTCGGATTCCATGGGCTGTTTGATTTTAGCCGCGCTTTCACCGGCAGCCGTTTGAGCGATTTCGTTCTGGGCCGTCCGTCTCGATTCAACCAGTCAAGTGGTTTTCAGGTTGCATTGCGGTCGACCGACTGGATCGGCTGGGTCTCGGACGAAATCAAATTGAATCCGCGACTGACGATGACCCTGGGCCTGCGATTCGAACCCTTCTTGACCTGGAAGGACACCTGGCGTCCTGAACTACCCCAGGTAGCGGCGTTCATCCCCGGCCAGCAGAGCCGGGTATTTCCAAACATCGGTGAAGGAATTAACTTCTTTGGCGATCCAGGGGTGTCCGACCGTTTAGTGCCCTCGGACTGGTCGAAATTCTCTCCGCGCTTTGGTCTGAGTTTTGATCCGTTCGGGGACGGGAGGATGGCGATTCGGGCCGGCTACGGCATTTTCCGAATGAACTACCCGGCTTCCAGCACCCAGAATATCGGTGCATCCATTCCGGCATTCAACGCAACGGTCAATATCGAAGATCCTGCGAGTTTTTCCGACCCGTTCCAAGGGCAGCCGCCACCGCCGTGGCCGGCCAAGATCGTGCCGTTCGACAACGAATTCCGTGGCATTTTTCGGTCGCGTGTAGTCCAGAACACCATGGAACAGCCCTACACGCAACAGTGGAATCTCACGATCGAACGACAACTGCCTGGCGATTGGCTGGGGGCGGTTTCTTATCAGGGTTCCAAAGGAACCAAACTGTTCGGCAATTACGAACCCAACTACGCCGCGTATATCCCCGGTGAGTCGACCAAGCGTAACATTCAACAGCGGCGCCTGTTCCCCCATCTTGGGCAGATTCAAGAGTGGTGTAGCTGCGGCTTCAGTCAGTATCATGCGTTGGTATTGAGTGGTTCCAAGCGCTTCTCGAGGAATTACAGTGTTTTGGCGTCCTACACCTTCTCGAAGCTGATGGATCACGGTTCTGCGACCGTGAGTTCGGGAGGCGGAGCGTTTTCCGATCCCAACGACTGGGCTCGAGACCGGGGTGTAGCGGACTTTCATCACAAACACGTCGCCAGCATTTCATATGTATGGGACTTGCCGCGGTTGAGCCGGCAAAACCCGGTCGTCCGAGCGGTCTTCGGAAACTGGCAGAACAACGGAATCGTGCGGCTGCAAAGCGGTGAGTTCGCCAGGGTAGCCAGCAGCTTCGCGAACTCACTGACGGGTATCGGCCGTGACCGAGCCGACGTGGTCGGAGAGTGGCGAATGTCGTCGGACAGGCCGCGGGGCGAGAAGATTCGGGAATGGTTTAACACGGCAGCATTTGTCCGCAATGCCGAGGGCACTTTCGGTACCTCCGGCCGGAACATACTCGAGACCCCGGGATTTGCCAACGTTGATTTCTCTTTGTTCAAGAACATTCCGATTCGAGAGAGTGTGCGAGTGCAGTTCCGATCGGAGTTCTTCAACATTCTTAACCGCGTCAATTTCAGCCGGCCGAACACGAATGTGGACTCCGGCGCCTTCGGCAGAATCACGAGCGCGCGGGCTCCGCGGATTATCCAGTTCGCCCTGAAGTTGATTTTCTAGAGGTCGGTCCAACCTGTGAACGGCGGCTTCGCAAACGAGGATGCCGCGGCCATTTCCGTTCGCTGCGACTTGCCTTAGGTTGTTGGCAGCTTGCTCTGGTGCTCCCTCAACCTGATGACTGGGTAGGCTTGACATGCGTCTGCGAGGAAAGTTGATCTGAGATGAAGAGTCGGTTTCGCCCGACGAAGGGTATCGGAGTTGCAGCCTCAGTTCTGATGACAATCACGCCGGCTCTCGGCCAGGGCAACATTGATCCCCGGCCTGTGGGAGTTGCCGAGGTCCGACTCGCAAACCCGCTCTCGCCGCCGTCGTGGGCCTTGGCGGAGCGAGCCTTGATTCGCGCCAATGAAGAAGCGGTGAAGGCGTTTGCCGATAAGTACGTCCTGGCGAACGGCTACTTGCGTCATCAGCCGCATTGGGGCGGAAGCGACGGGCCCGACGACGTAATGGAGAACTTCTGGAACTGGCCGTTGCTCTACACGCTGGGAGGGAAGCCGGAGGTTCTCAGGCTGTACCGAAAGATTTGGGAAGGCCACATTCGTCAGTACAGCACCGAAGGCATGTTACGTCGCGAGTTTATAACGGCCTTTGACTGGGAGCACAATTCGGAACACTACGGCGGATTCATCAACGAAGGCTTGGCGGATCCTACGGACCGCAAGTTCCAGCAGCGCGCAATCCGCTTTGCGGGGTTCTACACAGGAGAAGATGCAAGCGCCAGGAACTACGATCCCGTCCACAAGGTCATTCGCAGTGTATTGAACGGCAGCCGAGGCCCAAAGCTTGAAGCAGAAGCCGCCTATTGGTACGACAAATCGGTTTCGCGGGAAGATTTCTTTGGTGCATGGACGAACGTCAAAGGGGACATTCCCATGAACCTTCACGCCACGAGCTTGGTGGCGAATGCTTACTTGTTGACAGGCGAACGCAAATACAAAGAATGGTTGATTGAATACGTTGGCGCGTGGGTTGACCGAACGAAGGCCAATGGCGGCAGGATTCCCGGCAACATCGGCC
The DNA here is from genome assembly GCA_026713545.1 of Bryobacterales bacterium. GTDB lineage: Bacteria > Acidobacteriota > Terriglobia > Bryobacterales > UBA6623 > JAPPLB01. The sequence continues at coordinate 37,216 of JAPOOG010000013.1, forward strand.
TGACGGGAAAAGTAGGCGAACACTGGGATGGCAAATGGTGGGCCGGCATCATGGGCTGGGACTGGCCCTTCGGCGGGTATCAGTTGATGGAACGGGGTCCCCGCCAAGCGGCGTTGAATGCTTTCCTGATCACGGGCGGAGACGATCGCTTTCTTGACACCCTCCGAGTGCAGATGGAGATCCTGCTCCGCAACCGCCTCAAGCACGGTAACGGCCATATGCTGCCACCCGACCGCTATAACGACGAGAAGGGCTGGTACAGCCCCATGTGGAGCGTGAACTACGCACGCGCGCTTGCCGACATCTACCTTCATTCATTCAAGACCGAAGATTGGGAAAAAATCGAAGAAACCGAAAGTCTCCCCTTCACGCACGACGAAGGAGCACAAAAAAACGACTATTCCCACGAATATGAGTGGCTGGCCTATCTGAAAGGCCGGTATCCGGGGTACCCCGACCGAATTCTGCGCTTGAATTTGGAACGCATCCGGCGCCACGTCAAGCGGGTCCGAGCGGACAGCTCCGATCCCGCAACGTGGCGTTCCGACCAGGCGCACGACTTTTTACCGCTGGGGATGGAAGGTTTGCTGCAGCTCATGATGGGGACGGCCACCCCTCACTGGGGCTCCGGCCTCACCTTCGGTGAACTGCGCTATTTCGACCCGCGGAATGGCAGAGCAGGAATGCCCGAAGATGTCGCGGCGCTAGTGGAGAAGATCGAGCCTGATCATCTTGCCCTGGTTCTGGTCAATACCCACCAAACCGAGCCGCGGGAAGTCCTTGTGCAGGCAGGCGCATATGGCCAGCATACATTCACTCAAGTGAAGTTTCCGGAGACGGCAGCCGAACCGCCGCCGCTGGTTGACAACAAAGGGCGCATCGAGTCTTTCCGAACGGATCCAGGGCAAGCGGCGGAGGCGGTCGAAGTGAACCGTCATTTTTTCCGGGTGTTGCTGGAACCGGGCTGCGGTGGGCGACTGGAATTAGGGTTGCAGCGGCATGCCCGTCGGCCGAGTCTTGCATTTCCTTGGCATGGGGAGTCCGTGCCGCTCCGTTAGCAGTCCGTGGTGAAACTCCGCGTAGCACCGAGAGCGGCGAGGCGCCCGGCTGACAAGGCGCGACGAGGGAGCATATTGGACATCTTCGACCGAGGAGCAACGCAGTTCAGCCGGGATGCATCGCTGCTTGAATGCAGCGGGGGTTTTGCCACGGACTGTCAGGTCCTGGAGGGAATCTTGCAGAAGTCACGGAAACCACGACGTACTTGGTGGGAGGTTTTGAGGGCAACAAGCTTCTCGATGCTGCGGATCGTCTCGTCAGCCATCCTGGCGTCGAGCGTGTTGTGGGGACAGACCCTGCCGGTCGCGGAGTCGATCCACTACGTCCGGCCCGGTGACAATCCACAGGCGGTGCTGGCCGCGGCGTCGCCGGGCGGCAAGCTCGTCTTCCTGCCGGGAATGCATGAGCATCCATTGCGCAGGCATCGGTCGCTGCTCTATGTGGACAAGCCGATCGACATCGAGTTGATGGAAGGCGCCGTTCTCAGGCTCGCTGACCATCAGAGCAAACTCGAGTATGAGCCGGAGCTGACCATCGATCACGGCGCGGTCAAGAAGCTCGACGACTTCTCTTTTGGCGGTCGCTACGACGGAGGAATCGGTCCCGTCATCTACACCATCCGGATCGACTGCGAGGGCGCCGGAGGACAGCCCGACACGTTCTCGTGGATCACCGGCTGGGGCCCGGGCGCCACACAGGGCGCCCCCACCGCGGGCGTCCCGATTACCGGCGATTGGCAGCCGCTGAGCAACGGCGTTCAGATCAAGTTCGAATCACGCAGGGGACACAACGAGGGGAGCTTCTGGGCGCTCTCCTACGACGGCCCGGAGTCCTACGGCATCCGCATCGGGCACGGTCTGCAGGAGGACTATATCGAGGATGTCCGGATCTTCGGGCGTGGCGCGATTGACCTTAACCAGGACAACAACGTGCAGCCCTCGGAGTTGGTGAAGGACATTTCCGCTTGTGTCCTCATCCACGGTCGTGTGCGCAACGTCTCGGTCGAACAGATCACGATGACCAACACGATGCGGTCGGTGATGGTCTACGGCGAGCACACGGGCAAGTTCCTGCGCGGTGGAGACACCGAGGGAGGCGAATCCTTCGACGCGGAGAACATCGCGATCGCCGGCACGCGCACGATCAACCCGAAGGGCCGAGGATATCTGCTGGGCCACCCCTCCCACCGCGGACGTCTCAGCAAGGTGCGCTGCAACTACAACTACATGGAGACCTTGGCGACTTCTCTGGAACCGAACTTCAACCTGAGCCAGTACGAAGTCATCGGCAACGTGATCAAGAGCGGGGGACGGGCGATCCATTGCTGGCGCAAATCGGTGAACGGGATTATCAAGAACAACGTCCGCATCGATGACACGACCGGCAAGGAAGTTGTGATGGTGAACTCCCCTGGAGCATGGGGGGATCCCGAGAACCTCACCATTCGCGACAACCGCAACCACCTGAGCGACGCACTGGGGCGCTGGGCAAGCGTGACGGCTGGACTCGATAATCGCGCGCTCGGCGCTTTATCGGTGGTTGGCGGCGGTCGCAGCAACACGGCGCAAGCCGAACTCGCAACGATCGTAGGGGGTGAAGGCAACCGCGCGGACGGACGCGCAGCCACAGTGACAGGCGGCGAGGGGAATGAAGCAAACGCGCCCTACTCACGTGTTCATGGTGCCGGCGCCATGAGTCTGCGGCCCGCGGAGGACGTGCTTGCCGGCGGGGCCTTCGGGAGTCCTGGCGACGCGCAGGCGAGCCGTCTCGTCGCTAAGGGCTTGACCACGGACAATGTTCCGCGTGTACTTTTACTGGCCGCTGGAGCACCGATCCGGCTCCCCGAGAACACGAGCCTGAGCTATCGCATTCTGGTCGTTGCGAGAGACGACAACGGCCGGCAGCAATCCGCCTTTGAAGCCCTTGGCTTGGCGCGTAGCGATGCCACGGGCGACATCGAGCTGTTCGGCAACCGGACTTCCGTCATCCACAAGAGCGATGCCGCCATAGACTTCGATGTCGTTGCCAACTCGCAAGGACGGGCCCTGGAGCTGCAGGCCACGGGGCTAGCGGATACCGGAATGCGCTGGGTCGCTCAGGTGGATCTGGTCGAGGTTCGATTCTAGTGGCCGAGGCCATCAGTCGGAGGGACTTTCTCAGCGCAACGGCCGGAGCCACTGCCCTGCGTGGCACGCTGGGCCGCCCCAACATCGTCATGATTCTGGCCGATGACATGGGTTTTTTCGATCTCGGCTGCTACGGCAGCGAAATCGCCACGCTGAACTTGGACCGGCTTGCGGAGGGGGGCCTGCGGTTTACGCAGTTCTACAATGCTGCCCGCTACGCCCCGACGCGGGCGGCCCTGCTCACGGGGCGATACAACCATCAGGCGGGCATTGGGCACATGGTCCAAGATCACGGACTCCCGGCCTGCCGGGGACGTCTGAGCGCGAGGGCCGTTACTACCGCCGGAGCTCTGTGCCCCGCAGGTTACCAGACGTTCGCGGCCGGCAAGTGGCGCGTCGGCTCGCTTCGGGGACACTGGCCGCTTGACCGTGGCTTTGACCGCTTCTACCGTTGTCCTCTCGATTCGGACAACGACGTCGTGATGGATATGCTTGAGCCGCACAGACGAGGCGAAATGACCGGAGATCTTTGAGCCTGATGCTTGATTTAACAGGGAAGTCCGCATTGGTAACGGGCGGCGCCTCCGGCATTGGAGAAGCCATCGCTCGCACATTCGTTAGGCAGGGAGCACACGTTACCGTCGGCGACGTAAACGAAACACGCGCCCGCGCACTGGCCCGTGAACTGGATGCTTGCGGCCTGGCGTTGGATGTCACGGACTTCGAGTCCTTGAAGGCGGTGACAGCCCATGTGATTGAAGCAGCCGGAAAACTGGACATCCTGGTCAACTGTGCCGGTGTCATGCATGTTGGCAAGTTGCACGAGACGGCGCCCGGCGACTACGATCGCATCCAGGGGGTCAATGTCCGCGGCGTATATCTCGCGTGTCGTGCTGCGATCGGCCCCATGCTCGAGCGTCGCTCTGGCAACATCATCAATATTGCATCTGTGGCGTCATTGGTCGCCGTGGAGCGACGTTTTGCCTATTGCGTCAGCAAGGGTGCGGTGCTTGAGATGACGCGTGCCATAGCAATCGATTATGCACGCGACGGGATTCGAGCTAACGCGATCTGTCCCGGTACCGTGGACACGCCGATGATTCGTGGCTATCTGCGGAAATACTTCGCCCGCGACATCGAGGAGACCTTAGCACAGCTTCACGATCGCCAGCCGATCGGGCGCATGGGTGAGGCACGAGAGGTCGCCGCGCTCGCGGTCTTCCTGGCGGCCGATGAAAGCTCTTTCATGACAGGGGCCGCATTGCCCATCGACGGAGGCTGGACAGCCATGTGAGGATACCGCGTCTGACTTCCGCCTCCTCAAGTTCGCTGTTGACGTTCCTACACCTTGTCCGACCGACGAGTACAATCGTAGCCTGGCGGCTCGCGAGATCGAATTCATGGCCAGTTTGATCGGAGCCGCGCGTGAAGCTGTCGGTGGGGAGGTCGACTTGGCCGTGGATTGTCACTGGCACTACGCAGTGGAGGCCGCCACTCGGCTTTGCCGCGCCCTAGAGCCGCTGAAACTGTTGTGGATTGAGGACCCTGTCCCGGCCGATGACGCCGTGCGGACCGGTGAAGTCCAGCGTCGTGTGGCAACCGCTATCGCGACCGGCGAGAACCACTACTTTCGGCGAGACTTTGATCTGCTACTCGATGCGGCACGCCTCCGAATCATTGCACCCGATCCGCAGAAGGTCGGCATTTGGAGCGCCAAGAGAATCGCTGACTTGGCGGACGCACGCTACGCTAACCTTGCATTGCACAACAGCAGCGGTCCGATTGGCACGGTGGCGTCGGCCCATCTTGCAGCGTCGATCCCGAATAGCCTAGCGCTGGAATGGCACGCCGCGTCCGTCCCCTTCTTCGACGATGTACTCAAGACCGGCCCGCTGATCGAGAAGGGGCGCATTGCGATGAACGACCGTCCCGGCTGGAGCGTGGAATTTTATGAAGAGGTAGCGAATCGCTATCGCGACCATGGATTCTTCGAATGAGATGGAATCGCCGTACCTTTCTCGCAGTTGCCGCCGCTCTTCCGCTGGCGCCGCGGAAGTCAGGTGTGCCGAACATCCTTTTTCTCATCTCCGACGACCACAGCGCCGTGGACCTGGGCTGCTACGGGGCCGGCGGTCTCGGCACTCCGCGGCTTGACCGTCTCGCCGCCGAGGGCATGCGCTTCACTCGCGCCTACGCCGCTGCGCCGCAGTGCAGTCCAAGTCGCTCCTCTTACTATTCCGGCTGTTCGCCGCACACGATCGGCACTTCCCGGCAGGCGTCTTTCTACCCGCCTCTCGAGAGCAGCATTCTGGAGCCGCTTGGCGAAGCCGGCTACTTCACCGCGGCCTTCGGAAAGGTCCACCAAGGCGAAGACTTCGAGAGGCGATTCGATCTCGTTGACAAAGACATCGATGGCTTTGAGACTTTGTTCGAACGGCTCCCGGACGGCAAGCTCTTCTTTGCCCAAATCGGCTACAGTGACCCGCACCGGCCGTACCCGTCTCCGGCTGCCAACCCGCCAACCCCTCCCGAGAATGTTCCAGTCCCTGCCTTCCTGCCCGATACGTCCGATGTTCGACAGGACTTTGCTTCTTACTGGGACGAGATCCGTCGCATGGATGTGAACGTCGGACGCGTACTGGACACTCTTGAAAAACGCGGCCTTGCCGATACCACTCTCGTTATCTTCACTGGAGACCATGGGTTCCCGTTCCCGCGCGGCAAGGGGACGCTTTACGAAAGCGGTATTCGGGTTCCGCTGATCGTGCGTTGGCCTGCCTTCGTGCGCGCTGGCAAGTCAAGTGAAGCTCTGGTTTCCGGGGTCGACCTGGCCGCGACCTGCCTCCACGCTGCTGGTCTGCCTATCGAACCCAAGATGCAGGGTCAAAGCCTGCTACCGATCCTGACTGGCGAGCGCGAGTCCGTCCGCGAGGCTGTTTTCACCGAGCGCAACTGGCACAACCACAGCGATCCGCAACGCGCTGTTGTCACCCAGCGCTTCAAGCTGATCTACAACGGCCGGCCCGAGCAACCTTACCGTCCGACGTCCGACATCGCCGCCTCGCCGAGTTGGCTTTCGTTTCTAGAGGAAGACATTCGTGGACGGCTGGAACCGAACATCCGTCGGCTCCTGGCGCCATCCCGCCCCTTCATCGAGTTCTATGACCTACTGTCCGACCCGAACGAGTTTCACAACCTCGCCGAAGATCCTGACTACGTTGCAGAACGGATCCGCCACGAGATGCTATTGAGCGACTGGATGCACGAGACACTCGACTATTTACCGCCCTTGTACTACGGCTATCCTGCACGTAAGCATCCCGGGCGCAGGCTGACCGTCTAGAGAGCAACCGTAGCCGAAGTGCCTTGTTCTTGCCGCTTTATTGATGCGCACGTTGCGGAACTGCAGGCGCTGGTTGACAACCCCCCAGTTATAGGCCGCGACGGCCATGGCTTCTCGTTTGTTGTACTTGGCGGTCTCGCCCGGCTGGACAACAATCCGATCTGCTTCTTCTATCGATCACTCCAAGAGCGGTACTGAAGGATCACCCGCTGGGGTCGCTGCGGGCGATGGCCGCTACCGCGCGGGAAGCGCTCTCGCCGTGCTTCCGCGAACTCTACGCCAGAACATGAAGACGTTCCCGAGAGGTCCCTAAACCAGCTATAGCTGGAAGCCGCTCCCGGCCCTGCTGGTGTGGTTGCTGTATTCGATCCTCAGCGGACAGCTGCTGATGGAGCAGTTTGAATATAACTTGCTGTTCGATGGTTTGTCGGCCTCTGGATGAATGAACAGGCATGGAATCACGCCGTGTTCAGCAAGAACTGTGAGGGACTGTCCGCCGGAGACATGACAGCGAGTTTTCGCGGCGTTGGTCGAGCAGGCGCCCACGATGCTACTGCCCTCGGGCGAACATTTCACATGGATGGCAAGCCTGTGCCAAAAAATGTGTCAAAAACCTGCTCCATTGGTCCCAAACGGGTTTCTTCGAGCGAAAGACAGGTTCCCCGAGTTGAACTATTGAGGTTCGCTCAGTACAGTGTAGGGGCGCACGGTGCTGCGCCCGCTCCATCGAGGCATTCGCTGTGTCCGATAACAACACTATATTCTGCGGGTATCAATAAGGCAATGGAAACAAAGAAATTGATAGGATCCTGGTAGGCGCCTTTCATAACTTCGAACCAGTAGGTCGGGGGTTCGAGTCCCTCCAGGCCCGCCATTCCCGGTTGCGCACCCCTCTACGGGTTGGCCGCCCGGATGCTATTGCCCGCCGCCGGCGCGCAGAAACTCTCCCGGCAGAGCGAGAAGACTCGGCAAGCCTGACGGCTTGGGCGAGCGGCTCCCATCCCCAGGCCCCGCGAGACGGGTGTCCGGGGCCCTGCCTCAGGAGGGCCTCGTCGCAGCAAGGAGCCTGTCGGCGCAATGCGAGAGGCGCCTCTGGTGAGCCAGGTAGAACGTTCCCCTTCCAGCGGGAAAAGCTGGGAGGATGAACAAGACATTGGCGCTCAACGAGGATGTGCAGCAGGTACAGCCCCGCTCGATGGACGAGATCGAGCACCGCGCATCACGAATCACGGCTTTTCCAGCCTTGAGTACTGAAGCCCTTCAGTCTTGTTCTAGCCGCCCGCACCGGCTGACGACAGACCGTAGCCGCAGAGCGCGCCAGTCTTCCTCAACCCCGCCGGCCGTTGACCGTACTTCCACCGCGGATGCGCTTCAGGAACGCTGCGGCCCTATGGCCTGTACTCGTCAACTTTCCAGACACCCCCACCTTGATGACTCGCCACAAAGTGATATCTGACTCCATTGATGGAACCGCCCCGGTTGCTAATGCGGTTCCCAGCAGTAATGAAGCCAAAACGCCCCCGACCGTCGCTCAGGACCGTGAAGCGTTGCTTTGAACTGCTACCTACACCGTAAACGTCGCAGCCTTCTCCAATCCCGTAGGTTTTCCCCTCCTCACACTCTCCTGGTCTGACGTCACCGCCGCCGCTGCCTCCTCCTCCGCCATCCGAGACGGAGACGCGCATGCCGGACGAGCAGTTGTTCCCGGTATCGGTCTCGCCCGATATCGAGTCGACGCAGGCGCCGTAGTAGTAAACGCCGGCCTGCGACGGGGCGGTCAGGCGAATCGTCTCGACGCTGCGGGCGCCGGCGCCCGCCCTGCTCCAGGGGTTGCCGCGCCGACTCGTGGATGATCTGCTCGATAGCGTCCTGGTCGTCGCGTGACGGCCCCAGGCAGGGCCGTGCAGCGATCGCGCTACCCACCTCCTCCCCATCGAACTGATGGACCGCGCCGTACACCAAGTTGGTCCCGGCTTCCGCCTCGTCGCCGGCGGCCAACGCCTGGATCGAGTCGTCCAGGTCGCCCTCGCTGAACAGCAGGTCTTGGTCTCCGTGCCGCGTCGAGGAGTAGTCCCTCGACCATTCCGCCCGCTCCTGGTCGTCCGGCGCCGGGCCGCCCTTCCGTATCCGCCTGTGCGTCTGGCTCCCGGCATCTGTCAATTCGCCGCCCCCGCGCCAGCAGCACGGCCTGTAAGGTTTTTCATGAGTCACGAGACACGAAACACGGTCTTTACGGTTCACCGGCCTTCAGGTATTTCTTCTGGAGCGAAACAAGCCCCCGCCAGTATTTTTCACGAAACACGAGACACGCAACACGGCTTTTTGCTTTCCTGCCCTCTGTTCCCTTTTTTTGACGGCAAGCTGTTGCGCACAAGTGCAGAACGGGGGGACGGAGATGTGCACATGTCAGCGCACCGTCAACCGTTCTCGGTGGGTCTCACGACGAGCGCCTTTCGCTGGAAATCCTGCAAAAGTGCACAGCATCCCGTTTCTCCCAGGAAAATGCGCGAAGAGCAGCGTTCGCCGCGGCCAACGTAAATGGAATTCATGCTGAGCAAGCGAAACGTTCTGTGTTGCGTTGGCTGTGCAGGAAGAAGCCTCCCGCCCGGTCCTCCGGCCTTGTATATTGAATGCGGCTCCGGCGCTTGGCAGGGAAGCCTCGACGCGGGTTTTTCCTCCGCCCGTGCGCGGATCGTTCAAGCGGGGAACATCCGGGCCGCTGTCAACGCCGCTTGCTCAGGGGGATGTTTCAGGTCAGGGTGATGGATTCCGCGAGAGCCTGCAATCATTGCCTGCCGGCGCAACTGCTGGTGATCGGCTTGTTGTGGTTGGGGGTCCTGCCTCCCGCGCACGCGCAGCAAGACCGGTCGTCCCCGTCAGGAGGCGGCGAACAGCACGCTCGGCGGATGGCTCAGGGGATGGAGCTGTTCAAGCGCGAAGTGCGGCCGCTGCTCAACGAACGCTGCCTGGTCTGCCATGGCGGCGCACAGTCGCTGGGCGGCTTTGATCTCTCGAGCCGCGAGTCGCTGGTCAACAGCGGAAAACTGGGCGCGTCGGCCGACTCGAGTCGGCTGTTGAAGCTGATTCGGCACGAGCAGGAGCCTCACATGCCGTTTCAGCAGCCGAAGCTGCCCGAGCAGGCGATCGACGTCATCGCGCGCTGGATTGAACTCGGCGCGCCGTACGACAAGCCCTTGATCGACAAGCCCGCCAGCGGCCCACCGGCCGAAGTGACCGCGGCGGATCGGGAGTTCTGGTCTTTTCGGCCGCTCGCCCGCAGCGAGCCGCCGGCCGGCGATGAGAGCTGGTCTCGAACGCCCATCGACCGGTTCATCCTGCGGAAGCTCCATCAAAAAGGACTGACCCCGAATCCGGAAGCCGACCGCAGGACCCTGATTCGGCGGGCCTTTCTGGGCGTGCTGGGCCTTCCTCCCGATCCGGATGAGGTCGACGCGTTCGTCAGGGACCGGTCGCCCGGCGCCTACGAGAAGCTCATCGACCGTTTGCTCTCGTCGAAACATTTCGGCGAGCGCTGGGCTCGGCACTGGATCGACATCGCGCGCTTCGCCGAGAGCTACGGTTTCGAAAGAGACTACGAACGGCCCTATGCCTATCACTATCGCGACTTTCTCATCAAGGCTTTCAATCGCGACATGCCCTACGACCGGTTCGTGAGATGGCAATTGGCGGGAGACGAGTTGGCGCCGGACAACCCATTGGCATTGATGGCGACGGGGTTTCTGGGAGCGGGCGCCTTCCCGACGGAGATCACCGAGCACGAGTTCGAAACCGTACGCTACGACGAGCTGGACGACATGGTGAACACGACCGGCACGGCGATGCTGGGCCTGACCATCGGTTGCGCTCGTTGTCATGACCATAAATACGATCCCATCCCGACGCGGGACTACTACCGCCTAGCTTCGGTTTTCGGGCACACGATTCGCACGGAGATCGATTACGACCCGGCGCCCGACGCCTCCCGGGCGGCGATGGAGCAATGGGAAGCCGAGCACCGGGAGCTGGTCGCCGCTCGCGGCGAATACGAGCAGCGGCGGCTGACGGAACCGTTTGAGCGGTGGCTGCAGAACCTCGACGGCCTGCCTTCCGAAGACCCCTGGCGCGTGCTGGACTTCACCGAGTATCAGTCGAAAGAGGGCGCGTCGCTGGAGAAGCTGGAGGACGGGTCGATCCTGGCGTCCGGCGAGCTTCCGGACCTTGACGAGTACACCTTCACAGCGGACGTGCAGGCCCGGGACATCCGCGCGCTGCGTGTCGAGGCGCTCACGCACCCGTCGTTTCCCCGCAACGGCCCCGGTCGCTCGCGCGGCCGGTTCGTCATGACGAGTTTGAAAGCGACGGCGCGACCGCTCGCCGACCCGGATGCCGAACCCGTCAAGCTGAAGTTCGTTTCTACGTGGACCACAGACCCTGCGGACCCGGACGCGCCGCCGCCGCCGGCTGGATCCGGCGCGAACGTTGCCGACAGAGGTTGGAGACCGGGCGCGGAATCGGCCGGACGGGATCAGGCGGCCGCGTTCACGCTCGCCGAACCCGTCGGATTCGATGGCGGCACGAGGCTGACGATCAAGCTGAACTTCGGCAAACTCATCCAATGCAGCCTGGGACGGACCCGATTATCGATCTCCGGCAAGCCGAGGCCGCCGCTGCTTGTCGGCTCGGGTGTGCCGCAGCCGGTTGTCGAAGGCATGGACGTGGTCGGGCGTGAAGGCCCAAGCGGCCTCTCCGAGCCTCAGCGCGCGGCTCTACTGCGGTTCTTTGCACGCTCCGACGCCGGTTGGCGGCAACGGGACCGGGCGGTGCAGTCGCACCTTCCCGCACGGCCGATTCCGACGAAGACCAAGATCCAGATCACCTCCGAGGGCTATCCCATTCCCCGGCACAACTCGAATGGCAACGGCTACCCGCACTTCTACAAGCAGACGCACATTCTCAAGCGCGGAGACGTGAGCCAGAAGGAAGAGCCGGCGAATCCCGGTTTTCTCGGAGTGCTCATGCCCGAGGGCGGTGACGCGAAGTCTTGGTTTGTCGCCGCTCCCCGAGGATGGGAGCGTACGAGTTTCCGGCGAGCGTCCCTGGCGAATTGGATCACCGACGTGGACCGCGGCGCCGGCGTGCTGCTGGCCCGCGTTATTGTGAACCGGCTCTGGCATTACCATCTGGGCCGCGGAATCGTCGCCACGCCCAGTGATTTCGGACGACAGGGCGACCCGCCGTCCCATCCGGAGTTGCTCGATTGGCTGGCGCGGGATCTCATCAACCACGGCTGGCGGCTCAAGCGGCTGCACAGGTTGATCATGACGAGCGCCGTATACCGGCAGAGCGCCGCCTACGATGCGGAGAAGGCCGCGGCGGACGTGAACAACGTCTACCGCTGGCGCTGGACTCCGCGGCGTCTCGAGGCCGAGGCCATGCGCGACTCGCTGCTGACCGTCTCCGGCTTGCTCGACCGCACCATGTACGGCCCCGGGGCCATGCGTTCCGACATGCGCCGCCGCAGTGTCTACTTCTTTATCAAGCGCGCCGATCTGGTTCCGATCATGATGCTCTTTGACTGGCCGGAGCAACTGGTGGGCATCGGGCGGCGGCCGTCCACGACGATCGCACCTCAGGCTCTGATGTTTCTCAACAGCCCCCAGGCTCGACGCTACGCCGAGGGCCTTGCCCGGCGGCTGGATGGGTTCCAGGGGCGCCGCGCGGTTCAACAGGCTTACCGGATCGCATATGGAAGGACGGCGGACCCGGATGAACTTGAGGCTGCCGAGGCGTTTCTGGACCGGCAGAGCCGGTCCTACGCGAGTGAAGGGCGGCCGGACGCCTCGACTCTGGCCCTCACGGATTACTGTCAGGCGCTGCTGGGTTTGAGCGAGTTCCTCTACATCCGCTGAGAGGCTTTGATGATGCTTGATGCGCTTCGAACGCCGGCTGCTATGACACAATAGGTTCGACGTGAAACGGTCTCCGATTCAGCCTTTGTCCGCGGTTTTTTCCCGCCGCGCCATGCTGCAGCGGTGCGGGATGGGTGTGGGCATGCTCGGTTTGACGAGCCTTCTCCACGAGGAAGGCCTGATCGCCGCCGGGCCGGCCCCGGCCCGCGCTCTCGACCCGCTGGCGCCGCGGACCGCCCATTTCGCCCCCAAGGCCAAGAGCGTCATTTGGCTGTTCATCAACGGCGGCCCGAGTCACATCGACACCTGGGACCACCGCCCCGCGCTCGCCAGGCACCATGGTCAGGAACTGGAGGGGTTCGACAAGTTTACCGGCTTCTTCTCGAGAGAGGTCGGCGCGCTGATGAAGTCCCCGTTCCGGTTCTCCCCGCGCGGCCAGAGCGGCAAGATGGTGTCGGAAATCTTCCCGTACCTGGGTGAGCACGTCGATCGGATGGCCTTTATCCACTCCGGTCACTCCGATTCGAACAACCACTCGCCGGCCCTGTTCACGATCAACAGCGGCCAGATGCGCATGGGCTATCCCTGTCTCGGCTCCTGGGTGACCTACGGGCTGGGAAGCGAGAGCCGCAATCTGCCGGGTTTCGTCGTCATGTCGGACCCCAAGAACCGCGGGCTCCCCAAAGGCAGCGCCGCCAACTGGAGCGCGGGCTTCCTTCCGGGCGTCTACCAGGGGACGTGGCTGCGCCCCCAGGGCGAGCCGATCGAGAATCTCAAGCGGCCCGCCGTTCTCAACGACGACAGGCAGCGCGCGCAGCTCGACTTGATGGCGCGCCTCGGCGGCCGCGACCTCGAGCGGAACCCCTACGAGGCGGAGTTGGCCGCGCGTATCGAGAGCTTCGAGCTGGCGTACCGCATGCAGACGGCGGCGCCGGAAGCGTTGGATGTCGATCGCGAGCCGCCTCGCATCCAGCAGATGTACGGATTGCATGAGAAGAATTGCGCCCACATGGCGCGCCAGTGTCTGATGGCGCGGCGGCTGGTCGAACGCGGCGTGCGTTTCGTTCAGATCTACTCGGGCGGCATGGAGAACGCGCGCTCGTGGGACGGCCACCACGACATTCACGGCAACCACACACAGTTCGCGGGCGAGACCGATCAACCGATGGCGGCGTTGCTGACCGACCTGGAACAGCGCGGTTTGCTGGACGAGACGCTGGTGATTTGGGGCGGCGAGTTCGGCCGCCTGCCGCTTTCCCAGATCGGCGGCGCCAAGCCGGGCCGCGACCATAACCCCCACTGCTTTACGACGTGGATGGCGGGCGGCGGCATCAAAGGCGGCGTGTCCTACGGCGAGTCGGACGAATTGGGCCATCGGGCGGCGGTCGACAAAGTCTCGGTCAACGACTTTCACGCCACGATTCTCCACCTGCTGGGGCTCGACCACGAGCGCCTGACCTACAAGTACAACGGCCGGCAGTTTCGACTCACGGACGTAGCGGGCCGGGTTCTGCACGAGATCATCGCTTAGCAAGATCAGCTCTCGCCGCCCGCCCTCCGAGTTGCCTGGCTGGAGCTTGGCCCGGCGGTCTGCTCATCGATGGATTCGACCCGGATGGAGTTTCATTGCGTCCCCGGCGGTCTTCGAAAGAGTGTGTCGGTTCATGCCGAGCCGGTCTGCTGAAACGGAAGAAATCGGGTCGAGCCGGACAGCGCTTGCATGCCGCTGGTTTCCGTTAGAATCAGCGGGCTACAGGGAGAGTCTGTGAAGAAGAATCTTGGGCCGCTGATCGGGTTGGCGGCGGTTTACCTGCTGTTTTGCCTGTGGGCGGGAGAGCCGTTCTACTCGAACTTCAACCGGGTCACGGTGTTGACGCAGAGCGTGATCGTGACGGCGGGCGCGCTGGGGGTGACGCTGATCATCATCTCGGGCGGGATCGACTTGAGCGCCGGATCGGTGATTGCGCTGTCTACGGTGGTGATCGCGAAGCTGCTCGAAGCGGGCTGGTCTCCGCTTGCGGCGGCGGGCGCGGGGATCCTGATCGGCGGGGCGTGCGGAGCGGCGAACGGCTTGCTGATCACGCGCTTGAAACTGGTCCCGTTCATCATCACGCTGGGAACGCTGTTGGTGTTTCGAGGGACGGCGACGGGGTTGGCGGACGAGCAGAAGATCGACGCGCCGATCACATGGCTGAACACGATGCTGGCGAAGTTTCCCGAGCCGGCCTGGCTGATCGTGGCGCCGGGAGTCTGGGCTACGCTGCTGCTTGCCGTCGTCGTGGCGCTGCTGCTCCGCAACACCGTGCTGGGACGGCATATCTTCGCGATCGGGTCGAATGAAAACACTGCGCGGCTGTGCGGGATTCGCGTGGAACGCGTGAAGCTGGCGCTGTACTCGCTGGCCGGGACGCTGATCGGTTTCGCGGGGTTGATGCAGTTCAGCCGGCTGACCGTAGGCGATCCGACAGCGGCGAAGGGGATGGAGCTGGACATCATCGCTGCGGTCGTGATCGGCGGCGGAAGCTTGAGCGGCGGAGAGGGGAGTGTGACAGGATCGGTTGCGGGGGCGATGTTGATGGCGGTCATCCGCAACGGGCTGAGCATGAAGGGCGTTCCGAACTGGGTCCAGGATGTGTTGACGGGGTCGATCATCGTGGCGGCGGTAACGATGGACCGGCTGCGGCATCGTGCCGGCTGATACGAATCGCAGGGTCCGTCGGGTGGGTAGATGGGCGTCTGCAGGGCCGACCGGGCCCCTCGGCTCACTCCGGTCCCGACGCAATGTTTCCCTCTTGCTGAAATCGCGGGATACTGAAAGTATCGCTTTATTGGGGGTCGGCCCCCGGTTGTTTCCATGGACGGTTGGCGTTCTCAGATCTTCGTTGTCTTCTCGCTGATGTCGGTCGTCCTCGTGGCGGGGACACTGGGCTTTCAGGCTGTGGAAGGCTGGTCGTTGTTTGACAGCTTCTATATGACGCTGGTCACTCTGACGACCGTCGGCTACGAAGAGATACACCCCTTGACTTTTCGCGGCCGCGTTTTTGCCTCGTTTCTAATGCTGGCCGGGGTGACGACGATCTTGGCGTCCATCACGATTTTGGGCGATATGATGCTGAAGCTCGAGTTGGGGGACGCCTTCGGGCGGCGGAGGAGGAGGATCATGCTCAAGAAGCTCTCCGATCACTACATTGTTTGCGGGGCGGGGCGGGTTGGCCGGAGCGTCGTGCGAGAGCTGAAGCGGAACGAAGCCAACGTGCTGCTCATCGAGTCGGACCCGGAGCGCGCGAAGTGGGGCACGGATCAGGATGTGCCGACGCTGGTTGCGGATGCCACGCAGGACTCGACGTTGCGGACCGCTCAAATCGAGACGGCGAACGGACTCGTTGCCGCTGTGGACTCCGACGCGCAGAACGTGTACGTGACGCTGTCGGCCAGGGTGCTGAACCCGAACCTGTTGGTCGCGTCGCGAGCAAGCAGTCGGGATGCGGCGGATCGGCTGCGGCGGGCGGGAGCGAATACGGTGTTCACGCCCTATACGTTCATCGGACATCGGCTGGCGCAATCGATGCTGCGGCCTCATGCACTGAGCTTCCTCGATGTAGCGTCCGCATTCGGGAACTCGACCGATCTGGACATCGAGGTTGAAGAGGTACGGGTTCCCGAAACGAGTCGCATGGTTTCCCTGACGCTCGATGAATCGCGCATCAATTCGGATCTGGGGGTGATCGTGCTGGCCGCCAGGAAGCCGGACGGAGAGATGCAATTCAATCCCGCTGGAGATACGCGGATCGAAGCCGGCGGCGTGTTCATCATGATGGGCGAGCGGTCGAACTTGAAGAAACTGGAAGAGATTCTGGAGAGCTGAGTTGCAGCGCATATTGACGGCAGCGCAGATGCGGGAAGCGGACCGCGTCACGATTGAGGAGCGGGGCGTGCCGGGGCTCGTGCTCATGGAGAATGCCGGAGGCCGCTTGTATGAGCTGCTGGCGCGGTGTTTTTCTCCGTTGAGCGAGCAACACATCGTCGTGCTTTGCGGCAAGGGCAACAACGCCGGAGACGGCTTTGTGGTGGCGCGTCAAATTGCAACGCGGGTCGGCGCGGAGCGTTTGGAGGTTGTGCTGCTGGTGAATCCGGCGGAGTTGAAAGGAGACGCGGCGGCGAACTATCGGGCCCTGCGAGGGGTGGGCGTGGAGCCGAGATTTGCCCCGGATGCCGCCGCTTGGCGCGAGATTCTACCTCGCCTCACGCCGGCCACGCTTGTGATCGATGCATTGCTGGGAACGGGATTGCGCGGGCCGGCAAAAAGTCTCTTCGCGGAAGTCATCGCCGACCTCAACAGTGGCTTTCCGCACGCGAAGGTCGTGGCTGTGGACATCCCGTCGGGTATGCCTTCGGATACGGGTGAGCCTATCGGGCCGGCTATGCGCGCCGACCACACAGTGACCTTTACCGCCCCGAAGGTGAGCCAGGTGTTTCCGCCGAATTGCGAGCACATGGGCGATCTTGCCGTGGCCCCGATCGGGACGGCGAACGCAGTGCTCGATGCTTTGGAGGGTCCGTTGCTGGCGCTCGTCGAGGCGTCGGACGTTGGCGCGCTGTTTGCGCCGCGCGAGAAGTCTTCTCACAAGGGCAGCTATGGGCATGTTCTCGTGATCGGTGGGTCGAAGCCGAAGCCGGGAGCGGCGATGATGGCGGGGACGGCGGCTTTGCGAGCGGGAGCCGGCCTGGTGACCGTAGCGACGGCGGCGAGCGCCGCGCCGGCGATCGTGAGCGACAGGCCGGAGTTGATGACGCTGCCGATCGCGGAGTTGGAAGATGGTTCGATGGGCGAGTCGGCGTTCAGAGAGAGTTGGTTTGAGGACAAGACGGTCGCCGCTATCGGACCGGGGCTGGGGACGAGCGAGGAGAACCGCAGGCTGGTGGGCCGTGTCGTTCGCGAGGCGAATATGCCGCTTGTCGTGGATGCGGATGGGCTGACGGCTCTGGCGGGCATCGTGGACTGGCGGGCGGCGAGTGGATTGGTCGTGTTGACGCCGCATCCAGGTGAGATGGCGCGGCTGACGGGACTTACCAGCGCCGAAGTTCAGGGAAGGCGTGTTGAGGTGGCACGGTTGCTTGCCACCCAAAAGAAGGTCTACGTGGTGTTGAAAGGCTTTCGGACTCTGATTGCTTCGCCCGACGGCGGCGTACTGGTGAATCCGACGGGCACGCCGGCGCTGGCCAAAGGGGGCTCGGGGGACGTGCTCACGGGGATGGTTGCCGGTTTGCTTGCGCAATTCCCGGCGCAACGGCCGGAGGTGGTGATCGCGGCAGCGGTGTATCTGCATGGGCTGGCGGCTGAGTTGGCGGTCGAAGAGGGCGGCGAGCAGACCTTGGCCGCAACGGATCTGTTGGACTACTTGCCGCGGGCGATTCGACGGGTAAGCTCCTGATGCAGCGGCATTGGCGGACCTCTTCGCCGCGAGAGACGATGCTGGTGGGGGGCGCAATCGCCGGGGAATTGAAACCGCCTCAGTGGATTCTCCTGGTCGGGGATCTAGGCGCAGGGAAGACGACGTTCGCGAAAGGCCTGATCGGCGGTTTGGGGAGCGCGCCGGCGGATGAGGTGTTGAGTCCGACGTTTTCGTTGATTCATGAGTACGACGGGCCGCCGAAGGTGTATCACATCGACTTGTACCGGCTGGATCGCGTACCGGAACTGGAGACGCTGGGGCTGGATGACATCTGGGATGAACCGGCCGTGGTGTTGATCGAGTGGGGCGAGAAGTTCGCCGATCAATTTCCGGGCGAAGTGATGAGGATCGAGATTCGGGATTTAGGAGGAGATGAGCGCGAAGTCGTGATCCGGAACGAAGTCAACGCTTGAGGTTGTAGCGAAAGACGAACTGGAGGCTGATGTTCTCTCCTCGGAAGTCGGTCGGCAGAGGCGGCAGCGGGTTGGAAGCGCTGATGCCGGCGACGGCGGCGCGGTCGAGAGAACCGATCCCTGACGAGTTGGCGATGACGAGCTTTGCAATCGTGCCGTTGGGTGCGATGCGGAGTTGGATGGCGACGGCGCCGCGGTTCATGCCGCGGCGGGCGCTCTCGGGAATCACGGCGAACCAGTTCCGCCGTACGGTAGAAAGCACCTGCAGCAGGTAGGGGCGGAAATCGACGCCCATCGGGTCGCTGAGCAGCTCGAGATTGCTGCCGGCGTTGCCGGGTGAGGGTGGAAGGTAGCCGCTGAGTCCGCCCGTCCCGAACCCGTCTCCGACTGCCTGCTTGGCCCCGCGGCCGCTTCTGAGGTTGCCGATGGCGCCCTGCACGATTTGGCCCGGGCGGGCGTTGAAGGCGAGGCTGCCGAGCTGGGCGGGTCCGGCGCGCCCCGGAGAACCGGTTCGGGCTTCTTCCAACGTGAGCTTGGGCCGCTGGTTCGATCGAGAGGGCCGCTTCGGCATCGGCAACTCGGATGGGCGGCCGAGGCGGCGGTCGGGATGCAACTCGCCGGGGAAGGGACTGCGGGCCGCGATGAGCGGTGGAGCGGGATCGGGTGCGCTTTGCTCCGGCGGCGGCTCGGGCTCGGTTTCTTCGGGTTGTTCGGCCTGGGCTGGAGTGGGCTCGGATTCCTCTTCGGGTTCGGGTTGCGGGTTGGGCGGCGCCGGAACGATCTCTTCCGGGCTCTCCATCACCGGCACGGGAAGCTCGTCCTTGCCTTCGAACTCCACGCTGACCGGCCCTTCGTTGGGTTCGAGCTGCGTCAGTTCCAGCAGGAAGTCCTCCGGAGGCGAGAGGAGGGTGAAATTCGGGGCTTCGAGGTCCAAGGGCCGCTGCTCGAGGGGCAACATGGTTGGCTGCAGAAGCAGGGATGCAACCAGGAAGGCGTGGACGAGGAGCGAAAGCGCCATGGGCTTTCGTTTTCCCGCCAGCGAAAGACTCTCGTCCCAATGGACCTCGAGGACGAGTTCGGGCTCATCTTCAGGAACTGCCGTCCCGGGCAACCCGGCCTCCGTCTCGGATGCTTCGGGAGCAGCTTCGGTCTCATGGGGCGCAGCTTCGGCTTCCTCCGGCGGGCTGTCCACGGGGTCGTTCGGAAGGCCTTCAGCGGGCGCTTCATTCAGCGCCAACGGGGTTCCGCGAGCCGGCTGGTAGTCCTCGATAAGGAGGCGCAGGTCGGGTTGATCGTCGCTTGGTAGCGCTGGCGCGTGGGAGGGAGCCGCCTCGTGAAAGTCTCTCCACCAATCGTCGCGGTGACGGGAGTAGTCCTGAATCAGCAGGCGGAGATGGCGCGCGGGCGCGCCGTTCGTTGCCCTTCTTACAGGCTCTTGATCGGACCGGGGTAGTGATGCAAACCGAGTCAGCCACTGCCGGGCTCGGGAGCCGTAGTCATCGAGCAGTAGCCGTAGATCCGGTTCCGTCTCCGGTCGACTCACGTGTCGGGCGTCGCCATTGTGGCCGCGACAACGCGGGAATGGCGCTCCATCTCCTCTATTATTCTAAGCCCCGCTTCAAGTACCGCCCGGCCGTCCTTGCCGCTGATCCGTGGGTGCTTGCGGGTGGCGATGCAATCGAGGAACGCTGCGGCCTGGCGCGACAGAGGCTCGCCCTTCTCGGCTTCGAGCTTGCGGTATGTCAACTGAAAAGCCGCATCGACACCGGAGAGGTAACCGTCTTGGCGTGTGTAATCGATCGATACGTACTGACGGGGTTGGAAGAAGCGCAGTTTCCGAATCTTCTCGGTAGAGACGCGGCTGGCAGTGAGATTTGCCACACAACCGTTTGCAAAGATCAATCGGACACTGGCGATGTCGGCTTTCGAAGAAAGGACCGGGATGCCGGTGGCTTCGAAGCGGTCGAGCGGGCTGCCGACCAGGTCGAGAACGATATCGAGGTCGTGGATCATCAGGTCGAGGACCACGTCGACATCGAGGCTGCGCGGCGAAAAGATGCTCATCCGGTGAATCTCGAAGAAGAGCGGCAGGTTGGCGACATCTCTTATGACCTCGACGATCGGATTGAATCTCTCGAGGTGACCGATCTGGAGGATGCATCCGTTCTCTTCGGCTGCGCGGATCAACCGATCAGCGGAGTCGAGATCCGGTGCGATCGGCTTTTCGACAAGCAGGTCGATTCCGGTGTTGAGGAGCTCGACACCGACTTGGGCATGGTGCTGTGTGGGAACGGCGATGACGGCTGCCTGGACACGGCCCGCGAGTTCGGCGGCGTTCCCGAGCGCCTCGCAATCGTATTGGCGGGCGATGGTTCGGGCGCGGTCGAGATCGTGGTCGACGACGGCGACGAGATGGGCTGCGGGCAGGTTGCTCAGCACGCGGGCGTGCTGCTTTCCAAAGGCGCCGACGCCTACGACGGCGACTCGGGTTGGGTCGGTGGCAGGGCTTTGCTGCATGCTCGCGCCGTCAGCCCTTTCCAGGAGCTCAGAGGCCTGGCCTGCATTTCTCACCCAGTGGTGAGGCGAAGTGCGTGAGAGGGCCGCCAGGACAAGGCGCGAGCCGCTTGGCGCGCGCAGGTGTACTTGAGAGTACATCGAGCACGCCAAGCAAGCGCAACGAAGTCATGGCGATCGTATCGCGTGCTTCAGCCGTCAGGTGGTGAGCAATGCAGGCTAATATCCTAGCACCGCGATGTCGGCCTGATTGGCGGACTGGAGAGCTTCTTCCATGTCGAGAAAAAGGGTCTTGCCGGCTTCGACGGCCAGGGCGGTGGCTTTGGCTTCGCGCATTTTCAGGAACGTAGTCAGACCGATGACGGGGACATCGAAACGCATGTCCTGATTGGGTTTTGCCATCTTGATGATGGTGAGCGGGCGGCCGTTGCTGAGGCCGCCGGCGCGGGTGATGACGTCATTGGTGCCCTCCATGGCCTCGACGGCGACGCAGGCGCGTTCGCAGATGGCGACGGTTTGGCCGATGTCGTAGCTTACCAGGGCGCGGGCGACTTCCCTTCCGTATTCGATGTCCGCCCATTCGTCAGCGGTAGGTGACCGCGACGACAGGCAACCCTCTTTTACGAGGAAAGGCTCCAGAAACCGCGTCGAATCGATCAGGTGGATGTCTTCGTCTTCCAGGAAGCCGGCGACGGCGCCGAGCAGCGAGTCGGTGTTTTTGCGTGGCAGCGAAGCGAGTAGCTTCAGCAGTTTCCAGTCGGGACGGATCGACGAGTAGATCCGGGCATGACGAACGCGGCCTGCCATGACGGCTTCGGTGATTCCTTCGTTTTGGAAGGCGCGGACGAGCTTGGTCAGTTCGCCGAGGGAAACCCAGTGACAGCGATTGACTTGCTCTTCGAGTTCCGGGTCGGCCTCTCCTTTGATCGCTACGGCGATGACTTCGTGCCCTTGCTGGCGCGCCGAGGAAGCGACCAGCATCGGAAACCGGCCTCCTCCGGCGATCAGACCGAGCTTCATTTGATGACGCCCCGTTTGGACGAGGTGATGAAATCGAGTAATTGTTGGAGCGTCTCGTCCATCTCTTCTTCGCCACGGATCTTCTCGAGAGCCTGATCGGTGTTCAGATTTGACTTGGTCAGTCGCCGGAAGGCCTTGTGAAGCCGCTGAATGGACTCCTTGGGAAAGCCGCGGCGTTCCAGGCCGACCTTGTTGACCCCGAAGACTCGCGCGCTGCGGTCGGAGACGACCAGAGAGAACGGCATGACGTCTTGCGTGATGACACTGTAGCCACCGATATAGCAATGCGCGCCGACGCGGCAGAACTGATGGACGCCGCTGTGGGCGCCGACGACGGCCCAGTTTTCGACGGTGACGTGCCCGCCGAGGGTGGCGCTGTGGGCGAGGATGGCGTGGGAGCCGACATGGCAATCGTGGGCGACGTGCGCGTAGGCCTGAAGCAGGTTGTCGTCGCCGAGCGAGGTGAGCCTGCCGCCGCCCTCTGTTCCGCGGTGGATAGTGACGAATTCCCGGACGAGATTGCGGTGACCGATGTGTGTTCCGGTTCTCTCGCCGTGATACTTGAGGTCTTGTGGAGCGATGCCGACGGTGGAATAGGGCGAGAAGGTGTTGTCCTCGCCGATGGTGATGGGGCCTTCGACGTAGACGTGGGCAAGGAGCCTGGTGCGGGCCCCGATTTCGACGTCAGGGCCGATGACGCAGAACGGGCCGATGTCCGCTGTTTCGTGGACGCGCGATGCCGGATCGACGACTGCCGTGGGGTGTACCGCCATGGCGGGCTCCGCTAAGACACCTGGTCTTCTTCATTGGAGGCGGAACCTGCGTCGGTCGGTCGTGCGGTGGTGGTCTTGTCCGCAACGTGACACATCAGCACGGCGTCCGCTACCGGTTTGTCGTCGACCAGGGCGCGGGCACTTACCTTCCAGACGTTACCCTTGCGCTTGAGGACTCCGAGCTCGATCCGGAGTTGGTCGCCGGGCAGAACGGGTTTTCGGAAGCGGGCTTTCTCGATGGCCGAGAAGAGAACGACCTTGTCCGCGAAGTTCTCGCCGCGCTGCGGCCCGCAGGTCAGCAGCAGAACGGCCCCGACCTGCGCCATGGATTCGATGATGAGGACGCCCGGCATGACCGGCAGTTCTGGAAAATGGCCCTGGAAGAACGGCTCGTTGGCGGTGACGTTCTTGATACCGACAATCCGGTCTTCCCCCATCTCTTCGATGCGGTCGACAAGCAGGAACGGATATCGGTGGGGCAGCACCGAAAGGATGTGATTGATGTCGTGCATGGGAGCGAACCAGCGGGCCGCAGGCGGCGGTCGTTTCGTGTTCGCCAAGCGGGGGGTGGGGAGAGAGCAGGCTCATTGTACCAGAGGCTCAGCGCGATACCATGGAACGATCAGCCTATGGATCCCCTGCTTGCATACACCACCGAAAAGGTTCCCGAGATCACGGATTGGATCGAGCAACTCGTCAAGATTGAGTCTCCTTCGAGCGACCCGGCGGCGGTGAATCGGGCCGTCGAGTTCGTGGCTGACCGTCTTGCGGGCGAGGCGGAAGTGGTGCGCCATCGCGCGAATGGCTTCGGCGATCATTTGCGGTTGGAGTTCCCGTTGCCGGGCCGACGCAATGAGGCGCAAGTGCTGGGAATCGGGCACCTGGATACGGTGTATCCGGTCGGGACGCTCGCGAGTATGCCGTTCAAGAGGACGCAGGGACGGTTGTGGGGGCCGGGCGTGTTCGACATGAAGTCGGGCGTGACATACTTCGTCTTCGCCGCCCGTGCTTTGCGTGATTTGGACATCCCGGTGCGCCGCCGCTTCGTGGTGCAACTGAACTCGGATGAGGAGATCGGCAGCCCCAGTTCTCGTCGCTACACGGAGCGGGAAGCGAAGAAGAGCGTGGCGGCGCTGATTGCCGAACCGAGCGCGGGTCCCGAGGGGAATGTGAAAACGGCGCGAAAAGGCGGAGGCGGATTTCGGATTGGCGTGCGAGGGATCGCGGCCCACGCGGGTCTCGATTTCGCGGCCGGCGCAAGCGCGATTGTGGAGTTGGCGCGACAGATCGAGAGAGTCGCCGAGTGGACGGATCTCGCAAAGGGAATCACGATCAACCCCGGGCTGATCAGGGGAGGAACGGCGACCAACACGGTTGCTGAAGAGGCTTGGGCTGAGGTTGACGTGCGTGTTCCGAGGAAGTCGGATGCGCGGCGGCTGGAGCGAAAGTTCGCCTCTCTGAAGTCGTTCGATCGGCGGACGCAAGTGAGCGTCGAGGGCAATCTGCGGCGGCCGCCGATGGAGCGGAATCGGGCCATTCTCGGAATCTATCGCCTGGCGCGGAAGCTGTCGCGCGAGTTGGGTGTGGAGTTGGGCGAGGCGCAGGTGGGCGGTGGGTCGGACGGAAACTTTACGGCTGCATTGGGCTTGCCGACCTTGGATGGGATCGGCGCGGTCGGCGAGCGGCCGCATTCACCCGGCGAGTGCATCTACGTCGACCGCATCGCAGATCGCGTGGCGTTGATCGCCAAAGTGATCGCGGCGTTATAGCTGTTGAGTTTGAGACGGCTCCTATCGCTCGGCGGCAATCGAGGCGGGAATGCCGACTTGGTACGACGGGTAGTACAGCTCGATCCCCAATTTCTCGCGGATGGCGCTGCCGTCGACACGGCGGTCGGCGCGGCGGGGTTCGTCGACTTCGTCGGAGGTGACGGATTTCGGCATCGGCAGATTCATGTGGCGGGCGCAGAAAGCAGCGATTACCCGCGATGTGCAGGGTTCCTCGTCGGCAACGGGGTAAGCGCCGGTGATGTTGGAGGAGAGTGCCTCGATCGCGTGCCGGGCGACATCGTCGCGATGGATGCGCGAGACGAAGTTGTCCCCGCGTCCGACGAGCTTGTAGCGGCCTTCCGAGAGGGCTCGATGGACGCCGCGGCCGGGGCCGTAGATGGCGGCTGGCCTCAGCATCAGCGACGGCCAAGGTCCTTGCGCAACGGCTTCTTCGGCTTCGACACGGAGATGCTGGCGGCGGGTTTCCGGCGCGGCAGGGGTTTGTTCGTCAACCTCGCGGGTGGATCCGTAGACGCCGGTTGTCGAAAGGTAGACGACGCGGGAGGACACATCGCCGAGAATCTCGACGATCCGCGGCGTCGGGTCGAACAGGTTGCCGTCGGCCTTGAGCGTTGGGACGGAAAGCAGAACGCGGACCTTGGGCGGCACCAGCTTGATCCATTTATTGTCGGCGTGGGTTTCTGTCAGGTCGAGGCGTAGAACCGTTGCCCCTAGGGTCTCGATTTCGCGAAGGCCTGCGGGATTGCGGGTGGTTGCGTAGACTTTGGTTCCCTCTTTGAGCAGGCGGCGGGCTACTTCCGAGCCCGTGTAGCCGCAGCCGAAAATGAGGACTGGCTTCATGACGGTTGCGCCACGGCAAGCGAAACCGCAGCGCGATGATAATCTTGTCTGCAAGCTAAGGATACCGGGAGGACGGCGTGACAGCGGTGGAATGGTTTGTCCGGGATTTGCAGAAGCGGGGCGTCGAGTGGGTGGCGACGCTGTGCGGACACGGGCTCGACCCTTTCGATCAGGCCTGCCGGAAGCACGGGCTTCGGCTCGTGGATGTGCGCAACGAGCAGTCGGCGGGATACATGGCCGAAGCACACGGGCGGTTGACGAAGCGGCCCGGTGTGGTGGCGGTGTCGAGTGCGGTGGCCCATGCCAATGCCATGACGGGCGTCGTCGATGCCTTTCTCGATGGCGCACCGTTGCTTCTGTTGACGGGCTCGGCGGCTTTGCGGACATCGGGCCTGGGACACTTCCAGGACATCGATCAGGTGGCGCTCGCGCAGTCCGCGACGCGGTATGCACGTTTGATTGATCGTCCGGACCGTACGCTTCAGATTCTCGACGAAGCCTGGCGTGCCGCGTCGGGCGTAAAACCGGGCCCGGTGCACCTCACGTTTCCGATGGACATGCAGCGGACGGAGGTTTCCGAGCGACGCATGCTTCCCGCAACGCGAGAGCCGGCAGCCGAGGAAGCGGCGGGCGGGCAATGGGAGCGCGCCGTGACTGTGCTCGGCAGGGCTGAGCAACCGTTGATTGTGGCGGGATCGGGACTTTACTACGGTGGCGAGGCCGAGGCCGTTTGCGCGTTCTCCAGGGAGTTTTCGGTTCCTCTGGCTGTCTCGATTTGGGACCGCGGAGTGGTTGACGAACCGTTGGAGGCTTTCGTCGGTGTGGTGGGCGCGGCGACGGGCGGTCCGGTGATTCTTCCTGGGGCGGATTGCATCCTGATGGCGGGCGCCGAGCCGGACTATCGGGTCGGGTATCTGCACACAGGTGCGATTCGGGACGATGCGGAGGTTGTGCGAATCGACCGCGGCTGGAGGGAGTTTACCGAGGCCTATCGCAAAAACGGCGGGAAGCGGCACTTGGGCTGGCTCAGTGAGGCCCGACGGCGCCGCGCGGTCTACCAGGAGCGCGTAAAGAAGAAGGGCGAGAAGCAAGCAGGGGGTGCGTTGCATGCGCTGCATGTCGTCAAGGCTGTGAAAAAGACTCTGCCTGACGACGGACTGCTGCTGCTCGACGGAGGCAGCATCGGGCAGTGGTTCCATCAGTTGCTACCGGACCGCTATCCGGGCCATTGGCTAACGTGCGGGCGCAGCGGAGTCGTCGGATGGGGGCTCGGCGGAGCCATGGGGGCTCAGGCTACTTATCCGGACCGGCCGCTGGTGCTGGTCTCGGGCGATGGAGCATTTACGTTTACGGTTGCGGAACTGGAGTGCGCCGCGCGTCAGGGTTTGGGGTTTGTGGCGATCGTTGCGGACGATGAAGCTTGGGGGATCACCGAGCAAGGCCACCTGCAGCAGTTCGGCGAGGCGATTACGAGTAAGCTGGGCCCGATTGATTTCGCCGGGTTGGCAGAATCCCTGGGAGCGCGTGGGCTGCGGGCGAAGAGCGTTGCGGAGTTGGAGCAGGCGTTGCGGGATGGTCTGGCGCACTCGGGCGTGACGGTGATTCATGCCCGGATTACGGGTGGAAATCCGTAATCTCCGGTGCCGAGAACGCTTGGCGAAAACCGTTGCCGACAAGTTGGTCGAGTTCGGGTTCGGTGAATCCGAGATCGGCCAGACGCTGGAACTCGTCGTTGAGAGTGCATGCGAAGAACGACGGGTCGTCGGTGTTGATCGAGATGGGGATGCCCGCTTCGTACAGCTTTCGGACCGGATGTTCGGCGTAGGATGGGTAGACCCCTGTTTTGAGGTTGCTGGTCGGGCAGATTTCAAGGGGGATCCGGTTCTCGGCAAGGTGCTCGACCAGGCGCGGGTCCTCGATGGACCGGACTCCGTGTCCGATCCGGTTCACACCGAGTGAGCGGACCGCGTCCCACACGCTTGCAGGCCCCATGGCTTCGCCGGCGTGCGCTGTGAGGCCGAGGCCGTTCTCGTGGGCGAGCCGGTAGTGCTCGGCGAACTCTTGGGCCGGAACCTTGTGCTCGGAGCCGCCGAGCGTGATGCCGCAAACGCTCGCGGATTTGCACGCAAGACAGTCCTTCAACAAGTCGAGCGCGGCCTCCGGACCGACGTCGCGCACGAGATCGACGATCCAGCGCAGCCGCACTTCGCCATCGGACGCGGTATCGTCCATCACTTCGATCATTTCGGGCAGCTTGAGTCCTCGCAGGATGTACTCGATGAGCGAGACGGTGATCTCGGCGTAGACGATGTTTTGGGCGGCCAGCGTGTCGCGTACGGCGATGATGAGGCGTCGGAAGTCTTCGATGTCTCGAAAGAAGTAGCTCGTGAGCAGGTAGCTCGTGAGGAACTGGGGGAAAGTTTGGAAGCGGAAAAGCGTATCGGCTGCTTCCGGGGGGGAGAGCAAGCCTTGAACGAAATGTTCGAGGTGGGGAGAGGTGCGGAACAGCGCGAGATGATGATCGGGAGCATCGGCGAGGGCTTGTTGGGGGGGGCGTTTGGCGACGAGTTCCGTGAAGAAAGCGGCCGGCATGGCGCCCCGCAGATGCAGGTGGAGCTCGGCTTTCGGTTTGGCGAGGAACTGCTCGCTGAGCGGCCGGGGTGTCATGGTCGTTGGCGTGAGTCGACGACTGGTTCGGTGATGATGGCCGGTGGCGACTCGGCGGGCTCCTCGCCGTAGGGACGTCCGTGGCAGAGCTGTGCCAGCTCGGTTACCCTTCGAAGCGCAAGGTCTTGGCGGTCCGCGAATCGCAAGTTCGTTTCGCATCATGTTGACACAGCTCTGTACTCGCTCATCGCTGATGCCTGAAGTACAATCACCGGAGAATTGAGCCGGAAGGATTTCATGACAAGAGAAGATGCGAATCGAATGCAAGCATGCGTTATGCCGTTGAGAAAGTACAGGAAGCTCGTTCTTACCGCTTTCTTGACCGGCTGGACAGTCAGTTGGGCGCAGACGCCGGCGCAGTGGAAGGCGCACGACATGGACCGACCGCGGCCACCTCAGGTCACACCATCGCTGGCGCTTCCCGTTCCCCCGCCGTCGGACGCACAGGTGCTCTTTGACGGCAGCGGCCTTTCGAAGTGGCGCAGTCCGAACGGCGCACCCGCCAAGTGGGTGCTGCGAGACGGCTATATGGAATCCGTGAAAGGCAGCGGCTACCTGTACACGGCGGACTCGTTCGGCGATGTCCAACTGCATATCGAATGGGCCACGCCCACTCCGCCAGAGGGCAGGGGGCAGGGCCGCGGCAACAGCGGCGTTTTCCTCATGGGGCTGTACGAAGTGCAGGTGCTCGATTCCTATGACAACGACACCTACGCCGACGGACAAGCCGCCGCTGTCTACGGGCAGCATCCGCCGCTGGTGAACGCCAGCCGCCCGCCGGGTGAATGGCAAAGCTATGACATCGTTTTCCGGCGTCCGCGCTTCAGCCGGGACGGCGCGTTGCTCAAAGCGGCGCGTATGACAGTGCTGCACAACGGCGTACTGGTTCAGGACAACGTCGAAATCTGGGGCGCCACGTCGTGGCTGCAGTACGATCCGTACAAGTCGCACCCGGACCGCTTGCCGCTTTCGTTGCAGGACCACGGCAACCCGGTTCGCTACCGCAATATCTGGGTGAGGGAGCTGCCGGAATGGACTTCGGCGGGACCCGTGGACGAGCAGGCCGAGCCGGTTGTCACGCTGGCGCCGTCCGTGCTGGAGCGCTATGTCGGCCGCTACCAGGATCCGACAGGCAGGAACATCATCATTGCCCGCGACGGCACGAGCATACGTGCCTCGATTCTGGGGCGCCCGAACCTCGATGTGCTGGTCCACTCGACGGAGGAGTTTTCTCTGCGTTGGACAGCGGGGCGCCTGATGTTCGATCTTAATCCCCAAGGGGAGCCGGTGAGCGTGACTTTCCACATTGGGAGAGCCCGGTTTCCGGCTAGAAAGGTCGACTGACCGGGCCTGTCATTTCTTTCCTCTGAGAAACTGACAACTCCCGCAAGGGCGCTCGCTCGGCCCGAACCACTCACGCAAGCCACTGATGTTCTATGATGTCCGTCGAAGGTCCTGCATGACAAAGACACTGATTGCGCTGCTTGGTTTGACCCTCGCTCCCTCGCTCGCGATCGGCTCGGACATTGCGCCCGCGAAAGACCAGATCGCTTCTTCAGTTCTCGCGGCGCCCGAGGATCGGCGAGCCGAAGCGGCCGTCTTGGGCTACAGCCCCGGCGGGAAGCTCGTCACTCTGCGCGAAGGTTCGAACGACCTCGTCTGCCTCGCCGATGATCCCAAGAATGACAATTTCAGTGTCGCCTGTTATCACAAGGATCTGGAGCCGTACATGTCGCGAGGCCGTGAGCTGATCGCGCAAGGGATCGCGGGCAAGCAGCGCAACGCCATTCGCTGGAAAGAGATCGCCGACGGCAAACTCGAGATGCCGCGGGAGGCGCGGGCGCTTTATGTCCTCAACGGCAGCGGGTTCGACGCCGCGGCGGGCGAAGTGACAGATCCCTATCTGCGCTGGGTCATCTACAAGCCGTATGCCACGCCGGAGTCGACGGGTCTTTCGACGACAGCTACGCCGGGTGCGCCCTGGCTGATGTCTGCCGGTACTGCCGGAGCGCACATCATGATCAACCCGCCGAAGCCCAAGAAGAAGTAAGAGCGCCCTGCCGTCAACTGCAGACGCTACGAAGCTGCATTCGTCCTGCCGGACGCCAGCTTGCGCAGTGATTCGACGTAAGGCGCCCGGGCGACTCCATGTTCGGTGATGATAGCGCTTACGTAGCGATTCGGCGTCACATCGAACGCGGGATGCATCGCCGTCGTCCCGGGCGGTGCGACGGCCACGCCTTGGAGTTCCGTCACCTCGGCGGGATTACGTTCCTCGATGGGGATGTCCTCCCCGGAGGCCAGCGAAAGATCAAGCGTCGAGATCGGGGCAGCGACGTAGAAGGGCACCCCGTTCTCTTTCGCAAGCACGGCCACCGGGTAGGTGCCGATCTTATTGGCGACATCGCCGTTGCCGGCGATGCGGTCCGCACCGACCACGACCGCGCTGACCTTGCCGCTGTGGAGCAGGTGTCCCGCCATGTTGTCGGTCAGCAGTGTGACCGGAATGCTGTCCTGCTGCAGTTCCCAAACCGTGAGCCGTGCGCCTTGCAGAAAAGGACGGGTTTCGTTGGCGAGGACGGAAACGGAGTTGCCGCTCTCGATCGCCGCGCGGATCACCCCCAGCGCAGTGCCGTAGCCGCCGGTCGCGAGAGCGCCCGCGTTGCAGTGCGTCATGACCTGGGCGTTCGCGGGAAGCAACTCTGCCCCGTGACGGCCGATCGACTGGTTGATCGCGATGTCCTCCTCGAGAACGCGTTCGGCCTCGGTGACCAACTCGTTGCGGATCGCGGTCACACTTGCGCCGACTGAACGCAGCTCTCGATAGCGCCTCTTCATCCTCTCGATGGCCCAGAACAGGTTGACGGCCGTCGGCCGTGTGCCGGCGAGGACCGAACAGATCTCCTCCATCCGAGCATCGAGGTCCTCGGAGGCGGCCTGCTGGATTCCGATCGCCACACCCATTGCCGCGGCGACACCGATCGCGGGCGCGCCGCGGATGATCATGCCGCGGATGGCGCCCGCGACTTCGAGGTAGTTCTTGCAGGTGACGTAGGTTTCTTCGGTGGGCAGCCGGGTCTGGTCTATCATCACGACGCCCTCAGGCGTCCATTCAATCGTTTTCACCATAGAGGGAAGCGGGGTGTCCTTTAGAGCCTTTCGAGCTGTTCGCCCGCCAACGCAAAGGCGGCGAAAAGAGTTGCATTGTAGCTGGCGTGGACCAGAGTCGACGGCAGGATCGAGCCGGTTCGAGCGCGCAATGTGCCGAACACAACCCCTACGCCCAGCAGCAGTAACAGGTTCTGCCATCGCCAGCCGTACTGCGTGCCGTGTACCAGTGAGAACAGAGCACTCGTGGCGAAGACCGCGAACCCCGCCCCTCGGGAGCGCTCGAATACGGGGAACAGGAAGCCCCGAAAGAACGTCTCTTCCAATACCGGGGCGAAAAGGATGCCGAAGACGGCGAGAAGGGCCATCACCAGCGGGTCTTCGAGAAGAATTTCGAGAGGCAGCTTCTCGTCCACCTGCGGGAGCAGCATTGAGACGAGAACCACGCTAATGGCGAGAACAGGACCCGTGGCCAGGTATTGAACGGGTGAGCCTTCATAGCTGACCCAGCCGACCGAAGGCCCGAACCGAAAGCGGTACTTGACGGCAACGATCAGATAGATGAATGCGAAGACCGCGGCCCAGAGCAGCATCGAAACCGCCACATTCAGCGGTCCCTGCACACGCGGCTCTTCGAACTTGACCTCCCAATCGAACACGAATCCCATCCCATAGAGGCATCCGACGGCGATCACCGAGAGCATGAACAGGGCAATCACCCCAAAGACAAGCAGGTAGAGCAGATCGAGATATCCCCAGGTTTCCGGTTGCTCGGGGGCGTCTCGAGGCCAGAGCGGGGGTGGCTCGCTGCGGAGTTCAATCGGCGAGCGCCGGTCCGTAGGGTTGTCCGGTCGCAAAGTATCCATCGTAACGCGGAATGGAGGCGTCAAAAGCCGTAGTGGCCTCGTCTTCGATGTCCGTGAGGTTTCTGAGGTCAAGCCGGATAATGGGGCTATGACCCACCACGAGACCTGTGTTCATGACTTCATTTGCATCAGCCGCCACCAGCTTCGCGAGCGGCTGCGGCGGATCGAGCTTTGCATCGACAAGCTCAGCGACGGTCAGCTCTGGACGCGGAATCACGAAAAAGAGAACGCCGTCGGCAACTTGATTCTCCACTTGGCAGGCAACATCCGGCAGTGGATCGTTAGTGGCGTCGGCGGCGAGACGGATGCTCGTGATCGTGACTCGGAATTTTCTCGTCGCGAACCACTCGACCGCGGGGAGTTGATTCTCCGATTGCGCCAGGCGATCGAGCAGGCGGACCGCGTACTCGCCTCCGTCACGACCGCACAGCTAGCCCGGAAGAGGAAGATTCAAGTTTACGAAGTGACCGGGCTGCACGCGGTCTATCATGCCGTGGAGCACTTTGCTGAGCATACGGGCCAAATCATCGGGAATTATGTAGCGGGCTTGACAAAAACGGGGCCAGGGACTGCTAGTGCGGCCCCGCGGGTTGAACGTGTTCCAACCAAGGACATGACGTTCACTCGAAAAGCACTGGCGGGACTTCCTGATCCCCTGCCAGAGTTCTTA
>JAPOOG010000019.1 GCA_026713545.1 Bryobacterales bacterium
CAGGCGAAGGGATGCCGCCACGGGAACGCCTTCGTCGAACTTGACCAGATCGACCAACGTCTTGCCCCGCCGCATCTCCACTTCGACGGCTTGATAGATCGCCTCCAGGAACCGGATCTGCCCGGCTAGCAGACCGGCATCTTCCACGGTTTTCTCCCAATTCCTTCGTTTCGTTGCGCTCACACGGTTTTGGGACGTCTTCTTTCGCTCGCAGCACCTGCGATTAGCCCGCTTGAGGGGCGAGTTTTCTGACGGTTCCCTGACGGTGGTGGCTGCCATAGCCATGCCCTGCTAGCGGTCCTTTTTCTCTGTTTTCATTCCGCAGCCAGTCCAGCAATCCGTTTTCATAACAAGCCGAGTCACCGCGGCAGTAGAATTCCTCGACCGTCTCGGACAAGGCTGCGAACGCCCGCTGCGCCACGCTGAACGGATCTTGGACCGCCGGCACCTTGCCGTCGCGGAACGGCTCGGCAACCGCCACGTCGAGTTCCGCCCACAGCGCCCGCATCGGCTGATAGCCGCGGCCGCCTTGCCAGGTCGGCTGCGCTTGACGCTTGCGGCTTGCGATCATCGTGGCCTCAAAATCAATGCTGGCGATCTTCACCCACTGCGCCGCCCCAACTCTCGTCCCAACTCCTGGTTCACCTCCGTCAGGCCGCGCCAGGCTTCGCTCTCAGCCGGTATCGCGCTGACGCGTCCCAGCGGCAACTGCCGTTGCGCTTCGACAACCTTCTGCTCGTCGTGAAACTGGTAGAGAAACTTGCCGGCCACCTCT
This sequence comes from Bryobacterales bacterium, assembly GCA_026713545.1. GTDB lineage: Bacteria > Acidobacteriota > Terriglobia > Bryobacterales > UBA6623 > JAPPLB01. The sequence continues at coordinate 776 of JAPOOG010000019.1, forward strand.
GGACTGGGCAGTTCATGCCCCAATATCTCGCCCATCCCGGCGTCCTCCCGCAACACCTCGCAATCGTCGGGACCATCACCGCCCTCCGCTTGCAGCACGATCAAGCTTTCCACATGGCTGGCTTCATCAAAACCCCGCCGCCACTTCTTGATGGCGATGTGACGCCGCACCTTGCCGGGCACGTCCAAGCTGCGCAGGGTACGCACCAGCAGCGGTACGCCGCCTAACGCCGCAAGGCATTCCTCCAGCGGCTGTTCGTCGATCTCGAAGGGAAATTCGCCTGCGGCGGGACGGCGGCGTTAGCGGAGACTCATGCCCAATGCTGTGGTAATTCCCTCACCATTTCATCCCACCCTCTGGGTCCCCTCCGCCACCCAAAATCGGCTCTTCGCCCCTCCCTGCACGCTTCCCACCAACCTCACCCTTCCTCCTACTGAACGATCTGGGACAAGACTTTTTCGGAACTTTTATATATAATCCCCTGTCTAAACCGTTTCAGGCTCACTTAACTCAATAAACTGCAAGAAAGCGGGGGCGGATCTGACGTGGACACGTTCGAAGTTCCGGACTGAATCGCGGCGGTCAGTGTCTTTCGACACATCGACGAAACCCGATACGCCGGTTTCATGGGGCGCTTCTGAAATGAGCAGGGGACGACATTGAGGACGATCGGACTAAAAACCCCGGGCGCCGTGATCGGAAAACAGGCTGTCTCTCCGCCCAACGGAATCTCAAGAGGAGACACTGCCTGGAACCTGCTGATCCGGCAGCCTATGCGCGTGTTGCCCGCGATCACAGCGATGGTTGTGTTGGTGGCCGGGGTGGTAGGCCGCCTTCTGCTCAAGGAACATCCGATGGTCCGGGCAATCAGGCGGCTCAGGAAGAACGTAATGGCTCACAAGGGAGAGGTAGATGATTGCTGGGACATGGACACACCGGCCGAGACCCAGGAACGCTCAGATTCTGCCACACACAATCTATGAGTCTCTCGGGGCCCGTGAAGGTTCACTTCAATCCGAAGTCATCGTTGGCCGGCCGACAACAATCTGCCTCCTGAGCAGTCGACAATTTTAGGATGACAATGGAGCATTACCCGTCAGCATACACCGAAGGTTGTGCCAAGTACCGCCTCCATGACCAAGCGGCAGCGGACAACTACATCCGGCATACTATCATCGGCGATCCACAGCTCGACCCGGTGCTTGAGGAACTTTCCTCCTTGCCTCCCAAGGAACTGAACCGTTTCGTCGGGGCCGGAATAGAACAGAAGCAAGATGTTTTTCGTACTGCGCCACAATGCCTGCGCAATTTCTTCGATGATCTCAAAGAACCTGCCTGGCTCGACCACAGTGCCTTTAAGCCGGGTGTACGTGCTTTCCACGCCAACGTCGTCAATATATTTGCTGCATTTGTCGCTGGCGTGTTGATTGACGGCTTTTCGACGCTGATCAGCAAGTCGTTCGTTCAAACGGGCCGCATATTCGACGATGGTGTCAGGCGGCTCAGACAGAACAACCGCCACCAGTTGGAAATATTCTGGCCTGGCGGGCTGCTAAGGGATGGCGAAGGTTGGAAGCTATCCATCCGGATCCGGTTCGTTCATGCGCGAGTGAGGCACCTGCTGAGCCACTCTGAAGAATGGGATTTCGATACCTACGGCACACCGATAAGCGCGGCACATTTAGGCTACGCCCTTGCCTGCTTCTCCGCACGAACCCTGAAACACTCAGTGACGTTGGGTTCTGGCTATACCAGGGAAGAGTGCGAGAGCTTCTGTGCCGTATGGCGATATGCCGGCTATGTCATGGGCATCCCCGAAACCATCATCTACACCGATGAACAAGACGCGTTGAAGTTGTATAAGGTCGGCTCCGCCTGTGAGCCGCCGCCTAGCGAAGACGCGATAGTTATGACGAATGCATTGATCAGATCCGCCCCTCTAGTCGCAGGCATCACAGACCGGGACGAACGGGCCAAGCTGGTAAAGAACACCATATATCCCGTCTCCCGTTTCCTGGTCGGGAACACTCTCGCCGACAAGCTGCAATTTCCGAAAAACAGTAAGTTCACAATGACACACGCATTGCTCAAATTTCGACTCAAGAATACTCTAACGCAGCTTATGGAGAAGATCACCCGGCAAGGCGGAAGCAATCTGGTTACGGCTTTTGGTGCATCCTTGTACGAAAGTGCTGGCCTCAGCTATGATCTGCCCGATCATGCGCACTCCGATGAGTCCTCGAAGTGGTAAGTAATTTCCGCTGACCAGACTGAGTTTTTTGACCTGACCGGCCTTTTTTGCACCAGCTAAAGTGAGAGAGAATCTCACGACGGAGGAAGCTGGAGATGTCGATCCGGAAGTGCAATCCAGAACGGATTGTAGAGATGCTGCGGCAGATCGAAGTGCAGATGGCCAACGGAAAGACGGCGCCGCAGGCGTGCAAAGAAGCTGGCATCCACACCCCGACCTATGACCGCTTGCGGAAGGAGTGCGGCGGTCTCAAGCTGGAGCAGGCGAAATGGCTGAAAGAGGCCGAAAGAGTTGGAAGAGCAAGTCTTGCAGGATGTGGCCCAGGGAAACTTCTGAGCCCTGAGCGGCGACGTTGTGCGGCGGAGCGGTCGCCAGGGTTGGTAAAGGGCAGGCTGCACAACTGAAGAAAACAAGGCGTAGGAAACCGTTGCCTCCGGCGGCCCGGCGACCCGGCTTTCAGTCGCCGGCCACAAGGTCGCCGTGAGGCCTCCCTTGGCTGATTTCCTCATAGATCATGTGGACTTGTCCAGGGAAGAGATGCCCGACCCACTCGTTCAGGTCCGCCGGCAGGCGAAGGGACGCCGCCACGGGAACGCCTTCGTCGAACTTGACCAGATCGGCCAACGTCTTGCCCCGCAGCATCTCCACTTCGACCGCTTGATAGATCACTTCCAGGAACCGGATCTGCCCGTCAAGCAGCGCGGCGCCGGCCGGAGGGCCGTGGCCGGGAAGGATGATTTCCACGTCGAGATTCCTCGCCGCCTGGAGGGCATTCGGCCAGTTCCCGATGTTCGCATCGAGCATGTAATTGAAGGGGCCGTTGACGACGGCATCCCCCGTGCACAGGATCTTCTCCCGCGGCAGGTAGACAAAGCCGTCTCCGCGGGTGTGCCCCCATCCGAAGTGGTGGAACTCCACGCGGCGGGTCCCGTCGCTGAGCACGTGGGGGCTTTTGCTGAACGTTTCGAGGGGCGGCTCGGCTGACCCGAGATTCAATTCCCGGACATCTTCGCGGGCCGCGGCTGTTTCAAGCCAGCGGCGCGGCTCGACACGCCGCATCGCGTCGACGACGCCCTGGTGCGCCAATGTGGTCGCTCCGATCCTCGTCCAGATGGGATTGCCGTAGGCGTGGTCGGCGTGGTGGTGCGTGTCGAAGACATAGCGCACTGGCTTGGCGGAGATCTTCCGGGCGTCGGCCAGAGCCAGCTTCGCGCCGCTCGGGAAGTTCGCATCCACCACGATGAGGTAGTCTTCCATCTCGATAAAGACGTTGTTGCAATGCCCGGAGTCCTTCATCTCGTTGGACTTGGCCTGCGCAGGCTGCTCGCCTTCCCGGAACCAGACTCCCGGAGAGATGCGTTGCACCGTTCCCGGCTGCGCCTCGACGCGCGGAGCCGGCCCAAGGCTCAGCAGAACCAGCGACACGAAAGCCGCCAGCAGCCATAGTCGAAGGAGCTTCACGGACATCTGTCTAAGGACCCGCCCGAAGCAATTGTTCGTTGTCCACAGTCCTCTTGAAAGGTGGAAGGCGGAAACGACCCGGCGACCATTCTTTTTTCAGTATGCTGAACAGAGTTGCCTGATTCAAGAAAGACGCTTGACACACGCGATCTCGCCATGGTACAGGTTGCGCGACGTCCTTCGCAGGGGTAACCATCGTGTCTGCCGCCGGAAGGAGTACGACAGCATCGACGACAGACCAATAACGGCACATCTGCGATAGACGGAAACCATACCCGACGGGGGGAAAAATGAGGTTTCGTTTCGCCGCATGTGTATTGCTTACGCTGTTCGTTCTGTCCCCGCTCTACGGACAGACGTCGACCGCAACGATCGTCGGCACGGTAACCGACCAGACCGGCGCGGTCATCCCTGGCGCGGAGATCACCGCGACCCACGTGGACACCGGCAGGGTCCGCACGACCGCAACCAATGAGCGCGGGGACTACACCCTCACAAACGTTGCCTTAGGCCGTTACAACGTCGCCGCTCTACTGGAGGGCTTCAGCAGGCAGGAAGTGAGCGACATCGTCCTTCAGCTTGACCAAACGGCGCGCGTCAATCTTGAACTGAGGCCGGGCGAGGTCACCGAAATCGTGACGGTCGAGGGTACGGCTCCTGTGCTCGCCTCCGACACGTCAGACGTCGGGGGCGTGATCGAAAACACGCAGATTGTCGAGCTCCCGCTCAACAAGCGCGAGTTTCTGCAATTGGCCTTGCTGCAGCCCGGCGTCGTTCCACCCATGCCGGGGACCTTTCTTGAACGAAATCAGGGGCAGTTCACGTCGGTGGCGGCCATGGGAACCCGCCAGGAGTACCAGCAGGTTTCCCTGCACGGCATCACCAACATGGACCCGCAGAACAACAACCTCGCCGTACGGCCGAACGTAGAAGCCGTTCAGGAGTTCAAGATCCAGACCAGCAACTACTCGGCCGAGCTCCCGACCAAGGGCGGCGTCGTGGTGAACCTGGTGATCAAGTCGGGCACGAACAAGCTTCACAGCACCATCTATGAGTTTTTCCGGAACTCGGCGCTCGACGGCCGGAACTTCTTCTCGATCTTGCCGCACAGCCCGCCGTACCGGCAGAACCAGTTCGGAGGAACCGTGGGCGGGCCGATCGTCAAGAACAAGACCTTCGGCTTCTTTGCATTTGAAGGGCTGCGAACGCGGGAGGCTCGAACGGCCGTCAACATCGTGCCGACCGACGAGCAGCGCAATGGGGTTTTCGACCCCGGCAGGTTCGGTATCATCCACGACCCGCGCACCTTCAATCCGGAGACCCGCGAGCGGCTGCCTTTCCCCAACAACACGATCCCGAGGGACCGCATCCATCCGGTTTCCGCAGACATCATGACGTTTGTGGATCCCGTCAACAACCCCGGCGACCCCGCGCGCAATCTGGTCACCAATGCGAGCGCCCTGGATGACATCAATCAATACAACGGGCGATTCGATCATCTGTTCAGTGAGAACGACACCCTGATGTTCAGCTACAACATCACCGACCGCAAAAGCGCTTTCCCGTCGGTCGGCGGCGTATCCGGCGTAGGGACGGGCACGGGAGGTTTTCAAGACGTCGGGGGAGCGCGGTTCGATGACCGCTCCCAGCACATGAGCTTCGCCTATACGCACATCTTTTCTCCCAATGTGCTGAACGAGATTCGGGGCGGGTTCGTCCGCTACCAGCACAACGAGATCGGGCGCAACCAGGGGACACTGTTCGAAGCGGAGAGGTGGGGCATTCCGGGCTCGGAAAACCGGGAGAGGTTCGCCGCCTGGCCGACCCTGGGAGTTACCGGATACAACTTCCCTTCCGAAGGCCGAACCAGCATCTACTGGAATTCGGTCTACCAGTTGGCCAACTCGTTCACCTGGAACAAGGGCAACCACAGCATGAAAATGGGGTGGAGCGGTCAGTTGATCAACGGCTTTCTCCAGTTCTGCTTCTGCCCGGGGAATTACCGCGCCAGCGGTCAATACACCGGATTGAGCCAGGCGGCCGGCCCGGGAGACGCTTTCGCGCAATTCCTGTTAGGCGACCTGAACGGAGTGAGCAAATGGGAAGTCTTTGATGCGAACTACCTCTATGGACAGCAGCACGGCATCTACTTCCAGGATGACTGGAAGATCACTCCGAAACTCACGTTGAACCTCGGTCTGCGGTACGACTATGCGCAACCCCTGAAGGACAAGCAGGACCGTGTCGCCAGTTGGGACCCGGCCACCGGGGAGGTCATTTATCCCGACAACGCTCCCCTGGTGATCAAGGATCCGAATACGGGGGCGACTTCGCCTTTCCACCCTCCTTTTCCTTTTCGCACCACGCCCAATCGCGGGCTCTACCAGGCGGACAAGATGAATCTCGCGCCGCGATTCGGTTACGCCTATCAGGTCAGCAACAAGACCGTCAGTCGAGGCGCGTTCGGTATCTTCAACGGGATGAATCCGACGCGTCATGAAAGCCTTTCGAGCTTCAGTTCGCCGTTCCTGTTCTTCCCCAGCCAGGGTCCCAACATCGATCCGGAAATCCCGACCATCAATTGGGACGTCGGTTTCACCGGCGCCGCCCGGACCATTTCGACCACGCTGTGGAAGGCAAGGCCGCTGGTCGGGCTGAAGAACCCCTACATCATGATGTGGAACCAGGGCTTTCAGCACACCCTGAAAGATGACCTGCTGCTGGACGTGGCTTACGTCGGTTCGGCAGGCCGTCAGCAGACGGTGTTTTACGGGGAAAACATCTGTCCGCCCGGCCCGGGCAATTGTCAGCAGCGCCGGCCTTACAGCAGGGTAGGCCTGGTGCGCTCGTTCTACACGGGCGGCAACTCCTCCTATCACTCCTTGCAGGCTAGATTGGAGAAGCGGTTCTCCCAGGGTGTGGGTTTTGCGTTGTCCTACACGGTCAGCAAGTCGATTGACCACGCTTCCACCGACGTCGGGTCGCAAGGCGACGGATCAGGCGCGGAGAACCCGTTTGACGTCCACGGATCGCAACGGGGGGTTTCGGCTTTCGATATTCCTCAGCGGCTCGTCTTCAACTATGTTTGGGAGCTTCCCTGGGGTCCGGGACACGGCATGTTCGAGACCGGGCCTGCGAGCTACATCCTGGGCGGTTGGCAGCTCACGGGCATCATTGCGCTCCAGAGCGGCTACCCGTTCACGGTGAGCCATGGGAGTCGTACGAACGGCGCCGGAGGGGGCCGCCCCGATCGGCTTTGCGACGGGAGGCTCTCGAACCCGAGCTTGAATCGATGGTTCGACACCGACTGCTTTACACTGCCGGGGCTGTTCGAGTGGGGGGACGCCGGGAGGAACATCGTCCGCGCCGACGGAAACGTGAGCATCGACGTCGGCCTCTACAAGAACTTCATGCTGACCGAGGAGCTGAGGCTGCAATTCCGGGCCGAAGCCTTCAATCTGCCCAACCATGCGAATTTCAGCATCCCGAACCGCAACATGCGCTCGGGCGGGCGCGGCGTGGTCACTCAGGCTTTCGAACCGCGCCGCATTCAATTCTCGCTCAAGTTGAGTTTCTGAGCGGACAGGGAAACGCTGGCGACGATTGCAGTACAGACGGGTCCGGGGTCGGCAAGCGGCAGCGCGAGCGGCTGCTGCTTGCGGCCCGGTCCTGTTGTTGCTTTCTCGTCGTTTCTTCGTTCTTTTCTTCGCAGGATCGTACAAACCCGGGTGAGATGAGTCCGCCGAAACAAGCATGACATCCCGCAGGGCATTTCTATGGACCGCTGCGGCCATGGCATCGGCCGCGGTTTCGGCTCCAAGACCGCTCCACGCCTCGCCGCCAGCCGCCGCGGGCGCGAAACGCGGGCGCCGCGTCCTGTTCCATCCGACTCCGGACCGGTTACGGCAAGGCGTCTTCGAGGACACCGAAGTCAACGCCGCTCACGACGGCATCACGCTGGCGAAGGGATCCGGCGGTTCCCACCGGCCGGCCGGCTCGTTCCTTTCGCAACCCATCGAAGTCAAGGGCATGCCTTCGCTGCGCCTGAGCTGGCGGGAGCGCTGGACGGCTCCCCTCGCTTGGGAGAAGCACCCTCGGAATCCGATTCTCGGGCCGCCGCCGCCCGGCAACTGGGATGCCGGCAGCCTCACCTCGCCCAGCCTCCTGCGGGCCGGTGACGAGTTCCGCCTCTACTACGGCTCGCGTCCGAAAGGATCGAAAACCGCCGTCGGGATGGCCGCCGCGCCTGTGTCAGATCCGCACCGCTGGAAGAAACATCCCAAGCCCGTCTTGACGGCCGGCGCGCCGGGAGCGTTTGACGAAGACGGCGTCATCGGACCGGAAGTGGTCCCCGTCACCGACACGCACTGGCACATGTACTATGTGGGCTATCATCCGACCGCAAAGCAGGGCCGCATGCCGGTTCATCAGATCGGCCTCGCCGAAAGTGATGACGGGGGTCTGACGTGGCGGCGCTCCTCGAACGAAGCGCTGATCCCTCACGGCCCCGCGGGGAGCTATGACGCTTTCTCGGCCAGTTCGTGCAGTGTTCTGCGTGCCGGCAAGCAATGGATGATGTGGTACGGAGGCATCGCGCAGGTTCCTTACCTGGCAAGCGTCTGTCTGGCGACGTCGGAAGACGGTCATTCCTGGAAGAAGTTCGAGCGCAATCCGGTGTTGTCGTTCAATCCCTATATCGAGGCCGAAGCTTTCCTGGCGGCCGCGCCCCACGTCCTTCATGAAGACGGCCTCTTCAAGATGTGGTACAGCGCGAAGGGGTACGGGGAAGGCCGGAAGGCGGGCGACTACCGGATCTGCTACGCCGAATCGCGAGACGGCATCTTGTGGGACCGCTTCTCGAAAAACCCGGTGGTCGGCCCTTCGGAGTCCGGGTGGGACAGCAAGATGGCGGAGTATCCGGAAGTGTTGCACGTAGACGGCGAGCATCACATGTGGTACTGCGGAGACGGCTACGGGTCGCTCGGTTATGCCAAGGGACGGCCCTTGGCGCGGGTTCGCATCCAGACCAGAGCCGGCAACACGAAAACCCCCGATGCCTCCTGGAGCGGCTGGTCCGATCCCCACCCGCACCCTACGGGTTCGGAGGTGAAACACGAAACCGCCGCTTTTCTCCAGATTCGAGCGAGACTGGAAACCGAAGATCGTGATTTCTCGCCCGCGGTGCAGGACTTGGCTCTTACGACGGCTTGAGGAGGACTACATTGATACGGCTCAACATCCGTTCCCTTGCTTGCCTGCTGGTCCTCACGCTCGGTGGGGCCTGCACTCCGGCCGAAGAGGCATCGCAGGGAGCGAAGGAAGAAAAGAAACGGCTGCAACCCTGGGTGAAACAAGGACGGATTCTCGCACCGGGGTTCGCCGGTCCTCTCTCGAGCAACCGGCTTTCCGCCCCGTCGGTCGTGAAGTTGAAGGACGGCCGGCTGCGGCTGTATTTCTGGACTGGCGACAAGGAGGGTTACCACTATCTCTTTGCGGCCGAGGCGTCCCCGGAAAATCCTCACGATTGGGAACTGTTGAGTGAAGAGCCTCTTCTCCGCCCTTCCCCGACCGGCAACCTCAGTGACAGAGGTCCCAGCTTCCCCTGGGTGCTTCCGCGGGAAGAGGGCGGCTGGCTGATGTATTACGCGGTATGGGGCTCGTGGGCGCCTCCCGGCGAGTTGTCGAACCGCACCTCTCTGGCGATCAGCCGCGACGAGGGAGTGACGTGGGAAACCATCAGGGAGCCGCTGCTGCCCTTGGGAGAACCCGGTTCTTACGACGCCGGTCTGACCGGCTCGGTGTGCGTGCTGCAAACGGGCCTGGAGAAGTATGAGATGTGGTACACCGCGGGGGAGCGCTACGAGATCTTCAACGAACGCAACCGCGGCATCGTCCACATCGGCCATGCCGTGTCGCAAGACGGCATCGAATGGGTGAAGGACCCCGAGCCTGCCTTGCGCGCCCGCCAGGAGCAGGTGGAAGGCTATGAGGCGGTCGTCTCCAAACCCTCCGTGCTCATCATCGACGGCGTCTACCACATGTGGTTCAGCGTCTTCATGATGGACGGGCACGGTTACCGGCTGCGATACGCCCGGTCGCAGGACGGCGTGCATTGGAAACCCTACTTCGACGAAGAGCTGTTTCCGCACAGCCCGGGCGAGTTCGATTCGGAGAATCAATCCTATTCCAACGTGATCGAGATAGGGGACGAGCTTTGGATGTTCTACGTCGGCAACCGCTTCGGCGCTACCGGCATCGGGCTCGCTACCATGAAAACCGCCGCACTGTAGCCGCGGCCGGCACGGTATGAACAAACTGATCGGGCTCGCTCTGATGCTCCCGCTGGCGTGCGCTGCCGGCGGCCAGTCGTTGCCCTCGCAACCCCTTCCCGGACAGGCGCAACCACTTGCTGACGGCAACGAAGCCGCCGCGTTGGAAGCGTTGCGGGCAGCGCCCGATCAAGTCGAGCCCTACATCCGTCTGGCTGCCGTCAATGACCGGCGAGGCAAGCTGCATATCTCTCGAAACTACCTGTTGCGGGCGATCGAGCTGGCGCCCGGGCACAGCGGCGTGCATCATCTGCTCAGCGTCAACTATGCGCGTATCGAAGACTGGGAAAAAGCGTTCGTTCATATGGAAACCGCGCTGAAGAACGAACCGCGCAATGCCGCGATGCGCTACAACGCAGGGAATCTGTTCCATAACACCGGCAAGTTCCCTGAAGCGTCCCGGCAATATCGGCTGGCGCACCTCCTCGACCCGGCCAACTTCCAGTACCACTATTCGCTGGCGCTGGCGAAGGAGTTGGCCGACCAACGGGAAGAAGCGCTTTCCGAGTGGACCAAGGTCATCGAAGCCCATCCCGCCCAGGCCGGACCCTACTCCCGCCGCGCGACTCTGATGATGTCGCTCGGCCGCCAGGAAGAAGCCCATCGCGATGCGGCGAAAGCCATCTCCTTGGACCCGAAGTCGGCCGACGCCCACTACGTGCTGGGACGAATCCACGAGCAGGATCGTGAACTGCCGCAGGCTCTGAAAGCTTACGCCCAGGTCGTTACCATCGATCCCGAGCACGTTCAGACCCGCTACCGCTTGAGCCTGGTCCACCGGCGCCTGGGTGATGCCGAAGAGGCCAGGAATCAAAGCAATATCTATCGGTCTCTCAAGGCAAGAAACGATGCGCTCGACACCATCGCCCGTGCGGCGAACTCGATCGCAACCGGCAACTACCGCTTCGCCGAAACGCAACTGATAGAGGCTGTACGAATTGACCCGGAAAACGTCCAGGCTCTTTACCACCTCGGCATGGTTCAACAGGAGCAGCACAAGTTCGCGGACGCGGTGACAACGTTCCGGACGGCTCTTTCACTCGATCCCGAGCTGGCCATGGCGCGCGCAACCCTCGGTCTGGCGCTGGCGGAACTGGGCCGCCGCGAGGAGGCTCGCCATGAGCTGGGAAAAGCTCTGGAGTCGGGCGGTGACAGCTACGAAGTGGCTCTCTTCGCCGGACGAGGGTTTCTCCGTCTCGAAGACTTCGCCCAGGCAGAAGCCGCTCTCGTGCGGGCGCTCGATCTGTGGCCTTCTCATCCCAGGGCGCTCGCCGGCGCGTTCGAGCTCTACGTCATGTGGGACAAAACGCAGCGGGCGCGGGCCTACGCGGACCTGGCCGCGGAGGCGAACCCCAACGATGGGAAGCTGCTCTTCCTGGTGGGCCTGTTCTGGGCGGGTGAAGGCGAGCTCGAACGGGCGCGCAGCCGACTGCAACGAGCAAGAACGGCCCTGCCCGGGGATAACGACATTTCTGATTTGCTGGCAAAGGTCGATGAGTTGATCGCTCGACAGGCTCGGGGCCGCTAGCCTGCATTTCTCACCACGAGGTGAGGTGAAGGCCGTGAGAGGGCCGTCAGGACGAGGCGCGAGCCGCTTGGCGCGCACAGGTGTACTTGAAAGTACATCGAGCACGGCAAGCAAGCGCAACGAAGTCATGGCGGTCTTATCGCGTGCTTCGGCCGTCATGTGGTGAGAAATGCAGGCTAGCTTCCAGCTCCCGGCTGTCTCCTGAGGCGGATCGGAACGTCGCAACCATGCAGCGGTATTTCTTCAAACGCTTCATCCGGGCGGTCATCGTCGTGTGGCTGGTCGCCACGACGTTCTTCTTCGCTTTGCGGATGATCAGCGATCCGGTCGAGCTGCTGTTTTCGCAATCCGGGATGGCCACCCCTCAGGAAAAGCAAGCCATGCGGGAGTTTCTGAAACTCGACAGTCCCATCCACATCCAGTACGCGGACTTCCTGTTTTCGGCGCTGCAAGGCGACATGGGGCACTCGTTCCGGTTCCGCCAACCGGCCTTGCCGATGTTGCTGGGGCGCTTACCCGCGACGCTCGAGCTCACCTTCGCCGCTCTGGCGATTGCCGCCGTCATCGGCTCCATTCTGGGAATCGTTGCGGCATTGAAACCTCATACGCTGGTCGATCACTTCACGATCTTCCTGTCGCTCCTGGGACAGTCGGTGCCCGTCTTTTGGCTGGGAATCGTTCTCATGCTGATTTTCGCCGTGCAACTCGGCTGGTTGCCGGCCACCGGACGCGGAGACCTGAGCCATCTCATCCTGCCCGCTTTCTGCTTGTCCACCTACCCCACGGCGAGCGTCGCTCGTTTGCTGCGGTCGAGCATGATGGACGTCATGTCGCAAGATTACATCCGGACGGCCCGCGCCAAGGGACTGCCGGAAACCGTCGTCGTCATCCGCCATGGGCTGAGAAACGCGGCGATTCCCGCGATCACGATGCTCGGTCTGCTGCTCTCTCGTTTGCTGGGAGGAGCCGTCGTCGTCGAGACGATTTTCGATTGGCCGGGGATCGGCTCGTTGGCTTACAAGGCAATCTCGCTGCGAGACTTCACGATGGTCCAGGCCGCGTCCGTTGTTTTCGGCGTGGCCGTGGTCGTGACCAACTTCGTCGTTGACATGATCTATGCCTGGATCGACCCTCGTATCAGATATGCGTGACCCCAATAAAGAGGAGGCAGCTTGAGCCGCAAGGCCATCGGCAAATCGACAGGGAGGCACGAGTGAGCCACGGCGGCGAGCCCTCCCCGGCCATGCGGCGGGAGCCTTCCGGGCTGAGCAACCGTCTGCCGAGGCTGCTCAGAAGCCCCGGGGCGCTGTTCGGAGTCCCCGTCGTCCTGTTGGTGCTGACGGCGGCGCTGTTTGCCCAGTACGTCTCTCCCCATGACCCATTCCAGCAGGACCTGAACCTGCGCCTCCAGCCCCCTTTCTGGGAGGAAGGAGGAGAGTTGTCCCGCCCCCTGGGAACCGATCAGTTCGGCAGGTGCCTGTTCAGCAGGATCATCCTCGGCGGCCGTGCTTCGATCATCGTCGGCGTGTCGGCGGTATTGCTCTCGGCCTTGATCGGCATACCGGTCGGATTGATCGCAGGCTATTCGCGAGGCCGCGTGGACGAGGTCATCATGGCCATCGCCGACGTGCAGTATTCGTTCCCGTTCCTGTTCCTGGCGCTGGTGCTGAGCTATCTGCTGGGTCCGAGCCTCCAAAACACCGTGCTCGCGCTCGGCTTTGCGGGCTGGGTCACGTATGCCCGGGTCACGCGAGGAGAAGTACTGTCGATCCGGGAACGCGATTACATTCTGGCCGCCCGGGCCATCGGATGCAGCGCGACGCGCACCGTGGTGCGGCACGTGCTTCCGCAGGTCGTCACGCCTCTCATCGTCGTCGGAACCTTGCAGACAGCCTGGATGATCGTCGTCGAAGCCTCTCTCAGCTACCTGGGAATGGGGGTGCAGCCGCCAACTCCGAGTTGGGGCAACATTCTTGCCGAAGGCCGCTTGCACATGCTGAACTCCTGGTGGTACGCCACATTCCCCGGAATCGCGATCACGATCACGGTGCTGGGCCTGAACATGATGGGGGACTGGTTGCGGGATGTGCTGGATCCCCGATCACGGCTACGGAGCCTATAGAAGTCAGTCAGAATCATTTTCCCATGCGATACACCTGTATTTCTCACCACGTGGCGAGGCGAAGTACATGAGAGGGCCGTCAGGACGAGGCGCGCGCCGCTTGCCGCGCGCAGGCGTATGCGGCCATACCGCCTCCTTCACCCCTCGGTTCACGAAACACGAATCACGGCCATTACGGTTCGCCGGCCGTCAGACATTTCTTTCTGGAGCGAACCAGGCCCCGCCAATGGTTTTCACGAATCACGAGACACGAAACACGAATCACGGCCTTGTTATCGTATGCCGAGGCTGTCAGGTGGTGAGAAACGCAGGTGAACTGTAACCAAGGGAGTTTCTTGATGCCAAACGAAGCGACACAAAACACGCCGGCGGATTCATTCGAGAGCTGCCGGGACAAGCTTTCGGAACCTCGATATGGAGTCCTGATCGCGAAAGACGTCATGGTGCCGATGCGAGACGGCGTTCGCCTGGCGGCGGACATCTATTTCCCGGCCATCGACGGGAAAGCCGTGGCAGGACGATGGCCGAGCGTCATGCAGCGCACCCCTTACAACAAGTCGGACATCCACTACGGCGGCCACGCGGAATACTTCTGCAAACGCGGATACGTCGGAATCATCATGGATTGCCGGGGCCGATTCAACTCCGAGGGCGACTACTACCACTTCATCAACGAGGCCGAAGACGGCTATGACACCTGCGAATGGGTCGGGCGGCAAACCTGGTCGGATGGCAAGATCGGCACGTTCGGCGTCTCGTACGGCTCCCAGGTGCAAAGCGCCATGGCCACCCAGAACCCCAAGAATCTGGCGGCGATGATCCCTACCGAGGGACCATCCAACATCTACGAGTACGGCCTGCGCCACGATGGAGCTTTCCAACTCAAGTTCCTCACCGCGGGGTTCTGGTTCGGCCTGATGAGCCAGGAAGCACGGGACAACCCCGCCATCAGGAAGGCGCTCGAAGGAGCGCGGATGGGGGATTGGCTCTGGCGTCTGCCCCTCAAGCGGGGCCAATCGCCGCTGGCTCTCATCCCGAACTATGAGAGCTTCGTCATCGATTTCATGACGCGCGGCGACCACGAACCCTTTTGGGATCAGCCGGGTTTCAACATCGAAGCGCATTATGACGAGCATTCGGATGTGCCCGTTTACCTGGTGTGCGGCTGGTACGACTCTTGGCCGCGCGCCATGTTCATCCACTTCATGGAGCTCTCCCGGCGAAAGAAGGGTCCCATCAAGATCCTCATGGGACCGTGGATTCACGGCGACGACACGGTCGAGCTGACGTATTCCGGCGATGTGGATTTCGGCCCCGAGGCGAGCCTGAAAGGCAACCTGGCCGAACATCGCAACGCCTGGCGGCTGCGCTGGTTCGACCGTTGGCTCAAGGGTATCGACAACGGCGTGGACGAGGAGCCGCCGGTGAAGATGTTCGTGATGGGAGGCGGCAGCGGACGCAGGAACGCGGAAGGGCGGCTCGACCATGGGGGCCGCTGGCGTGATGAATACGAATGGCCCCTGGCCCGCACGCGATACACGAACTACTATTTGCACGGAGACGGAACGTTGAGCCCGCAAAGGCCCGGCAGCGGCGGTTCGCCAAGCGGGTATCTCTATGATCCGAACCAGCCGGTTCCGACGATCAGCGGCAGCCTCTCGGGTCTGGCCGAGATCGTGCCGATGGAGCCCGGCGTTCATGGCGATCCGCCGCCCATGACGCGATTGCGGAACCTCGCCGTGCAGGGCGCGATGCATCAGGCTGAGCATCCCGGCGGCTTCGCGTGCAAACCCCCTTATCTGCCCCTGTCGGCGCGTCAGGACGTGTTGTCTTTCCAGACGGCGACCCTCGAGCAGGACGTCGAAGTCACCGGCCCGATCACCGTCAAGCTATGGGCTTCTTCCTCGGCGATGGACACCGACTTTACCGCCAAGCTCCTCGATATCTACCCGACCGGCAACGACTATCCCGACGGCTATCACATGAACATCACGGAAGGCATCGTCCGCGCCCGTTACCGCGACCGTTCCGGCAAAGCGAAACTGCTCGACCCGGGAGCGGTCTACCCCTTCGAGATCATCCTAGAACCCACGAGCAACCTCTTCCAGGCCGGCCATCGTATCCGTGTGGATATCTCCAGCTCGAATTTTCCGCGCTTTGACATCAACCCGAATACGGGAGAGCCGGTCGGGCAACACACGCATACCCTCGTGGCTCACAACAAGATCTTCCACGACCCCTGGCACGAGTCGCATATCGTCTTGCCCGTGATTCCGGAATGACCGTGAACAACCTCATGAGGCCCAGGAGTGCCTGTATATGAACCACACTGCCAAAATGGCCGACTATCTTTCACAACTGACCCGCGATCAGTTGCCGCATGATGTCGCCAACACGATCAAGCATTGTCTGCTGGATGCGCTGGGCGTCATTCTCGGGGGCGCGGCCTACCTCCGGGAAAACGACGACTTGCTCTTTGCGGACTACGTCCGGAGACTCGGCGACCGCGAGGAATCCACCGTTCTGGGATTCGGCTTGAAGTCCTCGTCTCGTTCGGCGGCCTTCGCGAACGGATCGCTGGCCGAAGTTCTCGACCAGTCCGACTGCATGTACGCCACCGCCAAGACGCACCCCGGCTCCAGCATCGTGCCGGGCGCCGTGTCGTTCGCCGAAGCGCAGGGATCAAGCGGCAGAGACCTGCTGACGGCGATCGCCGTGGGCTACGAAGCGACCGGACGGGCGGGGATGGCCGTGCAGCCCACGCATTGGCACATGGGTTTTCAAGCTACGGGAACGGTGAACACGATCGGCGTCGCCGCCGCCGTGGGGCATCTGTTGGGATTCGGCAACGACAAGATGGCGAACGCCCTGGGCATCGCCGGCCATATTCTGCCGATCTCGAACGGCGACGGCATCTTCAAGGGCTATACCGTGAAGCCGGTCCATGGCGGGCAGTCGGCAATGAGCGGCATCCAGGCGGCGCTGATGGCTGATTTGGGCATGACCGCCGGACCTCTTGAAGGCGAGCCGCCGCGGCATCACGCGTTCATTCGGATCACGAGCTTCGAGCCGAACCCCGAAGCCTTGACGGACGGATTGGGGGAAACCTGGTACGCCCGGGACATGGCTTTCAAACCCTATCCGACCGGCCTGCTGGACCAGGGCCCCGCCGAAGTGGCCATCAATCTGGCCACTCGGCATGACATCAGAGCCGAAGACGTCGAGGACGTGCTTGTCTCCACCTACTCGAACGCCGTCAAGTTCACCGGCGGGCACTACACGGATGTCAACAGCACGATCTACGATTGCCAGCTTTCACTTCCCTACTCCGTCGCCGCCGGCATTCTCGATCGGCAACTGACCTGGGAGCAGTACTCGGCCAGGCGCCTGCGGGACCCCGCCTTGCACGACTTGGTCTCCCGCGTGAAGGTCGTCGCGGGAGAAGGCATGGACAAGAACTATCCGCGCGACTGGCCGGTCGAGGTGGAAATCCGACTGCGGTCCGGCAAGACCGTCAAGCGCCGCATCGAAAAGGCATGGGGGTCACCGGCGCGGCCGATGACCCAAGCGGAACTCGTGACGAAGTTCGAGCAACTCGCCGGCCGCCTCGTCGATGGCGGCAAGGTCCGCGAGGCCGCACAAAGGCTTCTCGCGATCGAGCAGCAGCGGCATTGCGCCGAGGTATTGGCCCTGCTCGATTGCGAAAGCCCGTATTAGATGTGAACTTTCAACAGGTTGTCGTCTCGGCCTTGACCGAGGAAACTGAGGGAAGTTCTCTATTTAACTTGACAAGCCGCTCACCGGCTTGCGGCCGATGCCTCTTTAGACGATGAACCCCACGATGAGCAACACTACCCCGACAGCGAAGGCAGCGAAATTAACTTTAGCCAACCAATCGGGCACCGCAGCGGCTTCTTCAGGAGTCAAGTCATAGAATTCGCCGGTATAGTCGGACCGCCTTTTCGCTTCTTCGACTGCGTAGTTGTGCATGACTCCCCATGACCAGAACCCGACCACACCAGCACATATCGCGCTGATCAACCAAAACCCTCCCTGGTCCCACAACAAGAAGACGGCAATAACATTGATTACTGGACCTAACCACCCATTCAGGTGTACCTCTGAAACCTTGCTCCCGCTCCCAGCGTATCACTGCCAAGTCTGCGGTATTCTGAACCTGCAAGCATCAGTCGGTGATACCCGTATGCCGGGCTGCCTGCGGTATACGACAGTCGAACGACGCAGGCCTCGCGTAGCTCCCGTGAGTCGCGCTGAAGAGTCGGGTCCCCGCCTTGTTTCACCGACATGGTGCTTACAAACAGCCCGTCACCCGGACCTGCCGATACGAGGAGCGGATCATGAAAAGAGCAGTCATGGGCGCCGTTGCGTCCATCCTAGCGTTAGCAGTTTCGTTCGCCGAGAACCAGCGCCGTGAACTCCTCGAACTCATAGGGGAGGTCGGTTCGGTCGAGATATCAGGCCAGGCAGGGACAGGAACGCAGACCGGAGTGCTCGTTCTCGGACTGAGAGCAAACCCGACCGGGCCGTTTACGACGCTCTTCCCGATGATTCCGTTGACTGGTTATCTGGACGACATCGAATAAGAAGCAGATTACTCTTCGCATCGGAGGCGGGCGACGGTATGGCGGGAGAGGCTCGTTGTGCGGGCGACCTCCAGAACCGCGCGTTTCTCGGCGACCCGCGCTGTGGAAGCTTGCATGGCTTTCTTGCGGGCTTGGTAGCGGCCGATGATTTCACTAGGGAGGCCCGCGGGCATTCCGATCATGTCCCGATCGAAAGAAGATGCGGGGCTTTGTGATAAGGGGCGCAGCGCCCCCTATTGGGCATCAGCGTGGAGGATGGCGCCGGTGCGGCTGGAGAGGCCGGTGGCATACGTGAGGCCGCGGTCTGGGAAGCCGTGGCTGACGCCTTGAGCTAGGAAAAAGCGATGGCGGTAGAATCAAGAGATAGTCGTGTGACACCGCCGACGAGTACCTCAATGATCACAATACAATCCCTGTGGCAACACGCCTGTCGTATGGTAGTTCCGACCACGACATTACAAATAATGGGCTGCCTGGGTTGACCGCGAAGGGATACGCCCTGTCGCCGGAATAACGGACAAATCCACCTCACCTGGAGGCAGTGAGGAGAATACAGGATCGGCAGCGATATTCAGAACTGATTTTGACTAGGTGCTTACGATATTCAGCGACTGCCCCGCAGTTGGTTCGATTTGGGTTCCCGTCCAGGACCGGACGATTGACCTGGACGAAGCGAAGGCTCTTTGTACCTAACGCAACAGCACGCTCTGAGCACTCGGATTCCTCATGAGGCAGGGGACAATGCGGGCGAATCCGTCATTCTCTCAGGCCGAGTTGGCCACATTGCCAGTTCTGGACTTCAAGACGACAAGCCCCACCATCCTCGCGGAAGCTTACGAGCAAACTAGGTACATTCCAGTCAAACCGTGGAAGAATGCGGCCGACGAAGACATGCGGGAGCGCCTCGACCGAGCCGCCGCTCATTCATCGGGGATTGCTCTTGAGACGATCAGGGACTTAAGAGTGCAGATCAGCACGGGACCGAGCCTTACCAATGAGCTCGCTGCCGAGAAAGGCAGAGGGGCCAGGTAAAATTAGCGTGAGTGTTGCAGCTTCGGACAAAGCGTCGGGTCGGGTATGGGAAAAACGATGACGCTCAAGTTCATCCATACATCGGACTGGCAGATCGGGAAGGTCTTCCGCTTTGTCGATAATGCGACGATGGGGCTTCTCCAGGAGGCCCGCCTCCGTGCCATAACGCGGCTGGGAGAGCTTGCGGAAGCGCATGGGGCTACCCACATCCTCGTAGCGGGCGATGTCTACCACATGGAGGCGCTGTCGACCCGCTCGCTTAACCAGCCATTGGAACGGATGCGAGGATTCCCAGGCACACAGTGGCATCTGTTACCAGGCAATCATGATCCGCATCGCCCCAACGGTCTCTGGGATCAGCTTCTCCGCAAAGGACTCCCCAACAACGTACGAGTACATATCACGCCGGAGCCGGTGATGCTTCAGGACGAGGCTGCCGTCCTCTTGCCGGCACCCCTGTTTCATCGTCGAACGCTCGCAGATCTCACGGCATATATGGACGACGTGAACTTGCCCGAAAGTCTCATTCGCGTCGGGCTAGCTCACGGCAGCGTTAAGGGATTCGGTTCCGACGGCAAGGACGTTCCAAATTACATCACCCCAGACCGGCCAACTCGCGCCCACCTCACTTATCTAGCGTTGGGCGACTGGCATGGCCAGAAGCAGATCAACGATCGGTGCTGGTATAGCGGTACACCTGAAATCGACGCTTTTGATGTGATCGACGGTGGTCAGGCGTTACTTGTAGACATCGAGGGGCCGCATGCGGTCCCTACCGTGAAACCCATCGCGACGGGATATTACAGGTGGATAACGCTGTTAGAGCAGGTTAATAGCCGAGCGGACATCGACTACCTTGCCGAGAAGCTGCGGGATATCGCTGACGAACTGGATCGGGTGCTTATCCATCTGTCGGTGGAAGGTGCGCTGTCGTTGGAGAACCGGCAATATTTCGAGGAACAAATTGTAGACGGCGTATCGGCCGCGTTTTGTTTTATGCGCGTCGATGATCGCCGCCTGTTCCCACAGCCCACAGCCGAAGATCTGGATCGAATCGACCGGGGAGGTTTCGTGCGCACGGCCGCCGATGAGTTGAAGCGACTCGCCGAAGAAAGCGAAAGTGATGGCGGTATCGCCGCCGCAGCGCTGCAACGTCTTTATATTGAGCATAGAAAACTGCAGGCAGAGCAGCGATGAAACTCCGATCGCTCGCCGTCAACCAGTTCAAGAAATTTACGACCCCGATACGCCTCGAAGGTATTGAGCATGGCCTCAACGTCGTGGTCGGTCCCAACGAGATGGGCAAATCGACTTTGCTCGACGCCCTTCGCGCAGTCCTCTTCGAGAAATACAGCTCTAAGGCCCAGCCCATCATGGCACTGCAGAACGACCGGAACCAGGCCGCGCCGGTGGTCCAACTGGCTTTTGAGCTTGATGACGGCCTCTACCGAATCACGAAGCGCTTCATCAAAAAACCGTATGCCCGACTGTCATGTCCGGACGGACGCAGTTTGGAAGGCGATGCCGCCGAAGATACCCTCCGCGATTTGCTCGTCTTCGACGAGCCCGGGAAGACCGGAGCGAAGCCGGAAACGCTTGGAATGTGGAATGTCCTCTGGGTACAGCAGGGGCAATCATTTACTGCGCTTGCTCTACCTGAGAGAGCGCGCTCGAGCCTTCACAGTGCTCTTGAAGCGGAAGTCGGCACCGTACTGGGAGGTCGTCGGGGGCGCGCACTGCCGCAGGCCATCGAGAAACAGCTCAGCGAGTTTATCACCGGCAACACCAACCGGCCGCGGGGTGCGTACAAAGAGCTGATGGAGAGTGTTCAGAGAGTGCGCGACGAACTTGATTGCTTACGCACCCGCCGTAAAGACCTGACACAGACATTGAACGATCTTGAAGAAGTTCAGGAGACCCTGGAGCGCCTCACAACTGGCGACCGTGATAAGGCGGACGAGAAGGAGCTTGCTGAGGCGAGGCAACGGTATAGCTATCTTGCCGAACTGGAAGCCCGCATAGAGGCTGCGTCAACTGAACTGAAACTCCGGAAACGAACAGTCGAGCAGGCCGAGCAGGCGGCAGTCGCCCGCAAGCAATTGAAGGCAAACATCAAAACCGAAGAAGCTGCCCTCGAAGAGGCCGGAAAGCGGCTGGATGGAATACGTCAGGAGGAAAAGGAGGAGCGATCCAGGGTCGATGCATTGCGTGCCGATGTGCGCCAGTCGGAAGCGACCGTCACTCAGGTTGACGAAACGGTGTCCCGTTATCGCCGCGTGCTCGGCACTGTAGAGCATCAGGCCCGACACCGTGATCTTGAGAGGCGGTTCGAAAAGGCCCAGGCTGCCGAAAAACGCCAACGCAAGGCCCAACAGGCTGCCGCCACCATACTGGTTACAGATAAAGCCATCCAGAAAATACTAGAAGCCGCGCAAAGACTGGAGACCGTTCAAAGTCGCCTCAATGCGGCAGCAACGCTCGTAACTTTCGACATGACCGCGGACGGCTTGTCCGGCATCAAAGTTGATAGGGAGCCACTCACCGCCGATCGATCGTCCGTTCAGGCTGTCGAGCCTGTCACCATTACCATTCCGGATCGTGGCCGGATCACGGTCGAGCCGGCCATTAAGGATCGCGATAAGCTGCTTCTTCAGCAACGCGATGCCAAGACGGCACTTAAGGAAGTGCTGGAGGGCGCTGGTGCCAAATACGTGGCCGATGCTGAAGATCAATATGCCAAGCGTCAGAAGCTGTTGGGTGACGCGAACCTTGCCCGTCAGGAGGCCGAGTTGTACGCTCCCGCAACGAACGACTACGAAGCCGGGGCGCAGGCACTCTCCGACTACATCGGAGGTCTAAGGCAGGTTCTGAAGCGCGAGATTAACGAATTGGATTTGCAGGATCTGCCGGCGCGTCAAGAGGCCGAAACGGCATTGCAAAAAGCCCAAAATCATGCGGATGAGACCCGAAGTGCGCTGGCTGCTGCGCGTGCTTCCTTGAGCGGGCCGGAGAATCTCTTAGGAGCGCTCCAAACAGAAATCGGTACGCTTCAGGGCCGGCACGACGAAAGCAAGGAGCGGCTCGAAAAGCTTCAGGCCGAGGTTGCTCAGGCGGAAAAAGACCGTTCTGACAGTGAGCTTCAGTCCGCCATCGAAGCGGCACGTGCAGCCTTGTCAGAACAGAAAACTGCTATTGCAGGTCTTGAGGCGCAGCGCACTGATGAGACCCTGCCACAATTGAAGGCACGTATCGGCCGCCTCGAAAGGGCTCTTGAGGACAGACGTGAGAAACGCGCAAATCTGAAGGAAAGAATGGCCGGTCTCAAATCACGCATCGAGGCCGCTGAAGGTGCCGGACTCGACGAAGCCATCGCACAAAAGGCCCGTGACCTTGAACTCATGGAAGAAGAAAAGCGCCGGCAGGGCCGTGAAGTCCAGGTCCTGAGTCTCCTGCTATCGACTTTGCGCGGGGCAGAGCAAGAAGCCAAGGAACAGTATTTGTCGCCCGCGCTGAGCCGTGTTCGGCCGTATCTTCAACTTCTGTTTCCCGGTGCTGACATCCAACTTGATGAGAACCTTCAGATTACCGGCATGGTGAGAGAAGCAGGTTATGAGGAAGCCTTCAATCGCCTTAGCATGGGCACCCAGGAACAGATTGCCGTCCTCGTTCGTCTTGCGTTCGCGGAGATGCTGGTCGAACAGGGCCACCCTGCGACCGTCGTTCTTGATGATGCCCTTGTGTTTTCGGACGACCGGCGGATGGGACGCATATTCGACATCCTCAACATGGCGTCCCGAAACGTCCAAGTGATTGTCTTTACCTGCCGGGAGCAACTCTTCGAGGGTCTCGGCGGTCGGCAGTTGTCGCTTGAGCCAGAATGCAGCGAAGAGCTTGCCTCGGCGTAGGTTCGGGACGAGGAAATGAGAATTGAATCTGTCCACATAGAAAACTTTCGCTCATTTGAAGATGCGATCGTTCCCTTCAACAATTACGCCTGTCTTGTCGGTCCGAACGGCGCCGGAAAGTCGACGGTCCTAACGGCCTTGAACGTCTTCTTCCGCGAATCTGAAAATCTGCCGACCGACCTCAGCCAACTGGAACAAGAAGATTTTCACTGCAAGAACACTGAGGCTCCGATCCGGATCACGGTAACTTTTTGCAACCTGAGCAAAGAAGCCCAGGACGATTTTTCCGATTACGTTCGGCAGGGACGGCTGGTCGTTTCGGCCGTTGCCACCTTCGATGAGGCAAGCGGTAAGGCGCAGGTCAAACAATACGGGCAGCGCTTGGGCATGACGGCGCTGAGGCCGTTCTTCGAGGCGCTGGACGGGGGCAAAAAGGTTGGCGAACTGAAGGTAATCTATAACGATCTCCGCGGAACATACCCGGACTTGCTGGCGCCGGGTACCAAAGACGCCATGGTGACGGCCCTGCGTAATTTCGAGGCCGCTCTACCGGATGAATGCGAACTTATCCCCAGCGAGGATCAGTTTTACGGCTTCTCCAGAGGGAAGAACCGTCTCGAAAAGCACGTGCAGTGGGTTTATGTCCCGGCCGTCAAGGACGCGACTTCCGAACAAGTGGAGGCCCGAAACTCGGCTCTCGGAAAACTGCTTGCTCGCACTGTTCGTTCACAGACAAATTTCGACGAGACAATCAAGATGCTGCGCACGCAGATGCAACAGCAATATCAAGAACTTCTCGACGGCAACCAAAGCGTTCTTGATGATATTTCGTCGGCGCTCCAGTTGCGCATCGCCGAGTGGGCACACCCTGATGCGCGCTTGCGCCTTCAATGGAAACAAGATCCTGAGAAATCGGTGCGTGTCGAAGAGCCTTGGGCCCACATTCTTGCCGGCGAAGGCGAATTCGAGGGCGAGCTTGCTCGTTTCGGTCATGGGCTTCAGCGCTCATATCTGCTGGCACTGCTGCAGGAACTCGCTGGGGCCGATGATGCCGCTGGGCCCATGCTCATTCTCGCCTGCGAGGAGCCGGAACTCTATCAGCATCCGCCACAGGCCCGTCACCTAGCTGCAGTCCTCAACACTCTCAGCCGAGGCAATGCGCAGGTCATTGTCTCGACTCATGATCCGCTTTTCGTCTCTGGCCAAGGATTCGAAGATGTTCGCATGATCCGCAAGGATCCCGGACAACGACATTCTGCGGTTTCCCATCTGTCATTCAATGAAATCGCGCAGGCTGTTGGGGCGGCCACGGGCGCACAGCCGGCAAAGCCAGAGGGAATGCTTGCGAAGATCCATCAAGCTTTGCAACCTTCTCTCAACGAAATGTTCTTTACTCGTAGGCTTGTACTTGTCGAAGGGTTAGAGGATGTTGCCTATCTCTGGTCTTTTATGCATCTCCTCGATAAAGAAGATGAGTTCCGACATTTGGGCGGGCACATCGTAGCCGCAAACGGTAAAAGCGAGCTGCTTCAGCCACTTGTTATCGCAAGGCATATGAGAATCCCGACATATGTCATTTTCGATGCTGATGCAGACAAACAAGACAAGAACGGCAGCCGGGCCAAGCATGAAAAGGACAACAGCGCACTATTAGCACTCCTTGGCAAGGCGGGTGACGACCCCTTGCCGGCAGCGACATACTCGGGCCGCGGTTTCACGATGTGGCATTCCGACATTGGCGCGATCGTCGAAGCCGATATCGGAAAGCATGAGTGGGCGGAATACCGCGCAGAGGCCGACAAGCGTTACGGTCATGCTGGTGGGCTGCGCAAGAATTCACTGCACATCGGCGCTAGCCTAGCCTTCGCTTGGGAAGACGGAAAACGTCCGGCCAGTCTCGCACAGGTTTGTGCCGCCATTCTGGATACGGAAAACTACGTGTCAGAGTCGAAGGGGTAGCGGCCCAGACTTGCAACATGGGTTGCCGTTCTGGCAGGAACGCCGTCCGGTTGTAGGCCAGTCCGTTAGGATCCCGCACCGCTTGGGCCAACTTATGCTGGATGAAGTTGGGAGGAAGCCCAGCACTTCATCCAGAATGGTTCGTGCCATTGCTCCAAAGCCATACATCGTCAACCGATCCTGGCAGCGTCCTTGTAGTAGCTCAGGAACGCCTTGCTACCGATCGCTTCGATGTGATTGTGACCCGCAAGGACAAATGGATCGTGAGTCGGCTCCGCCGCGCCGCCGGATACGGCCCGCCATCGGCACCTCGCGAGTTCGTCAACGGAGAGAGCATGCTGGAAAAAGCTCGCTAACCTGCGTCCCGCACTATTGCTCCACTATGCAAGGAGGCGGAATCGGTCCGATGAAAGACGATGCCTGAAACTCCTCTTTGTTGACAGTGATTTTTGGGGTGCTTCTTTGTGGGCGAGTCAGCCGGAGAACTTGCTCCCTCCGATCCCTCCTGTGGGACTATCTCGCCTTTGGGGTTCATCACCGATGCTAAACGTCGCTCTTCTCCCACTCTTGCTCGATCGCTCGCAACAGATCTTCTCCAACGATCCGCCAGTCGGATCAGAGGCCACGTTCATCGGCAACATCCGTTGTTGAGCTAGTGTTGAACTCTTCAAAAAGGCCACAGAGATCTATCGTCCTGCCGGCCCCTGAAGCCCAAGAGGGTCTAGCGCAGAGGAAGTCTGAGTTCATACGCCGTCAGTACATAGCAAGTCATCTCTTCGGTTCGCAAGCAGCCCTGCAATCGCGCAGACGTGGTTA
This sequence comes from Bryobacterales bacterium, assembly GCA_026713545.1. Lineage (GTDB taxonomy): Bacteria > Acidobacteriota > Terriglobia > Bryobacterales > UBA6623 > JAPPLB01. The sequence continues at coordinate 26,783 of JAPOOG010000019.1, forward strand.
GTAAAGCCGAACCCTTCACTCAGACCGCAATACGCAGGGCACAAGCCGCGATGGCTGCCACTGCTACAATTGGCACCGGCCACACGCCAGTCTCAAGGCCTAAGCGCCCATCGGCCGAACCGGCCTGACCGGCGACGACCCGTTGAGATTCCTCGGCCAGAGGCTTCGCGAACTCGCTCGTTGAGACAGCAAGCATGACGGTGATCCTGGAAGTCAAAGACGTCGTGACCCGCTTCCGGATGTCGGAGAAGACGGTCCATGCGGTCAACGGAGTCTCGTTCAACCTCGACGAACGAGAGATCCTGTGCGTCGTCGGCGAAAGTGGCTGCGGCAAGAGCGTCACCATGCTGTCGTTGTTGCGTCTGATCCCGGAGCCTCCCGGTGACATCGTCCGCGGCGAAGCGAATTTCCTGGGGCGGAATCTGTTCGAGCTGACGGCGGCGGAACTGCGCGAAGTCCGCGGCGCCCAGATCGGCATCGTCTTCCAGGATCCGATGACGTCTCTCAATCCGGTGCTCCCGATAGGCCGTCAGATCGCGGAAGTGCTGGTCGAACACCTGGGCTTGTCGCGCAGCCAGGTCAGAAGTCGAACCATCGAGTTGCTGGAACGGGTAGGCATCCCGCATGCGGAATCCCGTATCGACAACTACCCTCACCAGTTCTCCGGCGGCATGCGCCAGAGGGTCATGATCGCGATGGCCCTGGCCTGCAATCCGAAGATCCTGATCGCCGATGAGCCCACCACCGCTCTGGATGTCACGATCCAGGCGCAGATCGTCGATCTGGTCAAACGGTTGCGCCGGGATCTCGGCATGGCCGTGATCTGGATCACGCACGACCTCGCGCTAGTGGCGAGCCTGGCCGAACGGGTGGTGGTGATGTACGCCGGCTTCATCGTCGAGCAGGCGCCCGTCAAGGAACTCTTCAACAATCCCAGGCACCCGTACACGATCGGCCTGATGCAATCCGTACCGGGCATGGACGATGCCACCGGGCAGCCCCTGGCCAGCATCGCCGGCGCTCCACCCGACATGCTGCGGGCTCCCCGGGGCTGCCCGTTCGCCCCGCGCTGTTCGTACGTCATGGACCGCTGCCGGGAGGAAAACCCCGAGCTGCTCCCGGTCGCTCGAGATCACGTCGCTGCTTGCTGGTGGGATGTGGAGGAAGAACGCCCCCGTAATGGCTAGCCTGCATTTCTCGCCACGTGGCGAGGCGAAGTGCGTGAGAGGGCCGTCAGGACGAGGCGCGCGCCGCTTGGCGCGCGCAGGTGTACTTGAAAGTACATCGAGCACGGCAAGCAAGCGCAACGAAGTCATGGCGGTCGTATCGTGTGCTTCGATCGTCAGGTGGTGAGAAATACAGGCTGAGCCTCAACATGTTGTCCCCCCGCCAGACCGATTCGACGCACAGGCGGCTTGACCTTGAGACGGGCGTGAGGCCGATGCCCATCGTAGCGGTCCAGTCCCTGAGCTGCGGTCGAGCAACCTGTCGCGGCCCGATAGCAGGCGGTACGCTTGCGCACGGTGCGCGCTCTGGTCCTCGTCGAGGATCCGCCGGTCGTCGTCGGCTCGACTCTGTGGGGTCGCCTCGTCATTCTGATGGATGTTCACCCAAGAAACACGAGACACGAATTACGGACTTTCACGAATCACGAGACACGAGACACGAATCACGGCCTCTGAATGAGAATCACCTGTCATGACTGCTGAGCCGGATACGATCCTCAAAGTCGTCGACCTCAAAGTTCACTTCCCCATTTTGCGGGGCGTGTTGCAGCGCAAGGTGGGGTCCGTCAAAGCCGTCGACGGCGTGACCTTCGAGGTGCGGCGCGGAGAGACTCTCGGCGTGGTCGGTGAAAGCGGATCGGGGAAAACAACCCTGGGACGCGCCATCCTGAAGCTGGTTCAACCGACCGCGGGCCAGGTTCTCTTCGAGGGTCAGGACCTGTGCCGACTCGATGAAGGCAGTCTGCGTCAGCGCCGGCGGCGCCTCCAGATGATCTTTCAGGACCCGTACTCGTCGCTCAATCCGCGGATGCGGGCCGAAGACATCGTCTCGGAGCCGTTGGTCGTTCACGGCGGCGAACGCGGCCAGGCCCTCGACGAACGGACCGCTGAACTCTTCGAGACGGTGGGGCTCGATCTGCAATTCCGCCGGCGCTACCCTCATGAGCTTTCCGGCGGTCAGCGCCAGCGCCTGGGGATCGCGCGAGCTTTGGCCCTCAACCCTTCGCTCATTGTGTGCGACGAGCCCGTTTCGGCTCTCGACGTATCCATCCAGGCCCAGATCGTGAACCTCCTGAAAGAGCTTCAACGGCTACGGAAATTGTCGTACCTGTTTATCGCCCACGACCTGAGCATGGTTCGTCACATCTCCGACCGGGTGGCGGTGATGTACTTGGGCCGCATCATGGAACTGGCCGCGCGAGACGGTATTTACAACCGGCCTCTCCATCCCTACACGGTCGCTTTGCTTTCCGCGGCGCCTCTACCCGACCCCGGCCGCGAGGCAGCCCGGCGGCACATCGTCTTGACCGGCGGCATGCCGAATCCCGCCGATCCTCCCCCCGGATGTGTTTTCAGCACGCGCTGCCCCTTGGTCAAGGACATCTGCCATGAGCAAGTCCCCGCGTTGCGCGAGCTGCGTCCCGGCCATTTCGTGGCCTGCCACCGAAGCGACGAAGCCGGACCCGGAAGCGGCCTGCCCGCCATCAGCCCGTGGTAAAAGTCCCGTGGAAGGCGCGGCGGGCTCCTGCGGTTGCTCGGCGCGGAGTGAGGAGGATGGCGATCCGGGTGATCTCCTCCGACGAACGACAAAGCCGACGAGCGCAAATGTCCGTCGCCCGGAGGGTTACGCGTCCCTTCCGCTCGGCTGCGCGGAAAGCAAGGCGCCGCGTTCCTCGTAGCGGCTAGGCGTCACGCCATCGGTCCCGGGACGCGTAACGCCGCCCACGTGACTTTTACCACGGACTGATAGCCCTGCCGATCCTTCCTGATGATTGCCTTCGACAATGATGGTCAGCTCAGGCCAAGCTGTCGAACCCGGTCGAAGAACGTCTGTTCGTCCCCGCGAACGTGGATCACCGCTCCCGTAACCGTTCGGGCTTGACCGGGGCTGAGGTCCCCGATCGTTCCGACGGAATGAATGCACTGATGTTGGTCGCAGTTCTCCATGACGTTATCCGCCTGCTTCCAGGCGGCGCCGATGACCGCTTTGCGGTCTCTCGAGACCCGGCAGACCGCGCCGCTGCTCAGTACGGTCCGGCTGCCGTTCCCCCAGTAGCTGCCCGGCAGGTTCCACAGCACATGCCGATCGAGGACGCGGTAGAACGTCCGGATCGGGTCGCCGCCGCCCCGGTCGGTCCGGGCCGTCGGGGTCATCTTGCCGTCAACCAACACGAACGTCGTGCTCCTGTCGTCGGTTCGGAAGCTGGGACAGGTGGGATAACCCAGGCACGGGTTGACCGAGACTCCATGGAGGCTGCTCGTCCGGCCGTTGCTTACGGTCAATTCCAGCGAAGCTCCGTAGTCGGTGGGGGTGATCACGACTTTCTGACGGACACCGGCAAGGTAGGTGAACCCGAAGCGATCTTTTGAGGTTGCCTCGGCCGCACCCTCCTCGGTGCTCTCCCACTCGCACCGGATTCTCCCGTCCGCCTCGACCGTCCATCGCACTGCCGGCCAGAAGCTGACCGCCAACATGCCTTCCCGTGACTGCGTCGCCTCCGGCACGCGAAAAGTCCACGAACACTCGAACAAGCGGGAGTGCAGCATGACGATCCTCTGGTCATTCTGCTTCGGTTCCAAGCGCAAGGTCAGTGCTCCCGTCTCGTTGTCCTGCGCCGAGCTCGCGACTCTCCCGGCATCCCCGCAAGCCGAGCCCAGCAGCAACCATGCGCCGGCGCCCATCAATCCCCGGCGTGACTGTCCTTCCGGCGGCTTCATGAAACTCCCTCCGTGCTTGTCCCCTAACCTGCCTATCTCACCACGCGGCGAGGTGAAGTGCGTGAGAGAGCCGTCAGGGCGAGGCGCGAACCGCTTGGCGCGCGCAACAGGGCCTTTAAAGGTTTTTCGCGAATCACGAGACACGGCCCTTACGTTTTTCACTAAAAGCTAACAACTATCAACTAATAACTAACCACTTTTCGCGTGCTTCGGCCGTCAGGTAGTGAGATAGGCAAGCTAGGGCGACCGCCACTCGGCTTTGTGCAAATACACCCGCTCGTCGCTGGAAGGTTCCCACTCCAGGTTCGCGTTGACTCCATAGATGAAATCCCCGACGAAGCCGGGAATGTATCCGACGTTCTCGTGAACGAACCTCTGGATTTCTTTCATGGCGGCTTTCTGCTGGTCGGGATCGACCGTGCCGGAGAAGTCGTCCAGCATTTTCGTCAGTTGCGGGTGGTTGAAGTAGAAACCTCGAAAGTTGGGATGGAAATGCGCGTTGTAGCAGAAGTCGGCGGCGAACATCTGGTTGCCGCAGGACATGAATCCGAGCGTCACGTCCTTGTTCAACCACTTGTCGTTGTAGCTGGCCTCCTCCGCCATCCACAATCCCATCCGGATTCCGACAGCCTCCAGGTTGGCGACGATCACTTCAGAAGCGATGTTGTCGATCGGCAGCCAGCCGACGGGCGTCTTGAAGGGATCATCCACTGTGAAGCCGTTCGGGAAGCCGGCTTCGGCCAGTAACTGCCGCGCTTGTTCCGGGTCGTAGTCGTAGGGTTGGAGATCCGGATCGTAGTGCTCGATGATCTTGGGAGTGAGAGCCGCCTGCCGGTATCCCAGCCCTCCGTACAGCTTGTCGATGATCTCTTGCCAATTGATGGCATGTGCCATGGCCTGGCGGACACGAATGTCGTCAAAGGGTTTACGAAATGTATTGATGGTGACGAAGTTCGTTCGGTGCGAGGGCACGCTGCGCACGTCGATCTGCGGATGTTTCTCGAGATCGTCAATCATGTCCGGCGAAACTTCATCGATGATGTCCGCCTCGCCCGATTGCAGCATCAGCATCTTGGTCGCCCGGTCGGAAACGAACCGGAAGGTCACATGCTCGATCTTGGGCGCCTGTCCCCAGTAATCGGTATTGACCCGGAGAGTGATGAAATCGTCCAATTCCCATTCGACGAAGTGGTAGGGGCCGGTGCCGATCGGGTTCAGGTTGTAGGCCTCGGCGCCGACCGCCTCGAAGGTTTCCTGGTCCACGGGCATGAAGACGTTCATGGCCGGGAGAATGCCGTAGGCTTTCCCGATAACGTCAAACGTATAGTCGTCAATGACTTCCGCGCGGCTCACGGCATGATAGAAGCCGTTGACGGGGCTTGCCAGCTCGGGGTCTTTGATGCGGCCCAACGTGAATGCAACGTCGTGCGCAGTCAAAGGGGAACCGTTGTGGAAATTGACCTCCCGACGGAGATGAAAGCGCATCCGGTTTCTATCGATCCGTTCCCACGACAGCGCCAGCATCGGCTCCCATTGTTGTGTGCCCGGGTTGTAACGGACGATCGGGTCATAGACATGCGTGTGAGGACTGAAGCGCAGTCCCTGCAAGGTCGGGTCCATGTACAGGACGTAGCTGGCTCCGCCCGAGGCGGCCACCGTGACAGAGTTTTTCCGTCCGCCGGCCTCCCGAGATCCTGCCCCCGAGTCGCTGCCCTTCCCGCAAGCGCTTAGCATCAACAGTGCTCCGAGACAGATCCCGCCAATCGCTCGGATCGCTTGTTGCGGCATGACGACCTTTCGAAACTGCTAACAGGACATCGGCCCGGCGCGCTGCGCCTTCCACGTGACTTCCACGGCGGGCCTCCGGTCCATCACTCTCCTACTCCCGGCTGGCTTCGGTAACATTTCCGCCCTCATCCCAGGCATATTTGAACATGGTCGGCAGCGTCATTTGGAGTTCCCCCTTGAAAGGAACATTGACGTCCACCGGACCGATCTGTCTGGGTTTGGTCCGGGCGGGAATCTCCGTCACTCCGGTTCGTTTCATGTAGGCGCGCATGGCCTCCTGGACGAGTCTTCTTTCCTCTTGCAACTGTATTGCGGAATCGGACGGCTCGTTCGCGGGCGACTGGTCCGAGGACGCACCGCATGCCATCAGCAGCATGCTCAACGCGAACAGCACCAACAGTCCGTGGTGAAACCCCGCGTAGCACCGAGAGCGGCCCGCGTAGCACCGAAAACGGCGCTGCGCCCGGCTGACAAGGCGCGACGAGGGAGCATATTGGGCATATTCGACCGAGGAGCAACGCAGTTCAGCCGGGATGCATCGCCGCTTGAATGCAGCGGGGCTTTTGCCACGGGCTGTTAAAACTCGCGGCAGAGTCGTCAGGCGTTGAGAAATGCAGGTCAGAACCCGGCCCTCTTGTCACAGATATAAAGGAGAGGTTCCCCCGCAACGTAGCGGCGCAGGTTCTCCTTGAAGATTTGCTGGCGGCGCTCCCATATCTGTGATGAATCCGCGGACACATGGGGTGAGATCAGCACGTTGGGCATATCCCAGAGCGGGCTGTCGGAGGGCAGCGGCTCTTTGGACGTGACGTCCAGTGCGGCCCCGGCAACCTGCCCGGACCGAAGAGCGTCTACGAGAGCTTCCTCTTCAATGATTCCGCCTCTGGACAACGCGATCACATGGGCGCCCGGTTTCAGCCGCTCGATTTCCTGGCGGCCGATCATGCCCCGGGTCGCGTCGGTCAGCGGGGCCGTCACCACGAACCAGTCGGAGACCGCGAGCAGGTCGTCCAGACGCGCAACCCCCCATACTTCCCGGACGCCGAAGGGAGGGTCCATCTGGCGCACGTCGACGGCATAGACATCCATCCCGAACCCGGGCGCCCGCTGCGCGATGGCTTTGCCGATCTCACCCATCGCCACAATGCCCATGGTCGTTCCCGGCAGCTCCATCATGCGCCCGCGGTACTTCTGTATGTCCCAGCGGTGGGCCCGCTGGTCGTCAATCAGTTCCGGGACGCGGTGGGCGAATGCCAGCACCATGGCAAAGGCATGGTCGGCCATTGTGATCGCGTGTGTCCCTGGCGCATTGGTCATCACGACATCGCTTTCGACCAATTCAGGATTGTCCCTCAGGATGTAGTCAAAGCCGGCTCCGATGAATTGAAACCAGCGGAGCTTCCCGGCCTTCTGAAACACCTCCCCGGAGAGCTGCCCGAACTGGACCTCCGCATCGGGAATCTCGCGCAACTGTTCTTCAACCGTGTAGGCCGGCGCAAACGTGATCTGAGGGAAGCTTGCGCGCAAGTCCCGGACGAAGTCCTCGCCCATGTCGAATCCCAGAACGACTTTCATGCGTAGCCCTGTCAGCGCGATTGTACCTGCCATGCTTGTCGGAGCACAATGACTCCAGGGCATCGAACAGGCCCGATAACCCCCAGGCATGTACGCAACCAACAACTTCAGCGACGACCGCTAGCCTGTATTTCTCACCACGTGGCGAGGCGAAGTGCGTGAGAGGGCCGTCAGGACGAGGCGCGAGCCGCTTGGCGCGCGCAGGTGTAGTGGCTATATCGCCTCTTTCACCCCTCGGTTCACGAGACACGAGACACGGCTTTTACGGTTCAACGGCCGTCAGACATTTCTTCTGGAGCGAACAAGGCCTCGACCAACGGTTTTCACGAATCACGAGACACGAATCACGGATTTTTGATGCATCTTGGTACTGAAGCCCTTCAGTCTTTTTTCCCCTCTCCGGCCGGCGTAGCATGAGGACAGTGAGGCTAACGATCGACCTGCCGGCGGCGCGGCGCTCGCCGTAGAGACTGCCCCCCGCGACGGCAACACGACCTTTGGGTTTTCACAAGACACGAGACACAGCCTTTACGGTTCAACGGCCGTCAGACATTTCTTCTGGAGCGAACGAGGCCTCGACCAACGGTTTTCACGAATCACGAGACACGAATCACGGATTTTTGATGCATCTTGGTACTGAAGCCCTTCAGTCTTTTTTTTCCTCCCCGGCCGGCATAGCATGAGGGCAGTGATGCGGAAATCCTGCCCTTCGCGAAGAAAAACGCGGAGAAAACATCGAGCAGGTGAGATCACGCCCATGAGTCTCCGACGAAGGCTGCATTTCTTCCCCAGGCGGCGAGGCGAAGTCCGTGCGCATCACGAATCAGGGCTTTCAAGGCTTTCACGAGCCACTAGCCACAAACCACTGCATGTAAGGTTTTCACGAAACACGAGCCACGAGACACGAATCA
>JAPOOG010000049.1 GCA_026713545.1 Bryobacterales bacterium
CCCCTTGCTCCTGAACGCCCGCTCGGGATCCTGACGCAGCTGCTTGCACCACTTCGTCAGCAGCGTGGGATGGATTTCATAGCGTCGAGCGACCGCGGCTGTCGCGGCTCCCGCCTCGACTTGCCGTACCGCCCGCAACTTGAACTCCGCAGAAAACTTCCGTCTTGACAACGCCATAGCACCTCTCTCCGATCACTGTAAAAAGATGCTTAGCTACTTGTCTCATTTTTGGGGTCCACTCCGCAATGCCGAACAATCGTGAACAATCGTGAACAATCGTGAACAGGGAAGCCGTGACTGGTCGACGGGCGCAGTGCTCCGGACGGCGGTTTCCGGAGGTGCGACCCTTGCGCGCCCACGGCGAAAAGAACGGCGATAAAGTACGTGTTTCGTGATTCGTGAAAAACCTTACAAGCAGTGGCTCGTGGCTCGTGAAAGCCTTGCAAGCCCTGATTCGTGATGCGCACGGACTTCGCCTCGTCGCCTGGGAGAGAAATGCAGCCTTGATCGGAGACGAAGGGGCGTGATGTCACCTCCGTATTACGGGCAAGGATTTTTCCTTCGCACGCGCTCCCAGGTTCGCGGTGACGGGCAGTCGAACTCCTGGATTTCCTCATCGCTGTCCTCATGCTATGCCTGCCGGGACGGAAAAAAAAGACTGAAGGGCTTCAGTACCCTGATGCAACGTTTCTGCCTCGTGACTCGTGGAAAGCATAAAAGCCGTGATTCGTGTCTCGTGTCTCGTGTCTCGTGGTTCGTGAAAATCTTAAAGGCCGTTTTGCTGGCGCGGTTCGCACCTCGGCCTGACGGCCCTTTCACGAACTTCGCCTCGCCACCTAGTGAGAAATGCCGGCTGGGATTCCCTCCCCGCTGTCATCATGCTAGGCGGGCCGGGGCGGGAAAAAAAGACTGAAGGGCTTCAGCACCTTTTGCCTAAGGGGAACGCTCCGCTTTGCTCATGAGGAGAACTTCCGCCACTTCGCCGACACTTGAACAAGGTTTTCCCGGTCACTCCGGGTGCATGGCATACGGTTACATCGGTTCCAAGAAAATCTTCACACTCGGGAAACGGACTTGAGGAGTCGCAGCGCCTCGGTTCGGATCTTGGCTTCCGCTTCTGTTTCCAGGCAACTCGAGCGGGCAGGCCAAGTTTCGTAGCCGCCCCACTCGTGCTGTTCGGCCGTCGACAGGTATCCGAAATAACCGTTGGCGAGTCCCATCGTGAACGCCGGCTTGAGAGCGCTGTGCTTCTTGATCGCAAGGCCGGTTTCCGCGAACACTTCACAGGGTATCGCCGCGATACCCAGGCTGCCGATCCGCAATGCCTGCATCGGGACATGGAGGGCCCGGGGGTACTCGGAGAGCGCCAAGTTCTCACGCGCATACACCTGGGGCCGAGTGAGCCGGCCCGCACCTTCGGCCTCGGCCCAAACCTTCCGGGCCCAGGCGACTCGATGTTCATCGGGGCGGCGGATTGAGAGCTTGAGACGGCTGTGGGCGGACGCGACAGTGAGCTCGTTCCGGTACTTCACATCCCTGGAAATACCGACGGCCTTCTCCGCCAGGTCGTGAGCAACTTCCCGCATGCGCACGTAGGGTGGCCGCCTGTCCCGCTCCTTCCGGAAATCGATGTTGTTGACGTCTCCGCTCGCGCCGTTGGACATCATGGCGACGAAAGGCATGTCCGAGTGTTCGGACATCATCAGTTCACGAACCCGTTCGGAGAACAGGCCGAAGTAGTCCGCGCTGATGTCTCCCCGGCGTGACCCTCCGACATAGTGGAGCCCGTAGTTGGCAAGAAGGGCCAGAGGACGACCGTCGGCGTGGCGCACGGAGAGGACGAAAAATTCAGGGTCAACGGGACCTGCGGGCCGAATCAAGACCGTGCTGCCTGCGGGTGGGTTCATACGAACCCGGTCGCCTGTTTCGCCAAAGGGATTCGGCGGAACGGACTCCGGCTTTACAAACCAGCGGCGATTGAACACGAACTCGGGAACCTGAACGGAGTCCCACCCCATCGCAGCAGGAGAAAGGTTGTTGTACGCGCGGATGATGCCGTCGGCAATACGGCGTGGCAGAAAGCCGCGGTACCAGCGCTCGAGCTCGCCATTACGAACGCCGAGCCGAGGCGTGCTGTGAGTGTGGGTCGCGGCGATGAGCATCCGCTCAGGCGGTATGCCGGTCTTGCTGGATGCGATAGCTTTCGCTTCGTCGACGAGATCCTTCCACAGCATCGTGCTATCGCAAATGGCGATGGCGATCTGCGTCTTTTCATCACTGAGGACAAGGCAACGCGCATGCAGCTCGTCATGAACATGAGTGGCCGGACCGTTCTGCGAGATGGGCCCGTCGAGCGAGATGCCGAGCAGCGGAGTGATGTTGCTCGCGGCAGCGCCGGCTTGGAGCCGTCCGGCGTGAGGCGACGCCTTTGAGCCAACGCCAAGGGACGCGGCAAGCGTCGAGAGAAGGCCGCGCCGAGTCATATCACGATCCTGAGCCCTTGATGCCGTCAATCGCAACCGCTTCTCCTGCAAGTCGACTTGCTCGATGTCTTGGAAACCGATCTATTCGGGTCACAAACGAACTCCCCCTACGGGCGGTTTCTTCAACTCGAAAGACAGCAACCCGTGGCAAAAGCCCCGCTACATTCAAGCGGCGATGCATCCCGGCTGAACTGCGCTGCTCCTCGGTCGAATATGTCCAATATGCTTCCTCGTCGCTCCTTGTCAGCCGGGCGCAACGTCGTTCACGGTGCTACGCGGGATTTCACCACGGACTGATAGCGGGCCGCCCGTCACGGTACGGCCCGCCGGTCAAGGGATCCTGCCCGGCAGCCGGCTGGAACCGGCTGCCGTCAGGATCCGGAACCCGATTAGCCGGGTTCCACATCAAAACTCGATCGCACCGCGGAGAAAGACGAACCGATTCGACGCTCTCTCTCGGCCTCCACTGCTCCCACCCATAGTATTGGTGATAATGCCAACCTGACCCGGGCGGCTGATGTTGGCAGCGGGGACGGTGTAGTGCGGAGTGTTGAACGCGTTCTGAAACAGACCTTGCAGCATGAACGTGACCCCCTCCGTGATGTTGAAGCGCTTCAACATACCGAGGTGATGGAGGTTCCACCCAGGACCCTCAAGGATGTTCAGGCCCGAATTGCCGAAGCGGCCCGCCGGCGGAATCGCGAAGGCCGAAGCATCGAACCATCGTGTGATCTGTCGACTTCCGGCGGACAGGTTGCCATCGTTGATGCGGTCCGGCAGGCCGCCAACACTGTTGGTGTTCGACGGATCAGCACCCGAGAAGCTGGGAGAGAAGAACTGGCCGCTCTGAAGAAAGCTGATCCAGCTCAGCTTCCAGCCGCCGAGAATGGCGTCAACCACTCCCGGAGCATTCGCCAGGGCCTTCTTGCCGCGGCCGACGGGAATGTCCCAGCTTACGTTGATCACGCCGCGGTGGCGCGAGTTGAACGCTTCACGATTCCACGCGAGCGACGCGTAAGGGTTTTCACGGTTCAGCATGTTCGACATGTTCGAGGAGTACGTATAGTGAGCATCGAGCTGCACATCGCCCATCCTGCGGTTGACCTTGAATTGCAAAGCGTCGTAGTTGCCTTCGCCGTTCTCTCTGTAGAAACTGGTGGAGACAAACTGCGGGAACACACGTCGAGAAGGGCTAAAGGGTTCGAGGCTTGGAGCGGGCTTGTTGGTATTGATGGTGTAGTTCATGCCGCGGTTGCGGGATCCGAGGTAAGAAACCCGGAAGCCCATCGATCCGACCTGTTTCTCGACGCTCAAGTTGAACTGGTGGATGACACCGTTATTGGTGTCCAAGGGATAGCCCGAGATGTTCTGTGACGGGACATTCGCCAAGCTCAGATCAGGGAATGGGTTCGGGAACGCGAACAGCGGCTGACCGTTGATGATCTGGTTTCGATAGTCTTCCTGAATCTCGAAAGGTCCACCGCCGAAACCCCGGGTGAAGCGGCCGAAATACTCGCTGAACTGACCATAGCCACCTCGGATCACAAAGTCATTAGCAAAGCGGTATGCGATGCCGATCCGCGGCCGGAAGTTGGTATTCTTCGGGGTCGGCACAACCTCGCCCGCGACTACGCTGATGCTGTTGGGATAAAGAGGACTGATGCTGCTCTGAGCCGCCTGAGGCACGACGACGTTGCCCGTGTTAGGATCCCAGTTGTATTGCAGGCCGTCATTATAAGTAGTCGCACCGAAATAATCCCAGCGCAGACCCCAATCGACGGTCAGAGCCTGGGAGACCTTGAAGGTATCCGTGAAGAAGAAACCGGATTCGTAGGAAGTCCTCGTTCGATTGGTAAGAGGATCAACCCGGCGACTGCGACCCGGAATACCGAGCAGGAAGTCGGCGTAAGGCTCACCCGTGATACGACCGTCGAAATTAAAGTTCCCGTAGGTTCCTTCCTTGACTGTCGAATCAAAGTCCCTGAACGTTCGTAGCTGCGCGCCGAACTTCATGACATGGCGTCCCTTGGTCCAAGTGGTAGAGTTGGACCAGTGGAAGTTCTTCTCGTCTAATATTACGCCGCCCTGCCGGACTCGCATCGGTTGCAGGCCGGTGATATCCATGCGCGGGAACCCCATGGCACTAAACCCTTGCGGATTTACACCTTGTAGACCGATGCGCTGCACGACGTCGTCACCGAAAACGGGGCTGACTCCTTCGATATCGGTGCCGTCGATGATATAGTCCTTGATCCATCCCCAACGGAATTCATTCACGAGGTTGGGCGAGAAGATGTGGGTGTCGGCCACCACTATGTTGTGATGATCGCGCTCGCGCGTCCAGGTGGCCCAAGGATAATCACGCGCCAAGATGTAGGGCGTGATGCGGTTGATGAACCTCACGTAGAGGTTGTTCTTGTTGCCGAAGTGGTGGTCTACGCGCGGTGTGATGGAATCCCATTTGAGAATGTCCTGCGGGTACGGGTGAACGAACTCGAAGTTGTTGGCCCGCGTCGTGGGATCGCCACGGTTGGGAATGGGTTGGAATTCATCCTGGACCTTCCGGGAGATGTCGCTGAACCGCGTTTCCGGGACCAGGTTGTTGGGGAAAGGCTGACCTGTAGTCGGGTCGGTCACCGGGTTGTTTACCGATGAAAAGTCCCCGCTCCGAAACGCCACCGGCGCCACGTTGATCAAGCGGAAGCTACCAGACGGAATACGAATGGCGCTGTAGCCAAAATAGAAGAACGTCTTGTTCTTGACAATCGGGCCGTTGACATTGAGCCCGTAGCGGTGCTGTTTGAAGGGAGTCTTCCTGGCTTCGAAGGTATTGCGCGCGTTCAGACCCGAGTTGAGCACGTCGTAGTAAAGGCGGCCGTGGAAATCGTTGCCGCCGCTCTTGCCGGTCATGGTCAAGCCGACCGAGCGGGAGAATTCCGCGGACTGGCCGGAAGTCTGCACCTTCAACTCCTCGAAATCGTTCATGTTGTTGACGAGGTTGAGGATGCCGTCGTTGGCGACGCCATCCATCTGCTGCTGCGCCTGGCCGCGGTCCTGCCCAGCGATGCGGATTCCCCAGCCGCCTCTGTTCGTCTGGACAGCGGCCTGGGTCATCATTTGCGCATGGGGAAGAAGCTGTAGCTCATCGGGCTCTCGATGAAGTCGTCATTGTTGAAGCCGCCCGCGATCTGGCTTCCTTCGGTTTCGATGACAGCCGCTCCCGCGCTGACCGTCACCTCGGTAGCCACCGTGCCGAGCGCAAGCTCGATTGCGAGACGCCGCGTCTCTCGCGAGGTGATGAGAATGTCGCTAGCCACGAACGCCTGGAACCCTTCCGCTTCGGCTGTCAGTTGGTAGTTGCCAGGTCCCACCAAGGGGATCTCGTAGTCACCCGCATCGTTCGTTTCCACTGTCCGAGAGATGCTGGTTGCCGTGTTCAACAACGTGATGGTCACACCCGGGATGACAGCCCCGGTGGGGTCCGTCACTGTACCGCGGATGGTCGAAAGGTCCGTTTGCGCCAACAGCATCGGGCAAAGGACAAGCGCGAGCAGCAACGTGCAGATCGCGCTTCTGCTAAAGCCTGATTCTCTCTTGACTGCCAATAACAGATTCATTCTATTCTCCAGAGTCCGTCGATAAGCCTTGCATCCACTTACATACTCTGTGGAAGCAAGGCTTCACAGCTTGCCTCTGGGCTTCTGTCGACGGCTGGAGGCAGGTTGGCATGTCAGTAGGGGAATGTCAAGCCTATTTTTTCGCAGAAAAAATAGTGCACTCGGCCACTGAATCATCAAGCCGGAGGCGGACGATCTCAGCGCCCATGGGCGCAGGGTTGCTTGGCATCAATCGCGTCAAGCAAACATGGTCCGCCAGCACCGCGAACTCGCGGCAACGACATATAACAGCCCGTGGCAAAAGCCCTGCTACATTCAAGCGACGATGCATCCCGGCTGAACTGCGTTGCTCCTCGGTCGAATATGTCCAATATGCTCCCTCGTCGCGCCTTGTCAGCCGGGCGCCGCGCCGCTCTCGGTGTCACGCGGGGGTTCACCACGGACTGATAATCTTCTTCGGGCGACCGGCTTTTTCGAACGAGTTCGCCTCGACGGCGAAGGGGCCAAAGCCGCGCCGGGGTGCGCGCTGTCTTGCGCCGTTCTGCTCCGGAACCCCGAGAGCACCCTTCTCGGCGGGGACATCATAGCCAGCGAAGGCGTCCCTCCAAAGATTGTCAAAAAAGAAATCATCAAATGCACGTTGCCTGAAATGCTCAGTGACGTTACCATCTTGCCGAGCAGGCCAAGGCTCGGCATCCTGCTTCGAGGCGCCGTCACGACGACGTTTTGAAGAAGCCGGCAAGATCCAGATTTACAGGAGAAGATGTGCGCAGCGGTCCTCAAGGGACGGTTGTCCGAAGAGTCGATTTCCTCCCAAGGCAGTTCCGCGGAGGAAGTCCTGTCGACGGCGAGGCCGTTCGACCGCGGCTGACTCTACAGGGCTCTTGCACAGCCCTCCCCAGAATCCCCTCTCCACGATTCAGGCGGCCTCGTTCGCCCTTCCTGCTCGGTGCTTTGCTCACGAGTGTGCTGGCAAGCGCGTCCGGGGACTGCGCCGAGCCATTTTCCAGGTCCGGCCGCGATGCAGGTTATGTCGAGCCGGCGGCGTGCGTTCCGTGCCACACCGAGACCGCGGCGACGTTCCGGCAGACCGGCATGGGACGCTCGTTCTTCCATTTGACGCCCGAAAACGCCGCCGCGGATTTCAGCGGGCGGAAGCCCTTCTACCACGAGGCGTCGAGACGTTTCTACCTGCCGTTTGAAAGGGAAGGACAGTACTTTATTCGACGCTATCAACAAGGGCCGGGCGGCGGGCACATCAACGTGGTGGAAAAAGAGATTCACTACGTGATGGGCTCCGGGAATCACGCCCGCGGCTATATCCACCGCACGCCACAAGATCGTCTTCTGCAGCTTCCTCTCACCTGGTACTCGGAGCAAGGCGGTTTCTGGGAAATGGCGCCCGGCTACGACCAGCCTGCGCATCCGGATTTTCGACGCGAAATCGACTACGAATGCATGAGCTGTCACAACGGGTACCCGGAGGCCGCCGAGGGCGAGGATGCGAGATGGAAGTCGCCGGTCTATCCCGACCGAATTCCGGAAGGAATCGACTGTCAGCGATGCCACGGTCCCGGTCGTGAACATGTAGCGGCGGCCGGCAAGGGGATGGAACCGGCGGCGCTGCAAGCTTCCATCGTGAATCCCGCGCGATTGCCTCATGACCGTCAACTCGAGATCTGCATGCAGTGCCATTTGGAGACGACGAGCCGCGAGCTGCCCCATTCCATCCGGCGTTACAGCAAGGGGCCTTTCTCCTACCGGCCGAGCAAAACGCTCAGCGAGTTCATACTGCACTTCGATCACCGGCCCGGCACTTCATGGGATGACAAGTTCGAGGTAGTCAACGCGGTATACCGGCTTCGAAAATCAGCTTGCTTCACCGCGAGCGAAGGGGCCCTTACCTGCACGACTTGCCACGATCCTCACTACGCGCCTCGAGGGGACGAAGCGACGCGGTTCTACTCACGAGCTTGCCTGGATTGCCACGAACAGCAAATCCCGCTCGCGATCCAGCATGGCAACCACCCTGCCGCGAACGAATGCCTAAGTTGCCACATGCAGAAGCGTCGGCCGGAAGACGCGATTCACGTCCGTCTCACCGATCACTTGATATCGCGGACTCCATTGCCGGGAGGCATCGTCGAGCGCAAACCCTATCGCGGCGAAGTGGTCATCTACTACCCCCCTGGAAAACCTGTAACCGTTGAAGACGAACTCTATCTCGCAGTGGCGCAAGTAAAGGACGAGGTTAATCTGAAACAAGGCTTGGACCGACTCCAATCACTGCTCAGAAAACACGAACTTGCCAGCCACGAGTTCGTATTCGAACTCGGCGAGGGCTTTCGAGCAGCAGGTCGCTGGGACGAGGCTATCCAGTCGTACGAACAGTCATTGTCACGGGCCCCGACATTCTGGCCCGCATCTCGAGGCATGGGACTAGCCCTCATCGCAGCGGGGAACGCCGCGAGCGCGGCCAAAGCACTCGAAAAAGCCGCCGCTCACGCTCCCGAGGAGCCTTCCGTTCTGAACGCGCTTGGCGACGCATACTATCGTGCGGGCCAGCATAACAAGGCCATCTCCACTCTACAGCGAGCCCGCAGGCTTCACCCCGACTTAGCTGAACCTTACAACAATCTCGGCGTCGTGTACTCCGTGCAAGCCAAGACGACGGCCGCGCAGGCCATGTTTCGGGAAGCCATCCGCGCCATGCCAGACTACGCCTTGGCCCACCGCAACCTCGCCGGCTTGCTCGCCCTCGTCACCCCCGAATCCGCCGTTACGCATCTAAAAGAGGCGGTCCGTTTAGAACCTGAGAACCTGCGATACCGTTTTGAGCTAAGCGTCCTTTTGGTGAAGACCGGCGGCGGCACGGAAGCCCGAGCCCACTTGGAGCGCGCCGCACAAAGCTCCGAGGCGAGCCTACGCAAGGCCGCGCGCACCATGCTCAAGCAGCTAGACCGGGGAGCCAGATAGCAGGTCACCTTCCGGATTGAACAGACTGAACGTTCGCCAAGTTGCGGCGCGCATCCTCAAAGCTCGGACGTAATCTGACGGCCTCTTCGAAACAGCGTTCCGCTTCTTGCGGGTTACCCTGCCGCGCATAAGCTGTTCCCATGTTGTTCCAGGCCTCGGGATATTCCGGTCGCGCATGAACCGCCCCGCGGTAGGAGGAGATGGCGGCCTCGAAGCGTCCTTGCCGCGCCAGCAGAAGGCCCCTGTTGTAAAGAGCTTCCGCGAATAGAGGCTGCAGCCGGATCGCCTCGTTGAAGTGATACAGCGCCTCCTCGATCTCTCCCTTAGCCGCGAGGACGCCAGCGAAAGCATGATGAGACTCCGCTGAGAATGGATCGAGGCGGACAGCTTCGTTCAGCAGAGGGTATGCCTCGGCAAAAAGTCCCTCCGCTGCGAGCGAAGCCCCCAAGTGGTAGCGGGGAGATACTGACTCTGGATCGGCGTCGATAGCCCGGCGGAAGGAGTCATGGGCAGCAGTCACTTGGCCCAACTGGAGACGGGCTATTCCCATGTTCTCATGCGCTCCCGCGAAAGCAGGCCGCATCTCGATCGCGCGGTGGAAGTGGTCTACGGCATCCGTGATCTGCCCACGCTCCATCGCAATAAGCCCCAGGTTGTTCTCCGCCTCCGGATAGGCAGGCCGCAGCCGCAGCGCCTCTTTGTACATCCCGGCGGCGTCATCCAGCATCCCCTGTTCCTGCAGAACAGAGCCCAAGCCAAAATGCCCAGCAGCATTTCGACGGTCCAATGAAAGGACATACCGAAACGCTTGTGACGCCTCATTGAGATCTCCAAACTCCCGTGCTGACGCCCCGAGCGAGGTCAGCCAGTAGAGGTTTTCCGGCACCGTCTCGAGGAGAATTCGCCACTGGCCGGTAGCCGGCCGGGGCGAACCTGAGGCATCCAGGGTCTCGGCGTAGCGGCGGCGGAGATGAGGGTTTCCGGGATCCCGAGCCAGGGCGGACTCGTAGACCATAGCCGCCTCAGCTTTCAACTCACGCAGTGTCTCGCGCCCTAGCCGGTGGCGAAGCCGCTTGGCAATTGCCGCCTGGGAATCCCCATAATCGAGTTGATTCAGGAAAGGAGGTTGCTCCATCAGTTCGGCGATCTCTCGCCACATCCGGGAGCAGTCCCAACGAGTTAACGCCATCTGCCGGGCGATCGTTTCCCTGGTGGGGGTCTGACCGGTTCTTCGGGCACCTTTCCGTTTCAGGTCCTCACGAAGCGAATGGGCAATGGCTCGGGCCAGCAGGTAGTTGCCGCTGAAACGCAAATGAACATGTTCATAAAACCAATCTGCGCCTGGGATCCTGTCATGACTCGCTTCCGTGAAAATCTTCTCTGCATCGATCAGGGCAAGCCCCTCCTGGCCGAGCGTTACAGCCACTTCACGAATAATCGCGTTCAAGCGCGAGTCGGCCCGGAACCGAAGCGTATCCAAGTCCCGAGCCCGAGCGAAATGCCGACGAGCCTCATCAGCCCGAGCGGCTTCCCGCAAACACTGACCGAGGCGATACTCGAGGTCCGCCGAACCGTCATCAATGCCCGATGCGAGTTCAAAACTCTCGATCGCCTCAGCGTATTGTCCTTTCGCCTGATGCGCCGCACCAGCCTGGTAAGCCGCCTCCCACTCACGGAGCCGCCTCGCATCAACCTCAGGGCTCCACGATCCAAACGGTGCGCTGTCCGCAAGGTTCACCGCGACCGTCGAGAGCAGCACGCGGGCTCCGGCGTCCAGTCCTGCACGACAGATATCTTCTACATTGGCATGGAAGTGATCGTAAACCTGTTCTGCCCGCGGATCGCCCCAGGGAATCTGGTTTTCGAGGAACATCGCCATCCCCCGCCACTCACTCGGCGCTTCGCTGGCGCGTCCCAGTTGAGCGGCTTGCCGAAGCAACTGACCGGTCCGGGTCGCTCCTACTCGGATCGCGACCCTCACAGCCGGCAGAGGAGATCCCGGGGCGCCAAAAACCGAAGATGGTCCGTACGGCCCTACAAACTCGTTGTTACCGAGGTAGACAACAAGCGCGTCCGGCTCATAGCGCGCGCACTCGCGCACGACCGGCAGGACAACATGGGAGTTTACAGCGGTCATGGCCGCGTTGATCACCTCGGCGTCAAGACCCTCGTACTCCTCCTCCAGCAAGGTCTCCAGCACCCTTGCAACTCCGAACGCCGGCTCCGGGAAGCCCATGGCCGCGGAGCCGCCCAGGACGAAGACTCGATACGTTCCCGGATCCTTGACCCTCCGAAACCGCTCGACCTCGGGTGTACGGGCGATTGAAGCGGGAAAGAAACGGCGGCCAAAGAACTGGTTCGTCTGGATGAAACCCCGCTCGGAGGCTTTGACGAAGAATGCAGCAGGCTGGCCCACTTCCGAGATTCGTAAACCCGTCTCGAGAAGAGCCAGGATGACAGCCGGCAGCGCGATCACGGACGCAAAGCGAAAGAGCCACAGTCGCCTGCCACGCGGTGAACTGTCGGTCCTACTGTCTCTTCGGAGCGGTTTGCGGGGTTGTCTCACGGGCTTGCCTTACCGAACCTCTTCCGAGGATGACCTGCGCGACATCTCGACCCGTTTCGCCTTCGTTGACTTGCTCAAAATGAAAATCTACGATGGGGAGCGTGTCGGATGCGGCTATAGGGAGGTTGCTGAGCGGTATCGCGATCGGCATCATTCTAGGCTGCACCGGCCCTCCCGACAAACCGGACAGCGCTCAGGCAGTTCCTCCAGGGCTGCCTCGCCTCCAAGTCGAAGCCATCCATGACGCCGCCCGCGTGGATATCGAAGAAGCTCTCATGCAGGCACAGCGGAACCCGGCAGATGCGGCTGCGTCAGGGCGGCTCGGAATGATTCTGCATGCCTACAAGCAATACGAATCCGCAGCGGCCTGTTACGAGCGTGCCCACGTTCTCGCGGCTGGCGAGTTCCGATGGGCATACTACCTTGGAACAGTGCGATTCTTGCTTGGCCAGGATCAAGCCGCTGAGGCTTCGCTTCGCAAAGCCCTGGTTCTCGACCCCCGGTATCTGCCCGCCCGCATCAAGCTAGCAAAAATTCTGTTCTCGCGAGGAGACAACGCGGGAAGTGAACGCGAATATCGCTCTGCTCTCGAGCAAGCACCCGGATCCGCCCTCGCGCATTACGGCCTTGGCCGCGCCATCGCCTCGCGCGACGGCGTTCAGGCGGCAATCAACCATTACCGCAGCGCGATCAAGCTCCTACCTGGTTTCGGAGCCGCCCACTACGCGCTCGCCCAGGCCTATCGATCCAGCGGAGACCACAAGAAAGCAAAGGCCCACTTCGAACTGTTCCAGAAGAACAACTCTGGGGAAGACTTGCAGGACCCATTGCTGCACGAGGTCTCCTCGCTCGCGCGCGCACCCTCCAACAATCACTATCTGCAAGGGCTTGCCTTGACTGAAGCGGGTGATATCGCGGCCGCAGTGAACGAATTCGAAAAAGCCCTCGCAGTCGACCCGAATCTGATCGAGGCGCACGTGAATCTTGTCTCGCTCTACGGTGGACTAGGGCGGCCCGAGGACGTGGCGCGTCACTACAACGCTGCGGCAGAGAGGAATCCCGATCGTGCAGACCTTCATTACAACTACGGTGTTTTCCAAGCGGAACGAACCCGCTACTCGGAAGGCGAGAAGGCGTTTCGCCGAGCCATCCAAGCTGATCCTTCTTTCGCCGAAGCCCACAGCAATCTTGGTCAGATGCTCGAAGCGCAGCGCCGCATGAAGGAAGCCGAAGAACAATATCGTCTGGCAGTGCAGTATAGACCGACCTACCGATTGGCGCACTTTCACTTGGGCCGTATTCTGTTTGGACGCGGCGAGACCGGCGAAGGGCTCAAGCATTTCCTGAAGACACTCACTCCCGAGGATGCGGAAACACCCAAATACATGCTCGACGTTGCCGTAGCCTATGTCCGGGCCGGCGATCCTGCAAACGCACGCCGCTACGCACTGCAGGCTCGCGAGCAGGCCTCTGATCTCGGACAAGGCGAGGTCGTCTCGATCAGCGACCAGATTATCAAGAAGCTGGGAGGCCAAAGCCGCTGACTTCAAAGCAGACTGCGGACGGGGCGAGGCTGGCCGGCGCAGTTCTTCTTGCCGTTGCGAAAGGGCTGTTGATCCTCCAGTCGTGCGCTGTCGAGCAGGTGGGCAGGGTCGACGAATCAGACCGTCCCATGTTTCGTGAAGCCGCCGAAGAGACAGGGCTTCGTTTCCGACATTTCACCGGAGCCACTGATGAATACTACCTGCCGGAGATCACCGGGTCTGGTGTCGCGCTTTTTGATTACGACAATGACGGCGACCTCGACGTGTATCTCCTGCAAGGCGCTGCTCTGGGCTCTCCCGACAAACCGTTTTCTTTCCCGCTGCCGAACGGCCACCCTAGGGGCAACCGCCTGTTCCGAAACGAACTCACTCCTTCGGCCCACCTCGAATTCACGGATGTCACTGATACGGCCGGAGTGGGTGACGAGGGCTACGGGATGGGTGTGGCTGTGGGCGACTACGATGCTGACGGCACTCTGGATCTGTATGTCACCAACTTCGGCCCGAACGTGCTTTACCGCGGCAACAGCGACGGGACTTTCAGCGACGTCACCACCCGGAGCGGCACAGCGGAAGACAACTGGAGCACAAGCGCCGCTTTCTTCGACTACGATGCCGACGGCGACCTCGATCTTTTCCACACGAACTACGTTGACTTCTCCATTGAGAAGAACCGAGTATGCCATGAACCCGCCGGAGCGCGTGACCACTGCGACCCGGCAGTCTACGCCCCCCTTCCTGATCGGCTGCTTCGCAACGACGGTGAGGGCCGCTTCAGCGACGTCACGGCGAACGCCGGCATCGATCAAGCCTTTGGCAGCGGCCTCGGAGTGATCCACGCCGACTTCAATGGTGACCGCCGCATCGACATTTACGTTGCGAATGACGGCAACCCCAACCAACTCTGGGAAAACCAAGGCGATGGCCGCTTCAAGGAGACAGCCCTGGTTTCTGGCGCCGCCCTGAATGCCGACGGCCGCTGGGAAGCGAGCATGGGTGTGACGACGGCAGACTTCGACCAGGATGGCGACCTCGACCTCTTCATGACACACCTGGCCCGCGAGACGAACACGTTGTATCTCAATGACGGCAAGGGTCGATTCGAAGACGCCACGCGTCGCTTCGGCCTTGCGATGGAAAGCTTTCCGTTTACGGGATTCGGCACCGGCTGGTTCGACTACGATCAAGATGGCTTCCTTGACCTATTCATCGCCAACGGCGCCGTCACCATGATCGAAAGTCAGCGCGGCAACCCTTATCCGTTCCAACAGAGCAACCAGCTTTTCCGCAATGAGGCCGGACGACGTTTCCGCGAAGTCAGCAGCGAAGCCGGCCCGGCGTTGTCTCATGCCGAAGTCAGCCGCGGCACGGCGTTCGGTGATATTGACAACGATGGCGACGTTGACATCGTGGTCAACAACAACAACGGGCCTGCTCGACTGCTGCTCAACGAAACACGCGGTGAGAAGCCGTGGATGCAGTTGCGATTGCAGTCCAAAGGGATGAACCGGGAAGCCATCGGCGCGGAAGTTCAGGTGAATCGCGCAGGAAAGCCGCCATTGATCAAGACGGTGCGCCGCGATGGGAGTTACCTCAGCTCAAGCGATGCCCGTGTCCACATTGGCCTCGGTGATTCCGTAGCAAGCCAAATCGTCGTCCGCTGGCCATCGGGTCCAGTAGAGAGGTTCCTGGCGGAGAGTCGTCACTTCGTCACACTCGTTCAAGGGAAAGGGACGACAACTCCCTAGACAGCGCTTTTCGACTTCGTGATGCACGGCGAGACAAGTGAATCGGCTCCCGAACCAATGGGCCTCAGCTACAGGCGAGTCCTGTCGGTTCGGGACCTGATCATCCACGGCATTGTTCTGATCCGGCCCACAGCACTGGTGGGTATATTCGGAATCGCTCCGGGCAAATCCGGGGACATGCCGCCGCCACCATTCTCATTGCAATGGTGGGCATGATGCCGTCTGTGCCGAGCTACGGCCGCATTGCTGCGCGTTACCCCCTATCGGGTTTCTCCTACGCCTATGCGGGTCGCGCCTTCGGGACCCATGCCGGTTTCTTGACCGGCTGGGTTCTGTTTCTCGACTACCACATCATCCCGGTAATACGCACCCTATACGACGCTCTGCGATTACAACGCCTGGTTCCCGTGAATCCTTACCTGGCGTGAGGGGTGGTGACGATCGGCCTTCATTCGTACATGCATCTACGCGGTGTCTGCTCAATGGACCGAGCGAAAGCGGCAGGCGGGTACTGAGCGTGATGGTTCCGGCTGTTACCATGAACCGCTGAACGCATGAGTTGCTTATCCACTTGCCGCCTGCCGGAAGCAACGCCGAGACGTGGAGATGAGCCAAGTGAAAGTTCCAGAGAAGGTTTTTGTTTGGTCCGCATGCGTGGTCGCGGCCCTTTGTACGCCGCATTGTGCGAGTCAAATTCCCGCTCAGGAAGAGTTCCCGATCGGGCTCGCCCAGGGCGTGCTGGCAGGGGAGGCGGCGGATACGAGCGTGCTGCTGCAATCCCGGCTTACGTCAACACACCCGATGGTCGATCGGCACTGGTCGGGGATCGTCGGCAGCCAGGGATTCGGCCGATTCGAGATCGCTGAAAACAGTGAGTTCCGTGACAGCCGTTTCAGCGAGTGGATCGAAGCCGTTCCGGACTACGACTTCATCGTCAAGACGAAGGTGAAGGATCTCAAGCCGGGAACGCGCCACTACTATCGTCTCCAGTTCGGGCCTGATCGAGAGCGAACACGGACCTCGAAACCGGGGACCTTCACGACGCACTCCGGCGCCGCAGGTGAGGACGAAATTTCGTTCGCCGTGGTGACCGGGATGAACTATTCGGCGTTCCACCACTACGGTCAGGGGAGCCGTTGGCCTCCCTATCAAGGCACAGACAAGCATCTCGGTTACCCTGCCCTGGCGGCGATGCTGACGAAGAAGCCGGACTTCTTCGTCGCAACCGGCGACAACGTCTACTATGACGCTCCGAAGACCGGCCGCGCCGAGACGCCGCATCAGATCCGGATGAAATACCAGGAACAATTCTCGCAGCCGCGATTCCTCGATCTGTTTCGTGAAACGGCGACCTACTGGATCAAGGACGATCATGATCACCGCTTCAACGACTCCGACGCGGTAAACCCTTTCCTGCTCCGTGAAGTGGCGCGGACTTCGGACGAGGCCTATCCTGACGAGAACATGCGGCCCTGGATCTCCGGCTCCGGACACTTGCCGACTCATGAGACGGGCATCCACATGTTTCGCGAGCAAGTGCCGGTTGTCGATCCGAAGGACCCGGACTCGAAGACTTACCGTACGTTTCGCGTGACCCAGTCGCTACAGGTGTGGTTCGTCGAGGGTCGAGATTACCGCAGCCCCAACGACATGCCGGACGGTCCGGACAAGACGATCTGGGGCGCCGAGCAGAAGGCCTGGCTGAAGCGGACATTGCTCGAAAGCGACGCCACGTTCAAAATCCTGTTCAGCGCAACACCGATGGTGGGCCCGGACAGCATCAGCAAGCGTGACAATCACGTGAATCTGCGCGGCTTTCGCCATGAAGGGGACGCGTTCTTCCGCTGGCTGGTCGAGAACGACTTCCTCGACAAGCATTTCTATATCGTTTGCGGCGACCGGCATTGGCAGTATCACGCCGTACACCCGACAGGATTCGAGGAGTTTTCCTGCGGGGCTCTGGTGGACGCCAACTCCATTCCAGGCAGCCGTCCGGGAGACGCCAACTCGACCGATCCCGAGGGGAAGATCCAGCACGCCTATCACAATGTGGAACCGACCGGCGGATTCCTTGTGGTCACGGTCAAGCCCGGTTCGGGGAACGGTTCGACGGCAACATTCGAGTTTTTCGATGAGCAGGGCGTCAGCCTCTACCGGCACGTCAAGCGAGCCGACTGACCTGCATGCCTCACCACCCGACGGCCGAAGCACGCGATAAGACCGCCATGACTTCGTTGCGCTTGCTTGCCGTGCTCGATGTACTTTCAAGTACACCTGCGCGCGCCAAGCTGCGCGCGCCTCGTCCTGACGGCCCTCTCACGCACTTCGCCTCGCCACGTGGTGAGACATGCAGGCTAGCGATCCGTGACCGGCACACAGACGGGAGACGTATGCCGGAGAGTGATTGCGGAAGGCAAAGGCAGGTTTTCGGAAAACAGATTGATCTCAAAGGCCGCCCGGGCCTTCAGCGCCGACAGCAAGCACGGGTCATGCTGTTCCCCATGTCTCTGAGACCCATGCATTTTCTTGAGCGCAGCGATTGCCGGCCCCGGGACGCCTTTGCCAGCCGCGGGCCGTGGAGAGGGCTCTGCTTCCGCGATGCAAGGGGCGCTATTGGCGGAAGCGGCGTTTGCGGGCCTCGTCGACCGCGACAGCCAAGATGATGATCGCTCCGATAAAAGCTTGTTGCAGATAAGGGTTGACGCCCAGCAGGTCGCTGCCATTCGAGAGCAGGCCCATGATCAAGGCGCCGATGAGGGTACCGATGACGCTGCCTTCGCCGCCCGTGAGGCTGCCGCCACCGATGACGACGGCCGCGATGACCTGGAGTTCATAGCCCTGTCCGGCAGTGGGTTGACCGGTCATCAGGCGAGAGGCCTCGATCATTCCGGCAAGTCCGGTGAGCATGCCGGAGATCGCGTAGACCGCAATCGTATACCTGGCGACGGAAATCCCGGCATAGACGGCAGCTTCCTTGTTGCTGCCGATGGCGTAGGTGTAGCGGCCGAGCTTCGTCGAATGCAGAACCACGTGAGTGAGGACGGCACAGACCCCGAGCACGAATAGAACGGATGGAATGCCTGCGAGTGAGCCCTCGGCCAGAGATTCGAACTCCCGCGGGAGACCGACGACGGGGAGTCCGCCGGAGATGATGAGCGTGACGCCGCGGACGATACCGAGAGTGCCCAGGGTCACGATGAAGGGAGGGATCTTGAGCGAAGTGGTAAGGACACCGTTGAAGAGCCCCCAAAAGAGTCCGCAGAGAAGCCCGACGGCGATGCCGCCGGGAACGGGAAGTCCGCTCGCCATTGCCATGGCGCCCATGGTTCCGGCAAAGGCGAGAATGGCGCCGACGGAGAGGTCGATACCGCCGGAAACGATCACGAGCGTCATGCCGAGCGCCATGACATTGATGGTGGCGGTCTGACGAATGACGGCGGCAAGATTTGTGGGAGTCAGAAAGTTCGGCGAGGCGACCGAGAGAAAGATAAAAAGCGCAGCGAGGCTGAGGAACGGCAGGAGCCTTTGCCACGCGGCCGATCCGGTCTTCATGCATCCACCGCCGCGTGTTGCATGATTTCCTGCTGCGTGGTCGAGCGAGGCAGTTCCGTGACGACAGCGCCGCCGCGCATCACAAGGATGCGGTCGGCGATCTGGAGCAGCTCAGGCAGCTCGGAACTAACCATGAGAATCGCCGCGCCGTCACGCGCAAGCTGGTCCATCAATCCGAATACTTCGGCTTTGGCGGCGACATCAATGCCGCGCGTGGGTTCGTCGAACAGCAGAACCTTCGCGTCTCGGAAGAGCCATTTTGCGATCACGACTTTCTGCTGATTACCGCCACTGAGGCTTCCGGCAGGCTGCTCAACCGAAGCGGCACGGATGGACAGCCGCTCACCGAAGCGCTCGGCGACAGCGCGTTCCTCAGCGCGGCTGACGCAGCCGTTACGCGTAACACCATCCAGGTGAGCGAGGGTGACATTGGCTCGGATGGGCATCGACAAAGTAAGGCCGGTCTGCTGGCGGTCTTCCGTAATGAGCGCGATGCCGGCTCGGACAGCGTCTTGCGGTGAGTTGATCGACACGCGACTGCGGTCAACGAGGATGGAACCGTGGGTAGCGGGAGTGACGCCGAAGATCGTTTGACAGAGTTCGGTCCGGCCGGCGCCCATGAGTCCGGCGATGCCAACAATCTCTCCGGCATGGAGTGTGAAGCAGATTCCGGGAAGATCGACGCGAAGACGTTCGGCGCCCGGCTTGAGACTTTCGCGCTCGTAGATGGCGGAAATTTTGCGGCCAACCATGTGATGAACGATTTGGTCGGTCGAGAGAGCGGCGATAGGGCCACTGTGGACGGTTCTGCCGTCGCGGAGGATGGTGATGCGATCGGCGATGGCACGGAGTTCGGCGAGGCGGTGCGTGATGTAGATGATGCCCATGCCGCGGTCTTTGAGATCCTGGGCGATATGGAATACTTCAGCGGCTTCAGCGTCGGAGAGGGACGAGGTGGGTTCGTCGAAGATGAGCAGGCGAGATGCGCCATGGAGGGCGCGACAGATTTCGACGAGCTGTTTTTGGGCAGGGCTGAGCTCGTAGACGTTCGAGGCTGGGTCGAGCGGGAAGCCGTGTTCATTGATGAGGCGGCGCGCGTCCGTCTCCATTCGGCGGTGGTCGAAGAGAGGACCCTTCGCCGCTTCGCAGCCAAGGAAGATATTCGCGGTGACGCTGAGGTGGGGAGCCAGCAGTGATTCCTGGTGCACCATGGAGATGCCGGCTTGATGGGCCTCGGCGGGCCGGGTAAAGTCGACGGGCCGTCCCTGCCAGCGCATCGCCCCGCCATCGCGGCGGAGCATGCCGGCCACTATTTTCATCAGGGTGGATTTACCCGCCCCGTTTTCGCCGACAAGGGTGTGGATCTCGCCGGCCTCAACCTGGAGAACGCCGTTCTCAAGTGCGGTAATCCCGCCGAAATGTTTCTCGATGCCTTGGAGGTCGAGGAGCACGGACGATCAACAATTGAACGATGCAAGGTAGCACAGGCGGTGGCTCCGTGTATTTATAATTGGCCCCATGACGCGACGAGAAGCACTGAAGACGCTGACCGCGGCCGGCGCCTCCGGTTTCCCCAACATCGGAAAAGCCCAGAACGATCGCCCGAACATCCTGTTCATCATGACCGACGATCAGCGCTGGGATGCGATGAGTTGCGCCGGGAACCAAGTCCTCAAGACACCAAACATGGACCGATTGGCGGAGGGGGGCGTGCGCTTCACGGAGGGGTTCGTGACGAACTCGCTGTGCGCACCAAGCCGGGGCACGATTCTGACCGGACTGTATTCCCACGCGCACGGCGTAACAACGAACGCCGGCGGCCCGCCGGCGGATTCGCACATGGTCTACAACTACAGGCGCGGCGGACGAACCATCAGCGACCGGTTGAACCTCAACTCGTCGAGCGTGCTGCGCTCGAATGTAGCGACGTTCCCCATGCTCTTGCAGCGTGCGGGTTACCATACCGCGATGGTCGGAAAGTGGCACCTGAAGTCGAATCCCAAGGGGTACGACCACTGGGCGATTCTACCTGGGCAGGGACGGTACCACGATCCGCAAATGATTGTGAACAACGGGCCAGCGCAGTTTCGCGGTTACGTGGATGACGTGATCGGGGATCAATGCCTGGAAGTGTTGAAAACACGTCCGCGGGACCGGCCCTTCTGCGTCCAGATGCAGTTCAAGGCGCCGCACCGGGCCTGGTTTCCGGCCAAGAGGCACGAAACGGTATATGAGGACATCGAGATTCCCGAACCGCCGACGTTCCATGCGTCTCTCGATGACCGGCCATTCGCTGTACGGAACACGGACATGCAGATCGGCGACATGCCGGACTTCTTCGAGCGGGGCGCGCCGCGAGGGCTTTCGCCGGAAGAAAAGAAGAGACGGAACTTCCAGATTTTCTTGAAGAACTATTACCGGACGATCCTGGGCGTGGACGATAACGTAGGGAGGGTCCTGGACTATCTCGACGAGTCGGGCCTGACTGAAAACACACTGCTGATCTACACGGGGGACAACGGGTTCTTCCTCGGCGAGCTGGGGATGTTCGACAAGCGGCTGATGTACGAACCGTCCATTCGCGTGCCGATGCTGGCGCGGTATCCGGCGCGTATCCGGCCGGGGCAGGTGGATAGCGACCACATGGTTCTGAACAATGACGTGTGCCACACGATTCTCGACTATGCGGGTGTAGGAAGACCTCGGGCGATGGAAGGCCATGGGGAGAGCTGGCGTCCGATCTTCGAAGGCGCTGCGCCGCATTGGCGGAAGTCGTGGATGTACGAGTACTTCGAGTACCCGGGGTATCACTGCGTGGGGCAGCTTCGCGGCGTGCGGACGAATCGCTGGAAGTTCACACACTACCTTCAGGAGCCGCAGGGGTTCGAGCTGTTCGATCTGGGGAACGATCCGTTCGAAATGAACAACCTGTACGACGATCCGGCTCAACAGGCGCGCGTAGCGGAGATGAGGAACGAGCTGGAGCGTATGCGGGACGAGTTGGGGGATGACCGGTCAGCGGACGGGCAGCCGCTGCCGGATTGCGGACGGACACGAATGAAGGACATGTAAGGCCGTGTTTCGGAAAAGCCGTGTTTCGTGTTTCGTGTCTCGTGATTCGTGACCCAAAAACCCAAGCAGGTGGTACGGCTGTTGCTCTAAGGCAGCTTGCGCTAACCTGCCTTTCTCACCACCCGACGGCCGAAGCACGCGATACGACCGCCATGACTTCGTTGCGCTTGCTAGCCGTGCTCGACGTACCGTCCAGTACGCCTGCGCGCGCCAAGCGCCGCGCGCCTCGTCCTGACGGCCCTCTCACGCACTTCGCCTCGCCAGGTAGTGAGAAATGCAGGCTGGACACGATCAAGGATAGAGCAGTCGTCCCTGACGATCGGTTTCCGTTCGAAAGAGATGGCCTTCGGTAGTGGTCACGTAGAGCGTCGATAGATCCGGGCCGGCGAAGGTGCAGTTCGTGGGGCGCTTCGCAGGGAAGGGATGCCGTTCAATGACCCGGCCGTCAGGAGCGAAGACGTAAATGGAAGGCCCCGGTCCGCCGAGGTCCCAGCCAGCGGTGGCGACGATGTTGCCCTCGATGTCGAGCACCATGCCGTCGATGCCACGGTTCTCTCCAAAGTCGTGCAGAACCTCCGCTTCACCGAGGGCGCCACCAGGCCGCACCGGATAGGCGCGGAGTTGGCGCTTCTCGTCCTCGCGGCGCCCACTTTGCGCCACGTACAGGACTGTGTAGTCCAAAGAAAAGAGCAGTCCGTTAGGGCGAGTCGTGTCGAAGGTGACCCGCGCCGTCGTCCATCCGCCGTCAGGATGCGGATCGACGCGGTAGACCGAATCGTGGTCGAGTTCCTTGTTGCCGCGGTCTTCACTCCAAGGGCCGGCGGCACCTTCGTAAAAGGGGTCGGTGAACCACAAACGGCCCTGCAGGTCAAAGGCGAGGTCGTTGGGGATGTTGAACCGCTTCCCTTCGAACCCGTCGGTTAAGACGGTAACCCCGTCTTCCTCATAGCGGACGACACGGCGAGCGTCTTGTGCAAGGCCGCCCTCGCAGCCGTACAGGAGTCCCTGGGCGTCGAACATGAGTCCATTGGCGCAATTGGTTCCTTCGCGGTAGACGGAAACCTCGCCGCCGGCGGGGTCGTAGCTCAGTATGCGGCTGGCCGGGATGTGGGTAAAGAGGAGGGCGTGACCGTCCCACGCGGGTCCTTCGGTGACGCCTCCGCAGGGTCCGGCGAGAAGTTCGAATTGCCAACTCATGGTGGTCTCCTGTTGGTTCACCTGCATTTCTCACCACCCGCCGGTCGGAGCACGCGATACGACCGCCATGGCTTCGCTTTTCCTTCGCAACGCTTGCTTGCCGTGCTCGATGCGTAAAGGCCGTGTTTCGTGACTCGTGTCTCGTGATTCGTGAAAACCATTGGCGGGGCCTGGTTCGCTCCAGAAGAAATGTCTGACGGCCTGTGAAGCGAAAAGGCCGTGTTTCATGTTTTGTGGCCCGAGGGGTGAAGGAGGCGATATAGCCACTACCCCTGCGCGCACCCAGCGGTTCGCGCCTCGTCCTGACGGCCCTCTCACGCACTTAACCTCGCCACGTGGTGAGACATGCAGGTGAAAGAATGATGATGGCACACCTAGACATTATGGAGCGACCTGTCCAACCGTGAGATACGCGGGTTACGCTTACGAGCGAGAAGCACGATGCGCAGAGCCGCATCGAGGAGGACAGGTCACTCCATAATGTCCAGGCGCTGCCACTTGACTCCGTTCGTTTCTCGGCTCATGATTGGACTGAAAGACGCTCGGCCGTCGGCTCCGTCATTCCCTACTGATGTCTATCAGCAGCCGCCGTAGCTTTCTGCTCCGATCCAGCGCAGCAACATGGGCCGCTCACGCGGCGACGGCGGCGGAGCTGTCCCGAGACGTCTCGTACGCGGAAGAGCATCCCGACATGTTGCTCTCCTATCTGGGCCGAGGCCTTGAGAAACTCGATGCTCACTGGGACCGGGAACGAGCGAAGGTGCAAACGGCTGAAGCTCTCGAAGCCCGCAATGCATTCGTCCGCGAGAAGTTCGAGGAGATGATCGGCGGCTATCCCGAACGCACTCCGCTCGATCCCGTGATCAGGGATCGCTTCGAGAGAGCCGGTCATCGCGTCGAGAACGTGATGTTCCAGAGCCGCCCGGACTTCTGGGTGACCGGGAACCTTTATATCCCGACCGGAGGTGAAGGGCCGTTTCCAGGAATCATTTCACCCTGCGGCCACTATGCCCTTGCGCGCATGCAACCGGACTATCAGTACGCGTATCTGAGTCTGGTGAAGGCCGGCTTCGTTGTCCTGGCGTTTGATCCGATCGGACAGGGCGAGCGGCGGCACTATTGGAATCCGCAAACGGGCGAAACCGAGGTGGGCAACGCGATCTACGAGCACTCGATGCCGGGACAGTTGTTGCTGCTACTCGGTGAAAACCTGACGCAGTACCGCATCTGGGACTGCATGCGAGCAATCGATTACCTGCTCGAAAGGCCGGAAGTCGACCCGGAGCGCATCGGCTGCGCCGGTCACTCAGGCGGCGGAACGCTGACGCTGTTCGTGAGCGCGCTGGATCAGCGAGTGCGCTGCGCGGTGGTGAATCAAGGCGGGACGGGACATCGCTGGCCCATGCATCTGAAGCCGGAGAGCGCGGTTGGGCCAGCGGATGTCGAGCAGAACCTTTTCCCGGCAGCGGTTCATGGCGTGGACCTTCCGGACCTGCATTCGGCGATCGCACCACGCCCGCTGCTTGCACTGATCGAGCACTTCACTCCACGCTTCAACAAAGCAGCAGAAGAGATTCAAAAAGCATATGATGTGGCCGGCGTCGCTGAAAGGTTTGCAACCGAGGAGGCCGGCGATCCCCATGCCTGGACCATGAAGCTGCGCCAAGCGACGACGAACTGGTTCAGCCGCTGGTTCTACAACAAGCCGGGGCCGAAACGAGAACCGAATTTCGAGCACGAAGCACCAGAGAAGCTTTACTGTACGCCGAACGGCTCGATCCGAACGGCGCGCCGGGGCCATACGATCTTCTCGCTCATCCTCGAGAAGCAGGCGAACCTCCCTCCCGATCGCGAATTGCCGACGGGTCTGTCCGACCTGGAATCGCATCGGAAGAAGGTGACCGACGAGATCCGCGATCTGACGCGCTTCAAGGTAGACTCGTCGTTTCCGTTGAGTGTGCGTCATCTCATGACCACCCGGCGCAAGGGCTATCGGATCGAGAAGCAGGAGTTTCTGTCGGAGTCCGACATCCATGTTTCCGCCTGGGTTTTCTTGCCCGACGATGCACGAGCGCCCTACAACGCGACCCTCTTCGCGAACGGCAACGGCAAGAGACGGGACGGGATGGAGTTCGGGCTGCTCGAAAAGCTGGCGCAAAACGGGCATATGGTCGTCGCGGTGGATGTGAGAGGGGTCGGCGAGACGGCACCAAATCGCGCTCGGCGGACACGCCGGACAAACGAGTTCAGCCATCTGTTCGACGTTGAAACGGCGATGGCGTACATGGCGTGGTTCATGGATGAGTCCCTACTCGGCATGCGGGTAGGAGACATCGTTCGCAGCATCGACTATGTTCTGTCGCGAGACGACGTCGAGAAGTCGGGTGTGCGGTTGATTGCTCGCGGACAAGGAGCACTCTGGTCCCTGTATGCCACTGCTTTGGACGTTCGGGTGCGGGGGCTGCTGGCCGATCGCGCGCTGCTCAGCTACAAGAGCCTGACGCAGACCGACCGATATCTGCACGGCGCAAGCATTTTCGCACCGGGAATACTGAACCGGCTCGACTTGCCTCATGTGGCGGGCGCCGTTGCCGACCGGGATCTGGTTATCCTCGACCCCGTAGATCCGATGGGCGGCCGGCCGGCCGGCGTGCATCTCTCGCGGCGGACCTATGCCTGGACCAGGACTCTCTACTCGGCTGTCGGCGCAGAGGATCGGTTCGAAGTGACGGTGCGGCGTGCAGGCTCGGACCCCGCAGACGCGTACCGCAGCTTCTTGCATCACAGGAGGGCCTGACCTGCATTTCTCACCAACTGACGGCCGAAGCACGCGATGCGACCGCCATGACGTCGTTGCGCTTGCTTGCCGGGCTCAATGTACGGTCAAGCACGCCTGCGCGCGCCTTTTTTCTCCGCCCGACTCGCGCCTCGCCCTGACGACCCTCTCACGCACTTCGTCTCGCCACGTGGTGAGACATGCAGGTCTGTTGGGTCGATTGAGCAGATTCGTCCTTGTTGCAACGCTGCTCAACGCAGCGCTCGGTGCGGCGCACGCAGATGATCGTTCCATCGCGGAGTGGGTCATCCGCGAAGGCGGCAGCGTAGTGCTCGCGGAACATTCTCAGCAGATCCGGGAACTGCGTGAGTTGCCATCGAGCGAGTTTCAGTTGAAAACGATCGACCTCGTCGACACGAACTACCTGGCTCAAGACGTTCAGCGGATCGGAACGCTGCCGCACCTCAAACACCTCTACATGTCGGGCCGCACGCGGCGCCCGTTCTCACTCAAGGTCAAGACGACCAAGATCTACGAGGACGGCGAACATCGCGACCTTACCGACGGCTGGGTCTTTCTACGGAAGCTTCCCCATCTCGAAACATTGCTCATCAGCGCGACGGTTTTCAGCTATCCCATCCCGATCACTGACGAAGCCGTTAGTTTTCTGGCCGAGCACGGCACACTGAGGGAACTGTACGTGAGCAGGACCGGCGTGGTCGGACATACGCTCGCACCGCTGGTGAGGCTGCGCCACCTCGATGCGAGCTACACGGAGTTCGATGACGAGTCGATGGCCAACCTGGCCGGCATGAAGGAACTGCGCAAGCTCAACTTACGGGATACCCGCATCACCGACAAAGGGCTGGCGTCAATCGCCCATCTGCGCGCACTCACGGACATCGACCTCGGAGGCACGCAGGTGACAGACGCCGGGGCCGGGTCGCTGGCCGGCATGAGGGAAGTGCGGCGTCTGAGTCTGCTGGGAACCGGCATCACCGACCGCGGACTGGAGCAGCTCGCACGGATGGATGATCTCGAGGAGTTGAATGTTTACCGAACCCTGATCACGAACAACTCCGTGCGGACGCTTCGCACATTCAAGAAACTCCGGTCACTCGACATTCGCTACACGGACATTACCCCGGCCGGTATCAGCTCACTAAAAAAAACGCTGCCGGATTGCCATATTCGTTTCCTGCGAAGCGCCGCACCGGCGCGATCGAGTGAACCCACGCTGCTCTCCGAGCGGTCGCCGGGGGCGGTGGCCGAATGGGTGCGGTCGATGGGCGGCAAGGCGGTCGTTGCCGGGGCGAGGCTGAGAGAGATTTCTCTCGCAGGCACTCACGTTACGGATGGTGAACTGCAAAACCTGGCGCAGCTTGAACACCTCGAGAAGCTCGACCTCAGCGGTACGGAAGTCAGTGATCTCGGCATACAGCACATCGCTGCGTCGGCGAAACTTGAAGAACTGAATCTCGCCGGTACCGCAGTGGGAGACGCCGGACTTGCGTGGGTTGCGCGCATTTCTTCACTGCGGACGCTAAAGCTTGATAACAGCTTTGTGCGGGGTGAAGGGCTGAGCAACCTGTCACCGCTTACGAACCTGCAGCGGATTTCGCTTTCGGGATTGCCGCTCGACGATGCTCATCTGGAATTTCTGGAGCCGCTCCCGGCGCTCACAAGCGTTTCGCTCGCATACACCGACATGACCGACGAGGGGAGTAGCCGCCTCGTTGCCTTGAAAAACCTGGTCGCCCTTGACCTGGCGGGATCGGATCTGGGAGACGAAGGACTGCGGTCGCTCGGGCAGTTGTCCGGCTTGGAATCCCTCAATCTTCGGCACGGCCGCTTTAGCGACGAGGGACTGAAACATCTCGCCGGATTGGGGCGGCTCAGGCACCTCGACCTGGCTCGTACACGAGTCGGTGACGAGGGTGTGAGAACCCTGGCGGCGCTCCCGCAACTCGATACATTGAATCTCGACTACACACTCGTAACCCGCGACGCTCTGGCCCATCTTGCACAGGCCGAACAGCTTGTCGATCTGCGGCTCAACAGCTCCAACGTCAACGATGACTCCTTGCAACATCTCATGGGGCTCGGCAACCTGCTGCGATTGAACCTCTACCACACGTTCGTCACGGAGGCGGGCATCCGAAAACTGCGCGAGGCGCTGCCAAAATGCGACATCGTCTGGGACCCCGACTCAGGATTCCCGACTCGCAGAGGCAGCTAGCAGCCCTCATAAGGACGTGATTCGTGTCTCGTGTCTCGTGATTCGTGACCCTGAAACCGAAGCAGGCGATAAGGCCGCTATCCTGCATTTCTCACCATCCGACGGCCGAAGCACGTGATGAGATATGCAGGCCAGGCTGGGGCCGCGCCAGCCGCAACCTTGAGCGCGGTGCCCCCAAGACCGCTGGTAGAATACCTGCCGACAGGAGCTTGGCCCATCCATGAGATTCCTCGCAGCCCGTGGTAAAAGTCACGCAGACGGCTTTACGCGCCCCTGGACCGATTGCGTACTGCCTAGCCGCTTCAGGAAGGTGGCACCTCGCTCTGCGCACAGCCGAGCGGAAGCGGCGCGTAACCCTTCGGGCGGCGGACATTTGCGCTCATCGGCTTTGTCGTTCGTCGAAGGAGATCACCCGGATCGCCATCCTCCTCACTCCGCGCCGAGGATGAGCAGGAGCCCGCCGCGCCTTCCACGGGCCTTTTGCCACGGGCTGCCAAGTGCTGCTTCGTTCAGCCTCTTCCTGCTTCTCAGCAGTTGCGGCGGTCCGGATCAACCGATCGCGATACGGCTCGTTGACCACTTCAACCAGAAGATGGTCAAGAACGTCCCAACGCAGGTGACCCGGCCCGAGCCGGCGGGCCTCTGGGAGTTCGCCGAGACCCCGGAAAAGCCGCTGGAGGAGTCTCCGGCAACCTTGGGGTGGAAGGCCGGCGCCGGTGTATCGTCGTTGCGAATCGAAGATGGCCGACTGCAAGGCCGGAGCACGACGAGCTTTCCCATCGTGTATGTCGAGCGCAAAGAAGGGCTTGATACCTCAGACCTGCTGCACGCCGTCGAGATTCGGATGCGGGCAAGCAAGGGCGCCAACCTGAGCGCAGAGTCGCAGGGCTCGGGAGACTTGAATGTCAAGCGAATTCTGGAGCGAGCCCAAGGGCTCAGCGAGCCTTGGAACCTGAACGCGCCGCTCATAACCGGAGAGAACATCGAGACGTACGTGCTGACGCCGCCACGGAACACCCGGTTGTCGAGTGTCCACAAACTGCTGATCCGTCCCTCCGATGAGGCGGGTGCGGAGTTCGAAATCGAGTCGGTCAAGATCGTTTCGCGGCGAGAGCATCTGTCGCGGATTCCGTCAGGCGTCGGCTGGCAAGGCTTGGGCGAGATCTACCGCGAGGCACTGGTATCGCGTTCGCCTGAATCGATACAGATCGATCTGGACCTTCCCCAGGATCCGTGGCTTGATCTGCACGTGGGCTCGGTCGAGGACGCTCCGGTCACCTTCGAAGTGCGTGTCGCGGCGACGGGTTCCGACCCGGCCGAAGGAGAGTTGCTGCTGCTGCGGACGGTGACCACGCCGGACCGCTGGGAGGAAGCGTCCCTCGACCTTTCCGCACACGCCGGCCGAAGCGTCACGCTGACCCTCGACCTGCACGCAGCGAACGCCGGCGCACTGGGCTTCTGGGGCGGACCCGCGATTCGGGATCGGGCCGCCGCTTCAGCGGCCGCCACCGAACGCCCTCAGGTAGAAGCCATGCCCGGGGCTCCGGCGCCGCAGGGCGTCATTCTCGTCGTTGCCGACACGTTGCGCAAAGACCATCTCAACTTCCACGGGTACGAACGAGAGACCGCGCCGTTCCTGGCGAGACTCGGCAGCGAAGGCGCGATCTTCCGTGACAATGTGGCGCAAGCAACATGGACGAAGGTTTCGGTCCCGTCGATTCTCACCGGCATGTATCCGCTGGCTCATCGGGTGGCGGATATGCGGGACCGCCTTCCCGCCGCGGCGGTCACTCTGGCCGAGGCATACCGGGAAGCGGGCTACGCAACGGTGAGCTACTCATCGGTTACATTCAGCGGCAAGTTCACCAACCTGCATCAAGGCTTCGAAGAACTGCACGAGAGAAATTCCATCGAAGAATCCGGAAGCAAGACGTCCCGAACGTATGTCGATCGCTTAACGGATTGGCTCGAAGCACGAAAGGACGGGCCGTTCTTCGTATTCCTTCACGTCTTCGACCCGCACTCGCCGTTCGAGCCTCGCCGGCCCTACAACGGACGTTGGGCGGACCCTGCCAAGAGAGATGCGCACGACAAGAACGTGGAGACGGTCAAGGAGTTCATCAAGCATCCTTCGGACAGGAACCGCGTCATGCCGATGCTCGATGAGTTGAAGGCTTCCGGTGTCAACCGGGACGAGTTCATGGCTTACAACAAGGGCTGGTATGACGGCTCGATCCTCGGAATGGATGTGGAAATGGCGCGTCTGTTCGAGAAGCTGCGGCAGCTCGGCCTAGCGGAGAAGACGTTGATCGCGTTCACGGCCGATCATGGCGAAGGCTTCCACGAGCATGGATACATGTGGCACGGGCAACACGTATACGGCGAACTCACGGACGTTCCGCTGATGTTCTACGGCCCGGCTTTCGTACCGGCCGGCCTCGGCATCGACGAGACCACTCGCAGCATCGACATTGCTCCGACACTGCTGGAACTGAGCCATCTGCCTTGCCCGGAGACGATTCAAGGGCAGAGCCTCGTGCCGTTGATGGCGGCAGCGCGAGACTTGCCCGAAGGCAGCTCTCTACGTGTGGCCGCCGAGGCGAACGGCTGGGAACCAAAACCGGCGATCGCACAGAAGGCCGAGACGAAGCAGTCGGGCGGGCCGAGACCTTACGATACCGAAGCGTATGCGATCGTCTCGGACGGCTGGAAATTGATTCACCATCCGAAGCGGCCGGAGGGAATCGCGGAATACGAACTCTTTCACCACGCGGAGGACCCCCTTGACCTCAAAGACGTGAGCGAGGAAAACCCCGACAGGGTAGAGATGCTGGCGTCTCTGTTGGAGAGGGAACGCGCCAAAGTGATGGAAGGCGCCTTGGCCGAGGACGGGTCGAGCAACAACTTGAGCGACGAAGAGCTGCAACGGCTGCGGAGCCTGGGATACATCCAGTAGGGGTTTAGCCTGCCTTTCTCACCACCCGATGGCCGAATCATGCGATACGACCGCCATGACTTCGCTTTTCCTTCGCAACGCTTGCTTGCCGACGTACTGTCAAGTACGCCTGCGCGCGCCAAGCGGCTCGCGCCTCGTCCTGACGGCCCTCTCACGCACTTCACCTCGCCGCGCACTGAGAAAGGCAGGTTAGGGATGATCAAACATTGCGCTCTGGTATGGACTCTGGCGTTGTATCCAGCCATGCCGGTTCACGGCGCGGACTTGGACGCCGCCGATCTGCGCAGCCGGGTTGCCGCGCAAGGAGGCGAGGTCGAGACCGACGAGGCCGGTGACGTTGTGGGGGTGCGGTTCGGGTTCACCTGGGTCGCTGACGGAGACCTGGAGAACATCGCCGGCATCAAGTCCATCAAGCGACTCGACTTGTCGCTAACCCGGATCACGGATCTGGGAATCGAGAGGCTCAGGCCGCTCACCGGGGTCGAGGAGTTGAACCTTTACGCCTGCGAACACATCTCCGACACGTCTCTGGCCCACCTGCGCCACTGGAAGAACCTTCGCCGGCTCAACCTGCGCGGCACCGACATCACGGACACCGGTTTGGCTTACGTTGCCTCGCACCGTCATCTTGAAGCCCTGGACATCAGCGTCACGCAAGTCACCGACAACGGGATGGAGCACCTTGCCGAACTCACCAAGCTGCGCGAACTTACCCTGGGGGCCAACAAGATCACCGAGTTCGGCCTGCACGTCCTGGAATTGCTGCCGAACCTGAAAAAGCTGAGCCTCAGCGGACTTCAGATGCGCAACTCGGGCTTCTGGTCGGTGGCGGTGACGGATCTGGACATCGACGTAATCACGCAACTCGACCAACTCGAGCACCTTGACGCGGCGGACCTCAAGCTCACGGATCTGGGCGCGAGGAAGCTGGCGGCATTGCGCCGGCTTCGTTTTCTCGACCTCAGTCGAACACAGATCAGCGAGGCCGGCGTGGCGGCCCTCACCGGACTTGGCGAGTTGCGAACCTTGCACCTCTCCGGCGTGGAGGAGGTCGATGACGGAGCCGCGAAACACCTGACGGCGATGGGCCGTCTGACGGCGCTCGATCTCTCATCAACGAAAGTGTCCGACGAAACTCTTCGCGAGCTCTCGAAGCTGCCCAAGCTGAATACGCTCTACCTCGATGGCACGATGGTGTCGGTGGAGGGCGTCAGAGAGTTTCGCGAGAGAAATCCGCACTGCGAGACACACTGGAGCGGGCAACATCGGGTCTCACAGGACCCTTGAGAGCGTCCGGACTACGAATCCGACCGGCGCGCCGCCTGCCCCGGCATCTAAACCTCCGACCAGACAAGGCTGCCGGGCCGTACCTGGAGGGATCGTTGCAATCAAGCGAAACGGGGTAGTGCAACAGCGGCGGAATGGGCGTATCATGGTAACCTACATTTCTCACCACCTGACTGCCGAAGCACACGATAAGACCGCCATGACTTCGTTGCGCTTGCTTGCCGTGCTCGATGTACTGGTAAAGTAGACTTGCTCGAGCCAAGCGGCGCGCGCCTCGTCCTGACGGCCCTCTCATGCACTTCGTCTCGCTACGCGGTGAGAAATGCAGGTTAATGTTGAGCGGGCGGAAGATGCGACGACTATCCCGGCGCACTTTTCTTGGCGGATCAGCTCTTGGCGGCGCCGCGATCCGCTTTGGATTGCCTCCGCTCGAGGCGATGTTCAACTCGTCCGGGACGGCTTACGCCGCCGCGAACGCGGCCGGCCGGATCACCGAGTCGCCGATGGAATCGCGCTTCCTGGTCTGGTTCAACGGCAATGGCATACCGGAGCGCTACTGGATCCCGACCGAGACCGGTACGGATTTCCGAATCACGCCATGCCTTTCGCCACTCGCACCGTTCCGTAACGACATTCATATTCTCAGCGGACTCGACAACGACATCGCACGGGTACCCGGTCCGGGCAATGATCATCACCGCTCGATGAGCGGACTGATGACGGGCGTTCCGTTCACCGGACGCGGCGCCGGCGGACCCTCGATCGATCAAGCCATCGCCGCCAAGATCGGAGGCCGGTCGCGGTTCCGGTCGTTGCAAGTCGGGGTATGCCCGGAGTCTCACGGCGACAGCATTCAACGCAACATGAGCTGGGCCGGCAAGGACCGGGCACTCCCACCGGAGTTGATTCCACAGAATCTGTTCAACCGCATCTTCGGCATCAAAGATCCCGCTTGGGTAGATCGCAAGAAGAGCGTGCTCGATGCGGTGCGCGAAAGCTCAACGAAGCTGAAGGCCGACCTCGGGCGCAAAGATCAAGAACGTCTGGACGACTACCTGGCGTCCATCCGCGACCTGGAGCGCGCCATCGGCAGCTTGCCTCCCGAATACTCCGTAGTCGAAGAGCCCGAGATCAGCGGCGACATGAAAGACTGGCCGCACATCGCGAAGCTTCAAACCGAGCTGATCGTACATGCCTTCGCCAGCGGACAGACACGCGTCGCTTCCTACATGCTCACGAAGTGCCAGAGCCTGACGCGCATGCCCTGGCTGGGATATACGACGCTGCGGCACCATGACTACACGCATCACAAAGCGGACGGTCCGACAGGCCAGCGCGTGCTGCGCGACATCTGCCGCTGGCACGTACAGGAGTTCGCATATCTGTTGGGCCGTCTGAAATCGATTCCGGAAGGCGAAGGCACCCTGCTCGACAATACCTGCCTGCTCTATCTCCACGAGCACGCCGAAGCCAACGCCCACAAGAACAACGGCCTCATCGCCATCGTCGCGGGCCACGCGAACCAGCTTGTCACGGGCCGCCACACCGAGACCACCGGCACGACGGGCGACCTGTATCTCACGCTGGCGAACGACGTGATGCAAACGGGACTCGACAGCTTTCCGAACGCACGCCGCAAACTGCCCGGCATCGTGTAGCCTGCCTTTCTCACCACCCGACGGTCGAAGCACACGATACGACCGCCAGGACTTCGCTTTTCCTTCGCAACGCTTGCTTGCCGTGCTCGACGTACGGTCAAGTACGCCTGCGCGCGCCAAGCGCCTCGCGCCTCGTCCTGACGGCCCTCTCACCCACTTCGCCTCGCCGCGTGGTGAGAAAGGCAGGCTAACCGGCCGCTCAACGAACCGGCGAAAACGGCAGCGGCCGCAGAAACGTATTCGAGATGTTCGAGACGGCCTCGGCGTTGGACCAGCCGGGCTTGTTCCGGATACGCTTCCAGTCGGGGTCATCCAGAAAGCGCTTCCAGGCCGCCTCACGAGCTCGCATGTCGTCGTACCAGACCATGTAGGTCAAGTTCGGCTGGCGCGGCCCGTAGAGCGAATGTCCAAAGAAGACCGGATGAATGCCGGATCGGCGAAAGATCCTGATCTCCTCCCGATTGAACATATCGACCTTGCGGCCGACATCTCCGAAGGTCTAGGCTTCGTACGTACGCAGATCGAACAGCCGCGGCGCCTTGCCGGGCTCGATGGCAGGCTCTTCCATACGAGGCAGAGCGTCGAACGCCCTGAGCAGCCAGGTCTCGACGCGATCGAAGTACGGATCGTCGTCCGCGCCCGCCGCATCGAAGGCCTTGCGCCATGTCTCATCGGCCATCATCGCAGCGTGCTTCTCGGCGACTTCAGCCCAAGAACGATAGGCGGTGAGAATCAGGACTTTGGGCATCCCGGCACCCAGAAAGACCTGCATG
Source organism: Bryobacterales bacterium (assembly GCA_026713545.1). Taxonomy (GTDB): domain Bacteria; phylum Acidobacteriota; class Terriglobia; order Bryobacterales; family UBA6623; genus JAPPLB01. The sequence continues at coordinate 34,445 of JAPOOG010000049.1, forward strand.
TAGCCGACCGGCCCAAAACCGTTGCGCTTCGTCATCGGCAGGTGATGCTCTTCCAGCAGACGAACGAGCCGCCGCTGTTGATCGGCCTTGCTGTTGCGCAGTTGAAAGAACCGAAGTTCGAAGTACTGGTTGGAGTCCTGATGTACGGCGGCCGTAGAACTCGCGGCAAGGCCGGCCAGCGATGCGCCCAGGAAGGAACGTCGATCCATGCTCCCTTCTTATAGCATGACCCAAATGCCGTGTCTCGTGTCTCGTGATTCGTAAAAAACCTTACAGGCCGTGTTGCCGGCGCGGGCGGCTTGCGCCTCGTTCTGGAGGGCTTCTCACGCATGGACGAATGAACCGCGTCCTTGACCGATTTTCAGCGCTCTTCTAAAATCTTGAATGAACGGCGCTATCGTCTAAGGGTTAGGACAGGGCCCTCTCAAGGCTCAAATACGGGTTCGAATCCCGTTAGCGCTGCCAGACCTTGCCAGTGGATTCGATAGGTATTATCCATTGAATCCTGTATTCCAACCATCTCAGAGGCGTTCAGCGTCTTTGGGACAGTGGGGTCCGAGACCTCGTCAAGAAGTCCTGGAGGCCGTCACTCCAGGGGTTTACCTGCATTTCTCACCACGCGACGAGGTGAGAAATGCAGGTTCATACGAAGGCACGCCGTCGTTTCGGTTGCGCGCCTCGAAGCAGAAGCAGAACCGCGATGCGCGGCGCTCCGGCACAGGCTGCAAAGGCCTGAGGCAGCGCGAAAGCCGTTGCAGCGCAACCCTGGTTCGACTACTCTATCTGGGTAAGGATGACCTATAGAAATTCTGGTCCCTCGACTTCATGAGCACCCCATTTACATATGACTACCTTCTCAGCTTTAAGGAACCGGCGTTCTCTTATCTCTTCCATTCGGCGCTCTGTACAGCAACAGAGAACCGTTCTGATGCTGCTGCTGGCCGGCGGCATCCTGGCGCAGGCCCAGACCAACACGGGCCACATCCGCGGCCACGTGTACGACGAAACGGGGGCGATCATCCCGGACACAAGAGTGACGGCCGTGGAGCAGGGCCGCGGCGCGAGGCGGCAGACAAGCACGTCGGCCGCCGGTGAATATTTCCTCAGTCATCTCGATCCCGGCACGTACACACTGCGTTTCGAGGCGGAGGCTTTTGCCCCGTATCTGGTTGAAGATTTCGAGGTGCGCACGGGAGAAACGGAGTCCTTTTCCCCCCGGCTTGTCGTGGCCGCGGCCGAGGAGCAAATCATCGTCTCGGAGGTATCAGAGCGGTCGGCCATCGAGCCCGACCGAACGCAGCAGTCCGATCATATCGATTCCATTCGCATCCAGAACCTTCCCATCAACCGCCGCGATTACCTCTCCCTGGCGCTGCTGACACCAGGCGTCGTGGACGTGAACTATGTCGCCAACGCGACGGACCGACGAATCGTTCCGACACCGTCTTCCGGTCTCGGCATCGGCGGCACGAACGGACGCGGCAACACTTTCATGATCGATGGAGTGGCCAACGTTCTCAACACCGGCAGCGTGCGCTCCGCCATCAGCCAAGAGTCGGTCCATGAGTTCCAGGTCAACAGGAACTCTTTCTCGACGGAACAGGGCGGGGCTCCCGGCGGCACGGTCAACATCGTGACGAAGAGCGGCACGAACGAGTTGCACGGGTCTCTGTTCGGCCTGTTACGCAATCGCCGGTTCCAGGCCCGAAACTACTTCGATCCAGGCAAAAGCGCCTACACGCGGTCGCAGAGCGGCGCTTCCGCCGGAGGTCCGATCAAGCGGAACAAGTCTTTCCTGTTCGGCGCTTACGAACGCCTGGACCGGCACGAGACACTGATCGTGCCGCTGCTTTCCGACCGATCGTTCCTGACCTCTCTCACGGACTCGCAGCAAGCTCTGGTCGACGTTCTCAACGTAGCAGCGCCAGTGCCGTTCCGGCCTCTGGTGGACCAGATCGCAGCGGGGCTCATTCCCGCCAACCACCCCGGAGTCCTGGATCTCTTCGAGAAGAACAGCGGGGTTTTTCCGTTCGCCGAGGAGCGGCAACAAGTGGTCGCCCGTTTCGATCATACTCTGCGGGACGGACACAACATTTTCCTGCGTGCGAACGGGACATGGCAGGACAACCAGAACACGACCTTCGGTTCGCTGACGGCTCTGAACCGAGGCCACAATGCCGAGATCAACGATTTTTCGCTGGCATTCGGAGATACGTACGTGATCAGTCCCCAATGGGTCAGCGAGACGCGCCTCGGCTTCGGGTACCACGACTCCGGCAACTATCCGACCGATCCGCACGGTCCGTCGATCGATATCAGCGGATTCGGAGAATTCGGTCGAGATTTCATTCTCCCTACGCGCGTATTGGAGCGCGTCTACCAAGCGCGTCAGAATTTCATGCGCATCACCAGCCGCCAGACCCTCAAGTTCGGAGCCGACTTCAACCCGACCCGGGATTGGGTGCGTTCGGAAACATTCTTCAGCGGCCGATTCATTTTCTCCGAGGCGATACCGCTGAGCGCCGTCATCGACAGCGCAGCCGGGCCGGGAACTTCGCAACTGCTCAAGGGCTTGCTGTCGGCAGTCGGCTCAAGCCAACTGGTGGGCGCGGTGGACGAGCCCATGACGTCTCTGCAGGCATTCACGCTCGGGCTTCCGACGGTTTACCAACAGGGGTTCGGCGACCCGTACTGGCTGGGCTGGGCGAACCGCTACAACTTTTTCGTGGAAGACGCGATCAAGGTCACGTCGAATTTTCTGCTGACCCTGGGCCTTCGTCACGAACTGGAGTTGAAGACAAGATTCCCGCGAGACTACAACAACTTCGGTCCGCGGGTGGGGTTTGCCTGGAGTCCGGACACAAAGACGGTCGTTCGAGGAGGCTTCGGAATCTACCACGCTCGCATCGACGGCCAGGCCACGTACGTCAATGACCTGCTCGGCGACAAGCAGCAGATCTATCAGGTTTTCATCCCCCTGACGGGCGCGCCGGGCATCCAAAGCTCCCTGACCGGCGAGCCGCTGACTTCCGCCGAGATCTACCAGACTCTGCAAGCGAGGGGGATTCTCGGCCAGAGGAGCATCACGCCCGCGGACCTGGCGATCCACGGCATCGACCCCGGTCCCGGCTATCCGTTGCGAATCGGATTCCGCCTTGCCGACGACACGGTGAACCCCTATTCGCAGCAGGGCAGCTTCGAAATCCAGCGCGAGATCGGCAGCTACGCCTTGTCGGCAGGTTACAACTACAACCGCGGCATCCATATCATACGGCCCCTCGACCTCAACGTCTACCAAGCCGGCACCAGGGAAGACGGCAGACCCATCGTGGGCTTCCACGACCCCCTCATCCTGCAAGACAACGTCTACGGCAGTTGGGGCAGGTCGTACTATCACGCCATGATCGTGCAGATCAAGAAACGGTTCTCGCGGGGATTCACGATTTCCGCGCACCACACATGGAGCAAGCACATCGACGAGAACACCGACTACAATTCATCCTACGAACCTCACTTGCAGTGGGACGCCCGCAACGAGTTGGCGCTGTCGCACTATCACCGCAGCCACCGATTCGTGGCGCACGCCGTGACACAATCTCCCCTAAAAGCGGGCAAGGGCCGCGGGTTCGGACACAATCTGCTAGCCGACTTCATGTTTTCCGGGATCATCATTGCGCGTTCGGGAGCGCCATTCAACCTGAACGCCGGTTTCGATACGATCGGCGATCGTCACAACGACACCCACCGTCCTTGGGGGCTCGGCCGCAACGCCGGGACGGGGCCCAGCTTCTTCGGATTCGACATGAGGCTGGCAAGGTCGTTCACGCTCACAGAAGGATTGAGCCTGCAGGCCATCGGCGAGGCGTTCAACGTTCTGAACAAAACGAACTTCAGAGGGGTGAACGGCGTCGTCGGAAACGCCTCGATCGAAGACCTGCCCGCCCAATTAGTCGGCCGGCGGGGACCGGTCACGGAACCCTTTTCGTTCGCATCGGCCTTCGATCCGCGGCAGTTCCAGTTGTCACTGCGCCTCAGTTTCTAAAGGCCGTGTCTCGTGATTCGTGAAAACCACTGACGGGGGCCTGGTTCGCTCCAGAAGAAATGTCTGGCGGCCGGTGAGCCGTAAAGGCCGTGATTCGCCTGTCTGCGTGCTACCTGCCTGCGCCTGCCTACCGCCAGGCGCAGGCAGGTCTGGAGACCCGCACGGTCCTCACCTCGCCGCGGGATGAGACATGCAGGTTCACATCCTGAGCACATTCGCGACAACGAACGGCGCCAAGGGCGGGCATCCGAATCCGGTGACGCCGGCGGTGGTCAGGGCCGAAGCAGCGACACATCGGCGGACACATAGTCTTTCGTCTGCTCCACCAAGTTGGTCACGCTGGAGTCCATCAGCTCCATCAAAGGACCGGGATACAAACCCAAGATAAACACCAGGATCGCCAGAGGCACCAGGGTTGCGGTCTCTCTCATGTCGAGATCGGGAAGCAAAGCGGCCTCTTTCGTGGAGGCCTTTCCGAGAACGACGCGCTGCAGCATCCAAAGCATGTAAGCCGCCGCCAGCACAATCCCGCCCATCGCGAGCAACACCCTGACAAAGCTTGTATGGGAACCCCCAAAGAGAACCAGGAATTCACCGATAAAATTCGCCGTTCCCGGCAAGCCGAAAGCCGCCACCGAGAAAACGCAGAGAAAGACCACAAAACGGGGCATCGGCTTGTGCAGACCGCCGTAGTCGCCGATCTCGCGGCTATGCGTCCGATCATACAACTGACCCACCGCCAGGAACAGCGCGCCCGTCGTGATGCCGTGATTGAACATCTGCAGAACGGCGCCCTGAATGCCCTGGCTGTTGAACGCGAAGATACCAAGGGTCACAAAGCCCATGTGAGAAATCGAAGAGTAGGCCACCAGCTTCTTGAGATCCGATTGAGCCAGCGCGAGGCATCCGCCATACAGAATGGCCACCACCGAGAACCAGAGAATCACCGGAGCGAAGGTCGCAGACGCTTCCGGAAGAATGGGCAGACAGAACCGCAAGAACCCATAGCCGCCCATCTTCAGCAGCACGCCGGCCAGGATGACGCTGCCGGCCGTGGGGGCTTCCGAGTGGGCATCCGGGAGCCACGAATGGAACGGGACCATGGGCAACTTGATGGCAAAAGCAAAGAGGAACGCGAGGAAAATCCAAAACTGGACCTCCGAGGGGTATGTCCTTTCCGCGAGCGCCAACAGATCGAAGGTACGTCCGCCTTCCATGTAGAGAGCGAGAATCCCTACCAGCAGCAGCAGACTGCCCGTCAAGCTGTAGAGAACGAACTTGATGCCGGCGGCTCTTCGACCCGGCCCGCCCCAGAGAATGATCAGGAAATACATGGGAATCATCGTGACTTCCCACAACATGAAGAACAGGAACAGATCGAGGGCCGTAAAGACCACGATCATGGCGCCTTCCACCAAGAGGATCAGGCTCATGAAGGCCTTCACCTTGGTATCGATCGACTTCCAGGAAGCCAACACACAGATCGGGGCCAGAAACGTCGTCAGCAGGAGCAGGAGCAGACTGATGCCGTCTATGCCCACGGCGTACTGAATGTTGAAGGTGGGCATCCACTCCGAACGCTCGACGAACTGCATGCCCGGCTGCGAGGCATCAAAAAGGGACCACAGAACAACGGAGAGAGCAAAGGCAAGCGACGTGATAGCCAGCGCGATGCGCCGAACCCATTCCCGGCTTCGCACAAAGGCCAACAGGGCAAGCCCGATAAACGGAACGGCAATCGTCCAGCTAATCAGATGATCGGTAAAAACAGGACTCATAGAAAGCACTCCGGTTCACGCGCTTCGAGCGATGAACAGGCCCAGCACAGCAAGCTCCGGTGGCCAGTTCCAAGTCCGCGCGGGACCCAACCGGCACGCTCAGCATAGCCGAGCACCGGCACCGCTGCAATGCTGTTGATGCGAGGTCCCCATTGGACGCTGCCCCGTCCATCGGATCCAAGGATCCATGCCGAACTACGTATTTTCATAAACCAACCAGTACAACAGACTGATCACCAGTACCAACCAAACGACGACAACGACCAGATTGTGCTGAAGCGTACGCGGTTCGATCCTCTGCAGGGCTTCTCCGGTCCCGTCCTTGAGACGACCCAGTTGCTGGACGGCCTGATCCGTCCCTCGAATATCAACCACTCTCCATAGCCATCGCGACAGCGATACCCATCCACTGGCGCTTTGCCGGACCGTCTGTTCCACCGCTTGCAGTTCAATGACCGTCGATAGCCACTCAGACAGGCGAAGCAACGATCTCGCGATACCCTGAACCAGACCATCGATACCCCGAGAGTCCACCTCTCTACCCAGCCACCTGGAAAAGCTTCGGAAAAAGCCGGCGATGCCTCCAACCAGTCGGTCAACCCCCCGAAGATCCACTTGACGCCACAACCAGCCGGAAAATCGAATGGCAGGCTTGACGACACAAACATCATAAATGTCGTCAATGTACAGCTTGTTCAAAAGCAGCACATAAAGAGTTCCTGCCCACTCGCCGTGTCCGACCGCCGCGAATCCGCGGCTCCGACGGAGATACCAGGCAACACTCCAGCCTCCGACCGCCGCGAGAAAGGGCGCCACAAGCCAAGGGGAGAAGCCCCCGGAGGACTGCGACAATCCGCCCGTCTGCGCCCCAATCGCGGGCGCCAGGAAAGCCGTGAAGCGCGACCAAAGGAAAACCAGAAGACATCCCACCAAAGCCGTCAACAACCCCGTACCCAAGACATGCGGCGGGGAAAACAAACTCGGCCGAACGACCTCCGATCCCGGGCCCGCTGCGCCGGGACGTCCAAGACCCTGCTGAAACAGAGAGACGACCGCTCGAAAAGTGTACGCTGCCGTCAGAAACACGGTACCCAGAGCAATGACCCAGAAGGCGATTTGCGCCGACGGCAAATGATGAGCGCTCCACATCCGCTCATAGGTCCCCGAGAAGAGCACGAGCGGCGGGATGCAAGCCAGCAGCAACGTCCCAAACAACAGCGAAGGGGCAACCGGTTTAGCGGAGCCGCTCCCTGCTTCGTCTTCGGCGTGGCCGTGAGCGGTTGCAGACCACAGGGCATCTCCAGTCGAAAGGAACAGGAAGCCCTTGAGAAATCCATGAGCGAGAAGGTGAAAGATCGCCACCACAAAGGCGCCGACGCCACAGGCAAAGATCATGAAGCCGATCTGGCTGATCGTCGAGTAGGCCAAGAGCCTTTTAATGTCCGACTGGGTGAGCGCCACCAAGCCGCCGAACAACGCGGTCACAGCGCCCACGATTGCGATCACCGTCATGGCCGAGGGCGCGAGAAGCACCAACGGACTGAGCCGCACCAGAAGAAAGGGTCCGGCATTGACCATCGTGGCGGCGTGAATCAGAGCCGAGATTGGCGTCGGGGCTTCCATCGCGAAGGGGAGCCAAACGTGGAGAGGAAACTGGGCCGACTTGCCCAATGCGCCCACCAGCAAACAAAGCGTAATCAGCGTATTGCTTTCGACCATCCACTCGAAGCCGGTCCATGCCAACAGGTTGATGCCGCTGCCGCCCACGCCCGCAGCCGCCGCCAGAATTTCCTGAATGTCAAGCGTGCCGTACGTGACAAGAGTCAGGATGACGCCGAAGCCGAGGCCCACATCCGCGACGGCGTTCACCAAGAACGCCTTGGTGGCCGCTCTGCAAGCCGATTCCCGATGCGCCCAGTGCGAGATCAACAGGTATGAACAGATCCCCATGATCTCCCAGCACATGTAGGTGACGAGCAAATTGTTGCTCATCACCAACATGACCATCGCGAAGGTAAACAGCGACATCAGGGCGAAGAATCGACTGTACTTCGGATCGCCGATCATGTAACGCACCGAATAAACATGAACGACGAAGCTGCCTGCCGTGACCAGCAACAGCAGCAGAACCGTTAGCTGGTCAACGTACAAATCGACGTCGACAGCCAACGAGCCGACATCGACCAGACGATAGATGGGGATGGAGATCGGGCCGCCCGCGGCGACACTGAAAAACGCGCCGATCGAAAGTGCCACCGTCAATCCGACAGCCGGGACACCCACCTTGTGGCTTGACTCGCCCAGAGGTTTGCCGCCGAGGGCAAGAACCAGGAACGCCAACAGAGGCAACAGCGGAATGAACAGGTAGATCGACATGTTATTCCGTGAGACCCAGCGGAGCCATCATTGTCCAAGACCGCGCGTTGCTTCCAGCAAAACGCTCACGATGCGATCGCTCCATAAGCCCAGGCCCATGATGGCGGCGGCCAGCGCAGCGACACTGGCCCGGAAGGACAAGGGCGTATCCGGGACTTGCGGCGACTTCGGAGCTCCTCGAAACATCCTCTCCAAGACCCGGGCAAAGTACGCCAACGTAAGAAGAGTGGTAATGATGATGGCCGCGAGAGCAAAATAATTGCGGCTCTCAACGGCGCTGAGGACGATATACCACTTTCCAAAAAAGCCACCTGTGGGAGGAAGACCGATCATCGATACGGCCACGACGACAAAGGCTCCGACAACCCACGAACTGCTGACGTTCACACTTTTCAGATCATCGAGAGTGCGAACTCCGTATTGATGGACCAGGACGCCCGCCAGAAGGAACAACGCGCACTGCATGACGGCGTCGTTGAGCAGGTAGAACAGACCAGCCGTCAACCCGGTATGACTGCCCTGCCCCACGCCAATGAGCACCAGGCCGACATGAGCAATGCCGCCATAGGCGAATATTCTTTTGATCTCCGTCTGACTGAGGGCAAGGACGACCCCACCTACCGAAGCGAGAGCCCCCATGACCCAAACCAGCGAGAAGACAACGGCGGGTTGCTCCGCATCACCCACTCCGATGACCCAAAACAGGATCCGCACCCAGACCAGCAAAGCGACTTTCGTCAACAGGGCCGCAAGGATCGGGGAAGCGGTGTCCGGGGCGTCGGAGTAGGCGTCGGGCAACCAGGCGTGCAGCGGCATCAGGGCCATCTTGATTCCCAGCCCGATAAACATGAAGATCAAGCCGCCGATGACCGCTTTGGATTCGAGGAGTCCAGGAGTCCGTTGGGCAAGGTCGGCGATGTTGAGCGTACCGGTCGAGGCATAAAAGTAAGCCACGCCCAGCAGGTAGAACGACGCTCCCAGAGCTCCCATGATGAGATAGCGGAACGCCGACACCAAGGCTCTGCCCCCGGGAACGGCCACCAAGGAGTAGGCGGAAAGCGCCACGATCTCGAGAAACACAAAGATGTTGAAAAGGTCTCCGGCGTAGATCACGCCCGAAAGGCCGGATACCAGCAGGAGGAGGATGCTGTAGTACGGGACGCTTCTGCCTTGCAACGTCTGTATGGGAAAAGGGGAAGAATACAGCACCGAAACCAAGGCCAGCAAAGTTGCAGCCACGACCATGATCGAGGCTATCTCATCCGCCACCCATTCAATACCGACCGGCGGCGCCCAACCGCTAAAGGCATAGCGGATCTCGCCTTGACTCAACACGGAGCCCAGATTCATCAAGGACAAGACAGCCATGACGGAAAGGGCCGCCAGAGCAGCCGGCCTGCAGCGCCGCTCGTCCCGGAGCGCTATCAGCGGTAGGCCGATAGCAGTGACAAACGGGACCAGGAACACCAATGCTGGAATATGGTAGGTCATTCCAGCCGATTCAAGATTTCAGTCTCATGCAGTGAGCCGAACTTTCGATAGATAGCCGACACCAAGGCCAGGGAGACGCCCAAGGTCGCCACTTGAACCACAATCGCGGTCAACGTAAGAACGTGAGGCAAGGGATTCACGTACATCTCCGGATTGACCGAACCGGCCTCAGACATCAAGACCGGAACCGTCGCTCCTGATTTGGCGCTGGTCGTGACCAGGAAAAAGATGACGCTGGTCTGGACCAAGTACAGACCAATCAACTTCTTGACGAGGTTGTGATGAACGACGGTGATGTACAAGCCCCACAGGAACAAGATCACGAAAGCGATAAAGTTCGGCCGGGACAGCCACACCTGGATCAGTTCAACCATTGGACACCTCGTCGCTACTGGCCGCATACAAGCTGAAAACGATCGAGACGGCTGCCACGGCGATGTCGGCCGCAACACCAATCTGAGTCAGGATGATCCCGACATAGCGGCGCGTGGGACCATCCAGGCCCGGTAGCTGCATATGGGAGTAATTCAGGAACGCTCCTCCGCCGATCAAACACAAGCCTCCCACACCCACAAAGATGAGCAAGCCCAAACCGTCTGTTTTCAGCAACTTCTTGGCCGCAGCCGCAGGTTGTCCGTCAGGGCCGAAAATCAGGATGCCCGCGATGAGGCTCGCTCCCAACATGACCCCTCCTACGAAGCCGCCGCCGGGCCCATATTGACCGAAGAACAGGACATACAGACCGAAGAGCTGCATGATAGGAATGAGCAACGCAGCCGAGCGCCGCACGACAATGCTCTCATGGCCGGTATGAATCATGAGGCCCTCCTCCGCAAGATGAGCCAACAGGCGATTCCGGCCGTAAAGATCACGGCCGTCTCCATCATCGTGTCGAGCGCCCGATAGTCCATGAGGACGGCGGTGACGACATTGGGAGTTTGAGTGTCGCTGAGGCTGTTTTGCAAATAGTACGGTGAAACATGCACGCTGGCGGGAGCTTGGAGGTCTCCGAAGGCCGGTAGATCGTCAGCCGCGTAGAGAAGCAACAAACCGAGCACCGGCAAAGCAATCACGGCGGCAATGGGCGGAGGAGTCCGCCGAATCAGAGTATCCTTGGGCGCCGCGCCGAACAGGGTGAGGAGAAAAAACACCGTGGCCAAGCCGGCTCCGACGACCGCCTCGACGAACGCCACGTCCACGGCTCCCAACCAGGCCCAGACAATGGCCAGGAAGAAACTGTATGAGCCGAGAATGATCACGGCGCTGATCAGGTCCTTTACAACGATGGCGCCGCCGGCAGTCAGAATCAGCAAAACCAGCAAGGGCAATTCGAACGAGTATGTCATCCGTTCTCCCGCCTCCACGGTTTCATACCGGAACGAAGCGCAGCCCGGACGGTAGCATGCGAGATCACGGGATTCAGAATGTAAAGCAAAGCCAGGACAACGAGGATCCTGAGGGCATTCGGGCTGAACCCATGTTCGACAGCCAAACCCGCCAGAAGGAACAACGCACCGAGCGAATCGGTGAGAGCCACGGCATGCGAACGAGAAAATACGTCGGGCAGACGAACCATCCCAATGGCGGCCACGACCAGAAAAAAAAGACCCACAAGCATCAGGCCAGCGCCGATCAACCCCATTCAGGCAGTTCCTCGCTGTTCCAGGTATTTAATGATGGCCAGCGCGCCGACCAGGTTCAGGAGAGCATAGCCGGTCGAGATGTCGACGAACATGTCTACTCGCCCGTAGACGGTGCCGATGACGACCAGAAGGATGATCGCTTTGGTAGAGATTCCGTTCAGCCCCAACACTCTGTCGTAGACCGTGGGCCCGCGGACCACGCGATACAAGTAGATGATGATCATGACCGCGAGGATGTCGAGCACGAACAAATGAAATCCTGTCATCCTCGAGCCTCCGTTCGCTTGAAAAGGTTTGCAATTTTTCGATCGAGCCTGAGAGTCTTCACATCTTGCGCGGAGTACTCATCCATGGCGTGGACGAGGACTTCATCGGGATTGGCCTCGACGGTGAGAGTGCCGGGAGTGAGCGTGACCGAGTTGCCGAGAAGGACGACCGCATTCTTGTTGGACAGTTGCGTTCGATGGCGAATCATGATGGGGTCGATAGGCATCCGCGGATGAAGGATCAAGAAGGAGAGGTGGACGCCGCTCAAGAAAATCCTCCAAAGGAGCCAAGGCAGATACGCGGCCAGCCTCAGCCAGTGAATGCGATACGCGGCCGAGGTCAGTCTGTCGGTGTTCAAGAGGGCGACTGCGAAAGCCGCGGCCAAGCCAACCGCCATGTGAAGCAGGTTGTAACTCTCGGAAAGCAGCAGCCAGAGAACAAAGAGAGCCAGTGTCCTGTGCGGCAGTGTTGCGGCGAGAAGGGCGCTCATGGTTTGGTCTCAGGGTTGCCGAGCCTAAGCGGCCTGCGACAGAGGCATGGTCTCCCACGTAGAGTCAGGATGGTAGCGGTGAAACTGCCTGGTTTGCGGATCGAGCGCCAAGAGATTCATCCATCGATTATGGAAGACCTGCTGCAGGATGGCGTGCTTCCGGATGGTCGAAGATATTCGCTGCTTGGGGGCCTCGATAATGGCCAGAAGACGCATGGGTTCGTGATAGCGGACGGCGCCGTCATTGACGCCTTGCAAAGGGAGGCCGCTCTGGAGGTCGCTTTGGCTCCCGAGCATAACGCCTACGCCGGAGACAACGTTGTGGATCACCTTGCTGCCGCTGCCGTAGAACCAAGGATCGACAGCGGAGAAGTAATATTCCATGTTAATCCACTCGCCGACAATCAGCGGGGCCGTCATGATCTTTTCGAGCAGAGCGCCGTCGGGGTCCGAATCCGGATCGTAGGAGTGCAAGAATGCCCGTGCGGACAAATCAAGACCCGCAGTCATTCGGCGCCGCCCGATGATGAATGCGGCGTTGCTCGACAGACCCCATTCGGGCCGGACGTTCGCCCAGTCGGTGCTTCGGGAGAGGGCATGCTCGTAAGCGCGTTCGGGCGACATGCCCTTGGGAGCGCGAGGAAGGCGGCCGCAACGTTCGAGAGTCTGGCGGGCGCCCGCTTCATCGAGGTCGCGTGAAAGTACACGCAGGTCTTCGACATGGCTCGACGGCAAATCGACCACGTCGTAGAATGCGACCCGATCGGTCGTCGTATCATGCTTCCCCGCCAGGAACCAGGTATCTTCCGGAATGACGAGCCCGTTCCGCCGGAGCGCGCCACGGACGTCGGGATGGTTGGCCATTGCCGCAAAAACACGTGCATTCGGGTCGCCATGGCTACCGCCGCAAGCGCCGCAGTTATAGGCGGCGGCATACGGGTTGTTTTCCGAGATGGCGCCGTGCCCGCATACGATGACGAGGCGGCCGAAGCGCCGGGTCAAGCCGATGATCCTCAGGCCGCCCTCGACGAAAGCTGCCTGTTCCTGGAGGGTGAATCCAGGAAGTAGCCCGAGTTTCGCCTCTGCAGTGCCCTCGAAGCCATGTTCGACCTCGGATCTCGAAAAAGGTATGTGGGTTCCAAACGGATGCCTGACCTTTCGCCTGACCCAGTCCCGAGCGCTGACGAACGGCTTTTGAAGCAAGGTCTTGCCGATCAGTCCGATGCTGAACAGGAGTCCCAGCGCATCAATCAGCATGAAGGAACTGATCGGGTTCTGCTTCAGGTCGTGAAACAGCTCGTCTCCCAACCGCCGCCAGCGTGTCCCCGATGCATACGCCTGCAGGGGGCTTCGTTCGCCGGAGCGAGGCGATTCGGCAACGGCGTGTCCGGGCTTGAGCAATACCGGACACAGAGCCAGACGCTCGGTGCTGTCAAAAGCCTGATGGCTCATCGGCACGCCGAAGAATCCCGCGTAACCGAAGGTTTCATACGGCCCCTGCGATTCCACATGCCGCCGAAAAGGCTCGGAGCGCGCATCGATACAAAAGATCAACTGGGCTCGAGGACGACCGTCCGTTCCCTGCCCGGCTCCGCCGTGCGCAGACAGCTTCCCAACGAAGCCCTCCCGGAAAGCGTCTTCATAGGCTTCGAGCCAGACGGGCCCGTGGTCGTCCTCCGGAAACGCATCCAACCATCCCAGCAGCGTCCGGGCATCGGCCAAAGACAACGATTGCACGTCGGTGGGCATCAACTCCAGGCTGCGGGCCAGCCGAAAGAGCCGCCATGGATCTCGGCATAGCGCCAGCATCCGATCGTCCGCATTATGGGAGTCCTGCTCCGTCAAGTCAGCAGGCCGGTCAGGATTGCTCCGACACCAGGAGGTGATGGCAGGCAATGTCCCGGGAATACTCCACTCCCGCTCGCAAAAGGCATTGACAAGCTCCACTTCGTAGAAGAGGCGCACCGCCAGATACTGGACCAAGTCGACCGGGTGCTCGTGCTGGGCGGGATACTCGGGATTCTCGCTCCGCCACCGAACGAAACCCGTCCACCCGGGCAGTTGCGCGAAGTGGCGCGACTGGTAATCCTTCCAACGCTCGGGCGGCAGCTCCAGCCGATGCAAGCAGAGGGCAATGACCTCTTCCGGCGCATCGGGCAGCGACCGGACCTTCCGTGCGAAGTTCTTCACGCCGAGGAAGCGGCAGGAAAAATCGCGCGCGGCAAGCTCTCGCCAGCTTTGATAGAAGCCGAGATTCCTGGAAGGCATCCCCCATCCGGCCAAGCCTTCGTCGAGAAAAGCGGCGGTCCACTTGATCATCTGGGCGTCGATCCGCTCGACAACCGAAGCTCCCGCCAGCAGGTCCAGCCAATCGCCGATGGTTCGTCCGTCCGGCAATACCGCGTCGGGAGCAGCGCCAGGCTGAGCCGCCACCCCAGGGGGCACATCTTCCCCTGATGCATGCTGTCCGCCGTTGAGAGGTTCCTGACGGTACAGAACGGACAATGCGCTGTCCCACAGATCCGCAGCTCTGCCGTTTCCATTACCTCCAGCCGGCGAGTCCTCCCTCAGAGGATTGCCAAGGCCTTGCTCCTTCAACGTCCAGTCCAGCAGCGCGGGCTCCAACGCTTCGATTCCCGACAGGAGGTGCTGGAGGAATACATCCGACGAATCGATCCGTCGAGAACCCGCCTGGACGGCCGGCTCCGAGTCTGCGCTCGGCCCGAAACGGTCCAACGCACGCCTGACATTCTCCTCCTTGATGCGTCCGTCGCGGTAGAACTGACGATACTCGTGATTCGGGAGGTATCCGACCCCTCCCTGCAAGCGTCTGCCTTCCCGAACCGCTTCGTCGAAAGGCAGATGCTCGAACCCTCTGACCGGGTTCCGATAGGCGAAAGTCTTGAGCGGCCACAGTTGTGCGACCGATTGACATGCTTCGCCAACCTGACGGCGGACGCTCTCTCGCTCCTCGATGGATAGCGCCGCCATGGATTGGGGAGTCGATTGTGATGTCGTCGCGTCCACTTCCGAAAACGTCTCCGTAGAGTTGCAGTCAGGCGAGGCTCGAATGGTTTCTAGCCACGAGCGCGGCTGACCCTGGCCGCCGTTGGGTGATCCGACAGTTTCCGATGCGAGCCGAGCCCCTCAACGACCAACTCGGAATCATGCTCCCGAAACTCCTGCTGCATCTCGTTGAGCCTCTCCATCACCGTATGGTCAACCAGAGAAGTTTCCGATAAATCCAGGACCACACGCGGCTGATCTCTGACGCTCTGCAGCTTCTTCTGCAAGCCGATCCAGGTGCTGAACACCGCAGAGTCCTTTACGCTGACCCTGACGCCGTCCTTATCGTTGCGGTCGATGTCGACGCGCAACCGAAACAGCGATGCAACCGGAGCCCGATTCACGAGATGAATGAGAGCCTTGACAGCGATACCGATCGCAATACCCGAGAGCAAATCGGTGGCAAGGACGCCGACGATGGTTGCAACAAAAACGATCAACTGCTCGCGCCCGACTTGATACATATGGACGAACTCGCGAGGCGAGGCCAGCCGAAACCCGGTAAAGACCAGCATCGCTCCCAGCGCAGCGAGCGGAATCTGATTGATCAGCGCAGGGGCCAGCGCCACGAAGACGAGCAAACACAGACCATGGAACATGTTGGCGAAGCGTGTTTTGGCGCCATTATCGATATTCGCCCTGCTGCGCACAATCTCCGAGATCATCGGCAACCCGCCCACAAAGGCGGCCAGCGTGTTGCCGACGCCAATCGCAAGCAGGTCGCGGTCGTGATTCGTCTTCCTGCGCCAGGGATCGATTTCGTCGACGGCTTTTGCGCTCAGAAGAGACTCGAGGCTCCCAATCAACGAGAACAGCACGATGTATTGGAAGCCCGTGGCGGTCGCCACGCCGGAAAAGTCAGGGAAAGTGAGCGCACTGAACATGTTGGCGGGTACATTGACCAACAAGTGAGGGCCTAACGAGTAATCCCGTCCGGCGAACGAATAGGTGTGCTGCTGGTTGACCTCGAAATACAGACCCAAGGGGACGGTGATCAGCAAGACGACCATCGGGGCGGGAATCTTACTGAGGAGCGGAATCCTGATCAACGGATGTCCGAACATGATGACCAGGCTGATGATCCCGATCAAGCCGACAACCGGATTCATATCCGCTATGAATTGGGGAATCCTGGCAAGCAGCTCCAGGGGCGCCCCTTCCGAGCCCAGACCCATGGTGATCGGGAACTGCTTGGCGATGATGATCACGCCAATCGAGGCGAGCAGCCCATGCACGGCCGCAGTGGGGAAGAACCCCCCAAGAATACCCGACCGGAACACTCCGAAAAGTATCTGGATGACCCCTGCCACCACTCCCACCCCCAGAGCGAGGCGATACGCTTGCATGTCCGCGGCAGGGTCCCGCCCGGCGGTAAAGCCGAAGTCCGTGACGCAGCCGATCGCGATGACGATGAGGCCGGCCGCGGGTCCCTTGATCGTGAGCTCCGAGTTGCTCAAGAAAGCGGAGAGGATGCCACCGATAATCGCCGTGAAGATTCCGGCCATGGCCGGGTATCCACAGGCGAGGGCGATGCCAAGACACAGAGGGAGCGCGATCAGGAAGACGAGAAAGCCGGAAAGCAGATCGGAGGTCCAGTGTTTGCGGAGTCCGTCGAACGTGCCTCGCGGCACCTCTTCAGCTGACAAGTTCGTATTCATAGCGGTACAAGCGGCCTAAAAGGTTCGGATTTTAGCACAACACAATATCCCCTCACTATTCCACAACCAAGGAGGCTCTGCCCCCGAGGCCGGGCCAGCGACCCGAACGACTCCAAGCATCCCGCCAAGCCTGCCGCATGCGCCAAGGCATTCTCAGCAGAGTTCATCAGAGAGGTCGATCGAGAACGGATGACTGTGCGCTGA
This sequence comes from Bryobacterales bacterium, assembly GCA_026713545.1. Classification (GTDB taxonomy): domain Bacteria; phylum Acidobacteriota; class Terriglobia; order Bryobacterales; family UBA6623; genus JAPPLB01. The sequence goes on from JAPOOG010000049.1 coordinate 51,460, forward strand.
CATTCGATTTGCGCCCCCCCGGGGGGCCGGGAAATCGTGGGAAATGCCGGGAAATCGTGGGAAACCGTGGGAAATCGCAGGCGAGGAAACAAGGCGGTGATTCGAAAAAGCCGTGATTCGTGTCTCGTGAAAACAGGTTGGCCGGACCTGGGGTTGCTCTCTTTGGAGTTGCCGGAGGGACGGGGGAAGGCCGTGATTCGCGGCGCAGGCGGCCATGGCTTCTTGCAGAGGGACTTCGGCTCGACGACTGACTCGTGACTCATGGTGCACGCTCGACAGGAGGGGGTTGCTGGATTTCGGGTTCCGGGATGTGAAGCTCGACGCCATAGATTTGCCGGACGACCTCTCGCATCCGCTCGGGGTCGAGGGGCGGGGGCTTGGCTTTCCTGGCCTTGGCGACCCGGCGCTCGATCTCGCGATCACAGCGGACGGCGATCTC
>JAPOOG010000043.1 GCA_026713545.1 Bryobacterales bacterium
TACTCGACGATATCGGAGACGGTACCGGCGCCGATGGTGCGGGAGCCTTCGCGGATGGCAAAGCGCAGTCCCTTCTCCATGGCGACCGGCGAGATCAACTCCACTTCCATCTGCACGTTGTCGCCGGGCATCACCATCTCGGTTCCTTCGGGCAACTGCGCCACCCCGGTCACGTCCGTCGTCCGAAAGTAGAACTGCGGCCGGTAGCCCTTGAAGAACGGCGTGTGGCGCCCGCCCTCTTCTTTCTTGAGCACGTAGACTTCGCCCTTGAAGCGGGTGTGCGGGGTGATCGACGAGGGTTTCGCCACGACCTGCCCGCGTTCCACATTGTCCTTGTCCAAACCGCGCACCAGCAGCCCCACGTTGTCGCCGGCTTCGCCCTGGTCCAGCAGCTTCTTGAACATCTCCACGCCCGTGATCACCCGTTTCTGGGTCTCGGCGAAGCCGACAATCTCCATCTCCTCGCCCACCTTCACCGTGCCGCGCTCGATGCGCCCCGTCACCACCGTGCCGCGCCCCGAGATCGAAAAAATGTCCTCGATCGGCATCAGAAACGGCTTGTCCTTCTCGCGCTGCGGCGTCGGGATGTAGTCATCCACCGCCTGCATCAACTCGTCGATGCCCTCTTCCCACTGCGCCTCGCCGTTGAGCGCCCCCAGCGCCGACACCGCCACCACCGGCAGATCGTCGCCCGGAAAGCCGTAGCTCGTCAGCAACTCGCGCACTTCCAACTCGACCAACTCCAGCAGTTCCTCATCGTCCACCGCGTCCACTTTGTTCAACGCCACCACAATGTAGGGCACGCCCACCTGGCGCGCCAGCAGAATGTGCTCGCGCGTCTGCGGCATCGGCCCGTCGGTGGCCGCCACCACCAGAATCGCGCCGTCCATCTGGGCCGCGCCGGTGATCATGTTCTTGATGTAGTCGGCGTGCCCCGGACAGTCCACGTGCGCATAGTGACGCTGCTGCGTCTGATACTCCACGTGCGCCACCGCAATCGTGATGCCGCGCGCTTTCTCCTCCGGCGCGTTGTCGATCGAGTCGAACGATCGGAACGACACCGTCGGATCGTTCTTCTGCAGCACCCGGGTGATCGCCGCCGTCAGCGTCGTCTTGCCGTGATCGATGTGCCCGATCGTCCCGATGTTCACGTGCGGCTTCGATCGATCAAACTTCTCTTTCGCCATCGTTTGCTTCTCTCCTCGCTGATGTCGATGATGCAGCCGCCCCGGGACCGGCCCGAGGGCGGCCTGGTTATCTCAGAACTTTCCCTTGCATGCGATGAATGAGGTCTTCGGCCTGCGCCACCGGCACCTCTTCATGACCGTGCAGATGCATCGTGTGACTACCGCGGCCCTGTGTCCGCGAGCGCAGGTCCGTTGCGTAGCCGAACATTTCGGCCAGCGGAACGAGAGTCTTGATGATCTGCGAACTGCCCCGCAATTCCATACCCTCGACGCGGCCCCGGCGAGAGTGCACATCGGCGATGACGTCACCCATATACTCTTGCGGAACGACCACCTCGACCGACATCACCGGCTCGATCAAAACCGGCTTGGCTTTCACCGCAGCCTCCTTGAAGGCCATGGATCCGGCGATCTTGAAAGCCATCTCCGAACTGTCGACCTCGTGGTGGCTGCCGTCGAGCAGCGCCGCCTTGACCCCCGTCATTTCGTAGCCGGCGAGAACGCCGTGCGACATCGCTTCGCGGATGCCTTGCTCGACCGGAGCAATGTATTCCTTCGGGATGCGGCCGCCGACGATGCGGTTGATGAATTCGAACTCTTCGGCTTCCGAAGGTTCGATCTCGATCTTGCAATGACCGTATTGGCCGCGGCCGCCGCTCTGCCGCACGAAGCGGCCCACGGCCCCGGCCTTGCCGCGTATCGCCTCGCGATAGGCTACCTGCGGCCGCCCGACATTCGCCGAAACGGCAAATTCCCGCAACAGCCGGTCGACGAGGATCTCCAGATGCAACTCGCCCATACCGGAGAGAATCGTCTGACCCGTATCGGGATCGGTCGTCACGCGGAATGTGGGATCCTCCTGAGCCAACTTGCCCAAGGCCATCCCGATCTTCTGCTGGTCCGCTTTCGTTTTCGGCTCGATCGCCAGCGAGATCACCGGAGTCGGGAAATCGATCTGCTCCAGCACGACCGGGGCATCCTTGTCGCACACGGTGTCGCCGGTCTGCACCGTATTGAGGCCGACCACCGCCACGATGTCACCCGAGCGGACTTCCTTGAGCTCTTCCCGTTTGTTGGCGTGCATCTTGAGCAGCCGCCCGATGCGGGCCGGACGTTTCTTCGCAACGTTGAACACGCTCTCGCCGGCGTTCAATACGCCGGAATAGACCCGCATGAAGGCGAGCTGCCCCACGAAGGGGTCAGTGAGAATCTTGAAAACCAGGGCGGAGAACGGCTCTTTGTCGTCGGCTCGCCGGGTGATCGCCTGCTCGCCGTGAAGATCCGTTCCCGCGACCGGCGGGACTTCGATCGGCGAGGGCAGGTAGTCGACAACGGCATCCAGCAGACGCTGAACGCCCTTGTACTTGAACGCCGAGCCGCAGAGCACCGGCGTGATCTTGATCGCGATGGTCAAGCGCCGAATGCCGGCCTTGAGATCGTCTTGGGTGATCGGGATCCCTTCGATGTACTTCTCGAAGAGTTCGTCGTCCTGTCCGGAGACGCGCTCGATCAGCAAGGCCCGTTGCTCTTCGGCGAGCTCCCGCATGTCTTCAGGAATCTCGCCCACGTCGTAGGTGGCGCCGAGAGTCTCATCCCGCCAGAGAATCGCCTTCATCTCGACGAGGTCCACGACGCCGCGCAGCTTGTCTTCGCTGCCGATCGGAATCTGAATCGGAACCGGGTGCGCATCGAGCCGGTCGCGGATCGTCTGCACGGCTCGATCGAAGTCCGATCCGACGCGGTCCATCTTGTTCACAAAGCAGATCCGGGGGACGCTGTATTTGTCCGCTTGCCGCCAAACGGTTTCCGTCTGCGGCTGCACGCCCGCGACGGCGTCGAATATCGCGATGGCCCCATCGAGGACCCGCAGGCTGCGCTCGACTTCCGCCGTGAAATCGACGTGTCCCGGCGTGTCGATGATATTGATCTGGAAGTCCTTCCAGAAGCAGGTCGTCGCCGCCGAGGTGATCGTAATGCCACGCTCCTGCTCCTGCTCCATGTAGTCCATGGCCGCGGTGCCATCGTGCACCTCTCCCATGCGGTGCAAGCGCCCCGTGTAGTACAGGATGCGTTCGGTCGTCGTGGTCTTGCCGGCGTCGTTGTGCGCGGCAATCCCGATGTTCCGGTAACGCTCCAGACTGATCGTTCGTGGCATACAAAAACGGCGTTGTCCCCCAGACTGTCTCAGGAAATCACGCCGTCCTCTACCACCGGTAATGGGCGAAAGCCTTATTAGCTTCCGCCATCCGATGGATGTCATCCCTTCTCTTGATGGCTGTCCCGCGACCGGCGGCAGCGTCGAGGAATTCATTGCAAAGCTTCTCTGCCATGCTTTTTTCGCTTCGCGCCCGAGCAAAGCTGATCAACCAACGCAGAGCCAGACTCGTGCGGCGGCGCGCCTCGACTTCAATGGGAACCTGATAGTTCGCACCGCCCACGCGCCGCGATTTCACTTCGACGGTCGGCTTGCAGTTCTCAACCGCCTTTTTGAAAATCTTCAGCGGATCGTCGTTAGCCCGCTCGCGAAGCCTCTCCATCGTCTGGTAGAAGATGCGCTCGGAAATGCGCTTCTTGCCGTCCCACATCATCGCGTTGATGAATTGAGACACCAACACCGAGTTGTACACGGGATCGGCCAGCGGCATCCTCTTCTCGATTTCACGTCTTCGCGGCATCTCGTTTCTCTATTCGTCCGGTTCCCGCGTTACTGCTTGGGACGTTTCGCTCCGTACTTGCTGCGGGCCTGGCGGCGATCATTGACGCCGGCGGCGTCGAGCGTCCCCCGGATCACGTGGTAGCGCACGCCGGGAAGATCCTTCACACGACCGCCGCGGATCAGCACAATCGAGTGTTCCTGCAGGTTGTGCCCGACTCCGGGGATATAGGTCGTCACTTCGATGCCGTTCGTCAATCGGACGCGCGCCACTTTACGAAGCGCCGAATTCGGTTTCTTGGGGGTCACGGTGTAGACGCGCGTGCACACGCCCCGCTTCTGCGGGCAGGCCTGCAAGGCGGGGCTCGTCGTGCTGAATTTCGGCCGCTTGCGGCCTTTGCGCACTAGCTGGTTGAACGTCGGCAACCCATTACCCTCATTCCCACGGAACACACTTCGCAAGCGCCGACCCTGCCGTCGCCGAGCCGCGAAATACCCTACCAGCACGCGACGCGCAGGCGCACTACCAGAAGCTGTACCGATCTGTGATTAAACGTCCGTCGCCCTATGGGGTCTGCCAAGCACAGACCTTATCGGCGAATCGTATCACCCGCGAGCTTTCGTCCCTCTTGGGACTTCGCTGTTCCTCACTCCGCTTTCCAACGCCCCATACCCCAGTACCCCAACGTAGGGGCCAACTGCAAAGCGCAAGCCCCATCACTATAACCAAACCTCCAAACCCCTGTCAATCGGCAAGGCCCCACTTGTCAACGCCCAATAGAAATGTCCCCTTGTACGTCAAGAGAGAATCGTCGTCGTCGTGGCTGTGGGAATGTGGGAATCGCGTCAGCGGAACGAGCCCGGAGGGCGACGGGATCTGCGGCGAACGGCGCTTGTCGTGAGGCCCACCGAGAGCAGCGGACGGTGAGCTGACATTGGCTCGGGGCAACATTTTTTTGCCGGGAAATGCCGGGCAATAACGGGCAATGGTGGGCAATAGTGGGCAGGGAATCAAGGCGGTGATTCGATAAACCCGTGATTCGTGTCTCGTGTAAAGCATAAAAGCAGTGGCTAGTGGCTAGTGAAAGCCTTGA
>JAPOOG010000012.1 GCA_026713545.1 Bryobacterales bacterium
GGAAAAAGGCGCGAGCCGGCTGAGGAAAAAGGCGCGCGCAGGCGTACTTGCCAAATCGCCTCCTTCACCCCTCGGGTCACGAAACACGGCCTCTCCGGTTCACCGGCCATCAGACATTTCTTCTGGAGCGAACCAGGCCCCCACCCATGGTTTTCACGAATCACGAGACACGAAACACGAATCACGGCCTTTTTTCGCGTGCTTCGGCCGTCGGGTGGTGAGAAATGCAGGTCAGGGGCGCCCCTGCTATGGATCCTGCCCAAGCCGAATTCATCGAGGAGCCCGCAGCGGTCCCGGCCAACCGGTCGAGTTCCGTAGGCTGCGTCTGTGAACATAGATGAACTCGTTCAGGCTCATGACTGCATGGCAGTATTGCACCAACGGGCTCGGGGCATCCAAGGACCCCGGCCCCTTGCCTGCCTCCGACGCGCCCGCGCCCCGTTGACCGAGAAACGACAGGCCGATCTCGCGTTCTTCCACGGTCGGTGGCCGAGAAAGCGCAATTCGGTATACCGACTCGATCTGTAGGCCAGGATTGCCTCCGGCTCTGTCCCGCACCCGTTGTGCAAAGCGTTCCGCTTGCTCCCACACGAATGGCGCATTCAGCATGAACGCCGTGCTGCTCGGTGTCGTGCTGACGTCACGAAGGCCGATGCTTTGCGTGTTGTCCGGCGGGTCGAAGATCTTGAGGACCGGATGGAGGTTGAAGCGTGGCGACATGAGGTAGACGGACCGGCGCCAGGTGTCGGGCGTGTCCCTGAAAGGTTTCTTGCGGTTGCCAATGGGTGTGCTTGGCCCGTACATTTTCGTACGCAGAGAGCCGGAGACGCTCAACATGTGATCGCGGATGACTTCAGCCTCCATGCGCAGGGGCCTGCGGTGCCATAAGTACTCGTTGTAAGCATCGTGCTCGGCCTGAGCCAGATTCGTGCTGGCCGCCTGTTTGTACACGGCGGTATTCATGATCAGCCGGTGGATCGGTTTCAATTGCCAGCCCTCCCGGATAAGCTCGGACGCCAGCCAATCAAGGAGAGCGGGGTGCGTGGGCTCGGTGCCAAGTTTGCCGAAATCATTCGGGGTGCTGACGATGCCGCACCCGAAATGATGTTGCCAGAGACGATTGACGATCGCCCGGGCCAGCAATGCGCCGGCGCCATGCTCGACATCGGTGAGCCAGTTCGCAAGCATCTCAAGCTTCGATGACTCGAACTGCGCCTCGAGGCCATTGGCGGCCTCGGGACGGGGCTGCCAATCCTTCGGGCTGCGACCGTCCCGCATCAAGACGCGCAGGAACCCCGGCTCGACCGGCTTGACGGGGCGCTCCCAACTGCCGCCGGCCAGAAGGTGAGGTGTAGTCACCTCCAGAGGGACATACTTGCCGCCTGCGTCCGGCTTGACCTCGGCTTCGTCGAAGAACACAGCCGTCAACTGGTAATACTCTTCAGCCGTGATCGGGTCGATCTTGTGATCGTGGCAACGCGCACACCCGATCGTGAGGGCAAGGAACGCTTGGCCGGTCGCCGATACCATGTCGTCGAGGCGGTGAAACTTGCGATCGTTCGGGTTGTCGGTCTTGCTCAGGTTGGTTCCAATCTGAACGAACATGCCCAGGTCCCGCCGCTTGGCGGGAAAACTCTCCGGAGCGCCGGCAACCTGGTAGCGGGCAAATTCGTCGTAAGGCAGGTCGTCATTGAAGGCGCGAATCACCGCGTCACGGTATCGATACGCGTCCTCTCGAATTGCGTTGTCCTGCTCGTGTGCTCCAAGGCTCTCGCCAAACCGAGCCGCATCCAACCAGTGCCGTCCCCAGCGTTCACCATAGTGCGGACTGGTGAGCAACCGGTCAACGAGCTGGCGAAACGGTGCCGCGGAGGAATCTCGAACGAACACCTCGACCTCGTCAGGAGCCGGCGGCAGACCGATCAGATCGAAGTACGCGCGGCGAATCAGGGTGGGCCGATCGGCCTCCTGCGAAGGGAGAAACTGCATCTCGCGCAGCTTGGCGAGGACGAAACGATCAATCGGCGAGTGGGTCCACGCGGCCTCATCCGGACTTGCCGCCGATACCTGAGGCGGATCGACAGGACGCAGGGGACGGAAGGCCCAGTGGCGGCGTCCTGATTCGAGATCCATGGCTGCCGTATCGACAGCCTTCGCCTCTCTCGGATCGGGTGCGCCGAGGGCCACCCATTGGACGAAATCAGCGATGACCGAGTCGGGCAGCCTGCCCCCGGGCGGCATCTGCAGATTGCCGTTGGTGTACTTCAGGGCTTCGATCAGCAGCGACTGATCGGGTTGCCCCGGCACGACGGCGGGGCCCCGCGACCCGCCCTGCTGCACACCCTCCCGGGTGTCGAGCTGCAGCCTCCCCATCAGTATTCCCGCGCGGGCGGCTTCCGCCGAGTGACACTGATAGCAGCGCTCCGCCAGCACCGGACGGATCTTCTTCTCGAAGAAGTCGATACGGTCTTGAGCGAGTGCCTCGGCGACTCCGAGCAGGCTGAGGGCAATGAAGAATAGGATCACGCGACTACCCTGCGCTTGTACTCGGAATTCTATATCGGACGGTCGAATGAAATCCACTAGCAGTCCGTGGTAAGAGTCCCGTGGAAGGCGCGGCGGGCTCCTGCGGTTGCTCGGCGCGGAGTGAGGAGGATGGCGATCCGGGTGATCTCCTCCTCGCGAAGGAAAAGCGAACGACAAAGCCGACGATCTTAGGCGGTCGTCTCAGTGGTCGCGCTGGGCGGCAAGCGCAGAACCGCCGTTGGAACAAAAAAATGTCCGTCGCCCAAAGGGTTACGCGCCACTTCCAGCCAACGGCACACGGAGAGGACCGCCGGATTCAGGCAAGGCGCATGATCCAGCCGCTCGCTGCCCGTATCGATCGGTAATGAATCGTAGCGGGCCGCACTCACGGGATCACGGAGAACACCGTGCTGTCGCTCCAGTCTCACCTGGGAAAGGGCTGCGCGGACCTGTTACGGAGCCACATACGCCGCCTGCCTGCCTCGCGCCTTGAGCTCGACGAGATCTGGACGTTCGTCCGCAAGAAGCAGCGCCTGTTGCTTCGTCGCGATCGACCGAGAGGGCCGCTTGATGGTTGCATGGCATCTCGGCAAGCGTAACGACCAGAACACCTCGCGCTTCCTGAAGAAAGTCCGCGATGCAGCCACCGGCGAGTACCAGATCAGCACAGACGCCTTCCCCTCTCATCAGGCGGCAATCGGCCTCTGGTTGGAGGATCGCGCCAGCTACGGGCGGATCGTTAAGGTGCTCGGGCCGGGGCGCGTCGAGGCAGGGCTGGTTCAGGCTCATATCTGGTTGGAAACACCAACAGCCTGGCCTGCGTTTCTCACCACGTGGCGAGGTGAAGTGCGTGAGAGGGCCGTCAGGACGAGGCGCGAGCCGGGCGGAGGGTAAAGGCACGAGCAGGCGTAGTTGGCAACTCGCCTCCTTCACCCCTCGGGTCACGAAACACGGCCTCTCCAGTTCACCGGCCCCCGCCCATGGTTTTCGCGAATCACGAGACACAAAACACGAATCACGGACTTTTTTCGCGTGCTTCGGCCGTCGGGTGGTGAGATATGCAGGCTGGAAACTGTCTATGTCCAGAAATTCGCTGCTGGGCTGGCCCACCAGCGCTCCCGCCCTCTCCCCACTTCCTCTCTTCCTCCCCATTTCATGCTCATCTCTGGATTGGAAAGGACTTCCCTACTTTGGTTTACCCTCGCCGGGTCGGGGTTGGTAGCGGGAGGGGCGGTAGGGGTTCTTGATGCCGAAGAACTTCTCGGTGATGATGTTCGTCTTCGAGACACCGCCCTTCCACAAATCCCAGCGGGGCTCGGCGTAGCGGTCGAAGAAGGCGAAGAGCCGGCTCCGAAGCTCTTCCTGGATATTCCTGTGCTCGGGAGCATCATGGAGGTTCATTCGTTCACCAGGGTCGACCTTGAGGTGGTAGAGCTCGTTGGGCTTCTGGTAAATGCGCTCGATGTACTTCCATTCGGCGGTTCGGATGGCGCGAACGTTCTCGAACTCGTAGAAGACAGTGTTGTCCCATTCGACCTCGCGGCCTTCGAGGACGCCGGCGAAGCTGCGTCCCGGTAATTCCGGTTTTTTCGGCGTGCTCGACCCGAGGCCGAGGTATTCGAGCAGGGTGGGCAGGACATCGTAGTTGCTGACCAGGTGGTTGCTGCGGTGTCCGGCGGGCATGCGGCTCTTGTGGCGGAAGATCATCGGGATCCAGGTGGTCCAGTCGAAGGCGGTGAGGGGACGCGTGTGGTCGCCCATGCCCCAGAAGCCGGAGTGTCCGCCGGCCAGGCCCTGGTCGCCCATGAAGATGACGAGGGTGTTCTCGTCGAGGCCGAGGCGTTGGAGGGTGTCCATAATCCGGCCGACGCCGTCGTCGATGCCGCTGACCTCCGCCGCGTACTTGCGGCGGACCTGCATGTCGGAGAGCCAATCGCCGTAGTTGAAGTTCCAGGGGTGGGGCGTATCGCGCGGCATCGAGGGCAGCGGGTGGCGCGCGTAGTGCGAGGCGAAGCGGTTGCGGATGGATTCGCGCATCGCGTTGCCGAGTCCGTAGGGGCCGTTGTAGGCGAGGTAGAGGAAGAACGGGCGCTCTTTGTTCCGCTCGATGAAGCGGATGCCGTGGTCGGTCCAGAACTCCGTGAGGTAGGTGGGCTCCGTGCGGAGCTGCTCGTTTTCGATGACCTCTTGGTCGTAGAAGCCTTGGCTGCCCCCGTGCGGCTTGGTGACCCAATAGGTAAAACCCTCTTGCGGATGCAGATTGTCGCCAAGGTGCCATTTGCCGCTGAGTCCGGCGACATAGCCGGCGTCGGTGAGGATGCTGGGGATGGTGGCGAACTCCTCGAGCGTGTTGTAGGCGTCAGGGCCGATTTGCGCGCCGCCTCCGCCGAGATAGGTATGAACACCGTGCTGCGACGGCATCAGTCCCGTGAGCAGGCTGGCGCGCGTCGGGGAGCAGACGGCATTGTTGGCGTGGGCGCGGGTGAAGAGGACGCCTCCGTCGGCGAGGCGGTCAATGTGTGGCGTGCGGATGTCGCGGTTGCCGTAGGCGCCGAGGGTCCAGGCGCCGTGGTTGTCTGTGAGGATGAGGATGACGTTGGGGCGCTTCGGGGTTTGGGCGGCGAGGGTCAGGAATCCGGCTAGGAGTAGCGTCGCGATTCTAGCCTGCATTTTTTAACCTCCCAACGGTCGAAGCACGCGAGAAAAGGCCCTGATTCGTGTTTCGTGACTTGTTATTCGTGAATAACCTTAAAGGCCATGTTGCGCGCGCCAAGCGGCTCGCGGCTCGTCCTGACAGCCCTCTCACGCACTTCACTTCGCCGCTTGGTGAGTCATGCAGGCCAGTTTTTCCTCCGCCCGCGTGCGGATCATACAAGCGGGAAACACCCGGACCGGTGTCAACGCCACTTGATCAGGAGGATGTTTCACACCAGGAGCCACCAACTTCCGGGCATTTCCCAGGCTCGCAAAGATGATAGATTGTAGCCGGTCGCCTTGCCGCGCTGCTCAACGACCCCATCTCTGCCCTAGGAGCGAATTCCTTGACTAGAAACTCTGTTTGCCTGTCTCGTTGCGTCTGTCTTTGGGCGTTCCTGCTGGCGGCCGAAAGCACCGCCCAGAAGCCCATCATCCAGCCCGGCGCCCCGGGCGAGCCGGCGCGGGAACTGAGCGCCGACCAGGCGATCGAGATCGCTGAATCGCGCTACTCGCCGGACGACGTTCGCTTTGTGCATGACATGATCCCGCATCATCACCA
>JAPOOG010000011.1 GCA_026713545.1 Bryobacterales bacterium
CCCGGATTCGTGACCCGCACGGACTGTGCCTCGCCGCCTCTCTGTACTCATGCTAGGGAGGCCGGGATGGAAAAAAAAGACTGAAGGGCTTCAGTACCCCAGTGCAACGATTCGACAAAAGCGTAAAAGCCGTGATTCGTGAAAACCATGGTCGGGGGCCTAGTTCGCTCCAGAAGGAACTTCTGACGGCCGGTGAACGGTAAAAGCCGTGATTCGTGTTTCGTGTCTCGTGTTTCGTGAAAACCGTTGGTCGAGGCCTCGTCCGCTCCAGAAGCAATATCTGACGGCCGGTGAACGGAAAAGGCCGAAAAAGCCGTGATTCGTGATTCGTGACCCTCACGCACTTCGCATCGCCGCTTGGCGAGAAATGCAGGCCAGTTTTTTCTCCGCCCGTGTGCGGATCATTCAAGTGGGAAACATTTGGGCCAGCGTCAACGCGGCTTGATCCGGGGGATGTTCCACATCAAGTTTCCCGCTTCGCTCACCAGGGGACCTTTTCACGTCGCGCCGACGCGGCGTTTCGGAGGACGGCTGGGCCGCATCTCGATGCGGCTGGCAAGGCTTCTCGGGGGCATCCTGATCAGATGGAGGACGGTAGCGGCGATGTGTTCCGGCGCGATCTTCCAATCGGCGGCGGGACGGCCGGCCCCGCCGAACGCGGTGTCGACGCTGCCGGGCATGATGGTGCTGACGCGAATGTCATCGTTCCGCAGGTCCAGCATCATCGCTTCCGTGAAACCGTTCAAACCGAACTTCGACGCATTGTACGCCGCGCCCCCGGCGAAGGGGTGCTTGCCGGCCAAGCTGCCGATATTGATGATGAAGCCGCCACCGTTCTTCTTCATCAAAGGGACGGCCTCGCGGCAGCAATAGAAAACACCGTTGAGGTTCGTGGCGATGACCTCGTCCCACGCGGCGGGGTCGATCTCGTCGACCGGCGCGAACCGGCCTACTCCGGCGTTGTTGACCAGGTAGTCGAGCTTCCCGAAGGACTGGCCGACGAAACGGAACAGGGCGGCTACTTCGTCGAAGCGGCCGACATCGCACACGCGCCCCTCGACAGGGCCAAGCGGCCGGAAGTCCGACAGCGCCTGCTCCAACGTCCCGGCGCTTCGCCCACAGATGACGACCGAAGCGCCTTCGTTCAGCAACGCCCGCGTCACGGCGGCGCCGATGCCGCGGCTCCCTCCGGTTACGACGGCTACCCGCCCCTCGAGTTCGACTCCCATTTGCTCAGTCCCGTTTCCCTTGTTGACTGCCAGCTCCCGCTACAATAGCAGTCCCCGGAGTCCACGCCCCGCGGACCATACAACGTGCCGGAAGAGCCCGACAACTTCCCGGAGCTGGATTCACTGCTCGATCCCGCCTTCGAGCAGTTCCGCCGCGAAGTCACATCGCAACTCGACGCCAGACACACCGCGTGGATCGAGGCCCAATTGCGGAAAGAGCGCGGGGAAATAGAAAGAGCAGCGCGTACCCGCGCGAGCGAATCTCTGCTGGAAGCGCTGCAGCAGATTCGCCTCGAGCACTCCGTGACGGGCATCGCCGTGGCGCTGGTCGAAGCCGCGGGGCGCTTCGCACGGCGGACGGCGCTGTTCATTCAGAAAGAGGATCGGCTTCTCGGCTTCCGCCTGAGGGGCGCGGACGACAAAGAACAACAGCAGGCTCTCGAGCGACTGGAAATTGCCCTTGCCGACGCCACGGGGCCGGCGCACGCCGTCGAGACGAGAGACACCGTCGTTTGCGGGGGCGGCTCCGGAGAACTCGGCGAGCCGCTGGCTACGACCCTGGGCACCGCGGAGGAAGATCGCGTGCACCTCTTTCCGATCGTGCTGCGCGACCGCGTGCTTGCCTTGCTGCTCGCCGACGGAGACGAGCGGAATCCCGTCGAGCAACCTGCGATCGAGGTGCTGGTCTCGGTCTCGGAGGCTTGGATCGAAGCCGTCGGAACCCGCAAGAGGACGGCGCCGCAACCGGAAGAGGCCGCCGTCCAGCGCGGCGCTGTCTAGGCAATCAAGCCTGACTTTCTCGCCAACTGACGGCCGAAGCACGCGATAAATGGCCGTGATTCGTGATTCGTGAAAACCATTGGTGGAGGCCTCGTTCGCTCCAGAAGAAATGTCTGACGGCCGTTGAACCGCAAAAGCCGTGATTCGTGAAAAACGGGTTGGCCGGGCTTGGGGTTGCTCTCGTTGGAGTCGCCGGAGGGGCGGGAAAACCATGTTTCGTGATTCGTGTCTCGTGAACCCTTACAGGGCGGTGTTGCCGGCGCGGGCGGCTCGCGCCTCGTCCTGGCGGCCCTCTCACGCACTTCACCTCGGCGCGTGGCGAGAAAGGCAGGCCAGCGCTGGGCTTTTCATGATGGCTTCGAGGGGTTACCATATAGGGAGAGTCTCGCCCGCTTCCCGCCCTTGGGGATGAAGACTTCGAAACGTTCAGGCACTGCAGCAGCCTGTTTATTCAGTTTGCGACGTTCGAAGCACGCAATGAGGCGGCCATGACCTTGTTCCATTTGCTTGGCGGGCCCACCATACCGTCAAGTCCAGTTCCGAGCGCCAAGCGGCGCGCCTTTCGTCCTGCCGGCCTTTTCCCACGGCTTGGCTCTCTGTTCGGGGAAAAGAGCAGGCTGACATTAGCAACACTGCTTGTCGCCGGACTGTCTGTTGGGGGAGTTCGCGCGGCATCTCCCGAGCTTCAACGGCACAGCCGCTCCTACATCAAGTCGGGAAGGGCGTCCGACCGCACGCCGCTTGCCGCATACATCCGGAAGGCGGACCGCTCGCAGGCGGGATTGGCGCGTTTCGCTCTCGGCATGGGCGACTATGAGGCCCGAGCCTACGAAGACGCCGTGCCGCACCTGCGGCATGCTTCCCGCGACGGCGGCGTGCTGGCCGACTACGCGCAGTTCTACCATGCCCGGGCGCTCGCGGGCGCCGAGGATTTCGCTTCGGCGGCCGACACGATCGAGAATTTTCCGAGGCGTTTTCCCAACAGCCTGCTGCTGGGGCGCGCGCTCCGCCTGCAAGCCGAGAGTTTGATGCGCGACCAACGCTGGCAGGAAGCACGGCGGCTGTTGAGCGCCTCGCAAGGCAAGATGGAGGAATCGGTCCGCCATTACCTGATAGCCCGCACGCTGCAGCTCGACGGCTCATTGCTGGACGCGGTACGGACCTACCGGCTTGTCTACTACAAGCACCCGATGAGCGGCCAAGCCGCCCCCGCGGAGACGGCGCTGAACGCGCTTCGCGCAAAGCTGGGGAAGAGGTATCCCGATGCGCCCGCCGGCTGGAGACTCGAACGCGCCGACAAGCTATACCACGCACGCAAGTACTCGAAGGCGGCGCCTGAATATCGCCGAGCGCTCTCCGCCGGACTGAAAGGGCGCGACCGCGAGCATGCCCAAGTCCGCGCCGGGGCGGCCGACTACCGCCGATTGCGGACGACCATCGCCTACGGCTGGTTGTCGAAGCTGAAGATCACCGACCCGGACCTGGCAGCCGAGCGGTTGTACTATCTCGGCGAATGCGCCCGCCGGAAGCGAAGGATCACGGAATTCCGACAGCGCGCCGAGCAGCTTGGCGAAAAGCATCCGAAGTCGCCCTGGTACGGGGAAGCGCTCTTCTCGCTGGGTAACTACTACCTGCTCCAGAATCAGCCCAACGAATACCGCAAGTACTACGAGCGCTGCGCGCGGGCGCTTCCGAGCGGCGTGCACGCCGCGAAGGCGCATTGGAAAGTCTGCTGGCGGGCCTATCGGGACGATGATCCTCGCGCCGCGCCGCTGTTGGAAGAGCACATCCGGCTGTATCCGAAGTCGTCGACGGTATCGGGCGCCATCTACTGGCTGGCCCGCGTCGAGCAGGCGAACGGACAGATCGACCTGGCAAGGGCGCTTTACACCGAGTTGATCCGGCGTTTTCCGCATTTCTATCACGCCGTCCGGGCGCGCGGACGCCTCGCGAAGCTGCCGCCGGCCGGCGATCCGGCTCGTGCGCCGGACTACTTCGATTCGATCCCCGGACATCGGCGGTTTGCCGACGAGCCCGAGCAAGCCACGAAATTCAAACTGGAACGGGGAGAACTCCTGTTTGCCCTGGGGCTGCGCGATCTTGCCGAAGGGGAGTTGCGAACGGCCGACTACCGCAAGCCGGACGCTCACCTGGTCGGTCTCGAGCTGGCGCGCCAGAAAAGCGAAAGCAGACAGTTCCATCGCGGACTGCGCTACATGAAACGTTACGGATTCGGGTACCTTCGCGTGCCGCTCGGCGCCATGGCGCGCGAATATTGGGAACGCCTGTTCCCGTTGCCCTACGCGAAACAGCTCAAGCGCCGGGCAGCGCCCCATTCCCTCGACCCGTATCTCGTCGCCGGACTGATCCGTCAGGAGTCGGAATTCAATCCCGGAGCCAAATCGCGGGCGGGCGCGTTGGGGCTGATGCAAATCATGCCTCATACCGGCCGGGGCTTGGCGCGGCGGCTCGGCATCTCCGGTCTTTCCAACCGTAAACTGTACAACGCCGACCTGAGTCTGCGTCTGGGCACGTTCCACTTCAAGACGGTGTTGAAGAGATTCAACCACCGGCTCGAATACACCCTCGCCGGGTACAACGCGGGCGAGCACCGCGTCGATGCCTGGCTTAGCTGGGAGGACCTTTCCGACCCGGAGGAGTTCGCGGAAAGCATTCCCTTCACCGAGACGCGCGGCTACGTGCAATCGGTGATGCGCAACGCGGAGATCTACCGGCGGCTCTATGCCGGAACAGAAGGCGGTGGATAGTTTTGAGTTGTTAGTTTTTCGTTTTTAGTGAAAAACATAAAGGCCGTGTCTCGTGATTCGTGAAAACCATGGGCGGGGGCCTGGTTCGCTCCAAGAAGAAAACTCTGACGGCCGGTGAACGATAAAGGTCGTGTTTCGCGTCTCTTGTTTCGTGACCCGAGGGCCAGAGGAGGCAATATGATCGCTACGCCTGCGCGCGCCTTTTTCCTCCGCTCGTGTGCGGATCATTCAAGCTAGAAACATCCGGATGGGTGTCAACCCGGCTTGACAAACAGGATGTTTCAGGTCAGCCGGCTTTGGGAACCTTGATCAGCAGAAAGCTCCGGACCGGAGCTAGTTTCGCGATCCTCAACCGGGCTTGAACGGCAGGACGACTTCTTCCGGACGGAAAAGGGCGCTCACTCCCAGCCTGGCAGCGATCTCCTCGACGTCGGACTTCGACCAGCCGACACCTGTGTGGGCGATGTCACCGTTCCGCTGGATGAGGAAGACGGTCGGCACGTTCGTGAGGCCGTAGGCATTCGAGACCGGAAAGTCCGCTTCCTCCGTGTCGAACACGACGCGCGTCTTGAAGTCGAACTCGAGCTTGAAACGCTCGGCATCGCCGGGCGTGTCCTGGCACACGGCAATGGATTCGGCGGTCGTTCCTTCGAGGGCCGAGGCAAGCCGATCGATGTACGGCAATCCATACTGGCAAGTTGGACAACCGGTCTTGAAGAACGTCAGCACGACAGGACCGGCGTCGAGTTGCCTGCGCAGGTGGAACTCCCCGCCGCCGGCGTCGAGAAGCCTGAAGTCCGGCGCGTCCGTGCCTGATTTCAGGGCTGCCATCCGCCTCATTATAGCTGGCAGCCCGTGGCAAAAGCCCCGCTGCATTCAAGCGGCGATGCATCCCGGCTGAACTGCGTTGCTCCTCGGTCGAATATGTCCAATATGCTCCCTCGTCGCGCCTTGTCAGCCAGGCGCCTCGCCGCTCTCGGTGCTACGCGGGGTTTCAACA
>JAPOOG010000010.1 GCA_026713545.1 Bryobacterales bacterium
AACTGTTGTTGCTCAGCTCGTAAGAGGGGATTCCGCGGTAGCCGGCGAAGTCGGGGGTCTTGAGCTGCGCGATCGTCTTCTCGCTCAGCCCGAGGGCCTTCAGCTCAGCGTCGCTGCCGGTGCGGTCGGAAACGCGCAAGGCTTTGTTGATCGCCTTGTGAAACTGTTGCTTCTTCTCCAGCTCTTCGAGCTTCTCGATGAGCTTGACAACCGCATCGGGATCGTCCGAAGAGACTCCGGCTGTACCTACGCTAGCGGCGCGGCCCCGCAGGTTCGCAGCTTTATTCTTCAGCTCGTAGCCTTTCGTGTAGTTGTTGTGGATGCGGTTGCGGAAGTTGCGGTCGCGCTTTTCCGAGTGGTGGCCTACGAGGATCGGCTGCCCCAACGGGATGGCCGAAGCGTCGCTGTTCGCTCGATTGATCCGGGCGTCGCCTTCCCGCTCGGCCTTGTGGGCGCGTGCGAGAAAACGCTCGCGCTTGGCGTCGAGCTTGCGCTCGTAGCTGTTGCGTTGATCTTCCAAGGATTCATCGGGATCTTGGTCTGCCATCGTGAAGTGGTCCTCCTGGATGTAAGGGTTGGGAGCTTTCCGCTCACTGCTCGATGGCGGAAAGCGGAGAGCCCGTCCAGGGGAAGGAAACGGCTGGCGGCAGACTCAGGGAAGGCAGCCGGCGCTGGGTTCAGCATCATCCGGATCGGTGTCGAATCCGGGGGTGCTGGGGGTCCAGCGCGGAGCGGATCGCCGCGTCAGCGGCTTCTCAGCGCGAGGTTTTCCGGACGATCCGGATTCCGGGGGTTTCCGCGAGAGTTTGCAGGGTTCTTCGCAACAGCAGGGCGGGGTCTTGACTCTGCTCGAAGGCGAGAGCGAGAGTGCGTCTACGCCAGAGCTGGAGTGAGCGACGTATGGCGCGGTGCAACAGCCAGCCGCAGACCGCGATCAACAAGACGATGCCGAAGGCGTTGGCGAGCGCATGTCGAAGCAGGGGCATTTCCATGGCGATCATTGCCAGAATTGTGGGCAATGAAGCCGCGACGGTCAAGCTAAGCGGAGCTGACGCTTGCCGTCGTGGACTTGGCGCAGCGGGGTTCAGCGTGAAGGCGCCGCGCTCGAACACGAGGCGCAGGGCGGCTACCTGGCGCGGTCTTCTTCTGGATCGAGAACGACAGCGCCGCTCGCGGCAACCGAACCGAGACCACCAAGCGCGGGAGCTTCTCTCAGCCCCGCCGCGTGGGAAGGCGCAACGCAGCGCCAGGCGCTGAGCGGCGACGGCCGTGGTGAAAGGATCAGCCCTTGAAAAGACCAAAGGCAACTGACAAGACGAGAACAATGGACAAGATCCAGCGGTTTGTGCGGACTTCGGCGGCTCGGGTGTTGAGATCGCCTCTCAGATGTGTGAGTTCGGTTTGGAGAGCGCCGGTCAGCTTGGCATCGAGGGTGTTGAGGGCATCAAGTACGTTTCTGTCTGCCAGGTCGCGAATCTCGTCGACTGCATTGTCGATCAGCGTGTCGTCGATGTTGGAGCTACGCAGAGCTTCCATACGTGCGGAGTCGGAGCTTGCTGTTGACTTCTTGCTGTTCGCATAGTGTCGTGATCCTCCTGGATGTAAGGGTTGGGAGCTTTCCGCTCACCTGAACCTGGCGAAAAGCGGAGAGAACCCCCGCAGAAACAGCGAGCGCCAGATGTAGTGTCTTTTGTTGGTCGACCGGCGCGGGTCGCGTGCGCACCAACACAAGATGTTGTGCAGGATGCGGAGCAAGGAAAGAGCCCCTGGATCCGGATTGAATCCAGGGGCGGGAAAAAGATCAGAACTCGATCGAGAGAGTGTCGCGTTCTTCGAGAGCGGTGTTGACGGCGTTGTGAAGAAGCCTTGACAGCTTCTCGTCAATGAGCATCATCTTCGTGATGCAATGGGTGCTTCTGAGGCACTTCACGCCGTCGAGGCGATCGAGGTTCTCGTTGACCGACTGCAGAAGAGCTGCGGCTTGCTTGTGGTCCATCGCTGAAGTCCTCCTGTCGTATTGGATTGGGAGCTTTCCGCTCACCCGTTGCTGGCGGAAAGTGGAGAATCCATTGAGGGGAACGGGATCGACAGCGAGCAATGCAAGGCGAGCAACCTGGGAGGCTTCAGGCAAAAGCAGTTTCCGCGGGAAGGAGCTTCAGCATTACAAGGGTGTTAGAGAAGGACTAGGGCCGGGTTTCGGCCCGCACCTTCATCAGAATCTTCCCAAGGCGGTTCTCACCCTCACCACGGCAGACTCCCCAGAATCGGTCGCCCCAGTGATTCCCTTCAATCAGCTCGGCACTGCCGGTGGCGCGTAATAGGCGCCGCAGGTGCGCATCTTCGAACTTCGCCCGCACAACCGCCAGCATCACCTTCTCCTTAACGGCTTCCCAATCTTCGCAAAGGGCGACCTTCCGGCCCATTCGCTTGGCCGCCCCAGGACTCGGCGCGTTACGGATCATCCGGAAATCGTCCGATCGGCTGCATTTGGCGGCCTGATAGGCGTGCTCGGCGGTCGGCCATCGCTCGCCCTGCCATAGCAGCGGCCTCGGGAAGAAGTTCGACAGGAAGCGATACGGTCCGGCGAATCGATCGATCGCTTTCGGTTCGGGAAGAGCTTCGGATCGTGGACGTTTCATCGAAAGAGTTCTCCTAGCGAATTGGATTAGGAGCTTTCCGCTCACCCGTAGCTGGCGGAAAGCGGAGAATCCATTTAGGGGGAATCCATGGACGGAGAGCGCCGGCAGGAGCGCAGCACGATCTGTCCAGCAACGTCCGGATCCGCTTGCGAATCAGGGGGTGCTGGGTTCCAGTGGAACGGAGAAAACGCCTTCAGCGGCGTCTGAGCGCGTGTTTATTACGCGATCGCGGCTTCGGCGGCCTCGAACGAGAGAAAAGGCGGGGATTTCTCCCCGCCGTGAAGAGCGAACTCAGCGAACGTCCCAAGCAGTTCCGGATTCGTAGTTGGCGTTGACGGGAAGGCTCTCCGGTGTGCCATTGGAGAGAATGAGCTTGTGGATGAAGCTGTGAGCCTGATTGACGATGGTTGCAAGGGCGGCTTCTTCCTTGCGGGTGAGCTTCTGAGTCACATACCATCGGCCCTTCTTCAGAAAGTGTTTGCGAATCGAAAGGCCCAGTGGTCGTGTCTTAAACCGTTCACATACGACCCTTCACTAATGCCCCCGCCCAAGGTACGCATCACCCAGCGGGCGTACTGCTTGTAGTCCACGTACGGCCCTTCCGATCCGCCTCCGTTTGCGCGGCGCACCACCCGGTGGCCGTGCCGCTTGCCGTCAACATAGGGGCCTTCCATTACGACGTTCCCGATCGCGTAGTGCTCGACTCAGGAGCCGTGCTGCCTGCCATTTCGAGACGCCCCGAGTGATTGTCTTCTTTGTTTCCCCGGACCTGCTAGAGCGTACCCGTCCCACTCGCCGGGACGCCGGCGCACCCGCCCGTCCACGTCAGCGTCTCGTCAGCGTAGTAGCGTCTGTCCCATATGCGGCAGCCGGTATAACTGGCCAGTTCCTTCCAGCGTGAGACGAACGTCACGCCGTGGAACGTCTAGGTCAGCGCGCCGATGAGGAGGCCGACCAGTGCCATCGCCAAAGCGACCTTCATCACTGCTCTTGCTATTCGGTCCATCTTGAAACCTCCGGTACGCATAGTGCGCAGCACTCTGAATAGACTGGTGACTCGGTGTCGTGCTCCGCCTCGCGGCCCCTGTGAACCCGTATCCCCCTGGGCCGCGGGCCGAAGACCTGCACCCCGGTCATTCGCCCGATATTGTCAGGTGGGCCATTTCTACCTCGTTGATCGCCGGAATCGCACGTACGGCGATGTCGAGCAGGCCGTCGACGTAGTAGTCGGTGATCAGACCACCGCCCGCCTTACACTCGTCGTGGAGGTCGAGCACGAGCGGTTCCCAGTTCTGGTACCGGGAGAGCGAGTCATACTGCGGCCACCAGACACTGGACTTTTCGAGTGGGAGGTTCTTTGGTCTCAGTGCCGTCTGGAGCTTTTCTTGGCGTTCCTTCTCGTTCTCGCTCATTGTGTTGGTGCTCTTCGGGCTGCAGACACCCCAATACCAGCCGTTCATGCCTTCGTGGCCGTTCTCGAGCATGATCGCGGTGCGGCCTTCGCGATAAGTTCCGTAGTTATCGAGGTTCTCGTACTGCATCCAACCGTGCCGAGTGATCCACAAGCTGTTCGAACAACTCTTTTCGCCTGCGTAGCGACACCGAACTCGAAAGTCATCTTCCATGCCTGAAAGTTCCTCGCGCAGCCGTCGCTCTACGATGAGACGCAGGTGTTTCAGAAACTGCTCGTACACCTCCGCCGACAGGTGAAGCCACGCGCAGTGTACGGCGTAAGCCGCACGCAGGTGACTCGGATTATCGGTCAGATATTTGCGTACGGATTGAGCCTCGGGATCGATTTTCATGGACGATTCTCCGAATTTCTCTAGGCAGAACGACTCCGCTGCCCTCAGGAACCAGATCACTCGCTCGGCATCGCAGCACTCGCGACAGGCCGCGAACCAGTCCTTGAGTGACGGGCTGCCGCTGGCGTCGGGGGCGTAGGGCATCACCGTGAAGTGTTCCCGCCAGCGCTCCTGGTCCGCAGGCGGAAAACTGGCTGGGTCGGGATCGCTATGGACAGGCGGGAGATAGACTAGCAGGAAGTGCGTCCCGTACTTGAGCTGTAAGTATTCCAGGTATGCACTGATCTGCGAGGGTTGATCGTCGGCGGTCGGTTTGTTCTCGAACGCAAGGCAAAAAGATCGTCCAGACGTGGAGGGGATCTCCACGGTGATGTCGATGCGCCTGCCGTCCGTGATGCTGCGCTCCGTCACTACGCAGATCGGACGGGCGGCCGTCGGTTGCAGTGCGCCGAATTGAACGCTCGTTTTGGGGAAGGCGTTCAACATCGCTTCGAGGAACTTGGTCCCTTGGCCGTGTTCGGCGTCCGGATCGAGCAAATCCGCGATCATGCGCGACAACCCGAGTTCGTCCGTGCGCAGGTATTTGAATGCGTTGAATCTGGGCGCCTGCCGGCGGTCACGCTGCCGCTCTTTCGACCTGGCCTTTCGCACCTGCGGCGTCAACTCTGACAGGAGGCGCACACACCGCACCTGCTCCGCTTGACGAGCGTTGTCGACGTGTCTGAGGATTTCAGAGACCCGGCTAGCCATGCTCAGCAATGATAGCGAACACCAGGAGCAGGAGCACCCCTCTCAATGTCATCCATTGGAAAAGCCCATTTGCGAGAGCCATTCACTTGTCGATCAGCTCCCAAATACTCTTTGAAGTAGAGGAAGCTGATAACAAGCAGATCGGTATCAGTGGCGTCTTGAATTGTTGGTGGGTACCTCCAACGCCCGAGCTGGACAAGGCTTCTTCGCAGGGTCTTTCCTAGAGCCTCCTCCTGTTGGTTGACAGTAAGGTCTATGTGAGGGCTTCGGGTGGTTCTGGGTTTCTGAAAGCGGTGAACCTTGTGGAGCTGAAACAGTCTCGTCTCCTGGACGGTTTCTCCTTCCCATTGTGTAGCCGATTCACTCGGTAGAGGATCGGAGAGAGCAGTTGGTTGTCATGCACATGATTGAGGCTGCGAAATTGAGAAATGCGGGCTGAGGAGAGCCCCAGCTCGTTCGCGATCCACTTCGTGGAGGCATCTGCATGTTCCAGAAAGAAGTCGTAGTCCTCAATGATGGGTCTCGTCTGCTCGTGCGTCGTATCGCAGGTTACACAGCCGCCCCGAAGCGCGCCCCGTCTTGCACTCGAGGGCGCGGACAGGCCCCGCAGCGGCGCTTGGGAAGCCCCTCGACGACTTCCAGGCCGAGTATCGGCGCGTGAACGAAGATGCCTGAGACTAGGGCGAGTGATGATCTTCCCGTCATGCGCCGGCTCAGCTGCCGCGCGGACTACCCCGTGATGGGATAGAGGATCGTGTGGGAGAGCGTGCCCTCCAAAAAGTAAGCCGTATGCCTTACAAAGTCTTCCATCGAGACCTCAGCGCCCTTAGAAGTTACGCAACTCTCATGGCCCTTGGAGTCGATTAGTACTTGTAGATCAAACAAGACGACTGGATCGTGGTAGCGAGGGGGTTCGCTATGGGCCACTCTCCTCATCAGGCGGGTGCTGATAACGCTCTTCTTGCTGATTGAGAACTGGACCCCCTTGTAGGGTTGGTAGGGGGTGCAAGGATCACCGGGTCGCGGCGGCCCATGAAGCATGAACACAAAGCTTGAATCCTTGACGATCTCCCAAGGATGCAGATCGCGGTTCCCTTTGAGACGCTGGAAGCCGTGTAGCAGGTAAGAATACTGCTCTTCTACGGAGTGCTCGTTTGACTCGCTCATTGGGTGTCTTCTTCGGGTTTTGGTGCCCTATTTTACCAAGGCGGGATTCCGCACCTTTCGACAGAAACCCTGTTTTCTGTGTATCATCATTTCTGTTAGCACAGATGTGGGGCGTGTCACATCCAGGCGGCCTACGAAGCCCGCAAAGATGCCGCCCTTGGGTGTCTACGGGCAAAGAGAAACGAACATGAAACACGGCGACCAGGTATCCACCACAGAACTTCTCAGAAGATGCAGAAAACTGGTGACCGAAGGTCTTACTCCAGCCGCAATCGGAAGAAAGCTGAACCGGACCAAGCGGCGATTCCTCGCTGAGTCGGTACGGGGTGTGAACGCCGACGGGCGCTTTGGCCGCTGGGTGTCGGATGCCCTTCTCGATCCCGCCGATATCGGTGGGGTCCTCAGCCGGCCCGGGACGGCCTCCTCGACGGGCTGATCGCGCCGTGGCGGAGGACCGAGACTGTTCGAGGCGAACGGGTGAAAGAAGAGAAGTAATCAGGTATGAACACCAAGAAGGAGTTCGGGTTCTACCCACATCCGCTATGCATCGAGGAGGGTCCGATCACTGTCAGCCCGCTATCGGATCTCGAGCAGAGCGCTAAAGACGTGCTTGCTTGCAATAGCGTCGAAAAAGACTGGTTCTATGCTCCACATCAACAAATTAGTGAAGTCATGAGCGGTAAAGTCCGTGATCTCCCCTATAGTTCCCGCGTGTTCGGGTTGCCCAAAACGCACTGGATTGAGCACGACGCAGCCACAGGCGAGAATCATCTTGATTTCATTCTCTGGGTGCTGTCGTTTTTTGTAGGCATGCGGCTGACCCCAGACGAAGCGGGCTTTCTCGACGCCACTCCCCTCAAGCCTGGCAAACTTGTCGGTTTCATCTTGCTTGGCTCAAGCCACAGCCATGCGGTCAGATTGGCCGATGACTTCTGGCTGGAGAATATTAACGATCCCCGCAGGGCGCAACGTTTTGTGGCGGCAGTGCATGCACTGTTTCTCAGCCAGAACCCGCAGCTCCTACAGTTCGAGAGGTTTGTATACCTCTATATGGCGATTGACGCCTGTTACAGCCTGGCTGCATCGCTATTCCCACCACAGAAGACTTGCAGACACTATAGGCGGATCGAGTGGATGTGTAACCAGTTCAACGTTGTGACACCAGCATGGGCAAACCCCGCAGCTCCAGGTGGGGTAAAGGTGTCTGCGATCCGAAACAACACAATACACGAGGCGCTGTACATGGGTGGTCCGCTTGGTTTTGAGATATACACAGAATGCAACCTTGTGCTTCAGATGCAAGCACTCGTCTGCCGTTTACTGGTTGCGCTGATCGGCGGTATCGGTTTGGCTTATGTCCGATCGCCTGTGACTGATCGACAGATACAAGGTCTCGACCTGAAAGGCATATGAACCATGAACGGAGACTACCGCGACCGCTCCCGCGAGATCAAGGACACGGTTCGCACGCACGTGGGGATGATTAACGAGCGCATCTTGTCGCTCACCACGGCGATCAACCGCCCGGTGCTCTGCCGATCGGGCGGTTTTCATGACGTGCTACTCTAGGCCCGAATCTGTGTACACTTTGGGGTTCTCTGGAGCCCCCTCTTTTTCGAAAAAAGCCACCCCATGAAGCTGCTTGCCCTGATGTTCCTCGCGGCTGCGATGGCCCTGGCGCAGCACAAGATCGACTATCTCGTGATCGACGATTCCGGCAAGGAGAACATGGAGGAGAAGCTGACCGAAGCCGCCGCCGAGGGCTACCGCTAAGTCGACGTCGAGTGGCGCGTGACTCGCAGCTTGAAGGATGCGCAAATCACGGTCTTCATGCAGAAGAAGCCCGGCGACGCTCTGGAGCGCGTCCAGTACAAGGTGATCCGAAGAAGCCGGATCGCCAAACTCGAGGAGGACCTGGTCGCGGCCGGCGAGCAGGGTTACTCCATTGCGGGGGTGGCGACCGTGGAAGATGCCCCGAGATCCTTCGTCGTCGTTCTCCAGCGGCCTGAAGCGCTGGAGTTGAGCTGCGCGGGGCAGGCGGAAGGCACACCGTGCTGGAAGGAGCTGAACAGCCATCCCGGCTGCCGGCTGTGGGACAACCACTACTTCAAGGACCATACGGTGACGTGGACGGGCGAGTGCGCCGGCGGCCTGGCCAGCGGGACGGGAACGCTCACGTGGATCCGGGGAGGCGAAGAACAGAAGCACTCGGGGATGCTCCAGGACGGCAAGCGGCACGGCCCGTGGGTCGATGCGGAGGGGTGCACCATCCGCTACGTCAACGGCTTGCCGTAGTAGGAGCTAGGAGCTGGTTTCTGTTGCCGTGCGCCGGCGCGGAAGGTGATGTTCTTCTGCAAGACCGTACATGATCGTCGGCCCGCAAGGCCAGACGCTGGCCCAGCTCGTCGGCGAGAAAGGGATGCTTCCCGCAGCGGGGCCAGAAGTACAGGTTAATTGACGCGAGTCGGGGTAGAACCGCAGATGCGCACGAACCCTCACTACACCTTTTTGTAGCGGCTGGCGACCGAGAACAGAGGCCCATCGACTTCGACTCCGTACTCTGCGTGCATGTAGCCGTTCGCTTCCATCACGTACCTGGCCTCTTGTCCGAACCTCTGCTTGACCCAATCGGCCCGCGCGCCCCGAGTGAACGGACCGAACCGGACAAGGATGTCGTCCTGGAGCGGCTCGACGGCTGGCCGGCCCTTTTCCGTCGCCTCGATCATCCGTTCGATGTTCTTCTGTTCTCTCAAGAAGTTGCGAATCTCGCTGATGGTGACTTTCCTCATGGCTGCGCCTCCGAATTGACGCCACAGGGTACTACACCCTGGTGACGCCGGCGAACCTCACTCACGATGAAGCCGCGTCGACTGAACAGATACACTGATTTCTGTGTATCATTGTATCTGTTGTCACAGATGCACTGAAACCATGATACTCTCGTTTATCAATCAGAAAGGCGGAGTCGGCAAGTCCACTCTTTCCATCAACGCCGCCGACTGTTTGCGCCGGCAGGGCTTCCGGACGCTGCTGATCGACGCGGACCCGCAGGGCACGGCGAACGATTGGGCGTCGCGGCGGGACGAACTTCCCTTCCCCGTGGTGCCGCTCGCGCGGCGCAACATGGCCCAGGAGATCCTGAGCCTTGCGGTCCACTATGACCACGTTGTGATCGACGGACCGCCGCGAGCCGAGGTCCTGAGCCGCGCCGTGATTATCGCCTCCGACCTGGTCGTCATCCCCATCGAGGCGTCCGGCGCGTCCGATTGGGCCAGCCAGACCACCATCCGGCAGGTGCAGGAGGCGCGGCAGTACAAGGAAAACCTGATTTCTGTGCTTCTGCTTTCCCGTGTCATCCCGAAGACCGTGATTGGCCGATCGATCCGAGAACACGTGGCGGATCACGGCATCCCGCTGCTGGAGGCCGCGGTGGCCAACCGCGTGCCCTTCGCTGAGGCGCTTACCATGGGCGAGACCATCTACGAGTGGTCCTCTCGAAGCGCGGCGGCAAAAGAGTTCTCACGTGTCATGCAAGAGATTGGAGCCTTCTATGAGCAAGAAAGACCTGACGAAACCGCGCCCCATGAAGCAACCCACGGCTGACGAGATCGACGCCTATGTCAGCGGCGGGGCGGGGAAGGACACAGAAAAACAGAAACCCGTGGGAACAGCAATGCAGGAATCTGTGAAAACGAAACCCGCCCGGTTGACGGTCGATCTGCCACGAGAGCAGCACACGCGCTTCCAGATCGCCTGTACGCGGGCCGGCACGAAGATGAACCGCGAGATCCGCCAGTTCATCGACCGCCGCTGCGCGGAGCTGGAAGGCTCAACGAAGTGATGGCTCGACTTGCCGATTCCGCCAAAAGGGAACCATGAGAAACTCAATCATTGCTGTGGGTGTCGTGCTGTGTCTTGCTGACGGGTGTGCGGTCCCCCGTCACGACCTCGCCGAAGGTGGGGCGCACAAAGCGGAGGCTCCCGCCGAGGAAATCGTTGAAGACCAACCCACCATTGCCAAAGATTATGAGCTGAGCCAAGCGGATGGCGGATCGATCCGCACGGACCTGGGCTACAACTACGTCTTAAACAAAAACTCCTCATTGCGCAGGGTGTGGATCGCCGTCCATGACGAGCTGCCACTGACAATCGACGGAACGCCCGGTGTAACGACAACATGGTCGGATAGGTTCAGATATTCCGCCAACGTGACTTTGCTAGTAGGCCAGGATCAGGATGTTACGGCTTTCACCATGAAGTTCGTGCTGATCGACGTGTTCGGCGAAAACATGGCGACGCTCTCGGCTATGGAGATCCAAGACATCGCCGCTGGTGAGAAGAAACCATTCCATTGGGGGTGGAACACCGAGCGATCGGGCCACGTTGATAAATTCTTCGCGTCCGTCGCCTTCATCGACAAGGTGCGCACCGCCGACGGGCAGGTTTATCAGGCCAACTACGACGCCGTACTCGACACGGTGCGGCAGTTCTCCAAAGAAGCCACCGAAGCCGACCTCGAACCGCCATCGGACACGCCTCGACGCTCAGGCTTGTGAGCTCTTCATGGCCTCGTTCAACGGGCGCCTTCGTGCTTCAAGATCATCACTTTACAGTGCTCGTGAGCTAGATCGCAGACCTCTTTGACGCCTTTCTTGAAGTTTTCCCTCTCCTTCTCTCCGCGCTTGATACTTTCCTCATCCTTCACGGTGAGAATCAGGGCGTCGATAGACTCCTTGAGTTTGACCAAAGCGGCCTCTCTGCCTTCCCGCCTCGCTATTTCGTGGTTTGTTTCTCGTGACATTTCGATTCTCTCTTTCTATGGGGTTCGGGGGCTTGGCGGGGCGGGGTTGCAGGCGGCTTCGTTGACGCGCAGGTATTCGGCCAGGAACTTGTCCAGGTGCCGTGAGAGGGATGAGACAATGTAGCCCGCATCCCCTCCGTGTGTGCCGGTGATTCCTCCCGCGGCCCCCCAGGTCGACGCGGGGCTTGTCACCCCGAACTCATCGGTGACCATCTTGTGATAAAGAACCGTGATGTTGAATGCCCGGCCGACCACTAAGACGTTCACGAACAGCCAAGAACCGTTCGACTTTGCGTAGTCCTCCGTGTAGAGGCGCGCCGCTCTCAGGCGGCTCTCCACTGCCGCCTGCAGGGCCTCTTTGGTGAGGCCGATTGCCGCTTTGTCGTCGGCCAGAGTTATCGTAAGATTCATGGGACGGCAGGCGTTGAAGAGTTGGAAGCGCTCTAGCCGTTCCCGGTACTCAGAATCTTGGCCGGCTGCCGCCGACACTAACAGCGCCGCAAGGGAGAAGGGAAGCAGGACCCGGCGCGTGAGGTCCATCCCGCGAGAGAACATCAGGCACAAAACCGGGAGGCCGTGCTCAAGGCCCCCCGTAAGCGAAAGGAGAGACATGCCAGAACCCCTGCAAGGGTATCACACGAAGCAGCTCCTCGATGAGCACCACCGGGGGCGCGACAGGGTTTTCAGGAGGTGCGAAAACTCCAGGTCCCGATGAAATCGTTAGGCGCTCCGAAAGCACACGTGGCCGCCAGGCGGCCGCCGCAGGCGTCCTCGAGAACGCGACCCGCCTCCAGGTCTTCCAGGTCTGGAAATCGGCCGTTTAGCGTTAGGCGGTCCTAAAGAGTCTGGCCGGATGGCAGGGCGGCTAAGAATAGGCCGAAGGTGACGGCGGGCAGCGGTTCAAAGGTCGCACCCAACGGGTGCGGGTGCGTGAGAGAATAGGCCCGGCGCCTGAGGAAGCATGAGCGGAGAGATCATCGCCATTGTGACGGTGGGAATTGCCCTTGCCGGGCTACTGGTCGGGTTGTTCTTCTGGTTGCTGCAGGACATCAAGGAAGTGGCCGAGCGCGTTGGACGGCTCGAATACAGCCAAGCCAAGCTGGAAGGACTGCTGGAAGGGTTGCGGGAAGCCATCACCGGACGGGTAGCCACCTAAGCGACGGAGCACCGCCGTGCCCTTGGCGCGCTCCGGACCGAAAACCGCGAAGTGGGTCAAGACCGCCGATACCGCGGTAGTGTCTCAGTTTGATTAGCGCGGCCGTTGCGAGTAGATTGTCGATGAGCTGCTTCACCCGCCTCACCAATGGGTTCTCGAAGAAGCTCCGCAACCACGCCGCCGCCCTTGCTCTCTACTTCGCTTGGTGCAATTTCTGCCGGATTCACAAAACCCTTCGCGTGACACCGGCGATGGAGGCGGGTCTAGCGACCATGCCGCATGATGCTGAATGGATCGTTGGACTGGTTGACGCCGCCGCGCCGAAACCAGCGAAGCCCGGACTCAAGCCCGGCTCGAAACCCACAAGGGCGAGAAGCTGATCGCAAGCAGATGGTAGGAGGAAATGATGGAACTCACTTTGCAGAAGATTTCTAAAGGTAACTGGGACTCACAACCATACTCTTATGAACTGCTTTCAGATGACAGCACTGTAGATGGCCCCTAGTGGATGGAAGACTCAAATGGGTGGTGTATGCCAGGAAAGATCGAGTCCCTTCCCTATAAGGAGGGAGAGGGGCATTGGTGGGTTTCGCTCACTTCCTGCACCGATGAACTGAAGAACTGGCTCAAGAACTACATCGAGTCGAACCCAGTTGAAGCCCTGAACCCTCTCGCTTATTGATACCCGCAGAATATAGTGTTGTTGTCGGACACAGCGAATGCCTCGCTGAAACGGTCGCAGCAGCTTGTGCCCCTACACAGTATTGCGCGAGCATCAATAGGTGTTGCCGTTGGTGGCAGAGAATCTGCGGGTCAACGAGAAAGCCTGCGAGAGTAAATAATCAAACTGAGACACTACCCGCCGCCATCGGGCTGGAGAGAGAACTTGCACCTCCAAGCTGTCGATCATGCTCGGCATAATCGGGATAGGGGGGAGCCTCGCGGCTCCACCCCTCCCACACCACCGTGCCTACGGGTCCGTACACGGCGGTTCGACGGACTTATTCGGCATGGCGGGCTTCGAGAGAAGCGAGGCCAAGCCGGTCGAAGGAAGCATTGGGCAGTGCATAGGAGAGGGCGGGGCTATTGCTGATCCGCCACGGGCCGTGGGCACTGCCAGCGGTTTTGGCCGCCAGATCCTTGCCGATGCCATGGCGGCGCAGTGCCGCAAAGCGGGTGCTCCCGCGTCTCCACTGCCGCCAGACGATGGCGCGAAGCCGCCGTCTGATCCAGCGATCGAGTCGATGCAATACCGAGGGGGTCTCGCAGAAACCGAAGTAGCCCCGCCACCCGACGAGGTAGCGAGACAACTTCGCAACGAGATGGGCGAGGCTGACGCTCTTGGTGCACCGCGTCAGTTCCCGGACCCGCGCCTTGAACCGAGCGAGTGTCTGCGGCGCGATGCGCCGCTTGATCGCTGGTCCGGCTGTAAAACTGAAGCCCAGGAAGGCTCGATCCGCCGGACGGTCCACCGCGCTCTTGTCTGCGTTCACCGTCAGCTTCAGCTGCTGGGCGAGGAAGCGTGTCACGCTCGCCATGACCCGCTCGCCCGCCCGCCGCGACCGTACATAGATATTGCAGTCGTCGGCATAGCGGACAAAGCGATGGCTGCGCTTCTCCAGTTCCTTGTCCAGCACATCCAGCATCAGGTTCGACAGCAAGGGCGAAAGCGGTCCGCCCTGCGGCGTCCCCTTGGTAGTCGGGCCGACCAGCCCACCTTTCAGCACTCCCGCGCTCAGGAAGCCGCGGATCAGCCTGAGTAGGCGTTTGTCGGCCACCCGCCTGGCCACCAATCCCATCAGGATGTCGTGATTGACACGGTCGAAGAACTTCTCCAGATCGAAATCGACCACGATGCCGAAGCCCGCGCGGATATGGTCCTGCGCGCGCTCCACTGCCTGATGGGCCGAGCGTCCGGGCCGAAACCCGTAGCTCGCATCCGAGAAGCTAGGGTCCCAATCCCCCTGCAACACCTGCATCACTGCTTGCTGGATAAAGCGGTCGAGCACCGTGGGCACGCCGAGCGGTCGAAAGCCGCCCGACGCCTTCGGTATCTCCACCCGCCGTACCGGCTGCGGGGTGTAGGTGCCGTCGAGAAGTCGAGACCTGATCTCGGTCCAGTGATCCTTCAGGTGATCGCCCAGCTCATCGACTCTCATGCCGTCGATGCCGGGCGCCCCTTTGTTGCGCCGGACTCGCGCCAGCGCCTTCTTCAAATTGCCGGGCTCGACGACCGTCTCCATCGACGGTCCCTGCCCAGCCGCCGGGCGTTCGGGTCCGGCACGCGCCAGGCGGGCTTCGGTCCCTTGGGCTCCGGCGCTCCGGGCTTCACCCTTCGCCTCCGGCTCCAAGGCCAGTTCCAACTGGATGTTCTGCCGCTTGATCCGCATGAGCGTTCCGTCCTACTAACCCTGTCCGTCGTTCGGGCCTTCATCGGCAAGCCGACTACTATGCCCTCTGCTGACTTCTGCGCCACGATCACGGACCTTGCGCTCCCGCTCAGTCCGGGACTTCCGGACACGACGCAGACCTCCCGAGGTAAGACCGACCGCCTTCACCGCACATCCGCCGGATTTACCACCCCGGCCCTTGATGGCTATGGACTTCGCGATCATTGGCTCGCTCGTCCGGCCG
>JAPOOG010000009.1 GCA_026713545.1 Bryobacterales bacterium
CCCCCCCCCCCCCCCGCCCCCCCCCCCGTGGCGCGCCCCCCCCCCCGCCGGTAAAAAATCCGCGCCAGGAGGTCGCAGGAAGCGTTTTCAGCCTTCGGATGGACACGGACTACCTGCCCCCGAAACGGATTGGGGGGTCTTTTCGAAGTCCGTCGCCGGGATCCTGCTAGCGCCGCAGGGGCTCGAAATCGATCGCTGGTACGTCCTGGAGCAGCTCGGGCAGCGGTCCGTGCCGGAGGGGCGGTATGGGGTCGGAGAGGTCAAATCGCTGCAGGGCGCGCTTGAGCCGGAAGGCCTCCTGCTCGGCCTTGACGGCGGTCTTGGTGAGGGGGGATTGGCGGGTGAGCCGGCGGCGCAGCGTAAGGACGGCGTCGGCGAGGCGGTTGTGGGCCTCGAGCACCGTTTCGAGGAGTTCGAGGCGTTCGTCTTCACTCATGGGGACCCTCCGCAAGGTGGCCGAATTCTTCAGGATAGCGGACGCGGCGGTGACGCGGAGATGGTTTTGACGGGTCCCGTGCAGTTTTTTTCGGGGGGCATGCCGGGGCTCGGACCGGCCCCCATCGACCCTGGTGCGCCGCTGCTCGCGCCGTTTCCTTTGATCGGGAAAATGCCCTGTGAAAATGTCTCTTGTCACCGGACACGGAACTTGCATCGACGGCTTCGCAGGGCCGCGGTATCCCCATCTCCCCGATTGCCGGGAAGCGCGGCCGCGGCCTCACAGTGAGAGGGCCGCCATCACGAGGCGCGAGCCGCTTGGCGCGTTCGGGAATAGCGGCCATGGCGCCTCCGTCGGCCCTCGGGGGCGCGAAACACGAATCACAAAACAGGAATCATGGCCGTACGGTTCACTTGCAGTCAGACATTTCATCCTGGAGCCAACCAGGCCCCCGCCAACGGTTTTCACGAAACACGAGACACGAATCACGGCCATACGGTTCACTGGCCGTCAGGCATTTCTTCTGGAGAAGACCAGGCCACGCAGAGAAAGGGCAATGCGAGACAGTGTTCCCGAATCGGTGTTCCGTCAATGTTGATAGAAATATGTCGAGCTTCTGCAGCGCCGTTATTGTGTGCCAAGCGTGCTGGAGAACTACCGTTTGGGGCCAGCCGGCCCGAAGTCTGGCCGTCTGCGCCGGTCACGTTCGGCCGCGGGAGCCGAAGAAACGGCGCCAGCTCATCGCGAGACCGGTCCAGACCATGACGGCGACGCCCAGGGACACGACGCCGGCGATCGACTGGCCGACTACGCCGTACACCTCTCCGGTGTGCGCAAACCGCAACCAGCGCCGGATCTTGAAGCCGGGAGGGAAGGTCGGATAACCGGCGCGCTCGACCAGCTTCCCGGATGCCCGGTCGAACAGCAGGTCCTCGCTCTTCGAAGGCTGGCGGCCGTTTCCGCGGTCGGCCGCGACCACGACGGGGTCGTGAATCGACTCGGGAAGGTCGATCGTGAGCGTTCGCCATCCGGGCGTCTCGACGCCGGCTTTCGTGATCAGCGTCTGCAGCTCGGCCAACGGGGCCGTCGGCTGCGGCGCGACGGACGGGTTGTCCCGCGCGACTGACCGCCACGGCCGCGGCGACTGCTGAAACGGGGGTGTGTCGCCCGCCAGCCGATGGACGAGGTCGGCTGCCCACTGATACGAGATGGTCACCCCGCTGAAAACGATGATGACGAGCGGCAAGGCCGACCAGAAGCCGATCACGCTATGCCAGTTGAAATCGCGCGCACGCCCCTTGAGGAGGCGGCGGAACCACAGGGCTTGTCTCCAGGCGGCGCGGTTTCGGATCGGCGGCCACCAGAGATAGACCCCGCTGACGAGCAGGAACAGGAATCCGAGGTTGGCGACTGCAACGACCGTCCTGCCGATGATCCGATATTCGCCCTCCAAGGCGAACCACCGGTGCCAGTACATGACGCTCCGGAGGAAGCGCCGCGTTCGCGTGTTGCCATCGCCCAGCCGCTCGCCGGTGAAGCGGTCGACGATGACGGTGGCTCCGCCGTCGAGCTCGACGAACGCCGGCTCTAGCGGGTCTCTGTGCAAGGCCACGGAAGTGACGACGCCTGCGGGCTGCCCGCCGGTCACCCGCGCGATCAGCTCGTCGAGCCCGAGCGGTGCGGCGCCCGGGCCCGGCGGATCGGCGCGATAGTCGCGCAGCGCCCACCGGTTGAGCTGTGCCTCGTAGGTGAGGATCACGCCGGTCATCGCCAGCATGAGGATCACGACGCCGGCAGTGACGCCGACCGTCAGATGGACCCAGAAGATCGCCTTGCGCAGGGACATGTCTGGTCGAGGCTCGGGGCCTCGGGCTACAAGCCAATTGTGAAATTCCGCATGGCGGCGAGGTGATGTGGGACCAACCAACCCTCAGGAGTTTGCGCCGTTGCCCTGCGCAGAATCCTACTGCTGGCTGTCGGAGTCGGTCGCCTGGTCGGAGTCGGTCTCCTGGCCACCGTCGTCGCCCCCGCCGTCGGAATCGGTGCCGCCGGGGCAGGCCGCGGTCATGGCGGCGGCCGCTGCGATCGAGCCGGCCGCGATCGCACGTGAGAAAAACGAGCGGCGATCGACCCGGGCGGTGGTAATGTCCTCGTCCGTCAGCGCCGTCGGCGGTCCGGCAGGGGTTGCGCCGGGGTCGCTGTTCTCCGATCTGCTCATGACATTGCTCCTGAATCTGGAAACTGGGAGCGAGTCTCAATATGCTAGTGATGCGTGCCATGGCTGTCAAGCCGTGACCCGCGCCGCGGGACCAATGTGCGACAACGAAGTATCATCGGCCGCACCGCACGGAGCGCTCACATGCCGACGGACCACACCGGGCCAAGTCCGGCGATCGACCGCGACTGGTACGCCTGGCTCATCGATCCGCTGCCGGCCGTGGAGTTCGAAAACGACTACTACGAGCAGCGGCTTTTTCACATCCGGCGCAAGGCGTCCGCGTACTACGCCGATCTCCTCACGGTGAGCGACCTTGACATCGTGCTCGGCACCCACTCGGCTGGTCATCGGGACATTAAGCTGGTTCGGGCCGACGGTGACGTCGCCTCCCGTGAGTACACGAACGACGCCGGCAGGGTCCAGCCGCTCGAGGTCGCGAAACACTTCGACGACGGCGCGACCGTCATCTTCAACCAGGTCCATGCGCGCGTGCCGTCGCTGGCGCGGCTGTGCGTCGCGCTCGGGCGGCGCTTCTCGTCGCGAGTCCAGACCAACGTGTATCTCACGCCGCCCGACGCGCAGGGATTCGCCCCACACTGGGATACCCACGATGTCTTTGTGCTGCAGCTCAGCGGCACAAAGCGCTGGTCGATCTACGACACCAGGGTGAGATTGCCGTTGCGGGGCCAGCGCTTCGAACGCGGCACGCCTCCGGGCGGCGTCAGCAACGAGTTCGAACTCGGCCCGGGCAGCGCCCTCTACCTTCCGCGCGGCCTGATGCACTCGGCCCGCTCGACGGGTCAGGCGTCGTTGCATATCACGCTCGGGCTCACAGCGTTTACATGGGCGGAGTTCCTCGTCGAAAGCGTCAGCGCGGCGGCACTCGAGGAAGAATCGCTGCGCCGGAATCTCCCTCGCGGGTTCGCGCGCGCGGGGTTCCCTGTGGCCGAGCGAGAGCGTCTGTTCCGCGAGAAGCTGGCATTCCTGCAGTCACGGTTCGACCCCGAGGTCGTGTGGCGGCGCTTTACAGGCGAGGTCTTGGCCACGGACGTGCCGCTGTTCACTGACCTGCTCAGCCAGCGGCTCCGCCAAGACCGGTTGACGCCGGGCTCGCGGGTAAGGCGCCGTGCCGGGTTGCTCACCGAAGCCGTGACGGACGGGGAGACGTGCCTCCTCCGGTTCTGTGACCGGGAGCTCAGGCTGCCGGTCGGCGTGTGGCCGGCGCTGCGGTTTGCCGTGACGGCTGACGAGTTCGCCGTCCAGGACCTGCCCGACTGTCTGGATGTCGAGGGCAAGCTGACCCTGGTTATGCGGCTCGTCAAGGAGGGGATTCTCCAGAGTTCCTCCCAGGGGAGGTAGGCCGCGCGAGCACCACGCGCGTTGCCGGGGTGGACCCAAAGCACCTGGGGATTTGAGTTGGGAGAGCGGTTTTGAGGGCCTTTTCAGGACTCCTCGTCGGGGCCCTTGCGCCGCCGCAGTCGCTCGATCTCGACGACCTTGCCGCCGCGGCGCACCTCGGACAACGGCCCGCGCCGTCGGGCTGGTTCGGGATCCTAGAGCGTGAGCCGCTGCAGCTCGCGCTTGAGGCGGAAGGCCTCCTGCTCGGCCTTCACGGCGGCCTTCAGCGCGGGGGCTTTCTGGGTCAGTTGCCGCCGCAGCTTGAAGGCGACCTCTCTCAGCCCCGAATGGGCATCGGCGACCGTTCGGACCATCTCCTGGCGTTCGTCTTCGCTCAAGGTTGTCTCCTCGCGCCGCCCGGCCGCGGCCCTGATCTGACCATAGCACCCGGGGGAGGGGTATTTCGCCTGCGACCGCCCGACGCCTCAAAAAAACTCCCCCCTCAGATCCCCATGGAGGCGTTTTCTCGATCGGCTGGACCCAGAAGACTGCCTCCCATCTCCCAATTGCTGGGAAGCGCGGCCGAGACCTCACAGTGAGAGGGCCGTCAGCACGAGGCGCGAGCCGCTTGGCGCGCTCAGGAGTAGCGGCCATATCGCCTCCTTCGGACCTCGGGTCACGAAACACGAATCACAAAACAGGAATCACGGCCTTGCGGTTCACTGGCCGTCAGGCATATCTTCTGGAGCGAACGAGGCCCCGGCCAACGGTTTTCACGAAACACGAAACACGGCCTTTACGGTTCACTTGTCGTCAGACATTTCTTCTGGAGCGAACGAGGCCTCGACCAACGGTTTTCACGAATCACGAAACACGAAACACGGCTTTTGCCGGGAAATGCAGGTTAGCGCCAGGCCGCCGGCACTTTCTTCGGGTTGATGAAGAACCACGCCAGGGCGGCGACCCAGTAGATCCCGGCGATGAGATACAGCACCTGGTTCCAGTCGCCGCCGGTGCGTTCGATGTTGCCGATCATGTAGCCGACGACAATCGGCAGCGTGAATCCGCCGAAAGTCCCGCCCATGTTCATCAGCGCCATGACCAGGGGGGTTTGTCGTCCGGCGACATCCATGGTGGCGGTCCAGGCGGCGGGGCCGCAGAGTCCGGAAAACAGTGCTCCGAGCGCCATGGCGGCGACGAGCCGGGTCGGGTCGGGCGTCCATGAAGCCACAACGCACAGCAAGCCGGAAAGCCCCAGCGAAGCGATGGCGACGCCGCAGCGGCTGATGAACTTGTTCCCCGTGCGGACCAGCAGCCAATCGGTGATGACCCCGCCGGCCAACGAGCCGATGACGACGCCGATCAGCGGAGAGCTCGCCATGAGGCCGGCGCTCTCGCGGGTCACGCCGTAGCCCTTCTCGAGAAACGCCGGAAACCACGTGACGAACATCTGGTAGCCGGCCGCCTTGAAGGCGGATTGGACGCACAGCGCCCACATGCTCAGCGACGAGGCGGCGGTGACGGCGTGCTCGCGGAACGTCGGCTGGGGATCCATCGAAGGCTCCGCCGCTTCCGTGCCCGAGTCGCTGCTGTCGGCCTCGTCGGAATGGATCACCGCTACCTCGGATTCGTTCACCCACGGGTGCTCTTCCGGCCTCGTTCGGAAAAGCAGGTAGAAGCCGGCCGCCCAGATCAGGCTTACGCCTGCCAACATCACGAACGCGGTGCGCCACGAGAACGATTCGAG
Organism: Bryobacterales bacterium; assembly: GCA_026713545.1. Classification (GTDB taxonomy): domain Bacteria; phylum Acidobacteriota; class Terriglobia; order Bryobacterales; family UBA6623; genus JAPPLB01. The sequence continues at coordinate 5,740 of JAPOOG010000009.1, forward strand.
AAGGACCGCCGTCAGCGCTATGCTGACCGCGCCGCCAACCGACATCGCGGAACCGCTCGCGGCGCTGGCCAGACCGCGCTGAGCCAGAGGGAACCAGTCCTTGACCACCTTCGCCGCGTTGGGAACGAGTCCCGCCTGCATCCCCCCGAACATCATGCGCGCCCAGATGAAACCCCAGAACGATGACACGGCCGCGAACCAGACGGTGCAGGCCGACCAGGCCACACAGAGAAAGGGCAGCGCGAAGCGTGTTCCGAAGCGAGTCCCCAACCAGCCGGTGGGAATCTGAAAGACGAAGTAGCCGATCGACATCACGCTGAGGATGTACCCCATCTGCTCGCTCGTGAGCCCGGTTTCGGCCTGGATGGTCGTGGCGGAGGGAGCGATGGCGTGTCGGGTGAGGTAGGCCGTGGTCGAAGCCAGGGAGACGAGCACCATCACCAGATAGCGGATTCTTGTCGGGGAGGCTCTGGAGTCAGTCACTTGGCGCTCTCGTCCGGGTCGAAAGCGCCCAATCTTAGCACACGGTAGCTCGCTCACCCCTGCGCGGAAGCAACCCGGATGGCGTGGTTGCCGCGGCCGGCTTGTTCAGCTTTCGGAACCTGCCGCCTGCCGGCCCCTGTCCTGGGAGCGCGGGTGCCTTCTGGGCGCACGCACGCATCGTTGCGGCTCCGCGAGATCGACTTGAAGTCGGCGCGGCGCTCGCTGTAGAGGCTGCCGCCCCACGAAGGCAATACGGCCCTAGGGTTTTCACGAATCACGGCTTTTACGGTTCAACGGCCGTCAGACATTTCTTCTGGAGCGAACGAGGCCTCGGCCAACGGTTTTCACGAAACACGAGACACGAGACACGAAACACGGCTTTTATGCTTTTCACGAAACACGAGTCACGAATCACGGGTTTATCGAATCACCGCCTTGATTCCCTGCCCACTATTGCCCACCATTGCCCGTTATTGCCCGGCATTGCTCGGGTAAAAATATTGCCCTGCGCCAGTGTCCTCGCTCCGCCCGGACGGCCGCTCCCGCCGCGCAGTCACTGCTTCGCTGGGCGGGTTCGCGCGGCATGGCGCGGCCTCGCGCGGCCTCGCGCGGCGAAAAATGTTGCCCCCGCGCCGGTGTCCTTGCCCCGTCCGTCGTTCTCGGTCGGCCTTACGACGAGCGCCGGCCTCCGGGCTTCTATCGAGACCGCGAACGCCGATCGAACCCATGCTGAGAAAGGGGAACCTTCTGGTTTGCGTGTAGATCATAAAACCACGTATTGTTCGCGCCGCCGGCCCGATGTTAGGATCAAGCTGGGTTCTTTCGTCAAGGTCCGCGTTCCTGTGTTTCTACGAACCGCACGAGTCATTGCCGCTCTCGGCGCTCTCGCCGCGTTCTTGATGACGTGGCCGGCGGCGGAGCTTGGGGCCGCGCGCGTTGACGACGCGTTCTTTGCCCGGAAGGTGTACCCCATCCTCGATCAAGCGCAGTGCCGGCTTTGTCACGGCGAGAAGGGCGTTGCGTCGACCACGCGGCTGGAGTTCCCGCGCGAGGACGCGTCCGCCGCGCGGATTACGGCTTTCGGGCTGGCGCTGGCGGAGTTCATCGACCCCCAGAATCCCCGCAATTCGCTTCTTTTCCAGAAACCGACCAACCGCCAACAACATACCGGCGGCGAGCGGATCAAGCAGGGTAGTGACGAAGAGAAACTGTTGCTCTCATGGATCGGCCGTCTCGCCGAACTGTCCGCGGAAGAACGCTCCGTCGCCATCGCGTCCGGTTTGTCACATGCTGGTGGGCCGCACCATGGTGTGATGCGCCGGCTGACCCACAGCCAGTACAACAACACGGTTCGCGACTTGCTGGGCGATCGAACACAGCCGGCAAATCAGTTTCCGCCCGAGGATTTCATCCGTGGCTTCAAGAACCAGGCCGAGGGACAGAGCGTGCCGCCGCTGTTGGCCGAAGCCTACGGAGCAGCGGCGGAGAAGCTCGCCCGCAACGCTTTTCGGGGTGGCGACCGCAATCGGCTCGTGCCGTGTGCGCCGCGCTCGGCGGCGGATGCCCGTTGCCGCATGAAGTTCCTGCACAGCTTCGGCCGCTTGGCGTTTCGACGTCCGCTGACGGATCAGGAGATCGCCCAGTACGATGCGCTCTTCCGGAAAGAGGCGGCCGCCGGAGACTTTCCTCGCGGCGCTCAGATCGCCGTCGAAGCGATGTTGCAGTCTCCTCGTTTTCTGTTCCGCATGGAGCGAGGCCCCGAAGGCCCTTGGTATTCGTACGAAGTCGCTGCCCGGTTGTCGTACTTCTTGTGGGACACGATGCCGGACGAGAAGCTCTTTCGGTTGGCCGAGGCGGGTAAGCTCGAAACCCCGGAGCAAGTCGGCGCTGTGGCACGCGAGATGCTGCGGGACTCGCGTTCGCGTAAGTCGATGGAGGAGTTTCTCAGCCAGTGGCTGCGGTTCGATCGCGTGCTCAACACCATCCGCGACCGGCGCCTCTATCGTGATTTCAACCCTGAGCTTGCGGCCGCCATGACCGAGGAGACCAAGCGCCTGTTCGGTGACCTCGTCTGGAACGACGGCAACTTCATGGATTTCTTCACGGCGGACTACGGCTTCATCAGCACCGACCTCGCCAATCTGTATAAATTGTCGGAGCCCGAGTCCGAGTTCGACCGCGTCGATTTCCCGGAAGACAGCGGGCGGGGCGGCATCTTCGGTCAGGCGATGTTTCTCACCGTGACGAGCAAACCGTCCGATACTTCGCCGACCGAGCGCGGTCTCTACGTTCGCGAGCACTTCCTATGCCAGGAAGTGCCGCCCCCGCCGCCCGGCTTGAACGCCTCGCTGCCCCCGGTGACCGATGAAAAGCCGATGACGAACCGCGAACGGCTGAACATCCACCTGACCAGCGAAAGCTGTGCGAGTTGTCATCGGCTGATTGACCCGATCGGATTCGGGTTCGAAAACTATGATGCCATCGGACGGCATCGCGACAAGCACTATCTGACGATCTATCCCACACGCGATGAGGTCATGAAAGGCCTCAAGAAAAAAGAAACGAAGTACGAACTGCCCATTGATTCATCCGCAAGCGTCACCGGGATCGTTGACTCGGAGTTCTCGACTCCGAAGGAACTGGGTGAAATCCTCGCGAAGGAGCCGAGTTGCCGCAAGTGTATCGTGCGGCAACTCTTCCGCTACGCGATGGGGCGCGAGGAAACGCCGGACGACCGCGCGGTGATCGAGGGGCTGTACGCGGATTTCCGGGACTCCCGGTTTCGGTTCCGCGAGTTGATCATTTCTCTTGTACAATCCGACGTATTCAGAGGAGTGCCCGTTCATGTCTATCCATAACTCGTTGTCACGCCGCTCTTTTCTTCGCGGACTGGGTGTCGCGGGCGCCGCGGTGCGGGTCGGGTTGCCGGCTCTGGACGCCATGTTCAACACGAATGGGACGGCCTACGCGGCGGCAACGCCGCGCTTGGCCTCTCAGGCGGTCGAGTCGCGCTTTGTCCTGTGGTTCAACGGCAACGGGATTATCGAGCGGTTCTGGATTCCGCGCGAGACGGGTTCGGATTATCGCATCACGCCCTGCTTGACGCCGCTTGCTCCGCATCGGAACGACATCCATATCATCACCGGCCTCGACAGTCCGGCGGCGCGGCTGCCCGGTCCGGGCAACGATCACCACCGTTCGATGAGCGCGCTGATGTCGGGAACCTCGTTTACGGGGCGCGGTTCGGGCGGGCCTTCGATCGATCAGGTCATCGCCAACAAGATCGGACGGGATTCGCGCTTCCGTTCGATTCAGGTGGGCGTCTGCCAGGAATCCTTTGGTGAGAGTGTTCAGCGCAACATGAGTTGGGCGGACCGCGACCGTCCGCTGCCGCCGGAGATGATCCCGCAGCGGCTCTTTGACCGGCTCTTTGGCACGAAGGATGCCCATTGGATCGACCGCAAAAGGAGCGTGCTCGATGCGGTTCGGGATGACGCGGCAACCCTCAAGGGCGAGTTGGGTTCGCATGACAAGGCCAGGCTCGATGAATACCTGTCGTCGGTGCGCGACGTCGAGCGTTCGATCGCCAGCCTGCCGCCGGAATACAGCGAGGTTGTCGAGCGCCCACCCGAGGGAGGCGACCTCAAGGACTGGCCGCGCATCGCGAAGCTCCAAACCGATTTGATGGTTCATGCCATGGCCTCGGGCCAGACGCGCGTTGCTTCCTACATGCTGACGAAGTGCCAGGGGCTATCGCGGTTCCCGTGGCTGGGCCACACCGCCTGGAGGCACCACGAATACACCCACGGCAATGTCGAGACGCCCCCCGGCCAGCGGATTCTGCGCGACATCAACCGCTGGCATGTCGAGGAATTCGCCTATTTGATTGCCAAGCTGAAGTCGATGCCCGAGGGCTCCGGCACGATGCTTGATAACACTTGCCTGACGTACGTCCACGAGCACGCTGAAGCGAACGCTCACAAGAACAGCGGTTTGTCGCTGATCGTCGCGGGCGGCCTCGGTGGGCTCAAGACCGGCCTGCACACGCGGGTGACCGGTACGATCGGCGATCTCTACCTCACGATTGGCGCAGAGATCTTCAAGACCGGCATCGAGACGTTCCCGACGGCGAGTAAACGGCTGACCGAGATCATTTAGGCCGAAATCCCGTTCCCACCGCCGAGCGGACGCTACGGGGCGACGTTCTTGAACCGTTCCGGTTCGGGAGGCTTCTCCCACCACGTGATCCGGATGCGCGGGTGGTCGGTTCGGAAGCGCTCCACGCCCTCGGCGCTTGTCTCGGTTCCCCCAAGGAAGACCTGCCGCAACTCCGGCATCTCGCCAAGACGGCCCAGTACCTCGTCGGAGACTCCGGTTTCGGCCAGGTCGAGGGTCTCGACCGTCTTCAGGGCCGGCAGGTGAGCCGCGATTTCATCACCCACTTTCTCGCATTGCCACAGTCGCAGGCGTTTCAGGTTCGGCAACGCGCTGAGAGCCTTCACGCCGCGGCCGCTGACGGAGGTGCGGCTCAGATCAAGGGATTCAAGGCGGCTCAAGGAAGTGAGCTGCTCCAATCCCAGATCGGTCACCTTGGAGGCTTCGGCGTTTAGAGACTCCAGTCCGGCCAACGACTCGATGCTTTCGAGGTTGAAGTCGGAGAGGGCAAGCGCCCAAAGCCCCGAGTCGGTGCGCTGCTGTCCGCCCACGTCGAGATGCTTGAGGGACGGGAGCAGCCTCAGCAGAGGCAGTGCCGTGCCGCTCATCTTGTTGCCGCCGAATCCGAGTGATGCGAGCTTGGCAAGGTCCGCCAAGTGTTCGAAACCGTCGTCGGTGACGCGGCTGAATCCAACGTCCAGAAACTCGAGGGTCTCGATCTGCGCAACGTGCTCGAAGACACGGCTGGTGGCCTTTGTCCCGCGAACGTCGAGATGCTTCAGTTTCTTCCAGTGCTTGATGTGGGCGATGCCGCCGTCCGTGATGTTTTCGGTGTAATGAAGCCGTAGCTCCTCGATGCCTTCGAGCGGTTTGAGGTGTTCCAGGCCGATATCGGTGACCCACGTGTAAGAGAGGTCGATGCGTCTCAGATGCGGCGCGAAAGTGAGCTTTTCGAGGTCCGCGTCGTTGACCCAGGACGATGTCAGGTCGACCTCGGCAATGTTGCCGTTGTCATCCAGGAAGTAATGCCCGTCGATGTCCGTGATCCAGGCGGCGACGTCGTTCTGGGCCGGCTCGACTGCCGGAGCCGTGGAAGCAAGCACTGCGAGCAGCAAGGTGCTGAGACTCGATGTTGTTGCCCGCTTCAACTACGCCTCCGGTTGGGCAGAGCCGAGTCGCGGTCCCAGATGATCTCGCAGTCCCCATAGTGGCCCTTGAGCTTCTGATAGGCTTGCTCGCCCACGAGGGTGTGATAGAGGTTCAACACGCGTAACTTCGGGAACACCGTCAGATGATCGAGCCCTTTCTCGGTGATGAGAGCGCTGTCAAGGCTCAACTCGGTAAGTTCCTTCAGTCCTCTTAAGTGGCGCAGGCCCGCGTCGGTGACATCGGTGTAGTCGAGATTCAGATGCTTGAGCTTCGTGAGCTTGCCGATGGTGTAGAGCTGCGGGTCCTTGAGCCTGGTGCGCACGAGGTCCAGGCTCTTCAGGTTCGTCAAACCTTCCAGATGGCACAGTCCATCCTGGCGGAAGCGCGTGTAGCTTAGCGATAACTTCTCCAGGCCGACCAACTCGCCCAGATATTCGAGCCCGTTGTCACGAATATCGGTCCCCGCTAGATCAAGCTCTTTCAATCCTTGTAACGGAGTGAGGTGATGCATGCCGTCATCGTCGATATCGGTGTAGGCGACGGATAGTTTCTCCAGAGAGGCGAGTTCTTTCAAAACGGCGAATCCGTCGTTGCCGACAGGCGAGCCCAGAAGGCTCATCTCTCGCAGGCTGTCCAGTTCCCTGAGGTGCGCCAGACCTTCGCCTTCGATCAGCGTGTTGTTGAGAGTGAGTTTGCGCAGGGCCTTCAGGCCCGCCAGGTGTGAAAGTCCGACGTCGGAAACGAGGGTGTTGCTCAGGTTAAGCTCTTCGAGAGTCGTGAGGGCGCTTAGCGAAGCCGCGCCGAGATCCCCGATCTCCGTAACCTGAAGTTCGAGTTTGCGCAGCTCTTTGAGGTGTCGAAGATGCTCGAGGTGAGTGTCCGTAACTGAGCTGGAAGCCAGCGAGATCTCCGTGAGTCGGCCGCTGTCGATAGTCGCCGTTCCGCCAAGCAAGCGCACCCAATCGGCAACCGCCTCGTCGCTCCTGCCCTTGGGGGCGTCCGTGGGCTTTCCTGCGTCCGCCGCTCGCAGGGAGAAGTCCAGGAACACCAGGCGTGTGTCCGGCAGTACCTCCTGGAGATCCGCGACGCCGGCGCCAGTGGCTCGGGAATAGCGCAGGTCCACTTCGCGTAGTCTGGTGAACTCCTTCAGCTTGTCGAGGCCGGCGTTGCTGACTTTGGTGCGGTAGAGGTTGATGACCTCCAGGTTCTCGAGGTTTTTCAGATGATCCAGGCCGGCATCCGTCACATCGGCGCCGAGAAGATTCAAGTGCTTGAGCCGGGTGAGGCCGCTGAGATGCGCGAGGCCGCTGTCGCTGATGCGGGTCCCCCGAAGGTTGAGTTCCTCCAACTCGCTGAGGCCGCTGAGCGATGCGAGGCCCTCGTCGGTAACGAGCGTATCGCCGGCCCACAAACGTTTGAGGCGGCTCATGCCCTTGAGGTTCGCCAACCCCTTGTCGTCGAAGGGCGTGAAAGTCAGGTCCAGCGATTCGAGATTGTGAAACGGCGCCAGTGTGTGGCCCTCGACCTTGGTGCGGCGTACCCGGATGTTCTTGAGGTTCTTCATCCCGGCGATTTGTTCGAAGCCTTCGTCGTAGAACCGGATATAGGCCAGGAAGCTGTAGCTGAAAGTGAGCTTTTCGAGGGTGGTCAAGGGCGCGATATGCTTGAGGTCTTTGCTCTGGTTCTTGTTCGCGCCGGCGCGAGGGTTCCACATCGGCCCCGGCAGGTGCAGTTCCTCGAGTCCGCTCAGGGTGCTCAGGCGCGCCAAATCCGGCGGATCGATGTTGCAGCCGACAAGGTTGAGAACCTTCAGGCGGAAATCATCCGCCGGAAGATCCGCGACGCGGTAGGGCCGGGTTGATTGCCCGTGGATTTGTATCCAGCCTCCCATCCGGATCGCCCACTCGGCGACGGCTCGGTCGACCGGCGCGGCGCGGAGAACGGTCATCGGCGCGCTCAGGGAAAGCGCCGCAATCGCTGCGATCACGAGCAGACGCTTCTGCATGGCTTTGATCTGTTGTGGCGGCAACTCCATATAGACTGTAGCAGAGGGCTCCAGGGCGGCTTGGGACTTCGAGCAGAGTGCCCGTGGTGGCCTTTGCGGCTTTGCGAGACACTATGTTCGAAAGGAACGATTCATGCCTCACCATCCTACTTCCACCAATCGCAGAGACTTCCTTCGTTTCCTCGGAGCCGCCGGGCTGTCGTGGTCCCTATGGGGCGGGATGGGCTGCTCGTCGGCGCCCGCCGTGGACCTGAGGAAGTTCCAGGGCATCTTCCCGATCGTCCAGACGCCCTACACCAACGACAACAAGATCGCCTTCGGCGAGTTGGAGAAAGAAGTCAAGTTCCTCGACAAGACCGGCGTCCACGGCATCGTCTGGCCGCAGCGTGCGAGCGAGTACCAGTTCCTGACGTTCGACGAACGCATCGAGGGCGCCGAGTTGATCGTCAAGGCGAACAAGGGTCTGAGCCCGGCGGTGGTCATCGGCGTTCAGGGACCCGACACCGAAACTGCGGTCAAGTACGCCAGGCACGCCGAGAAGCTGCAACCCGATGCCATCATCGCGCTGCCGACACGCGACGCCGGCGAGTTTGACCTCGACGAGGTGTTCGAATACTACAAGGCCATCGGTAAGGTCTGCGGCCTGCCGATGTTCGTTCAGACGACAGGCAACATGAGCGTCGAATTCGTGCTGAAGATGGCCAGGGAGATTCCGACGCTGTTGTTCGTCAAAGACGAAGCGGGCAACTCCATCAGCCGCATCAAGGAGTTCAACGCGGACGGCGAAGGCCGTGTGACGGTTTTCACCGGAGGCCATGGACGCAACCTGCCGGACGAGATGTCACTCGGCCTCGCCGGCAACATGCCGGCGTCGGGCTGGGTCGATCTCTACGTCAAGGTGTGGAACTTCTGGAAGGAAGGCAAGGTCAACGAGGCCCTCGATATGTTCTCGAAAGCGATGCTGTTCGTGACGCAAGCGGGCGTGTACGGCTTTCCGCTACTGAACTACGCCCTGCATCTGCGCGGCGTCTTCACGAACTGGTCCGTTCGCCGCCCCGAAGCCAAGCCGCTGGACGAAGACGCCATGAAAGAGATCCGGCGGGTGCACGACTTCGTCAAGCCGCACTTCGTTGTTTGAGCCCGGGCCGATCGCCCCTCTCGGAGATCACCCGGCCGGGAACTTCTCCGCGACGGTGTTCATGGCGCAACGAGCAGCCGCCAGCGTCGTTTCGACTTCCTCGTCCCCATGGACGGTCGACACGTACCAACGCCCGTCCGGCAGGAGATAGATGCCGTTGTCGAGCATTCCTTCGAGCCAGGCGCCCAGGCGCCCGGAGGGCGGACTCGTCAAGCCGCGCGCATCCGCGACGGCGCCTTCGTCCGGGAACACGACCTTGAAGACCGTCCCCACTCCACGAACCGCCGCTGGAACACCCGCCTCGGCGGCGGCGGCGCGGATGCCTTCCATCAGTTGCTCTCCGCTGCGCCGGGCCGCTTTGAGAGCAGCGCCGTCATCGCGGGAAAGTTCTTCCAGCGTCGCTTCCGACGCGGCCAGGACCGTGGGATTGCCGTTGAAGCTTCCGCCGTGCAGCACGGTGGCGTCTTCGATCAACTTCAGAATCTCGCGGCGGCCGGCGATGACGCTCAGCGGGAACCCTCCGGCAACCGCTTTCCCGAAAGTGGCCAGGTCCGGAGTGATGCCGTACAAGCCTTGCGCGCCGTTCAGGTGCACCCGAAACCCAGTGATGACCTCGTCGAAGATCAGCACGATCCCGTGCCTTGCCGTGATGTCTCTCAGCCCTTGCAGGAAGCCGTCGGCCGGCAGGATGCATCCGCCGTTGCACAGGATGGGCTCCAGAATCACGCAGGCGATCTCATCGGCGTGCTCCGCGACAGCTTTTTCGAGCGCATCTGCATCGTTCCACGGCAGGAACAAGGTTCCCGGCGGCGCTTCGAGCCAACCGTGATAGTGGTTTACGAATCGCAGAATGCGCTTCCGTCCGGTGAAGGCTCGGGACAGGCGAAAGGCGATCTGGTCAGCTTCCGTCCCCGTATTGCTGAAGACCACGCGGTCGGCGCAGGGAACAAGGTCGACGAGCCGCTCGGCGACACGGATTTCACCCTCATGCTGTGCTCCGTAGTCCCAACCGTCCCGCAAGGTTCGTTCGACCGCGGCGGCGATCGCGGGATGCGCATGGCCGAGAATCAGCGGCCCCCAGGCAAGCGTGTAATCGAGATAGGTGTTGCCGTCGACGTCGGTGATGCTCGGCCCCTCACCATGCGTGAAATAGAGTGGATGGGGCACGGTCTTGGCGCGAAAAGCACTGGTCACGCCGCCCGCGATGGATTTCTTGGCGCGCTCCAGCAAATCCACGGAAGTCTGGCGCAACGCGGCGGCGCTAACGGTTTCGGTTTCTGGCATTCGGCGAATCTCGGTATCGATTGAAAGGGACGACCCTGCGAAGGACGAAGTTGATTCTATCCTGCATTACTCACCACGTGGGTAGGAGGAGTCCGTGCCGGTCACGAGACGCGAGTCACGAAACAAGGCCTTTACCCATTGAGCAAGGCAAGCAAGAGCAACGAAGCCGTGACAGTCTTGTCACGTGTTTCCCCGTCATGTCGTGAGAAATGAAGGCTGGCGGCTGTCCCCCGCTCTCAATACCCTTCGGCGCTGCCCTCGGAGCGTGCGTCCGCCGCACCCAGCAGCCACTGGTCGGTGGCCTGGATCGCCATGACGCGACCCTGTTTCTCGACGAACGACAGCGGGTGGCCCCGCCGGCTGAGCCTCTCGACGGTATCTTGTGAATGGCCGTGGCGCTCGAGCCGCAGCCTGTCGGGCATCCACTGGTGATGGAAACGAGGGAAGTCGACAGCTTGTTGGAGGTTCATCTTGAAGTCGATCACGTTGATGATGATCTGCAGCACCGTCGAGATGATCGTCGGGCCGCCGGGTGAACCGACAACCAGGAAGAGCTTGCCGCCGCGGGCTGCGATGGTCGGTGTCATCGACGAGAGCGGCCGTTTGCCGGGCGCGATCGCGTTCTGCTCGCTCGTCAGTAATCCGGCGTTGTTCGGCGCGCCCGGTTTCGACGAAAAGTCATCCATCTCGTTGTTGAGGAGCACACCCGTGCCGACAGCCGTGACACCGGAGCCGAAGCTGCCGTTCAGCGTGTAGGTGACGGCCACGGCGTTGCCGGCGTCGTCCACGACGGAATAGTGCGTCGTCTCCGTGCTTTCGGATCCGGCGGAAAGGCCGGGCGGCATCTCGGAGCTTCTTCCGGCCCGGCCCCGATCGATCGTCTTGGCCCGTTGCCGTGCGTAGCTCTTCCGGGTAAGCCGTTCTACCGGCACGGAGACGAAGTCCGGATCGCCGAAATAAGCCGCCCGATCGGCAAAGTAGCGGCGCATCGTTTCCGCCACGTAGTGAATTGCCGCGGCCGAACCGGCCCCGCTGCGCTCGTAACCGCTCTCCTCCAACATGTTCAGCATCTGGATAATGCCCACGCCGCCGGAACTGGGCGGGGGCGCGGTGATGATCTCGTACCCGCGGTAACTTCCCTCGAGTGGGGTGCGTTCGACCGGCTTGTACTGCTTCAGGTCGTCCAGCGTGATCGTGCCATGGTTCTTCTTCATGTCGGCGGCGATCAGCCGGGCGGTCTCACCGGCATAGAAGTCGTCGGCCCCGTGCCTGGCGATTCGTTCCAGCGTCCGCTGCAGGTCGGGCTGCCGCAAGACTTCCCCCATCTCGTAGAATCGCCCGCCGCGTTGGAAGATCCGGCGGGACTCCGGAAACTTCGCCATCCGGCTGCTCTGCAGCGACTGGGACTGATCGAAAGTAACCGCGAAACCGTTGCTTGCCAAGCGGACGGCCGGCTCTACGAGTTCTCTCAGTTGCTTAGTCCCATACTTCCGGGTGGCCATTTCGAGGCCTCGCGCCGTTCCCGGAACCCCCGACGCGCGATACCCCAGGATCATCTCGTCGGTCGGCTCCCCGTCCGGGCCGAGGTACATGTCGCGATGGGCCGCTGCCGGCGCCCGCTCCCGGAAGTCCAGGAATGTGGCGCGCCCATCGGCGAAACGGATCAACATGAATCCGCCGCCTCCGAGATTGCCCGCTCTGGGATGAGTCACCGCCAGAGCGAATCCCACCGCCACCGCGGCGTCCACGGCGTTACCACCCGACTGGAGGACCTCGACTCCGGCACGGGTCGCGTCCGCTTGGGCGCTCACGACCATCGCGCGCCGTGCACGGACCGGCGCCCGCGTAGCGGCTTGGAGATCCGCGTTCGCGAGAAAAAGAGCGAGAACAGCAGCAATGAGGCGCACGGTCAATTGTAGCCATCGTGCGGTGGGTTTTGACAACCGGCGCATCGCGAAAGGATCGTGCGGCAGTCATTCGATATGCCTTGTCGAGAACCGTAGCCGAAAGGCCCGCCGCCGATCGCCAGTACCGTGAAAGATGAGAGTGCAGGTTGAGACGCTCTGCGGTTTCTTCCCTGCTGAAGAGGCTTTTCCAGAGGCTGTCGTTACAATGAATGGCGATGTCGGAGCCGCGTGAGCAGCCGACCTATGTTTGCCATGGTTGCGGGGCGGATCTTGAGGTCCGCGTCGGGTTCAAAGGCAAAGTCGTCTGGACGCTCCCGGCCGACAGTCCGGATTTCGGAAGCATCGAGCCGGAGTTGCGTGGCCGGTACCAGGATCCCAAGCTCGTCTGTTCCGCCGATGTAATGCATACAACCGGCTTCAAGCTCGTCGATGGCGTAATCGAGCCGGTCGAGACATAGCTGCGGGTGCTTCTTCACGACACGCGTCCGCGCCGCGGCTCCTCTCACTTGTCACAAGGCGACCGAGAAACCTACCATGGCTTGCATGAAGCGTGTTGCGATCATCGTTCTTTTGCTCAACGTGGCGATCTTTCCCTCGATGGCGCAAGAGCTGCTCCCGCGCTGGGAAGCCATCGAAATGGCGCAAGGCGTTGATCTGCACGCGAACGAGATGAAGGCGCTCATTGAGCAAGTTCGGCCCAAGGAGTGGGTTCAGGACGGCGCACCGCAGGCGTATGTGTCTCAACACGAGGAGATGCTGAGAGACATGGATAGCCTGAGCCTCTCCGCTCAGGACATGATGCGCAATCCCGACAGGCTGATAGCCGTTGTGGACACCTTTCTGTGGGCTGATCGGCTGGGTTCGATGATCTCTTCGCTCGAGCAGGGTGTCCGCAAATATCAGAATGCCGCCGTCGCGGAACTTCTCGTTGCGGCCAAAGACCGCAATACGTCGGAATCGGAAAAGCTCAAGGGCTACCTCAGGCAGCTTGCGGTGGCGCACGCAGCCGAGTTGGAAATTGCCGATAGTGAAGCCCAACGTTGCCGCGAGGATCTGGCTCGACAACCGGCGCAGCGCTGAAGCGAACAACACCGCGGGTCGCGGACTCCGGCAGAATCGGCTTTTGGGCCCCTCTTGGAAACGCCGCGGGCTGTTCGATGGAGACTACGGGGACTCGATGGCCGTTGGGGCGGTTTCGATTTGGGGGCGGCGGTTGAAAAAGCCCTCGATCATTCCTTCGATCCTCGCCAAACGCTGCTCCATGGCGCCGATACGCTGCTCCAGCGCGGCGAAGCGTTGGTCTATCGCTTCAAAGCGCTGGTCTCGACTGCCGGGAATGCGGCTTGCTCGGTCAACGCCTTTTCGACAATGTCCCGCGCACGGGGAGACATCTTCAGCTTCAAAGCCGCGGCGTGGCCCTTCTCGGACATCTTGCGCCACGTCCGTCGGATGATGTTGACCAGTTTCGGTTCATCGTGTTCCTGTCGGAAGTCTTCGAAATAGAATTCCAGGAACACAACGCAGGCAACGTCTTCGAGTAGTTGGCAGTCCGGGTCTGTTTTCAGCCTCTCTTTGCGCAGCAGCGACTGGACGCGGGCGATTGTCTCCCCGTCATAGCCGGCTTCGCTCAGAATGGCGCCGGCCGTCTCGGCGTGGAACTTCCCCAGATTGGAGCGCCAGGCCCGATATCCCGGGCGGTTCATGGGATAGTTGCTTCGGGGGATTTTCCAGCGGCGGATGTGCTGTGCTCGAACGGCCAGGCGTACGGCTTCGGGAGCGCCGGGCTCGATCCGCTCCAGCCATGCGCTCATGCGCTGTCCGTAAAGCAGCTCCTTGGGGTGCTCCCGGCCCGCAAAGGTCTCCCGGCGGGGATCCTCGGCATTAGCCTTGTCGAAACGGCCGATCGCCAGTTCGAAGCGTTCTTCGGACGACACCGCTACCTCGCCGCGGCAACGCGGAACTCGACGGTCTTTCCGGCCTCCATACGAACCCCGCGCACCCGGTCGGCCCCGCCGCGCCGCTTCGTGGTCATCGTGTGGGGACCTACGATCAGCGGCATGTCGAGTGGGCAGATACCCATGTAGGAGCCATCTACATAGACCGGAGTGGGCGCCGCGCAGGAAACCACAAACCGCCCGGTGCGCAAGGGCTCATCCTGCCCGGTCAACCGCGCCGACCGGGCGATGGCCTTTGCGGGCGGAAGGTGCCATAGCGGCGGCTCCGTTCGGGGTATGCCGTTCTCGTCGACCCGCGGGACCGGCCCGATGCGCGGTGCGCTCGTAGTGATGGGCGGTTCGTCGTGGGCGCCGATGGGCTTGTCCTTGGGATGGTAGCCGAAAACCGTGAAGGGCAGTTGCCGTCCTCGAATGAGGATGCGCAGCTCCTCATCCTCGACTTCCATGCTGAAGGTCTGTCCCGGCGCGACGTCGCGGCAGTCGCGCTGTGTGGCTTCGGCCGCTTTTTTCTCTTCCTGCTGCTTGTCGGAATTCCGCCTTCTTCGACGTCGGTAATCCGGCTCCTCTTGGGAGCCCTGCTCGATCTTCTTCAGCTCTTCGATCGAGAGACACCCCGCGAGGTAGACCGCCTCATCGAGATCTCTGAACAATGCGAGCGAAACGTCGACCGACTCGGGAGCACGATCGCCGTGGAAGCTTCGCACACTGGCTTCCACGGGCGGACAGGTCAAGACATACAGGGCTCCTCCCGCGGCAATGCGGCAACGGCGCGCCCACTTGTCGAACTGAACGTCCAGCGGTGTCGTCGTGCCGCTGAAGAAGCGCCCACGCTCGACATCCAGCGTGAACACCGCCGACGGATAAGCGGATTGGGCGGCGACTATCGAGAAACCGGCGACCGCCAGGGTGCAGAGAGTCAGGCGGATTATGATTGCTCGATCCGGGAAACACGGGCTATCACCCACTTCAGTCTCCGACAGCCACTTGCACGCCGGAGCACACCTCGGCCATCACTTCCATGGCTCGCTCACACTGATCGCGAGTGACATCGTAGTGCGTGAGCATCCGCATGCGGTAGGGCGCGACGGCGTTCGAAAGCACGCCGCGCTCGCGCAGCTTCGCGGAGACTTCCCTGCCGGTCATGCCGGTGCCCTCGACGTCGAAGATCACGATGTTCGTCTGCACGTCTGTCGGATCAATCGAGATGCCCGGCACCCGGGCCAGAGCTTCCGCGATGAAACGCGCGTTTTCGTGATCCCGAGGCAGGCCCGCTGGAGAGTTCTCCAATGCCACGATGCCCGCGGCCGCCAGCACGCCCGCCTGCCGCATGCTGCCCCCGAACACCTTGCGCGCCATCCGCGCCCGATCGATGAACTCCCGGCTTCCCGCCAGCATCGATCCGACTGGCGCGCCCAGGCCCTTCGAAAGACAGAACATCACCGAGTCGACCTTTGCCGCCACTTCGTGGGGCGGCGTGCCGAGGTGCGTCGCCGCGTTGAAGATCCGTGCGCCGTCCATATGAACCGGGATGCCTCGGTCGTGCGCCTGATCGCAGATCTCGTTCAAGACCTCTTGAGGATAGACGTGTCCGCCGAGGATATTGTGGGTATTTTCCACCGCGATCAGTGCGACACCGTTGAAGTGGTCGCTCTCGCCACGGACCAGGGGCTCGATTCGGTTCCAGTCGAGGATGCCGTTCGGCGTGGAGATCGTCCGCGTCACACACCCGGAAAGCTGAGCCACGCCGCCGACCTCGTACAGAACGATGTGCGAACGCTCATGAACGATGACCTCGTCGCCGCGCTGCGTATGCGCCCGGATTGCGCTCTGATTCCCCATCGTCCCGGTCGGCACGAAGACCGCGGCTTCCTTCCCGACGATTTCGGCCGCCAGCGTTTCCAGTCGATTGATGGTCGGGTCTTCGTGATAAACGTCGTCGCCGACTTCAGCTTCGAACATGGCCTGACGCATCGCCGGGGTCGGGCGTGTGACGGTGTCGCTTCGCAGATCGATGAACTCTCTCATGCAACCTTCCTCTCCTCGCATTGAGAATAGCGTTTGGGAGTCAAAAGAAAAACCCACATCGCCTTCCATGGGACTTTCACCATGCGTTGCTCAGGAACCTTCCGGGCGGCACCCGGGGAGAAGCCTTACTTCGCTGCGAGGAACTCCGCGTATGCTTCGTTCGAAAAGAGCAGGCCCTCCGGGGTGAGCGAGAGTCGGTTGCCGTTTTCGCGTCGGAGCCACCCACGCTCGATGAGCCGCCTCAAGGGCTCCTGAAACAAGACCATTTCCGAGGGAGGCGCGTCGAATCCTGCGATTTGACGTAGCCCTGTGATGAAGCGGTCTTCAGCGATTCGACGCTCATCGAGGGTTTCCGTCATTTTGCGAACGGACTCCCCCCGCTGGGAGCGGTCGAGATATTCCTTGACCGAAGCAACATTCCCCCAGCGCCGGCGTCCGTCGAAAGAGTGTGCATCAGCGCCGAACCCGATATAAGGCTCCATGCGCCAATACTTGCGGTTGTGAATGGATTCTTGCCCGGCCCTGGCGAAATTCGAAATCTCATACTGCCGAAGGGCGTGTTGCTTGAGCATTTCGATCGCGGTGGTGTAGAACTCGGTGATCTGATCGTCGCTTGGCACCGATGCGGCGCCGAAACGGGACCCTCCGCTCTGCAGTTCCCGACCGAGCCGGCTGTCGTCATCCACGTCGAGCATATACACCGAAACGTGGGACGGAGACAGCTTGGCGATCCAGTCGAGGGACTCCTGCCAACCTGCCGGCGTTTGATGGGCGAGACCGGCGAGCAGGTCGATGTTCACATCGTCGATTCCCACACGAGCCAACAGCGCCATCTCAGTCGCGACGGTCTCCGGCGTATGCTTCCGCCCGGTCGCTGCCACCTCTCGGGGAATAAAGGACTGGACGCCGAGACTCGCCCGATTGATGCCAAGCTCTTTCCATGCATGAACTCTCTCTTCGGTGACCGTGCCGGGGCTCGCTTCGATCGTGGCCTCGCGCCAATCCCTGGCGGGAAGGGCGCTGAGCAGTGTGTCAAGACGGTCGATCTCGATCAGGCTCGGCGTGCCTCCGCCGAGATAGAGCGTGTCCGGTTCCGAGGGGAAGTGGGCTGTCCGGATCTCGGTCTCCAGCGCCTCGAGGTAGGCGGGCATCCAGTCGGAGGGGAACACCCCCGATGAAAAGTGACAGTAGGTGCACTTCTGCAAACAAAAAGGGAATGAAATGTAAATCCCTGCCACTGGCTCCCGTTACTTGCGGATAGCCGCTTCCCGCGAAAGCGTTCTTCTATCGGATGGGTGATCTCCAAGCATTTTCTCATGCGAACCGGAGGGACCGGTGCGGACGATTGCTTTAGCCTGCATGTCTCACCACGCAGCGAGGCGAAGTGCGTGAGAGGGCCGTCAGGACGAGGCGCGAGCCGGGCGGAGGAAAAAGGCGCGCGCAGGCGTACTTGACGGTACGTCGAGCACGGCAAGCAAGCGTTGCGAAGGAAAAGCGAAGTCATGGCGGTTGTATCGCGTGCTTCGGCCGTCGGGTGGTGAGAAATGCAGGTTAGCCTTGGGTTTCCGTCTTGCTACTATCCGATGCAAGCAATGCACTCCTTGTTTTCCGCGGGACGATACGGGCTGATGTTGGGACTGTTGCTGGCCTTGGCCGGCTGTGGCACTCCTCGAAGCCGGCATGTTCGGAGCGTTCCTCCCCCTCCGCCGGAACCGGTCATGCCGTTGCCCGAGCCGGTGCATCCGGGGAATGACGCTCCGGAAATTTCCGCCGTGTCGGTGCTACTGTCGTTATCGGTTCCGATTCTTCCTCAGGATGTTCCCCTAGTCCTGCCGCCGCGCGAGATCCCCCCGGCGCCCGACGATCCGTTGAAGTTGTTCGGGAGACATGTTTTTCACAGCGCCGGCGGACAGAAGCTGCCCTATCGGCTCCTCAAACCCTGGAACTTCGAACCGGATAAGGATTATCCGCTAGTGGTTTTCTTGCACGGGTCCCGGGCGCGTGGAAGCGACAACCATCGTCACTTGAACGGCAGCAGTGAGCTTGGGATCTCGTTGTGGACGTCCAACGAGGTGCAAAGAGACTATCCCAGTTTTGTGCTCGCCCCACAGGCAAAGACGACTTGGGTGCGCAGTTGGGCGCTCGTCGAACGCTCTGCCAACCGCCGGGAACCACTGGAACTGGTCGTCGAGCTTATCGAAAGTCTGAAGGGGCGGCACAACATCGATCCGCGGCGGGTCTACATCAGCGGCGTATCGATGGGAGGGTTCGGTGTTTGGGGCGCGATCACGCGGCACCCAACGTTATTCGCCGGTGCCGTAGCCGTTTGCGGGGGCGGCAACCCTCGCATGGTGAAGCCAAACTCCACGCCGGTGTGGGTCTTTCACGGTTCGAGGGATACCGTTGTCTCGCCGCGCCGCTCTCGGGAGATGGTGGCGGCGCTGCGGCGAGTTGGCGGAAGCGTCAGGTACACCGAATACAAAGGCGTTCGTCACGACAGTTGGAAACTAGCCTTCAAAGAAGCTGAGCTTGTGCCTTGGTTGTTCTCTCAAAAGCTCTGACGAGAAGAGCCGACCGCTGGACTTCTCGAACCCGCTACGCTTCTGGGGTAGTGCCCGAGAAAAAGCCGAGCATGACAGCCCCGGCATGAAATGGCTCTGGAAGCGGAAACGGCGCAACAGGAAGCGCCGGCGGCTGCCGCCGCTCGTGCGCTGGCTGTTGCTGCTGGGGCTTGGTTTCTACGCCTACTGTGCGATTGTACTGGTGGGACTGAGATGGTTCATCCCAATCTCCACCGGTGTTCAGATTCAAAGGCGCGTTGAATCGTTTTTCCAACAAGGTGAGTACAGCCCCGTACAGATATTCGTACCGCTGGAGAACATCCCGATCCATGTACAACGGGCCGTCATCGCGGCGGAGGACGGGCGGTTTTACGAACACCGTGGTATCGATTGGCTCGAGTTGGCAAAGGTTTTCGAGGAAGTCGAGACACGGGGCCGGTTGCGAGGAGGCTCGACTATCTCCCAGCAACTTGTCAAGAACCTGTTCCTGACCACGCATCGTTCGCCCATCAGAAAGGGACTCGAGTTGACGTTGGTGCCGATCGCGGAACTCTTTCTTTCTAAGGATCGGATCCTGGAGCTGTATTTGAACCTTATCGAATGGGGCCCGGGCATCTGGGGTGTGGAGGCGGCGTCACGTTACCACTACGGAACTTCGGTCAATCGACTTGACCGGGAGCAGAGCGCTCGCTTGGCGGCCTGCATCCCCGATCCGCTCCGGCGGCGTCCTTCGCAAATGGACGCCTACAGCGGGATCATCCTGGAACGGATGAGAAGCCGAGGGTGGTAGCCGGCAGCGAAAGGGCTCTAGCGAAAAGAGGTCCGTCCTCTTCGCACCATCAGAGAAAGCCTGTCATACGGCGGCGGGATGCAGGAAAAGGCTCCTGTCCCGATTCCGGGAATCCTCCTCTTTCGGAATTGCGTACGAACAAACGGCTCGGCCGTTCAATGGTTCCTTCTCATCATTCGGCCTCCGCTTCTTCGATATAATTCCTCGCATCGACAATGGCTTCCCCTCGGTACACCGCAAGATGTTTTCCGGGCCGCGCTATCCGTCTGATCGCGGCGGCGTTGCTGCTCAGCACCGTCTCCTGGAGTCAAAACATGCTGCGGCCCTCCCTGCAGGACGGCTCGATTCGTATCATCAACTCCGATCGGGCCGTTCTTTCGTCGCCGGAAAGACGAAAAGATGTTCCTTGCTCGGTATTCCCGTCCAAGCCGAAGTTGGGATTTGATCTGCAGTTCACCGCGGGATACATGGCGACCGTTCCGCTGCGTGCGCTCGCCGGCTCGGGAAACAGCCTGCGTATCTTGTTCCGCGTCGAGCCGCTCGACGGCAAGGGCAAGCGGCATTACTTCTGGGACCGCTATTCCGTGCCGGCGCTCACACCCGATGCCGTGGGTGAAGCCGCCATTCCCGGGCGCTTCAAGTTGGGGGCCGGCCGCTACCGTGTGGCCTGGCTCTTGCGCGACCAGTCCGAGAGAGTCTGTTCCGAGCAATGGGAAATCGAGTGCTCGGTGCCCGGACTCATAGAGGACCGTGGCGGAACGCGTCAGCCCTTTACGGTCGGTCCGAACGAGGTCGAGTTGTTCCTGGAAGAGCCGCCTGTCCAGCGCGTGAAGGCCGACAGGCTGTTGCATGTCAAACTGCTTGTCAACTTCACTCCCACCGACGCAAGCAAGGTCAAACTGCATCCTTACGACCTGCAGAACATTGTGTCGATCGTCCGCGCCATCTCGCGGGAACCCCGCATCGGTTCATTCAGCTTTGTCGGCTTCAACATGCAGGAAGAGCGCGTGATCCTGGAGCAGCAGGACGTGCGCCGCATCGACTTCCCGGCCCTCGGTGAAGCGGTGGCCTCGATTGAAGGCGGCATCATCGATTTCGCTCAGCTTCAGGATGAGGAAAGCGACTATCGTTTTCTCACCGAGCTGTTCACCAGGCATCTCGGCCCGCAAGAGCCCGATCCTGACGCGGTGGTGATCATCGGCCCGAAGCTGATGCTCGAAAAGAAAGTGTCGCACAAGGTCCTGGCCGAGAATCCCCAGGTGCGCGCGCCTGTCTTCTATCTGATCTACAACACCGACCCCTACGTTTACCCCTGGCGGGATGCGATCAGCAGCGCGCTGAAGTTCTACCGCGGGTTGGAGTACACCATCTCGCTGCCGAAGGACTTCGGCAGAGCGATGAAAGACATGATGGCCCGCATCGTCGGCAAGACCGAGCCCTCGGTGAACACGTTCCTCGAAACGGGAGTCTCCACCCAATAGACACTTCCGTTCTCGAAGACCCGATGAGACCCTGAAGGAGGAGCCGGTGCTGTTTCGACTCATTCGCGAGGCTGAAAAGACCGACTTTCAGCAATTCATGAAACGACCGGCTTCAGAGTTGTGCCTCCTAGAGAAGGATGTGGAGAACCGGATTGCCAGGCACCCGGAACTGCTGTTTGGAAGCGGCGAGAAGGTATTGGTGGTCGCTCAATCCGTCAGCGGTCACAGCATGGCCGACGCATTGGCTCTGGACGCCGAAGGAAAGCTGGTCATTGTCGAGATAAAACGGGACTGGTCCGATAGAGCGACAGTTGGCCAACTGCTCGAATATGCAGCTGCAATGACTGGGAAGAATTATGAAGATCTGGAAGAACTGTACCGGAACTACTGGACTCGACTCAATGGCGAAAGTCCGTGTGTTTCCTTGCTCGAAGAGTTTCAAAAGCTAACCGAAGACCCTACGATTGAAGAAAAGGACATTCCGAAACGTCCGCGAGGTCATCGGATTTGTATCGTGGCTCCGGACTCCGACCAAGGTCTGCGGCGGATCATAAAATGGTTGCAGGAGTATGATGTGCCGATTAGCTTCGTGCCCTTCGCTCTCTATGCTGATAACGATACTTCGAACATTCTGCTAGAGATAGAGCCTCTGCCGAAGGTTCAAGCGGCAGGCGAAAGTGTCGGTGGCAAGTGGGACGGAGATTGGTTTTTCAATACGAACGAAACCTACAAGCCGGACGCATATTTGAATATGTTTGAACAGGATGTAATCGCTATTTTCGGCTACGATGACGGTCCGGCGCGCCTGGAGGGAAGCTCCGCAGGAGAGAGTCTTCGCCTACGTCAACGGAAAAGGAGTTCTGGCAGTTGTGCATATCGTTAACGGCCAAGTCGTCCCTGGAGACAAAGTTTTCAATGAGGTTCGCGAGTTCCATGTGAAAGTCAAATGGGAAACAGTTGTGGACGATGACAAGGGTGTAAAGAATTGGGAGGTCCGACAGAAATATGACTACGGTCTCCCTGTTCGCAATGTCTTTTGTGGCATGTATCGTCATGACATCGCGAACTGGATTGCTGATGAGCTTCAACGCAGGAAGCAGTGAACTCCACTACCTCAAGGAACCGCGCGATATGGTTCCTGCGGTCACCCCGTGTAGAGTGAGGAAGACGGCGACCCGGGGCAATCTCCTCCGACGAATGACAAACCCGACGTCTTGGGCGGTCGCCTCTTCGGTCACAGTGAGCAGCGAGATCAGCACCCTGGGAGCGCGGGCATCCTGCCCGCATCATCGCCGCCGGAGAGAATCGGAATAAAAAAAGTCCGTCTCCCAAAGGATTACCCGCCGATTCCGGCTGACGGCGCGGAATGCGTGGCGCCTGAGTTTCTCAAGCGACCAAGCGTTTACTCAATCGGCCCCATGACGCGTAACGCCGCCTGCGTGACTTTCATCACGGGCTGCCAACACCGGATGACCGTTCTACGACCCGGCTCGCGTGCTCGCCCGTTGTAGATCCCAGTCTGCCTGGAGCCTCATCCAGAACTGAGGCGAGGTCTTCAACAATCGTGACAATCGCAGGGCGGTATCCGTCGTGATGCGGCGCTTGCCGAGTACGGCTTTATTGAGACGATTCGCTGAAATCCCCAGTTGTTTCGCGACTTGCGTTTGCCGGAGTCCCAAAGGTTTGAGGAACTCTTGGAGCAATATCTCCCCGGGCGGGATGGCTGGTCCCGGCCAACTCGGGTTCCTGATGATCGTCTTCGATTCCAACTTCGCGGGCATGGCCGTTCTCCCAGTGGGCCGTCAATGCCCTCGCATCAGCTTTTCGATCTCGTCCGCCTCTTTCGGCAGCGCCTTGCTGAGCAACAGCGCCCCATTCTCGGTGACGAGGACCATGTCTTCGATGCGCACGCCGAGCTCTGCCTCCGGCAGGTAGAGGCCGGGTTCGATGGTGATGACCATGCCGGCCTTCAGAGGCTGGGAAGGGTCGATCGGGTCGTGCACGCCGAGCCCCACGCTGTGACCGACACCGTGGAGAAAGCGGGCTCCCATAGCTTCGCCGACCGCCTCCCGCCCCGCTTCATCGAAATACCGCTTCGCTTTGTGCGTGAGGCCGCGGAGCGTCTCGCCGGTCTTGACGGCGGCGATGACCTTCCGCTGAACGTGGAGCACCAAGTCGTAGATCTCGCGTTGCCGCTCGTTGAACACGCCGTCGACGGGAACCGTTCGCGTCAGGTCGGCAGCGTAGTGGGCGTATTCACCCCCTACGTCCATCACGACGACCTCGCCCGGTTCCAGCCGCCGCCTGCCGGCAGTGTAGTGCAGTGCGGTCGAGTTCGGTCCGCTGCCGATGATCGGGGCATACGCGGGCCGCAGGCAGCCGCGATCGATCATCGCGGCCAGCATCGGGCCCAGGATCTGGTATTCGTACAGGCCGGCTTCAATTTTTCGCCACGCTTCTATATGAGCCGCAATGGAGGCGTCAACCGCCTTCCGGATCAAGCGGATTTCGCCCTCGGATTTGACCGCCCGCATCGCCTCCAACTGGGCGCGAATATCGGCGATCGGCAACTCGCCGGCATAGGTTTGCAGCTTTTCCCGTCGGTCCGGTTCGGGTTGCTGTCCCTCGCCGGCTCGATGAGGGAATAGCGTGTAGACGTGCGAACGTTTCTTCGCGGCTCGGCTCAGCCGGGTTGCCAGCTTCGAAATGGGAAGGACCCTTTCAAACCCGGTCTGCGAGCGGATATCCGCGTCATCCGGCGCTGCTCGTGGCCCGTGCCACTTTTCGTGCGAAGGGTCATCAGGCGGCAGGAAGAGCAACTCTCGGTACACGCTTCCGTCGCCTTGGGCCGGGATCAGCAGCAGCGCCGCGCCGGGCTCGTTCCAGCCGGTCAGGTAATAGAAGTTGTTTTCCTGGCGGAACGGCGATCGGACCGCCTGCGCCTCCTGCCGCTCGTAGCCGAGGAGCAGGATGAGGCCGTCGGGATGAACCTCCGACACGGCCCGCCGGCGCTGATGGTAGACCTCGAAGGCCTCTCGCTCCAGGCCCCGCGATGCGCCGTGCGGAAGGACGAGGAGTAGCAGAACAGCGAGGCGGCGCATCCGCCTCAGTATAGGTAGGACTTTTTCGATGCATGACGAGCAAGCCATTCCGGCCCCGCGCTGCAGAATGTGTTTCGGTTACAATTCAGACTCCTCGGCTTGATTGCCCCTGTCGTCCTATGTATCTTGTTCGTGGCTTCTTTCGTCTGCTGGCCGTGGCGTTCACGCTCGTTGTGTCTCTGTTCCTGTTGGGAGTAGGCCTGCTCGCCATGGGGAACGCTGACACCCTTCGCTTCGACGTCGTGCCGCTGCTGACCGGGGAAGCATTGGCTCGCTTTCTGACGGGCATGGGCATTCTGGGGCTTGGCGCGCTCATCTTGCTGTTTCGCCTCAAATCGCTTGCGTCCTGGCTGTTGCTTCTCTGGAACCTGGTGGTCGTCAGCATCCTGCTGTGCGCCGTCACACGACCTTCCTATCAGTTCGATGGCATGGACCATTTCGAGAACGGGGTGTATTTGTTTCTGCTCGCTCTCGCGGCGCTTTGGGGAAGCTGGTTCCAGCTACGAGCGGCGCGAAGTCGAAGTCACCGTTATAGAACACGTACAGGATGATTCTCGAGCCGGCTCGCCGGCCGCATCATGGAAGACCTGATCCTCCACCTCGTAGGCCCCCTTGCTGCACTGCTCTTCCTGCTATTGGGGCTCGCTTTCACCGTCTTTTCGATCATGGGGATATGGAAGATGTTCGAAAAGGCGGATCAGCCGGGTTGGGGCATCCTGGTCCCGATTTATAACCTGATCCTCATTGTTCGGGTGGCGGGTCTGCCGGGATGGATGTTCCTGCTGCTTCTGATTCCCGTCCTCAACTTCGTGGCGAATATCATCGTGTCTCTGGAACTCCGCAAAAGGTTTTCAAAAGGGGTTGGATTCACGATCGGCCTCATTTTCCTGCCGGCGCTGTTCTACTCCTTGCTCGGATTCGGCTCCGATGTGTACATGCCGCGGCCTGCAGCTACGGAACATGCCCCGCCGCGCCCTGAACAATAGCCTGCAATGCGACTGCGCGCCACGCGTGACCGGCTGAAAGTCGAGCACTCGATCATCGAAGGCTTGCGTCGTGTGCTGGAAGACCTCCTCGAACAGAACCCGGAGATACGATCGATCATCCCCGGCGCGATCAAACCGGTTCGCAAGGCGCGCGGCAAGATCAGGATCCGAGTCACAATCCCGACGCTGACGGGGTGGAAGGGCATTGCTCTTGCCGCGGGCGCTCGGCAAGAACTGTTCATTACGACGACGCTCTCGCAAGAAGAACTCGCATCGCGAATTGCGGCCGTCCTGGAGTAACTCCTATAGCCCGTATGCTTCAACGGCCGTCCCGTCCCAGAAACGCTCCTGTTCGGTATCGCTGAGGCGGGCAACGTATTTCTCGACGAGCCGGAACCAGCGTCCATATGGAGTCGCCAGCAGGCACATGGGCCAGTCTGAGCCGAACATCAGGCGTTTCGGACCGAACGCTGAAAATATGATGTCGAAGTATGGCATGAGCTGCTCTTCGCTCCACGTACCCCAGTCCGCCTCGTTCACCATGCCTGAGACTTTGCAGTAGACGTTGGGCCGTTGCGCGAGTTGTGTAAGGTTCGACTGCCACGGCGCAAGCAAACCCTCCTTGATGCGCGGTTTGGCGGCGTGATCAAGAACAAAAACCTGATCCGGGTGCCGGTCGACGAACTGCAGGGTCTGCGGCAGATGCCGCTCGAAGATCAGGATGTCATAGACCAGACCGAAGTCCTTGAGCAGCGCAACGCCCCGATTGAAGTCGTCGCGCAGCATGTAGTGGTTGTCCGGTTCGCTTTGCAGGACATGTCGCACCCCCTTCAACTCGTCTCGATCGGCGAACCTTTCGATCTCTTCTCGTACGGAACCGCTCACGAGCGGGACCCAGCCCACCACTCCGCGGATGAAGTCGTGCTCCTGCGCCCAGGCAAGCAGGTCTTCGGTCTCCGACAGGGTCTGCCTTGCCTGTACCGATACGACGCCGTCAATGCCGACTTCGGCGATCTCCCGCTCGAGATCGAGCGGGAGGAAACTGCGGCGGATCGTCCGCATGCCGTCGTGGATCCAACCGTATTCCGATTGGGAATAGCGCCAAAAGTGGTGATGAGAGTCGCTCTTCATGGTTCCGGAACCATACCGCTATGGTGTCCTGCTCCCGTCGCTTGTCACCCGCCGGGACCTACTCTTTCCGCTTGCCCTCGATGTGGTCGAGGTAGTCCTGGTTCTCGGGATGCCCGCTCGGCCAAATGTGATGCAAGACCGGTGCGGCAAAAGCTTCGATTTCCGCAAGCAGCTCGGGATCGTTGGTCTCGTCGAAAATCTCAAGGTTCTGCCGTACCTGCTCCACCGTTGCCAGACCGACGAGCGTCGTCGAGATGTACGGGTGGTCCAGACAGAAACGCAACGCTACCTTCGGGGCGGGCTTGCCCCGCGCATCGCACAGCTCCACGACTTTGCGTCCGATCTCCTTGACCTCCGGCGAGGCCGGATGCCACTCCGGCGCCCCCTGTGGCGTCAGGACACGCAAATGCAGCGGTGATGCGTTGATCAAGCCGATGCCCTGCTCCTTGGCGAACGGCGTCATCAGTTTGTCCAGGTCGCGAGCTATGAGATTGTGGCGGGCATAGGACAGGATCGTATCCACGGGCGCGGCCTCGGCCACGCGACGCAGCGCCTTGAGCTGGAGTCCCGTAATGCCGATGTAGCGGACTTTGCCGGCCTGTTGCACCTTGCGGGCGGCCGGAACCGCCTCTTCGATCACTTGCCGCAGGTCTCCGAATTCGATGTCGTGGATCTGATAGAGATCGACATGATCCGTCCGTAGCCGCCGTAGTGACCGATCGATGCTCTCCTCGACCCGCTTCGCGGAGAAATCGAAGTCATTCAGGCCGTATCGCGAACATTTGGTCGCGATCAAGACCTCCTGCCGCCGCCCTCCCAACGCCTTGCCGAGCCGCTCTTCCGACAGCGTCCGGCCATAGTAGGGCGCTGTGTCGAAGAAGTTGATGCCACGGTCGATGGCGAAGTGGACGGCACGCTCAGCTTCAACCTCGTCGATGGCGCCGTATTCATCCCCGAGCGGCGCCGCTCCGAAACCGAGGACCGAGACTTCGAGATCGGTTTGACCTAGTCGTTTGCGTTGCATGGGGCCACCTGGGGCCGCTGTTCTGCGATCCTCAGGCTAGCTAGTGTAGTACGTCAAACGGGTTGTAACTCTCGGCGGGTATCTCGGCCTCGGGAAGCTATCCGGAACAGAGCCGGGCGCGTCCAACAGACAGCGGACGCAACAGACGGATGCCGCTGGTATGAAACTGAACGAAATGGACCTGCGTCCCTATCCATAGAGGCAGTCATTTTCCCGGCAAATCTGAGATTGAGGAGGCTTGTGGTATGTATTCACCCGCAATGAAGCATCGATTTCTCGCGCTCAGCGGAGCGTGCACGCTTATTCTGGTCCTGGCTGCCGTGCTCGCTACGGACCTGCTCCCCGGGTCGGCCTACGGCAAGACCGTTCCGACAATTCCGGCTCTGGCGGCGTCGGTCGGACCCGACTCTGATGCGAGCCGGATTCCCGAATCAGGCACGTTTGCTCCCACCATCAAAAAGGCTTCACCCGCCGTTGTGAGCATCACGGTGTCGATGACGGAGCACAGCCCGGCGGTCCGAAGGCATTTTGATGCACCGTTTTTTGGCCCCGGCTTTGGGCCGTTCCCCAACGAGGACTCCCCGCGCCGACGTCACGGTTCCGGGTCGGGCGTCATCATTAGTGAGGAGGGTTATATCGTTACGAATCACCACGTCATAGAAGGTGCTGACGAAATCAAGGTTCACCTCGCGGATAAACGGAGCTTCGACGCGGATTTGATCGGGGCGGATGCGAAGACGGACATCGCCGTCCTCAAGTTCACGGCAAGTGATCTCCCGGTGCTGCCTCTGGGCAACTCGGACGATGTAGAAATCGGCGATATCGTCCTGGCGATCGGCAATCCTTTCGGCATCGGACAGACAGTAACGATGGGCATTGTCGGCGCGACCGGACGCGGCGACCTCGGGATCAAACACTATGAGGACTTCATCCAAACGGACGCCGCCATCAACCCCGGAAACTCAGGCGGTGCCCTGATCAACGTGCGCGGGGAACTGGTAGGCATCAACACCGCCATTCTTTCTCGAGGCTCCGGCGGCAACCAAGGTGTGGGATTCGCCGTTCCGGTGAACCTTGCGCACCACGTGATGACGCAGCTTGTTGATCGTGGCCGCGTCGTCCGAGGTTACCTCGGTGTCGGTATCCAGGATCTGAACCCGAAGATGGCGCAGGCATTCGAACTTCCCGATGCACGAGGCGCCCTTGTGCGCTCCGTGCAGCCGCACAGTCCCGCCGCGGATGCCGGTCTCGAACAAGGCGACGTGATCATCGGTATCGACGGTGAGAAGTTCGATGACTCCCGCGAGCTGCGTTTCGGAATCGCTGCCGAGCAACCGGGCACAACGCTGCGGTTGGCGGTAATTCGCGATGGCGACGAACGCACGATCCCGGTGCAACTCGGAGAATTCCCCGAGGAGAATCGCGGTCCCGAGCGCTCCTTCGATGGCAGGTCTTCCTCGTTGGGGCTCACTGTTGACGAGTTGACGTCGGCGGTCGCGCGTCAATTGGACCTCCCCAAGCAGACCCAAGGAGTGGTCGTCGTCAATGTAAAACCCGGCAGCCCGGCGGCCGAAGCAGACTTGCGGCGGGGCGACGTGATCAGCGAAGTCGCTCGCCGGCCGGTACTCGGGGTGGCGGACTTTCATCGAGCAGTTCGGGAAAGCAACGACAGCGTGTTGCTTTTGATCCAACGCGGAGATGATCCTTTCTTCACCCTGCTCGAAACGAAGTGAGCAAAGATCCCAGGGGCGGGGCGTAAGACCCGCCCTTCTGTGACCGGAAGTCCGAGCGTTGGCTTCAGGGCCGGGTCAGAACAATTCGCCTCTTCTGTTGACGCCTGCTCCTGCCCCGACCCACAATACAAGAAAGGGGGAAAAGGAGACCGAATGGCGGTTCATCGAACAACAAAGCTGCTTTTTGTCTTCTGTCTTGCCGTGGCATCCGTACCGCTGGTGGGTCAGCGGCCTTCGAGTGAGAAGAATCTCGAGACCGACACGGTCTCTCGCGGCCCGGCAACCCCCCTGAATCGGCAGGCCTCCGTTCTTGACATCATCAAGGTCAAGGGTTCGATCGGCAAGGTCGATCTGGAAAAGCGCAGTGTCACCGTAGTGCCCCACGGAAAGAAGGCAGGAGGCGAGGTCGAGCTCACCTTTCCCCAGCCGCGAGGGCGCGAGCAAATCAAGGTTTCGAAGAAGGCCGCCAAGCGCCTGGGCAAGAAGGACATCGAGTTGGAGGAATTGAAGCCGGGCGCCTCCGTGCGGCTCCAATACTATCCGAGCCTGCAACAGGTCATGGAATTGATCGTCGATCAGCCAGCCGGCTGAGGGCTCACCTACCCGCATTCCTGACGAGAAGGCCGTCAGGAGCAGCCTCGGCTTCACTTGGATGAAGGGCTGTAATAATGGTGGCTCCATGCGGCTCCGAGGCATCTTCGTCTGTCTGACGACACCTTTCGATCATCTCGGAAGCATCTATGTCGCCAAAGTTCTCCACAACATTGGGCTTTATGACAGAACCACTGTTTCCGGATATGTCTTCGGCACGGCTGAAGGGGAAGCAGCGTTGTTGTCGCACGAAGAGAGGGTCGCGCTGTGGAAAACCTCCGCCACGGCCGGTACCGAGAAGATTCTCGTGCCGGCGGTAGATGCGCCCTCCGTGCACGAGACTCTGGAATTGATCGGCCGCGCCTCCGACATGGGTTTCGAGATCGCCCTGCTTCAAATGCCAAGCGGGTCCGATCAGGGGTTGGAGCATGCAGAGACACAGGCGCTCTTCGTTCGTGCGGTCGCGGACCACTCGCCTCTGCCGTTGATTGTTTCCAGCGAGCGGCATCCGGGCGGGCGGCTGAGTCCCGAAAGGCTCGCTTCGCTCGGTGAACACCCGCGGGTTACGGGACTTCGTGTCGTGACCGATGACGCCGATTACTTCGGAGCCTGCCTGCAAGCAAGCCGGTGTGACGCCGACGTCATTGCCGGTTGCGCTTCACTTCTCGCCCAAGGCCTCACAGAAGGAGCTTCGGCGGCCATGACTGCTTTCTCGGCGGTGGCGCCGTATCTCTGCCTCTCGATCGAAGAGGCAGTGCGTACGCGCGAATTCGATGCAGCCAAAGATCTACAGGGAGTAGCCTTACCGGCAATCCACACGATCCGGAAGTTCGGAATTCCTGGACTCAAGGCTGCCGCCGACCTCCAGGGCTACTACGGCGGCGTTCCACGGCTGCCGTTGACGCCGTTGGGCCCCGAGGCAAAGGCCGAGATTGCAGAGGTGCTGTGGAACATCAGGAGTTGAGCCCTCCGCTCAAAGTGACCGCTCGGCCAACTCGCCCACCAGGGGTAGAGAGTACCGCTCGCCCCGGCTGGTCTTTACGAGCATGAAGATCCAAACTCCGATCAGCAGCAAGTCCAGCAGAAAACCTAACGGCAGATCGGGCCCCGGCATCCTTTTGAACCAAGGTCCAATGGCCCAGTCAACGATCAGCCACGCGACAAAAAGATACAGCCCTTGGTAAGCGTGAAAGCGAGTGACGCGGTCCCCGCGAAACCGGGCCGAGGCCAAGATGTAGATAGCTACGACCCACCCCAACCAGGGGAGATAGCTGAGAATCGCCGCCGCTTGCGAACTCAATCCAGATGATGCGTCGTGCGAAGCCGCCCCACCCTGCCTCACCGGTTGGCGTGCGCCGCAAGCACGACAGAATACGTCGGTCGGCTGGGCCTTGGCTCCGCATTGCGTGCAAAACGGCAACGGTCTTTGGTCTCCTAGCTGAGCAATACGTACTATCGTGGCGTCATGTTCCCGCTCGCGGTGAGTGCCGGTCTTGAAAGTAGTAGTCGGGAATGCGGTGCAGCGTATGTCATTTCCGTTAGAGCGTCAATACCTGGTGATCATGACAGTCGGGTCTGACCGCCCTCCGCACCGACTCCACGAAGTCGGGACCGTGGCGCGCGTAGAACGACAGTGCTGAATACAGGCGCTCCTGGGGATGCCGCTCGGGATAGATCAAGTTGGTGAGATAGTCTGCGTCCCCCTGGGCACGTGCATCACGACGCAGGCCCTCTTGGGCTGCCTTGGAACGGATCTTGTTGAACTGGTAGAGCATCTTCTTGCTGGTGTTTTCGAGCGCCTGCCCTAACGTAGTGTCGAAAGCCGCAAGTTCCCGATGCACCTCGGTCAAGGCCCTTTCGATCCGGCTCTGGCCGGTCTCCATTTGTTGCTCCAAACCTGCGGGAACCAGACGCCGCGCAATCTTTCTACGCAAGTCTTCCGCTGTTTGCAAACAGTCGGTCGGGGAGAGTCGGTAGCGCTTGAGCAAACGTTCGGCTCTTGCATTGATGATGGTCAACGAGACCCGAGGCAACACGGCAGGCATCCGGCCCAACAGCCGGTCATAGAGGACTTCCGCCTGTGCCAGATAGGCGATCTCGGACGGTCCCGCGATGTAAACCGCCGTGGGCAGCAGGAAGTCCTGAGTCACCGGCCTCAGCAGGGCATTCGGGGAAAAGCATTGCGGTGCCTCCGCCAAGGTCTCGCGCATGCTGTCGACGGAACAGGCGCCCTCTTCATCTTGATAGCCCTGCGGCGTGCGCTTCAGAGCAATGCGGAGATCCTGCTCGATGCGAAACAGCAGCGAGGTCTCAGGAGCAACGCGCACCTGCGCGTGATAACCGGCGTCCACAAGAGCTTGGGATCGCTCTGCGAGCGCCTCGTTCAACTCCGGTTCCTGCCTTAGCACGCTGTCGAACAGCGGCGCCGCTAGCCTGCGTATGGCCGGGTCCAACGGGTCCAGGAAGATCAGGCCTGCGTCGCGAAGCAACGAGTTGAGAAGACACCGGAAGCCGTCGCGGAAAGAAACGCCGGCAGGATATGCTCGTTCCGCCAGAACGAGGGCTTGGGAGCTAAAAGGTAGCTCGGCAAGGTGAGCGCGCAGCTCATCGAGAACGGTGTCCGCAAGGACTACGGTGCCTACCGGTTGGTTCTCGGAGTGCGGCGCTTTTCCTTGCAGCCTCGCCGGCAGAGTGCTCGTGTCGTGAACCCACGCATGGTCGACTTCGGCGAGATCGTGATCCTCCGTGGCTAACCAGAAGACGGCAACCGCGGGCTGCCCGGCCTCTCGCAGCCTCCGGGCGTGTTCCAGAGCCGTAATCGCTTTGTAGAGTGTGAATACCGGGCCGGTATAGATCCCAACCTGTTGACCGGTCACCGCGACGATCGTATCCGAGCGGCTCAGCAGTTCGACATTCGATGCGGTTGCTTCCCCCATGCCGCTGTTCTGCTGCCGGAGAGCCGCAACCAGGTCCTGCCGATGTTGAGCCGGTAGGCTTGCTTGCCGGGCTGCTTGGTGAATCGCGTTCGTATCGGGTGGTTGTTGATAGAACGCTCGGACGCGGTCAAAGCGGTAAAGGTAATCCGTGAAGAGCGCCGTCGAGCCCGGCATCTGGGTCTGCTTCAGGCAGACACTTTCAAGGTCGCTCAATCTTCTTGCCCTGTTGGTCCGGAATTCGTTGCCGGAGCGCTTGGTAGCGGGTGGGGAGGGATGCTTGAATCGCCTTGCCAAGGCGTCACGAGCTTGATGCTACTCTCAGGATCAGAATAACAGATCGCATTGAGCCAACCCGCGACCAGGCCCGACCAGACTGGACCTCTGCTGTAATACTCTCAGAGCTGTTCCGATGAAGCCTCTGCAAGCTGCGTTGGGAACGAAGTCAACATGGTTTGGAGTACTGAGTGGATCTCGGTCCGCGCATTCAAGAACGAGAGTCTTGTTAAAGAAAACTCCTTGGCGTACATCAGATATCGAAGGAGTTGTGAATCACTGGGAAAGCTCCCGCTTGACCTCCCGTCTCAGCCGTCAGGTGACGTGCCAGGCAGGCTAGAATCGAAATCTTGCCGCAAGTTCCTGGATGCTTCGGGAGCATGGGCACAGAATCTCCCGGAATGAACACCGGAACCGGAGTCTTCAGCGGGCCGTCCGTCTCTACAGGGCTTTCTCGAAGGAGCGTGGTATGAAACGAATGCTTTGCGCAGTTTGCTTGGTCTTGCTCAACGCCGGCACGGCGGCCTCGCAGTCAGCGGAACTCGGATTGACGGCAGGCATTTCGGCTTTCAATGACAACGGAATCGGCTCGCTCAGGTCGTTCGCGGAAGGAAATATCCCGGTGACCCTCGGAAACGGCGTGCGGGTCGGCGCGCGTTGGGCGACGAACAGTTGGACATTTCTGGGACACGAGTTCAGCTACGCGTTTCAGCGCTCGTCGCTGAATATCGGCGACGGGCAATCCCAAGGGATGAACGTGCAGAATATCTACTACAACTTCGTCGCGCACGCCACGCCGTCAGGCACACCGGTGCGGCCCTTTGTAACGGCCGGAGCGGGCGTTTCCGTCTATTTTCCGCCGGGTGTCTCGTCGCTTTCGGGAGGTGGCAATAATAACTTCGGATACAACTACGGTGGCGGGTTGAAGTTCAAGCTCAGCAACACATTCGGGCTGCGGTTCGATGTGCGGGATCACGTCACCGGGCGGCCGTTTGACCTCGACGACTCGTCGGGTCGATTTCATAACGTGGAATACTCGGCTACATTCTCACTGCTGTTCTAGAAAGGGGGAGGCCGCCCCGTCTTTCTCGATGGCATTCCGTCGAAGCCTGTCGCCCCGAGAACGATCGGGCAAGCCCACCCCCCAAGCAGGCTCCGGCCTGCATTTCTCGTCACTCCGCGGCTGAAGGAAGTACGCTTACGAATAACTGAGAACCGCGTCGGCTTCGCTGTCGAATGTCTCGAAAACCGTGTAGAGTTTGGTGATCTGGAGCAGGTCGTTGACCTTCTGCTGCAGGTTGATCAGCTTGAGGCCGGCGCCCTGGTTCGACGCTGTCGTGTAGCTCGACACCAATTCGCCGAGACCGGAACTATCGATATAGCCGACGTCTCCGAGGTTCAGCAAGATCTTCTTCTGTCCTTTGCCGAGGACTTCCCGGACCGTGTCCCGGAGCGTGCCGGATCCTTCTCCGAGTGTAATGCGTCCGCTGAGGTCGATTACGGTTACGCCATCCACATCACGAACGTTCGTTGAAAGGCTCACTTCCTCCTCCTTGTGACTCCATTCTTGCGGTATCTTCTTGACCATCGCAACTTCGGTGCCCCGCGGCGACACGGGACGAAACGTGATTTCGTCCACGAACGCCCGCGAAAGCAACAGGCCCCGCCCGGAAGCCTTGAACAAGTTGTCGCCTTCCGTGGGGTCCGGGACCGAATCGGGATCGAATCCGTCCCCTTCGTCCCGAATTGTGATGGACAGTTGAGATGGACTGGTGGCTACTGAAAAGTAGACTGACTTCTCCTTACTGTACCGGTTTCCATGAATGACTGCGTTCACGGTGATCTCACGAACCGCCATCGCAAGCTTTGCGATGACTTCTTCGCCAAGACCGTGATCCTGAGCCAGCGTCTTTACGATGATCTCCGCCGCGTCGACGCTCGATAGAGTACTATCAAGCCTCAGGTTCAATTCTCGGCCTGCCGACATAGACGACGGAAATCCGTCTGACCTTCGGTTGTTCCCCCAGCCTGGGGATAGGAAACGATTGCACACCCCGAAAGCGAAAGTCAAGGGATCAGCGGGGAGCCTGCGGGAACCGCTGCCTTGGCAGTGTTTCGACGGCTGAAGCGATCCGCTACGCCGAGCGATCGACGATGATGGCTACCCGTTACGACATCATCGTCATCGGCGGCGGGCACAACGGTCTTGTTGCCGCCGCCCGGATCGCTGACCGCGGGCTACGGGTATTGGTTCTCGAGCGCCGGCCGCTCGTCGGTGGCGCCTGCGTCACCGAGAGGATCTTTCCGGGGTACCGCGTCTCAACCGCGGCGTATCTCGTCAGCTTGCTCCCGCAGCGTATCGTCGATGAGCTGGAGCTTTACCGCTTCGGATACCGGGTGGATCCCAAGGACCCGGCATTCTTTTCGCTCTTCCCGGAAGGTCGGACGTTCACCATGTGGCAGGATCAGCGTCGAACCATCGAGGAGATCGGCAAGTTCTCCAAGCGAGATGCTGAGATGTATCCGCGTTATTGCGAGCATATCGACCGTCTGTCGCGAGTTGTCGAGCCGCTCCTGTTTGTCAGGCCGCCGGATGTTCCGCCGACCACGCTGACAGGCTGGCTGGAGACGCTCAAGCTGGCGGGCCGTTTGCGTAGTCTTGACGCCAAAGCTTGGAACGGCCTCATCAAGATTTTCACTCAGAGCGTTCATGAGTTCCTGAGTGAATGGTTCGAATCGCAAGCGGTGCGGGCAACACTGGCAACGGATGGGGTCATCGGTGCGAACGGCGGTCCGATGTCACCCGGCACGGCTTATGTGCTGCTGCATCACTACATGGGCGGCGTCGGAGGAGTACGCGGCTTGTGGGGGTTCGCCCGGGGCGGAATGGGGACAGTGACGCAAGCAATGGCCGATTGCGCTCGAAGCCGTGGCGCGAAGATCCGTACCGATGCAACGGTCGGGCGCGTGCTGATTCGGGGCGGCGGGGTCCAGGGGGTCGTACTGGAAAACGGAGAAGAGATCCGAGCGCGGTGCGTTCTCTCGAATGCCGATCCGAAGCGGACGTTCTTGGGTCTTGTCGATCCGGGCGACCTTGACAACGAGTTTCGTCAAGCCATCGAGAACTACCGTTCGGAGGGTACCTCGCTGAAGATCAACCTCGCGCTTGACCGCCTGCCGGAGTTTACGGCCGCTCCGGGTGCTGGGCCGCATCTTCGAGCCACGATACACATCTGTCCGACCATCGAATACATGGAACGCGCCTGGGACAATGCGAAGTACGGGAGCCCGTCGCAACGCCCCATCATCGAGATGACCATCCCCACCATCTACGACCCCTCTCTCGCACCGCCGGGAAAGCACATCATGGGAGTGTTCGTGCAATACGCGCCCTACACGCTGCGGGAAGGGACTTGGGACGAACTTCGGGATACCTATGCTGACCGGGTTATCGACTGTATCGCCGAGTACGCACCGAACATTCGCGACATCATTCTGCACCGCCAGGTTCTCACGCCCCTCGACATCGAGCGGGTCTACGGCATTACCGGCGGTAACATCTTTCACGGGGCGATGAGCATCGACCAGATGTTCTTCAGCCGTCCGGTGGCGCGATGCGCACGATACGCCACACCGGTCCGGGGGTTGTATCTGTGCGGCGCCGGGGCACACCCCGGCGGCGGCGTCATCGGCGCCGCCGGTTTCAACGCCGCCGGCCGCGTCCTGAAGGATCTGAGGCGGTAGAAACCATCCGACCCCAGCACGGACCGGAAGTTGGGTTCGGCAAGCGCTTCGACCTCATCCGATCAAGCGTCGCACTTCTTGTTCGGCCAGCGGCTCTCGACATACTCCATCGCCTCCTGCCGTGTAGCAATCCGCCCCTCGAGTTGAGCATCCTCCACATCCCCGAGCATCTCCTGAAACAACGGTCCAGGCGCATATCCCGCCGCAATCAGATCATTCCCGGTTAACAAGCGTGGTGGGCTCAGCTCCTCTTCCGGCAGGGCGGCGAGCTTCGCGCGGGCCATGTCGTACAAGCGCAGCTTGCCGTGGCTCCCAAGGCAATCGAGACGGTGGAGCTCGAGGTGCTCCTCGATGTGCGGCATGCGCAGGAACTTCTTGAGAGTGCTCTGCCGCATCTCCGGCACATGGATGAACCGCATGTGGTTCGCGACCAGCGCAAGCACCTGCTCTGTCACCTCGCCCGGATACCGCAGACGCCTGCAGATTGCCT
Organism: Bryobacterales bacterium; assembly: GCA_026713545.1. Classification (GTDB taxonomy): domain Bacteria; phylum Acidobacteriota; class Terriglobia; order Bryobacterales; family UBA6623; genus JAPPLB01. The sequence goes on from JAPOOG010000009.1 coordinate 42,682, forward strand.
CTGCCATCTTCATGCCGACCTCGACATGACCGTTGAATCGGATACGCTCCGGAGAACGCTCGAACGTAGCCGGTTTGCCGATGTCGTGCAATAGCGTCCCGAGCGCCAGCGTCACCGTCGGGTTCTGCAGCTTGTCGAGCATGATGAGCGTGTGCGTCCACACATCGCCTTCAGGGTGGTGTTGCGGCGATTGCTCGACGCCCTTCAGCGACGAGACCTCAGGCAGAATCACTTTCAGCAATCCCGTTTCATCCAGCAGCTCGAAACCGCGTCGCGCCCCGCCCTCGCAGAGAATACGGCTGATCTCGTCGCGAATCCGCTCGACCGAGATCTGTCTGATCGTGGGCGCCTGCTTCTGGATCGCCTCGAACGTCGCGGCCTCGATCTCGAATCCGAGCCGCGCAGCGAAGCGGATAGCCCGCAGCATCCGCAGCTTGTCTTCCGTAAACCGTTTGTGCGGATCGCCGATCGCTCGAATGCGACTATCCGTCAGATCGGCGCGGCCTTCAACAAAGTCCAGATACTTCTTCCCGACCGGGTCGAAGAGAATGCCGTTGATCGTAAAGTCGCGCCGGCGAACGTCCTCCTTCGCGTTCCGCGTAAACGTCACACCCTCGGGACGCCGTCCGTCGCGATAGTCGTGGTCCGAACGGAAAGTCGCTACCTGCACGTCCACGCCGTCCCGGCGAACCAATACCACGCCGAACTGCGCTCCAACGTGGATGGCGTCTGGGAAATGGCGCAGCAGGTTCTCCGGCGTCGCGTCGGTGGCGACGTCGTAGTCCTTTGCGGCAATGCCGAGCAGCCGATCACGCACGCACCCGCCCGCCCAGTAGGCCTCATGACCGTGCGACCGCAGCGTATTGATGATTTCGCGTGAAAGTTGCTCGCTGTCCATGTCCGCCTTGTCTTGATGCTAGCAGCCCGTGGTGGAAGTCCCGTGGAAGGCGCGGAGGGCTCCTGCGGTCGCACGGCGAGGAGTGAGGAGGATGGCGATCCGGGTGATCTCCTCCGAAGAACGACATAGCCGACGACCGCAAACGCCCGTCGCCCAAAGGGTTACGCGCCGCTTCCGGCCAGCTAAGCAGAGAGCACAGTGCCGAGTTCCTGGACTGGGCACGCGTTACGCAATGGCCCCAAGGCGCGTAACGCCGCCGCGTGACTTGCACCACGGGCCTAGGGGCGGTCTCTGACGGAATCAAGTTCATTGGGACAATCAGGCTCTGTCGTACACTGTGGCCATGCCCGTCAAACTTACACGTCGCGAACTCGGTCTCAGCGGCCTCGGTGTCGCCGCTCTGGCTTCTTCGGCCAGTGACGCGGAGACCGAATCCGCCTACTCCGGAGCGCTCGACGGCTTTGAAGAGCAAGTCGATCTCGTTACATTCGATCCCGTGATCTGGTCTCGCCAGCGTCATGACAAGGCCCCGCTTCAGATGACGTTCCGAGCCACATCCCTCCCGCAAGCCCGGACGTGGCAGAAGCGTCTCCGGAAGAAGCTGACCGAGCTCGTAGGGGGCTTCCCTCAGGAGCGAGGAGATCTCAAGACGCAAACTCTCGAGGTCAAGGAGTACCCCGAGTACCGCCGCGAGAAGTTCGTTTTCGAGTCACGGCCGGGAGTCTACGTTCTCGGCTATCTGTTGACCCCGAAGAACGCCTCGTCGCCGCACCGAACGGTAATCTGTCTGCCCGGCCACGGCCGTGGCGTGGACGACATTGTCGGCATCGACGACCAAGGACGCGACCGCACGGACAAGGACGGCTACCAGCACGACTTCGCCATCCAGTGCGCCGAGCAGGGTCTCGCCTCCGTCGCGATCGAACAAATGGCCTTCGGCTGCCGCCGCGACCCGCGCGCCAAGAAACGAAGCCTCGGCACGGCCTCATGCCGCCCCGCCGCTGGGGCCGCCCTGCTGCTCGGCGAAACCATGGTCGGCTGGCGCGTGTGGGACGTGATGCGCACCATCGACTGGATTGAGACCCGTGATGAGCTCGACGCCAGCCGTGTCGGCTGCATGGGCATCTCCGGCGGCGGAACGATTACCACGTTCGGTGCGGCGCTCGAAACCCGCATCAAGGCGGCCTTCATCAGCGGCTACCTCAATACCTTCCGTGACAGCATCCTGAGCATTTCGCACTGCATCGACAACTACGTGCCGGGCATCTTGAACTGGTGCGAGATGTATGATGTCGCCGGACTGATCGCGCCGCGTGCGGTCTTCGTGGAGTCGGGGGACGAAGACCGCATTTTCCCCGTCGATGCCAGCCGCGAATGCTTCACACGCGTGAAGAAGATCTACGAGGTACTCGGTGTCGCCGAACGCGCCGGCCACGAAGTTTTCGCCGGCGAGCACAGCTTCTGGGGCAAGCAGGGCATCCCGTTTCTGGTCAAGCATTTGTAGCCGCTGACACGACCGCGGCCGCCTGTTTCCGGAGCACCCCCCAAGAAGTTGACCAACGCAACGAGCCAGATGGGCCGTCGAACGGCGTCTCAGGGTGCGAACGGATCGTTTTCAGTAAGTGCCTCGGCGATTGATCCGATAGATCACTATCGCTGGTTTCAGCAACGATTCGTCAGAGGAGTGCATCAGGTCTGCAGATCCGGCAAGCCCTTGTAGAGATCGAGGGTGCCGGGATTGGCGAGCGCATCGCGGTTCTTGACGAGCCGATTTTCGATCACGTTGCGCACCGCCAGCTCGGCGATCTTGCCGTTCATGGTGCGTGGGATGTCGGCGACCTGAATGATCTTCGCCGGCACGTGGCGTGGGCTTGCTTCTCTTCGGATGCGTTGGCGGATGTCCTGTGCCAGTGCATCGTCGAGCTCGATGTCTTCGCCAAGCTTCACGAACAGCACGATGCGAACATCGCCTTTCCAGCTCTGGCCGACGACGACCGCCTCGAGGACATCGGGGATCTTTTCGACAGGGCGGTAGATCTCGGCGGTGCCGATGCGCACTCCACCGGGGTTGAGAACGGCGTCGGAGCGGCCCCAGATGACCATCCCGTCTTCAGGGGTCAGCTCGCAATAGTCTCCGTGACACCACACGTTTGGGAATGTCTCGAAGTACGCCGCACGGTATTTCGCCTCGTCCGGATCGTTCCAAAAACCAACCGGCATGGAAGGGAACGGCTGGGTGCAAACTAGTTCTCCTTTCTCGCCCGCCGGCAGAGAGCGGCCCTCGTCGTCAAACACCTCGACCTTCATGCCAAGGCCACGGGTCTGAATCTGACCCCGGTAGACCGGGCCTGTCGGGTTGCCCAGCGCGAAGCAGGAGATCAGATCCGTCCCGCCCGAGATCGACGCGAGCTGTAGATCGGATTTGATGTTCGCGTATACGTAGTCGAATCCTTCTTCCACAAGAGGTGAGCCGGTGGAGAGGATGGCCCTCAGAGCGCGCAGGTTGTGGGTCTTGATGGGTTGGACTCCGGCCTGCTCGGCGGCGGCAAGATACTTTGCGCTCGTGCCGAAAACCGTGATCTTCTCCTGTTCGGCCATGTCCCAGAGCCGAGCCGGGGAGGGGTGGAACGGCGAGCCGTCGAACAGAACCACCGTGGCGCCGACAGCGAGGCTGCTGATCATCCAGTTCCACATCATCCAGCCGCAGGTGGTGAAGTAGAAGATGCGGTCTTCCGGCCGGAGATCGTTGTGAAGCATCAGCTCCTTCAGGTGCTGCAGGAGCGTCCCTCCCGCGCCGTGAACGATACACTTGGGTTTTCCGGTCGTTCCCGAGGAATACATGATGTAGACGGGGTGATCGAAGGGCAGCGAGGCGAATGCAAGCGGCTGCCTCGGACTCTGCGCCAGAAAGTCGTCATACAGAACTGCGCCGGGTAGTGCAGCGAGGTTCGGCTCAGGTGCCACGTAAGGGATAACGATGATCTTCTCGATGGAGGGAATGTGCTCGACGACCTTCGAGACCTTCTCCAGCGAATCGAACGTCCGCCCGTTGTATGGGTATCCGGCCGCGGTGAAGATGACCTTGGGTTGAATCTGCCCGAAGCGGTCGAGGACTCCTTGCAGGCCGAAGTCCGGGGAACAGGACGACCAGGCCGCTCCGATACTCGTGGCCGCGAGCATCGCGACCACGGTCTCAGCAAGGTTGGGCATGAACCCCGCGACGCGGTCGTCTTTCCGCACGCCGGCTTGCCGAAGCCCCGCCGCCAGCCGTGCGGTTTCTTCATGCAGTTCGGAGTAGGTCAGTATTCGTTGGCAGCCTTTCTCGTTCCACGAAATGACTGCTTCCCGATCACCCCGATGGCGCAGCAGGTTCTCAGCGAAGTTGAGCCGCGCTTCCGGGAACCATCGCGCGCCGGGCATCCTGTCGAAATGCCGCACGACTTCAGCACCCTGCCGCTTAGCTCGTACACCGCAGAACTCCCACACGGCGCGCCAGAAATCAGGAGCGTGCCGGACCGACCAGTCATAGAGCTCGGCATATCCGGCAAGGCTCGGGCCGCCGTGTTGTTCCACCCAGGTTCGGAAAGCAGTCAGGTTCGCGCGGGCAATATGCTCGTCAGACGGATGCCAGAGCTGCTTGGCCATGAAGATTTCACCCCTCGATCCATGCGCAGATTTTATCGGCGGCTTCCAGGATGCCGCCGCAGTGGGTCTCGACGAACGAATCGCCCAGCGGTTCTTCGAGTGGCATCGATTGCGAGGCGGCGAGCGCCTCGGCGCCATCGAAATCCACGTAGGCCAAGCGCGCCGTCAATTCTTCGCGAGGACGGCCGAAATGGCTGCCGGGCAAGATAGCTACCCCCGTATCTTCCAGCAGGCGTTCGCAAAGACTGACGCTGTCCGCCAGGCCTCTCGCCGCGAGAGACTCCCGGTGAGGATGGAAGCTCGGGAAAAGGTAGAAGCCTCCCTGGGGCGGTGCGACCTCGATTCCTGCCGCGCGCAACCGCCCGGCGAGCTTCTTGCCCAGAGAGTGCAGAATCCGGCGGGAGTGCTTCAGGTAGCTCTCGATCTCCGTGCCGCCTTGGAAGGCGCGTACCGCTGCGTACTGGATGGGTGCGCAGGTCGATGTGTAGGTCTCGCTCGCGACGATCGACATGGCGTCGAGAAGCCAGCGCAGCCCGCGTGGAAAGATGAACGTCCCGAGACGCCAGCCGCCAGCTCCGCACCATTTGCTCAAGCCGCTGCTTGTGATCGTTCCCTCGGGATAGAACCGGGCGATCGAGATATGGCGGCCCTCGTGGTGCAGCTCGCCATAGATTTCGTCGGAGAGCAGGACGCAATGGTGACGCCTCGCCACAGCCGCTAGATCCTCGAGCTCTCGGCGATGATAGGTGCCTCCGGTCGGATTCGATGGGTAATTGAGAATCACGATGCGCGGCCGCCCGGGGTCCTCCGAGCAAAGGCGGTCCATCGCATCGGCGGTAAGCCGCCAGCCGTCGGACTCTTTCGTGTCGAGCCAGCGAACATGCCTGCCGATGATATGTGCCTGCGGGGCGTACGATACCCAAGTCGGCGTCGGTATCACCAGATCGCCGTAGTAGACCAGTTGCAGCAGGAACATCAGCTCTTTCGAGCCGGGTCCGATCAGAACATCGTCGCCGCTGCAATCGGTCCCATGCCGGAGCCGGCGGTAAGTGGCAACGGCGTCGCGCAACTCGCGGAGGCCCCGGACGGCCAGATAGTCTTTCCGAAAGGCGTTGTCGCGAAGCGCGTCGACCAACGGAGTCGGCACCGGGAACGGCGACTGGCCGAGGCCCAGCTTGTGAATCGTGCGGCCTTCCCGGCGCAGCCGGTTTGACCGCTCGTTGATCGCCAGTGTCGCGGAGGGTTCGAGTCCACGGACGTTGAGATTCAGATGAACCGGAAGAGAATGCTTGCCAGTAATCGGCGCCATGGAGCTCTTGGGATTCATGCGCAACGCGCTTCGTCACCTTGCCGAAGGCCGTTCCTGCTTGGTTGGAAGTTTTAGTGTACGCGTGAACCGGATGAGACGCAGGCTCGCTATGGTCTGAGTGATCTGTCCGAATCGACACCCGGCGGTGAGGACCCACCGGCTGCATGTGCGCCCCTGACGCCGGAACGCACCACAGCGCCGTCCGGACGGCCGACGGCTGGCCCCCCAAACGAACGTTGTTATTCTGAGGGAGGCGTACTTCGGCGCGGCCGTCCGCCTATGCCAGCACGCGAAAGCGAATCCCTGATTCTGAGAACGTACCCCTACCGTGAGGCTGATCTTGTGGTCAGCTTTGTCAGCCGCGAGCAGGGCAAGCTGCGCGGCATTGCCCGCGCGGCCCGGCGTCCCAAGAGCCGCTGGGGATCGGGCCTCGAGAGTCTCGCGCACGTTCGGCTGTTTTACTTTCTGCGGGAAAACCAGGAACTCGCGCGGCTCGATCGCTGCGAGTTGCAAAGCCCTCCCTTGTTTCTGAAAGCGGACTATTCCGTGAGCGTGGCGCAAGCTTTCGTTGCGGAGGTCAGCGAGAAACTTCTGCCGGAACACGAGCCGAACGACGCCTACTTCCGCCTGTTGCTGCTGGTGCTCGATGAGATGAAAGAGGGGGTAAACGGCAAGCTGACGACGGTGGGCACGACCTCGCCTGGTAACGCCGAAGGACCTGTGGTTGCAAGCAACGGACCGGCGGACGCAACCTCGAAACCGCGTGCAGCCGCGCCGCCTTCATCGGATGTGCCCGTCTGGCTCTGGCGGACACTGGTCTACTTCGCGCTTTGGTCGCTTCGGCTGGGCGGCTGGTTGGCTCCTCTGAACGTGTGCGTTCAAAGCGGCGTGGAGTTGGGTCCCGAGGAGACGGCCTATTTCGACCGCGGGCAGGATGGCCTCTACTCGGCCGATTTCCGGAACGCGGATTCGTGGCCTCTCAGCGCCTTGTCGCGTCAACTTTCCAACAGGATGCTGCGCCATTCGCTTCCGGAACTTCGCGAGAGTCTCAGCCCGAACAGTAATCAAGCCGACTTGTTCCGGTTCTTGACGCAGCGGCTGGAATTCCATTTCGAGCAGCGGCTCAAATCCGCCGCGTTGCTCAGTCAGCTTTAATACAAAGAATAGTCAGAGGTATCGTTCTTCAATGGAATTGATCAGCACGGAGGCACCGGACCTCCGTTACCCCATTGAGCAGTTCTCACCTCCGGACACAACAGTCACGCGGGACCAGCTCGATCGTTGGATTGACGACATCGCGGCGTTGCCCTCCGATCTCCGGGGCACCGTTTCTACTTTGACCGACGAGCAACTCGATACCCCGTATCGTCCGGACGGCTGGACTGTCCGGCAAGTCGTCCATCACCTGCCCGACAGCCACATGAACAGTCTCATCCGCTTCAAGTGGGCGCTGACCGAAGACCGGCCGCTGATCAAGGCCTACGATGAAAAGGGCTGGGCCGTGCTTCCCGACTGCTGCAAGCCGATCGGGCATTCGCTGGACCTCCTCGATGCCCTGCACCGCCGCTGGGCGGACTTGCTGCGCGGCTTGAGCTGGCCGCAACTGCAGCGCGAGTTCGTGCACCCCGAGTCCGGCCCGGTGGAACTGGCCGTCACGGTCGGCGCCTACGCCTGGCACGGGCGGCATCATCTGGCTCACATCGAGCGGCTGATCGAACGCGAGGGATGGAACGAACGAGCCCGCTGAGCAGGTTGTTTTCGCTTCCGGATCTTCGCGGCCGCCATGACCCGAGCAGCCATCGCGACGACTTGTTCCGGTTCCTGACTCGGCGGCTGCAATTCCACTTCGAGCATCTGCTCAAAAACGCCGCGCGGCTCGGTCAGCTATAAAGAAAGATACGTCCTCACGGCGCCGGGACCCCGGCCGCTGTTTCTTGTAGTAGCTGTCCCCGCTCACACATGCAGACGTATCAGGACATCATCCTCAAGCTGAAGTCTTTCTGGGCGGCGCAAGACGCGGTCATCCAGGAGCCTTTCGACATGGAAGTCGGGGCCGGCACGATGTGTCCGGAGACCTTTCTGCGAGTGCTCGGTCCGAAACCCTACCGAACGGTCTACGTGCAGCCGAGCCGGCGCCCGGCGGACGGCCGCTACGGCGAGAACCCCAACCGGCTCTACAAGCACATGCAGCTTCAGGTGATTCTCAAGCCGTCCCCGGACGACATCGTCGAGCTGTACATGCGCAGTCTGGAGGCCATCGGCATCGATCTGCGGCGGCATGACTTCAAGCTCGAAGAGGACAACTGGGAAGCGCCTACGCTGGGCGCCTGGGGCATCGGCTGGCAAGTGATGCTCGATGGCCTGGAAATCACCCAGTTCACCTACTTCCAGCAATGCGGCGGTATCGACCTCGACCTGGTGCCCGTGGAGTTGACCTATGGGCTCGAACGCCTCACGGCTTTTCTGCAGAACGTCGACAGCATGTACGACATCCAGTGGAACGATACCTGGACGTACCGCGACGTGCGCTTGCTCGACGAGCAGCAGTACTCGGTCTACAACTTCGAGAAGGCCGACGTCTCGGCCATACGTAAGGCCTTCGAGATCCACGAAGCGGAGAGCCGGCGCTTGGTCGGCGAGTACCAGACCGTCGAGGATACAGCCGAGAGCGCGCGCTTCCCCCTGCTTCCTGCTTACGATCAGGTGCTCAAGTGCTCCCACCTGTTCAACACGCTCGATGCGCGAGGGGCGATCAGCGTGGCCGAGCGGGCTGCGATGATCCAACGGGTTCGCAAGCTCGCTGTTAGTTTGGCGGCGGCCTGGATGGACCAGCAGGAGGCGATCGGCTGATGGCTGAATTCCTGCTGGAGATCGGCGTCGAGGAGATTCCGGATTGGATGATCGAGCCCGCCTGCGAGCATCTGAAGCGCAATTTCCTGGGCGTGCTGACGGAGACAGGCTTGGCGGAAGGAGTGGCCTGCGTCACACACGCGACACCTCGCCGTCTGGTGCTGGCTGCTCAGCAAGTCCCCGAGCGGCAAGCCGACAAGGAAGAGGTGCTGAAGGGTCCGCCCAGAAAGATCGCTTTTGACGCGGGCGGCAAGCCCACGAAAGCCGGTGAGGGCTTCGCCAGGCGGGCGGGCGTTGCGATGACCGACATTCAGGTCGGTATCGACGACCGGCTTTTTGTGAAGCGAATCATGAAAGGCCGGGGGACGCTCGAGATTCTGGGCGAAGCGCTCCCGGCCGTCATCCTCAAGATTCACTTTCCGAAGACGATGTATTGGACCGGGAAGTCCGGGCCGCGTTTTATCCGCCCGATTCGTTGGCTTGTGGCGCTGCTCGACGGGCGGGTCGTGCCGTTCGAGATCGCCGGCGTCGCATCCGGTGGAAGCACGCAAGGTCATCGGCGTCTGGGCTCCGTCGGCATCGACGTCACAAGCTTCGCTGATTACCAGGATCAACTCTACGAAAACTACGTGCTGCTTTCGGCGCCAACGCGGCGGGAGCGAATCGAAAAGCTCGCGGAAGAACTTGTGCACGACGGCCTGCGGGTCCGTAAGAACGACAAACTACTCAAGACGCTGTGCTACTTGACGGAATACCCGACGCCGATTCTCGGCAAGTTCGAAGAGGAATTCCTCGACCTGCCGGAAGAGGTGCTCGAGACCGTGATGCAGCACCACCAGCGGTACTTTGCCGTCGAGAACGCCAACGGCAAGCTGCAGCCGCACTTCATTGCTGTGGCCAACCTGGACGGCGACCCGGCTGGGGAGATTCAGCGCGGCCACGAGCGGGTCCTTCGGGCGCGGTTCAACGACGGACGTTTCTTCTGGGAAGTCGATCAGAAACAGAAGCTCTCCGAACGTGTGGAGGATCTGGAAGGTGTCGTCTTTCACGCCAAGCTGGGCACGTACCTGGCCAAGAGCAGGAGGATGATAAGAATCGTCGGCGAAATTGCCTCGGAACTCGGCGTCAACGATGAGACATCGCGGCATGCGCGCCGTGCAGCCGAGCTGGCGAAGTGCGATCTGACGACCGCGATGGTCGGCGAGTTCCCGGAGTTGCAAGGGGTGATCGGGGGCTTGTACGCGACCCACCAGGGAGAGCCGCGAGAAGTGGCCGATGCGATCTACGATCACTATCTGCCGGCCGGAGCGGAAGAAGAGATCCCGAGGGGCCTCGCTGGCAGGATGGTGGCGATTACCGACAAGCTCGATACGCTGGGAGGCTTCTTTGCGGCCGGCATGATGCCGAGCGGTTCGCGGGACCCCTTCGCGCTGCGTCGCGCGGCCTACGGCATCATCCGCATCCTGATTGAGGGCGAACTGCCGCTGTCGGTCGACCGGCTTTGCGAGCTGGCCGGCGCGGGCGGTCACGCCGGCGATTTGCGCACATTCTTCGTCGACCGCCTGCGCTATTACCTTCGCGAAGTACGGGGCTACCGCTACGACGAGGTGAACGCCGTGATCGGTGCCTCTTCGGAGGTTCCGCTGGACGTGAGGCTTCGTACGGAAGCCATTTCACGAGTGCGTCCGACCCCCGATTTCGAACCTCTGGCGGTCAGCTTCAAACGCATCGAAAACATCCTGAGGAAGGCTGGCGGTGTCGAGAAGTACGCTGTGCAGACGGTCGCCATGGACCTGCTCGAAGAGGGCTCGGAGGCCGACTTGTACCGCGCCGTGACTGCTCTCAGCGCCCAGGTCAGCCGCAGGAAGAGAATGGGTGAGTACGCCGCGGCGTTGATCGCCATCGCCTCGTTGCGGCCCGCCGTCGATCGATTCTTTGACGACGTGCTCGTTATGGCCGAAGACGAAGCCGTGCGCAATAACCGCCTCGTCTTCCTGGCTCACGTGCTGACCGAGTTCTCTACCATCGCAGACTTCGGGGAGATCGTTTCCGGCTGAATTCGGAAGCGTCGTATGGCAGAACCAGAACAACGAGCACAAATAAAAAACGGAGCAAAAAAGAAGATGGACAAGTACATCTATGCATTCGGATCAGGGACGGCCGAAGGCGACGGGACGATGAAAGACACTCTCGGGGGCAAGGGCGCGGGCTTGGCAGAAATGAGCCGGGCCGGAGTGCCGGTTCCCCCAGGCTTCACCATCGCAACCCAGGTCTGCAACCTGTACTTCGAGAACGGCAATACGACCCCGCCCGCGATCCAGGAAGAGATGGAGCGGCAGCTCACGAAGCTCGAAGAAACGATGGGCCAGAAGCTGGGTGATACGGACAACCCGCTTCTGGTGAGCGTCCGCTCGGGCGCCAAGTTCTCGATGCCGGGCATGATGGACACCATCCTCAACCTCGGGCTCAATGACGAGACCACGAAGGTGCTCGCAAACAAATCGGGCAATCCCCGCTTCGCCTACGATTGCTATCGGCGCTTCATTCAGATGTTCGGCAATGTCGTGTTGGCTATCGACAAGGATGATTTCGAGCATCTGCTCGAAGACCTCAAGAAGCAGCGGAAAGCCAAGCTCGACACCGACCTCACGGTGGAAGACCTCAAGCTCTTGACGCAGCAGTTCAAAGGGGTTGTCCAGCAGAAAACCGGGAAGGATTTCCCCCAGAACGCTCGGCAGCAGCTCGACATGGCGCGGGACGCCGTCTTCCGGTCGTGGCACAACCCGCGAGCCAGGCATTACCGCCGTATGAACGAGATCGCCGATGACCTCGGTACGGGCGTGAATGTGCAAACGATGGTGTTTGGCAACCTCGGCGATACGTCGGCGACCGGTGTGGGTTTCACGCGCAATCCCGCGACGGGAGAGAAGGTGTTCTACGGTGAATTCCTGATCAACGCGCAAGGGGAAGACGTCGTCGCCGGCATTCGCACGCCGCGGCCGATTTCAGAGCTCCAGGAGTTGATGCCCGAGGCTTTTGATGAGTTGCGGAAGATCACGACCAATCTGGAAAACCACTACCGCGATGTGCAGGATTTCGAGTTCACGATCCAGGACCGCAAGCTCTACATGCTGCAGACGCGCAACGGCAAGCGCACCGGCCCGGCCGCCGTTCGCATCGCGGTCGAGATGGTCGAAGAGGGCCTGATCTCTAAGCAGGAAGCCGTGCTGCGAGTCGACCCCGCGCAGCTCGACCAATTGCTTCACCCCGTTCTTGAAGCGAAATCGAAAGCCTCTCTCAACCGTTTGACAGTTGGCTTGCCGGCTTCGCCCGGGGCGTCGGTGGGGCGGATTGTCTTCACTGCCGACGAGGCTGTCAAACAGGCGGCTAGGGCCCCGGTCGTACTGGTTCGCGCCGAGACGACACCGGACGACATCCACGGCATGGAGGTCGCGAGGGGCATCCTTACCTCGCGCGGCGGAATGACGAGCCACGCGGCGGTTGTCGCGCGCGGTATGGGAACGCCTTGCGTGGCCGGCGCGGGCGAGATCAACGTCGATACCAGAGCCAAGCGCTTGCAGTGCCGCACGACGACGTTGAAAGACGGTGACTGGATATCGCTCGACGGCTCGACCGGTGACGTTTTTGAGGGTCAGGCGGCCACGATTGATCCCGACCCATCGGGCAGCCACCTCGCAAGCTTCATGTCGTGGGTGGACGAGTTTCGGACGGTCGGCGTCCGCACCAACGCCGAGGTGCCGCGCGACGCGAAGACCGCTCGCAAGTTCGGCGCGGAGGGCATCGGCCTTTGCCGCACCGAGCATATGTTCTTCGCGGGTGAGCGCATCGAACACATGCGTGCGATGATCCTTGCGGATAACGAGACGGATCGGCGCAAAGCCCTCGAGAAGCTTCTGCCGATGCAACGCAAGGATTTTCGCGACCTGTTCGAGGTCATGGACGGCTATCCGGTCATTATCCGTACGCTGGACCCGCCGCTGCATGAGTTCTTGCCGAAGCGTGAAGACTTGATGGTCGAGATCGCCGCCATGAAGGCCTCCAACGAGAGCCGCGGCATCAAGGCCAGGGAAGAGTTGCTCGTCCGCGTCGAAGAACTCCACGAGTTCAACCCCATGCTGGGCCACCGCGGCTGCCGCCTGGGCATTACTTTCCCGGAAATCACCGAGATGCAGGCGCAGGCCATTTTCGAAGCTGCGGTCCAGTGCGCCAGAGAAGGCATCAGGGTCATTCCGGAAATCATGATTCCGCTGGTGGGAAATGTCCGGGAATTGGAAAACCAGAAACGCATCGTTGTGGAAACGGCCGACAAGGTGTTCACTCAAGCAGGAATGAAGGTGGATTACATGGTCGGCACGATGATCGAAGTGCCCCGCAGCGCGCTGACGGCCGATCAGATCGCTCGGGAAGCCGAGTTCTTCAGCATCGGCACGAACGACCTCACGCAAACGACCTTCGGTTTTTCACGGGATGACTCGGGCGGATTCATCCAGGAGTATCAGAAGCGGAACATCATCGATCAGGATCCGTTCGCTGTCATCGATCGCGATGGCGTTGGCTCGCTGATCAAGACCGCTCTCCGGAAGGGCCGCGAGACCCGCCCGGATCTCGAAATCGGCATCTGTGGCGAGCACGGCGGCGACCCGAAATCCGTCGAGTTCTGCGTCCATGCCGGACTGGACTATGTGAGCGCTTCCCCGTATCGCGTGCCGATCGCTAAACTGGCGGCGGCGCAGGCAGCGATCTCCAGAGGCAAGGAAGAGTTGATGCGGACGGCTTGACTTTTTCGCTCAACAGCATCCGGGGATCGCGAAAGAAGGAAAAATCCTGTCCGCATCACTGCGTCACTGCGTTCCTCGATCGTCCACGAGTTGCTCCATCGTCCCCGGTGGGCGTAATGCCGCCCGCGTGACTGTTGCTACGGGCAGCTACCCTGTCTTTCTCACCACGCGGCGAGGTGAAGTGCGTGAGAGGGCCGTCAGGACGAGGCGCGAGCCGCTTGGCGCGAGCAGGCGTACTTGACAGTACATCGAGCACGGCAAGCAAGCGCAACGAAGTCATGGCGGTCTTACTGCGTGCTTCGGCCGTCGGGTGGTGAGAAATGCAGGCTCTAAGGCCGGATCACCGAGCCATCCCGCCGGCGCGTCGTGCCCCAGTGGTAGTCAAAGGGCGTCGGCAGCCGGTCCGCCGGATATTTCGCCGCGGCCGACTCATCGAGTTCCACGCCCCAGCCGGGTTTCTCGTTGGCCCAGAAATACCCGTCCTTGAGTTGCGGACAGCCCGGGAAGACCTCTTGCGTCTCTTCCGGAAAGACCGTTCTCTCCTGAATGCCGAAGTTGTAGCAGGCAAGATCGAGCGCGATATTGGCGCAGTGGCCGATCGGCGAGACATCCCCCGGACCGTGCCAGGCGGTGCGCACCCCAAACCACTCGCAAAGTGCGGCCAGTTTGCGTGCGGGACTCAGGCCGCCGATTTGCGAGATGTGCACGCGCATGTAATCGATGAGCCGGTCGGTCACGAGCCCGATAAACTCGTGCGGGCTGTTGAACAACTCGCCCATGGCGATCGGCGTTGTCGTGTTCGCCCGGATGTGCTTGAAATAGCCGATCTGCTCGGGAGCGAGCGGATCTTCGATGAAGAACGGCTTGTACTGCTCGAGTTCCTTGCACAGGTTGAGCGCCTGGTCCGGTGAGACGCGCTCGTGCACGTCGTGGAGCAACTCGATTTCGCTCCCCAGAGTCGTGCGCATGTGCTCGAAGAGTTTCGGAATGATCCGCACGTACGGTCCCGGTTCGTAGACCCGTTCCCGGGGCGGCCCCGCGGGAGGGGGCGGCAGTTCGCTCGCGGCCTCGTCCGCGTCGGAACCTCCTGAACGGCGGGCGCCGTAGTTCGCCATGCCGGGAATGCCGACCTGAATCCGTACGTGCCGGTAGCCTTCTTCGATAAAGCCCCGCGCCATGTCCTCGACTTCTTTGAAAGTGTTGCCGGAAGCGTGTGCGTAGCAATCGGCCGCCATCCGTGTCTTGCCGCCGAGCAACTGGTAGACCGGCATGTTGGCGCGTTTGCCCTTGATGTCCCACAGAGCCTGATCGACGCCGCTCATCGCGTTGTAGAGCACCGGGCCGTTGCGCCAATACGAGCTGACGTACATCGACTGCCAGATGTCTTCGATGTGGTCTGGGTCTTTGCCTTTGAGGAATGGCGCCAGGAACTCGTCGACCGCCGTGACGACCGCCTTGGCGCGTTGGTTGAAGGTCGCGCAGCCAAGGCCGTAGAGCCCAGGTTCGCTGGTGTCGACTTTGACGACCGTCAGTCGGATGCGCGGCGCGGCGACGAGGACCGCCTTCACGTTGGTGATCTTCAACGCCGGAAGCCCGTTTTGCGCCTGCCGCTCCTGCGCGCTCGGCCGGTAGGCGAAGGCTTGATGCGCCGTCAACCCGGCTAGATTAAGGGCGGCGCCTCCGGTGGCGAGTCGAAACATCTCACGTCGGTTCATGGCATCGTTCTCCTTGGGCAACAACGAACTCCCTATCATCGGCAATGAACCCCCGCGTCGCAAGAGAGCGGCAAGCCGAGACGGAGCTTCGCGTTCTGCGCTCACGAATATCTTCGCAGTACGGTACACCACCGCTCGGTGTACCTTTGCATGCATTTCTGCATGCTCCATGGCTATTCAAGCCTGGAGCACATCCATGCCGCTGTAACAGTGAAAACGTAATCGAGGTCTCAACTGGCCTCGACATCATTGCGGGAGGAATCATACCGATGAAAAAAATGACCATCATGCTGATGTTGGTCGCGATGGCGGTTCTCGTGCCGACAACAGTGTCCGCGTCCGGCTCCATCTCGGCTGGGCGAGGTATCAACCCCAGAGACGCATACACGCAGGGCAAGGCGCTCACGTTCAAGAAGCTCGTGTGCGCATCCTGCCCTCTGCAAAAGGGTGACCTGGATCGGTCGCGCGCCCAGAGCTTGAAGACCAGCCTCGAGGCCCGTGACGCTGCGGAGAAGCCGGGCACTCCGGACGACGAGCACATCCAGGTGCTATGCCCGGGCGACCGTGGCTCCGAGTGTGACGGCAAGGTGGACGAACAGGAACTCGTCCACTACTACCTCACTCGGCGCTACAAGCTGTAAGCGCATTATTTTCGATAAGAGCAAAATAACCAAAACAACTGAGGTAGGGAATCAAGGTACATAATTTGCAACGTAATTTAATGATTATTCTGGCTGCGATCGCAGCCATCGCCGTCTTCCCGGCGCCGGCTTTCGCCGGCAGCTCGCCGTGGCTTCCCGCACCCGGGGGAGGCTCTATCACCGTGTCCTATGTGTCGCAGGGCGCTACTGAGTTCTATCGCAGCACCGTGAAAGGCCCGACTCCTGGCGGGGGTGCCAATCTCTCGCAGCAAACCGTGTGGGTGGATGGGGTCTACGGTCTTTCAGATTCCGTCGCGTTGGACTTTCGGGTAGGTGAAGCCCGAAGTTCATTCATCACCGGGGAGGGACTGCCCCCCTCGCAGCAGAGTATCAACGGTTTGCAGGATATCAATGTCGGCGTGGTCTGGCGTGCCGTCGACGAAGTCGTGAGTTCCGGACCGAGCATTGCTTTCCGCATCGCGGGGATCAAGGCCGGGAATTACGAAACCGGCTACATCAACTCGCTCGGCGATGGCGGG